>JAXHLS010000002.1:3059678-3719357 GCA_034522055.1 Gammaproteobacteria bacterium
TTCGCCGAGCCACCCACCCTGGCGCATGGGCGGATCGAGACGCGGCGGATCTGGGCGAGCACGGCACTGAACGGCTACCTCGATTTCCCCCATGTCGGACAGGTCTTTCTGATCGAGCGCGAGGTGCTCATCAAGAAAACCGCAAAGCGCAGCTGCGAAATCGCCCTCGGCATCACCAGCCGTTCGCCACAGCAGGCATCGCCCGAGCGCCTGCTCGCGAATCAATCGCGAACACTGGCGCATCGAGAGCACCCACTACATCATCGACTGGAATTACGACGAGGATCGCAGCCGCATACGCACCGGTTATGGCCCGGAGAACGTCACGCGCCTGCGCCGCTTCGCGGTGGGGATCTTGAAGTCGTTCCAGAAACCCCGCCAGTCGATCGCGCAAATGATGCGCCAACTTGCCTCCAGCTCTCGAAGGATCCTCGACTACCTGCGCCTGACCGACAACTCACTCGGTTCGGCTCGAGCGGCAGGGTGAGAACAAATTTGCCGTGGCCTGCACTCCCTCGGCCGTTACGATTGGCTGCATAAAATGGTACAGCGCATCGCTGTCAGTACCCGGCTCCGGCACACCCTCCAGGCCGGCACGGCTGTAGCTGGCGATCCTGCAATCCTTCACCGGGTTGTCCACGGTGAGCGCCGCCATGGCCGCAAGGTGTTCGTTTGGGGCGGCCTCGGCGGCAGTCACGCCACGTAGCGTTTCCTCCAGCAGGGACGGGAAGTGCGACGTTGTAGGCGGCCTGCACCACCATTCGGGCGGATGCTCCCGGCGGCATCTGCCGGCCCTCCAACTCCAGGGCTGCATTCATGGCTGCCATCACGAAAGCTCGCGCCTGCCGGACTATCACGGCGAGTGCCTCGGGACCTGCGGTTCATCCACCCGAAGCCCGAAGATGTGGCCGAGACTGTGGGCCAACGCTTCAAGCCCGTCCTGGCGACGGCCGGAAGGCCGGTATGCATCCAACTCCGTATCCAAACGGCGGCCAGCGGCGGCGGTCAGTGCAGCCTTCAGTCTCTCGTTCTCGCGGAACTGGGGGGTGCCAGGTATGTAGTCGGTCATGCTCGTGAACCTTTTGATGGTGGATGGTGAAAGCGTATCCGTGAATCACTGACCGTGGCGGTCAGTCACAGCGAATATCCACCAGCAGGGGGTAAAGCTTCCGCTGTGTCTCGGGGCACCCCGCCCGCAGGCAGGCAGTTAAGGCCGTCTCTCGTGCGTCTCGGGGCTCACGGTGGCCTGCTTGAATACGTTGCCATGCCACCGATCGACGTAGCTCCAGCGCCACCAGGGACGCATGGCGCCATGTGGTCAGGCTGCCACCCGGTCGAGCAGGGTCACAAGAACGTGTAGCGCGTTATCGCGTGCCGACAATGCCTCGGCCCGCGCGATGGCGGCGGTGGCCTGTGCGGAGATCTCTCGGTGGTCACTGGCGTCGCGGCCCGCCCTCGGCCTCGGCGGCTTTCCGTTGGTCCGCGACCTTCGCCAAGCGCTCGCTTAGCTCTTGGCGCAGGCCGTCGATCACTTGCTGGCACCGTTCCACCGCCGCAGGGGATATGCCTGCATCGCGTTCCAGCACATCCGGCAAGGTGTCCAGGACCATAATCACCTGTCTGGCATGTTCGGCAAGGACCATCTCGAAGTCGGCAATGGGAACCAAGGTGCCCGCTTTCTCCATGGCCTCCATGTGCCGCAGCCGGCTTAAACTTTCTTCCTTGAGGCTGCGTGCCTCGTAGTAGCGATCTGCCGAACTGTGCTTTTCGTGCCTCGCGGCCGGCCGGCGCCAGGCCTTGCGCCACCGTGTTTTGGTCCCGTCATGCCGTAACCTCTTGAATTCAATTCAACTTTTCAACCCCGCACACCAGTCTCGACCGCCGCCGCAATGCCCCGTTGGTTGAGGGTATAACCACAGGACCCAAAGGGTTATTATTCACGGGGGTGGCCTCCGCTCACTCGTCTTCATGGGGTAGCCTCGCAGTATCCGCACCCCTCGCCGTCACATGCTGGGCAGGTGGACATGGTGGACATGGTGGACATGGGTTGGCATTTTCCGGCTCATCTCCCACGTGTCACCTATATTCACTGACACTTTTCCCCTGCGTGTAGCTATGTCCACCCATGTCCTTATGTCCACCACTGCTCGGGGGCCACTACCCACGTGGGTGCTCCTCGTTGTAGGTTCCCTTGCGTGAGAACCAGCCCCCCGGCGCGGCGGTCCCGGTGCGCCCTCAGCCAGTAACCCAGGCTGCGGCCGGTGGCTACTCCGCGGGGTGACACCGCGGCCAGCGCGTCCGCCAACGGCGGCACCGTCTCGGCGGCCGATATGAGGTCAGCCGCACGGGCCGGCTGCGTCCCCAAGTGCTCATGCCAAGCCCTGAATAGCGCGGCGGTATCCTGTCGCGACGGATCGGCGTCCCGCGTCCTGTTCATCGCATCAACCGGATCGGCAGTCCCGGCCCAGACCAGGGCGGCGCGGACGGTGCGGGACCATTCGGCATAGCCACCCAACGGCGACAGCTGAGACGGATACCCCGCATCGGCGTGGGCCACCAGCAGCGTAACGATGGCGCCTACCAGGTCCCGACGACGGTCCCGCACCTCCGCTATGAGGTCCTGATCGATCACCCTCAGTTCCGGTCGTTCGGTCCCGGCATCGAACCGGCACACCAGCGCCCGGCGCACAATATCTCCGCGTAAGACCAGGTTGTTGCCGGTGGCGGCCAGTGTCATGGTGCATGGGACTGTCGCGAGCGTGGACGTCCCCAGGGGCCGGACACGTCGATGGGTCTGCGTGAGTATCTGGCACAGGGTGGCACCCTCTAGCGGCCGCTCGATGTTATCGATGGTGACCATCTATCTCCCGCCAGTAGCGCACCGTCCAGCCGCTTAGCTGCTTCGGCCTCGTCGCGCCCATAGTCCAGCACCGGAGCACGCTGGCCGGTCGCCAGCAGTGCGGCCACATCGACCAGCAGGGACTTGCCGGTACCGGGCTCGGGTGCATCTATGGCGTGCATGGGTGCCGTCGGCAAGGTCTGCCGTGCGATGGCCGTCACCAGCAGGGACAGCGCAACAGCCCGGTCTGCGTCTCCCCCAAATGGGAAGTGTCGGATGAGGTCAGCGAGGGTGGCCACTGCCTGGACGGCGGCGGCGCGGTCGGCCGACGCGGGATGGGCCATCCCTCGTCGATGTCTATCGAGTAGTCCGGTACCGCGGTCATACCCGGGCGCGGCTACGACTCGCCCCGCGGTCTACGATGGGGTGCTGCACCACGCCTCGCAGGGTAGGCCAGTCGCCCACATCAGGCGCGACGCAAAGGGTGGCGGATATATCGGCCGGTGGAGCTGTGTCTCGCCAGTCATGCGAACGCACGTCCCATCGTTGCCATGTGGCCCGCCGATCCAGTTCAAGCCGTAGCCATGCAGGATCTACAGTCGCCAAGGTGCACGGCGCCGGCCCGACGGGTTGATCCCGGTGCCATCCTGTGATGCCATGTGGCGGCACCGGGCGGACCAGCAGGCCGCCCCTCACGTATACAGGTGCCGCGGACCCTCGGAGGAGGCTGCAAGCTGCGTCCACTGACTCGGCGAGGCTCAGTCAGTCGCACCACGGGTCGGGCGCGCTCCATCCCGCTCGTGGGGTCGTGTAGGTCGGTAGACTGCTCGGCGTCTTCGGCAGTATCATCAATGCCGAGCTGTCCGCTCGATGTGTCGACCCAGACGCCCGGCCCACCCGCCGGGCGTCGTCGCGTCTGGGCCATGGATCACCCCCTCCCGGCTGCGGCTTGGTAGACGCCGATCTCGTCGTGCCCGATGTCGTTGCGGCCGGTGCCGACATCTGATCATCGAATCCATCGATCGAGGTCCTCAGGGGTATAGAGGGCGCGCGCACCGCGGCCGGCGCCGAACTCGGGAAGGTGGGGCCGGTGCCGCTGACGGCCAACTTCGCCAGCGTCGCCCGAGTGCGGTGGACGCCACGGGCCTGGAGGTATTCGGCGGCCTCCGCGCGGGTTAGGTATTCCGATACGGCCATCTGTGTCTCCGAGTTGCCGATGCCTGAGGGGTCACGATAGCCGGCGGTTACTGACCAGCTCATTGTTTTAACTGGACAAAATTCCATAGCAAAAAATGTCCTTCTTCATTCTTCTCGCGGCGGCGGGTATTTGGTGACAAGCGGATCCTTCTCCATCATTGCGAACGCCTGAGCAGACTTCTCCGCCCGCGGCTCGATGGCGTCAATCCACCGGCCGATCTGCCTGGGCGAAGCGGGCATGACGCGCTCCCGAATTCCTTCATCGCCTCCGCCCGCGCGATCTCTCCTTCGACATAGGCCATTACGATCCCGAATGCAGGCGTGTCGATGGTGGCCCGGTCGGGGTGGAATTTCTTGGATGAGATCCTTGTTCACTCCACGAATTTGGTTCACGGCGACGTTTAGATCCTCGCCCCGCTTTGCGGCCTCCAGCAGTTCGATCAAGGAAAAAACCCGCCACTCGGTGTTGATTCGGGATCGGGGTCGCCTCCCCACGGCTGTTCCTGATACCAGTTCCACACCTCATCCGACATACCTTCCGGGCGGGTTTCGGGCCGCGGTAGTGCGACCGCCTGTTGAATGAAGCGCCACAGGTTTTCATAGTTGATTTCCGTCCCGTGTAGATAGGTTTCCTCGATGGCCTTGAGTCGTTCACTGAAACGTGCCTTTCCGTCGGACTTAGCCATCAGCCCACCTCACCATTCTTGATGGGCACCACGTCGGCGGCCGCCTTCTTGCCTTCCAGCGCCGCACTGATATGACTAGACGCGCGTTCTGCCAGCTCCGCCCGGGCGTCCTGATGCCAGTGGAGATAGCGCGCCACGGTGGATAGCTGGCGGTGCCCCAGGGCCTCCATGATCTGCGCGGACTCCGCTCCCGAGATGGCAAGCCAGCTCCCGAGCGAGTGCCGGTAAGCTGTGCAGGACAATCCCCTCCGGGAATCCAGCCTCCGCCCGGACATCCCGAAACATCTGAGAAAGGGAACTAGGCCCCTTGCCCCGGGCCGCCTTGAACACGAGGTCTTCTGACTCGCCTTCGGGCTGTCGCTTGATGATTGCCTGTGCCGCCGTCGGGAGTCCGATCACCCGCGGCCGGCCGGTGCGCTTCCCCGCTCTTGTGCTCCTTCCACGGCAGGGTGATCACGCCTTGCTGTAGATCGACATGGCGCCACCGCAGGCCGACAATTTCCCCTCGGCGAGCGCCGGTCAGTGCGATCAGCCTAATGGCGTCGGCGGCGGGCCGTCGGATCCGGTGCTCCTCCTCCATGCGGTCAAGGGCCTTAAACAGTCGGGCATATCTTCTGCGGTCTTCAGGGTGGCGTCTCGGGTGCCTGTGCCCTGCACACTGACAGTGGCGGCCGGGTTGGCCTCCATGTAGCCCTCGGACACGCCCCAGGAAAAGATCGCCTTGAGTAGCCGCACGGTTGCGGCTGCGGTGCCTTCCCCGCCCTTCACCCGGATGCGCCCCCGGGGCTTGTCGGAGGGGCCGCTTGCGGCGGTCTTGCCATCCCGGATTTCAGCGAAGGCGCGGCGCACGTCTTCGGCCCTCAGCTTGTGCAGGTACTTGGTGCCGAGGGTCGGGCGGATATGGCGCTTGATGCGGCCCTCGTCAATGTCCCGGGTACTCTGGGCCTTCTCCGCGAACTTGCCGCCCTTCAGATACGCGTCTAGGAGATCGTTCACGGTCAGGGACTCCCGAAGGGAACGCTTCTCTTCCATGGGGTCGATACCGCCCGCCACTTGGATAGCCGAGCTTTTTTGCCTCCTTGCGGGCCTGGTCCGGGGTCATGGCCTCCCCATGCTTGCCGATGGTCTTTCGCCGGGTGCGTCCCTCGGCGGTCCTGTACTGAAAGACGTAGCTCTTGACGCCGGATTTCTGCACCACGATACCGAAGCCCTTTAAGTCTTCGTCCCAGACGAAGAGGGCCTTTTCTCCAGGGAAGTAGCGTCCACGAGTCGCTTGGAAATGCGGGCCATGTCGGGGTTTTCCTCGGTTCCTGAGTAATCGCCGAATAAGCACCTAGTAAGCAAACGGCGGCAAATTCGGGTAAATTCTGTCACCACCACTGCATAGATAGTAGCCGCTAAATGCCTGTGGCGTAAAGAAAAAGTAAAGCGTAGGAAAACCGAGTAAGCAGCGGAAATAGGCGCGAGTCGGGATTGTGGCTCCAGTGGTCGGGGTTCGAATCCCCTCGCTCACCCCATCATTAATTGAAAAGGAAGGGCCGTGCAGGCGACTGCACGGCCTCTTTGCGTCTCGCCCAGAGGATGCATTGCGAAACCCCGGGCTTAGCCGGTCGCCCGTCATGCCGGCGTAAGCCGGTATCCCGGAACGCCGCCCGGGGCCTTCTCCTCGATTGCGGCTTGCGCCACAATGACGTCGCTTCTTCGGTGGTTGGGCGCGGAATGCCGCCTTGGCCCGGGAAGCGCAGGTCTTCCGAGGGCGTCCTTCGTTTCGGCAGCGCTATTTGAACCCCAACAGGCTGTCCAGGTGGGCGGCCACGCTGCGGCCGAGGGCCGGCAGGTCGTAGCCGCCCTCGAGTACCGAGACCACCCGGCCGCCCGCATGGCGCAGGGCCAGCTCCCGGGCCTGGTCCGTGATCCACGCGAAGTCGGCCTCCCGCAGCCTGAACTGGGCCATGGGGTCGGCGGCGTGGGCATCGAAGCCGGCGGACAGCATCACCAGCTGCGGCCGGAAGGCATCCAGGGCGCAGGCCACCGGGCCTCCACGGCGCGGCGGAAGTCCTCGCCGCCGGTGCCGGCGGGCAGGGGGATGTTGATGACGTTGTCGGCGGTGGCCTCGTCGCCGCTGAAGGGGTAGTAGGGGTGCTGGAAGGAGGAACAGAAGAGCACCCGGGGATCACCCTCGAAGATGTCCTGGGTGCCGTTGCCGTGGTGCACGTCGAAATCGACGATGGCGATGCGCTCAAGGCCGTAGGCATCCAGGGCACAGGCAGCCCGCGGCGACGTTGTTGTAAATGCAGAACCCCGCGTGATCGTGCCCGGCATGGTGGCGCGGGCGCACGTTGCAGAATACCTTGTCGATATCGTCGTTCATCACCAGGTCCACCGCCTTGATGACCGCGCCGGCGTGGCGCGCGGCCTCCAGGCTGTGGGGGTTCATGAGGGTGTCGTCGTCCAGGGGCTTGAGGCCGGTGGTGGGGCTGACGGCCTCTATGAGGTCCAGGTATTCCGGGTCGTGGACCCGCAGCAGCTGTTCCCGGGTGACGGTGGGGGCATCCACATGGCGCACGGTGAAGTCGAGGCCCGAGGCCAGGAGGGCGTCATGGATGGCGCCGAGGCGGGCCGGTTGCTCCGGGTGGTCGTCACCCATGTCGTGGAGACGGCAGCTGGGGTGGGTGACGATGGCCATGGTCATGACGGCGGGGACCCCGGTGGCGAGCGAAGATGATAAAGCCAGGTTACTGTAAGGAACGGGCGCCCGGAATCGTCCTGTGCCTGACGTCGTTCTTTCCCGGGTGCCGAGTTTGTCATCCGATGGTCCACCCCCGGGCACGAAGACGACTAAACTCGTAAATTACGTAGTTGAATCGTGGCCGGCAGGGGCGTGCACCGGCGCCCGACAAGGGGAGACAGGCTTATTCCTGTCAAGAACCTGGACAAGATCTTTCGGCCGCGCCGCATCGCCCTGTTCGGGGCCGAGGACCGGCCGGGCAATCTCGGCGCAGCGGTCCAGGCCAACCTCATGGGCGGCGCCTTCGACGGCGTGATTTTCCCCATCCACCCCACCCGCGAGGCCCTGCACGGGGTCGCCACCTACGCCGATGTCCGGCAGTTGCCGAAGGTGCCGGACCTGGCCGTCATCTGCAATCCGGCGGTGGAGGTCCCCGCCATCGTCGAGGCCTGCGGTGCCCGGGGCATCAAGGGGGTGTTGGTACTGTCGGGGGGCTTTCGCGAAACGGGTAGGGACGGGGCCGCCCTGGAAGACGAGCTGGAGGCCATCCGCCAGCGCCATGTTGGCATGCGCATCCTCGGGCCCAATTCCCTCGGGGTCATCCTGCCCACTATTGGCCTCAACGCCAGCCATGCCGTCACCATGCCCAAGGCGGGCCATCTGGCCTTCATCTCCGAATCCCGCGCCCTGTGCAACTCGGTCATCGACTGGGCCACCGAGGAGGGCATCGGCTTCTCCGCCTTCGTCTCCACCGGCAACCGCCTCGACATCGGCTTCGGCGATCTCATCGACTGGTGCGGCAACGACCCCAAGACCCAGGCCATCATCGTCTACCTGCAGAGCCTCACCCATGCCCGGCGTTTCATGTCGGCGGCGCGGGCCTTCGCCATGACCAAGCCTATCGTGGTGTACAAGGCGGGCCACTACGCCGAGACCGTGGATGCCGTGGCCTCCCACACCGGCGACATGGTGGGCGAGGATGCGGTGTTCGAGGCGGCCTTCCGGCGCTGCGGCGTGGTGCGGGCCTACGAGCTGGACGACATCTTCGACGTGGCCGAGGTGCTGGCCTCCCAGCGCCTGCCCCGAGGGGCGCGCCTCGGTATCCTCAGCAACGCCGGCGGCTCGGCCATCATCGCCAGCGATGCCCTGCTCAGTCGGGGCGGCGAGATGGCCGCACTGGAGGAGGCCACGGAGGCGGGGCTGCGGGATCTGCTGCCCCCCGCCGCCCGTCACCGCAACCCGGTGGACATCCTGGACGGCGCGCCCCCGGAGCGCTATGGCACGGCCCTGGGGTTGTTGCTGGCGGACCACAACGTGGATGCCGTGCTGGTGGTCTTCTCCGTGCAATCGGGCAACGACCCCCTGGCCACCGCCCGCGTGGTGGTGGACAAGGCCCGCCGGGCCGCCAAACCGGTGCTGGCGGCGTGGATGGGCGGGGCGCGGGTGCGCCAGGGGGTCCAGGTGCTCAACGAGGCTGGCCTGCCCACCCACAAGACGCCCGAGCAGGCCGTCAGGGCCTTCATGCACCTGGTCTCCTACGCGCGCAACCTGGAGGCCCTCTACCAGACCCCCAGGGACGTACCCGTGCCCTTCGACCTCAACCGCCGCAAGCTGCGCCGGCGCCTCGAACCCCTGCTGGCGGGACGGCGGCCCTCCATGGCCGGGCACGCCATGGCCTTCCTCCAGGCCTACGGCATCCCGGTGTGCCCCACCTGCATGGTGGCCTCCGCCGACGAGGCGGTGCGGGCCGCGACCCGGGTGGGCTTCCCGGTGGTGTTGAAGGTCATGTCGCCCCAGATCCCCCACAAGGTGGATGTGGGCGGCGTGGCCCTGGACCTGCCCGACGAGCAGGCGGTGCGCAAGGCCTACCACCGGATTCTGGAGGATACCCACCGCCACTGCGGTGACGTGGATATCCACGGCGTGTGCGTGCAGCCCATGGTGGCCCTGGAGGGGGTGGAGTTGATCCTGGGGGCCAAGAAGGACCCCACCTTCGGCGCCGTGATCATGGTGGGCATGGGCGGCGTGGCCACCAACGTCCACAACGACCGCGCTCTCGGACTGCCGCCCCTGAACGAGCGCCTGGTGCGGCAGATGCTGGAGTCCCTGCGCGCCTGGCCCCTGCTCCAGGGTTATCGCGGCCGGCCGCCGGTGGACGTGGACCGTCTCGTCGAGGTCATCATCCGCTTTTCCCGGCTCATCGCGGATTACCCCGAGATAGACCAGTTCGACGTCAACCCCCTGCGCTGCACCAGCGACGGCGTGGTGGCCCTGGATGCCTTCATGGTGCTGGACGCGGCCCGCGCAGGGTCTGACGCCGAGGCCTTCCCCCACCTCGCCATCCGGCCCTATCCCGAAGACTTCGTCCGCCACGGCCGTGCCGCCGACGGCACCCCCGTCACCCTGCGTTCGGTACGCGCCGAGGACGAGCCCATGTGGCATGGGCTGGTGGCCAGTTCCTCCACCGAGTCCATCCGCTTTCGCTTCCGCTCCGTGTTCCGCCAGACCTCCCACCGCATGGCGGTGGAACACTGCGTCATCGACCACGAACGCCAGATCTCCATCGTCGCCGAGGTGGTCCTGGAGGACGGTCCCGAGATGGCCGGCATCGCCCAACTGCTGGCGGACGCAGACCATGAGACGGCCGAATTCGCCGTGCTGGTCTCGGACCCGTGGCAGCAGCGCAAGATAGGCGGCATGCTGCTGGACTACTGCCTGGAACTGGCGGCCAAATGGGGCGTGCAGCGGGTAATGGCGGAGACGGACCCCCAGAACCGGCGCATGCTGGAGGCCTTCAAGAAGCGTGGATTCAAGGCCGAGGTGAACTACGAAGACGACGTGGTATTGCTGCACAAGGCCCTGGGCGACCCGCGACCCGCCCCCACTCCAGAGGAGCCCGCGCAGTGAATCGTCACCCGCCTATTTAAAAGCGGGGGCGTTTTTCTATATACTTGCGCGCTTCACGCCGGTGCCGGAACACCGGCCCTGTCACCGGGCCGGGGCATCATGAGGCAGCGCCACGGATGGCGAGGAAAGCTCAATCTCGAAGGGCCGTTAGCTCAGTTGGTAGAGCAGCTGACTCTTAATCAGTAGGTCGAAGGTTCGAATCCTTCACGGCCCACCAATAAAATCAATAAGTTGCAAGAATAACCTTATATCACTATCAAGAATAATCTACCAGATTATCTACTAACGCTCCGGCAATAGTCCGACAGGAAGGACCCACATTCGCCAGCGCGTAGGAGTCAAGGTCCAATCCTGCCCGGCCTTTGTATTCACCAGAGGGCACCGGGTAGCCGCCGTCGCCGCGCAAAGCTGAATCAGGGCTTGCCGGGGAGGAAGTGCCACTATAGTATCACTTCATGAGAACTGAACTCGTCACAACTCTAAAGCGTCAGGCCACCGAACTGCTTTCCGAACTTGAAAGGAGCAGGGAGCCCATTCTTATCACGCAGCATGGCGTTCCGAGCGCCTACCTGGTGGATGTCGAAACATACGAAGCAATGCAACATAGGATGAGACTGCTTGAGGGGATCGCACGAGGGGAGAAAGCCATCGAGGATGGGCGAACCCTCACCCATGCGCAGGCAAGGAAGCGCATGGATCGATGGCTGAAATAATTTGGACCGAGCCCGCACTTAGCGATCTGGATGCCATTGCGGACTATATTGCTCTGGATAACCCAGACGCAGCAAGAACCTTGGTTCAAAGCGTCTTTCGCCACGTAGATCAGCTCGCTGATCACCCCAAGAGCGGCTCCAAGCCCCAGGAACTCAAGGGGTGGCGTTACAGACAAATCGTCGAGCCTCCATGCCGCATCTTTTATCGGGAAGAGGATTCGCGCGCCTATATTCTTTATGTCATGCGAGGCGAACAGTTGCTTCGCCGTTCTGTTCTTGCTGCTCGTGGCAGGCTCCCGAAAAAGTAAAGCCCGACAAGCCGCGTCGCCCGCCGTCGGTCCTGTTTCGCTCTACGAGGCGACGCTGGTGTTGTCATTGGCGGCGGCACCGAACCTTTGGATCGTTCTGGCCGATGGCGTCGATGATGGGGCAACCCTTGTCGGTTCCATGGCAGCTCTCAACGAGCTGTCGCAGCTCGTCGCGCAGGGTCGTCAGCTCCTGCAGGCGGGTTTCGACTTCTTCCAGCTTTGCGGCGGTGATGGCCCGGACGCTGCTGCGGGCATTTTGGGGGTCGTCCCGCATCTTCAGGAGGGTCCCGATCTCTGCGAGGCTGAAGCCCATGCCCTGGGCCCGCCGGATGAATCTGAGGCGTGCGATGTCTTCGTCCGTGTAAGTACGGATACCGGAAGAAGTGCGCATCACCGTCGGCAACAGGCCGATGCGTTCGTAGTAGCGCAGGGTATCCACGGATAGGCCTGTCGAGCGGGACACCCTGCCTATACGATGATGGCCATCTCTGGGTGACGCGGATGTCTTCATGTTCTTCCCATCCCATGTCCGTGTCCTTCACGCACAGATCCCGACGCTCAGAAATTGAACCTGACACCGGCGCGAAGGAGGTAGTCGGTCTCCAGGGCGCCGCCGTTGAGGTTCTGTGCTACCGGCACCTGCAGCGCCCCCTCCAGGAGCCACCGTCGGCCGACGTATTGAAGCCCCGGTGTGAGGAAGAACCGTGTACCGCCCGAGTCCGGGTCCCTGCGGCCATCGATACGGTTCCTGCCCTCATGGACCAGGTTGGCCTCCAGGACGCCGTAGATGAAGGCCGGTACGCCACCGGCAAGCTCCAAAGGATGCAAGCGATATTGCAAAGATCCATCCAGGCGCCAGACATCCCCGGCCTCGAAGTCGTCGGCCACCGTGTTCTCCCGATAAGCGATCTGCCCATCCATCTGGTATCTCAGGGTCTGGTAGGTCATGACGATGCCGCCGAAATAGTCCCACGAACCGGTGCCCGCCTGCACACTGGCCGGCAGCCGGCCATGGGAATCACGGTCGTCATGCTCGCCCGTGGGCGCCTTGATCCCGGCGAAGGGCGCGACGCGCAGGGTTTGCCCGAGCCGATCATGCCGATAGGCGGTATGGCGCGCGAGGAGGGAAAGGTCACCGAAGCCGCTGGTGCTGCGGGAGATCCGTTGCCCGTCCGTGGTCCGGTCCAGATCGATGTCCCGGTAGGCGAGTTCGCCGAACAGCGCCCACCGATTTGTGATGCCGTAACCCAGCACGCTGATGGCGGCGACCTCGGTGCGCTCCCGTTGGGCCTCACTGGGGTCCTCACCAGACCGATGGACGACCAATTGCTCGCGGGCCATGAACACCCCTCGGGCGACGGGCAGGGCGGTGTTGAAGGTGATGGGTGCGGCCTGAGGGGAATTGCTCCAGGCCAGCGAGCAAGACAGCGCCAAGGCAAGGCTGGGGCCCGGGCGCCATCGCCGTGAGTGGCAAGCGGCCATGGTCACTCCACTGGCTCTCAGCTGTCGGTGTTCGGCCTTCATTGTGGATGTTTCGTCATGCCGCGATAAGTAAAGCCCGCCTCTTGGATCACGGTCTTCATCTGTGATTCCGCGATCTCCACGCCGTCACGCACCTGCAGGGTCACACGGCCCTGGCTCAGATCGACATCCACCTGCTCCACGCCGTCGATTTCCTGCAGCTTTCTCTCGATGCCGTAGACGCAAAAAGGACAGGCCAGACCGTCCACCCGCAGCTCGTAGCGTGTGCCGGCGGCCGCTGCCGCGATGGCCAGCCCCACCAGGGCGGCGGCGATGATGGATCTGATGATGAGGGATCTAATCATGAGGCTCTTCATGGAATATTGCCGTTGGGGTTTGAAGAGCAGGGTATCCCCTGGAGCCGACTCCAGGTCAAGCTCCGATGGCTGTATCGGCGGGCCGCTCACCGGGGCGGCGGTTCGGTCTTGACTCCGTACGCGGGTACGTCGTTTAGCCTTGCATGACGAACTGAGACATAAACCTTCCACCGGGAGCAATCCATGCATGCCATGATGATCTGGCTCGCCCGCTTGGGCTACAAGACGGGCGCCCTCGGCGCCATCGTCTCCACCATGGGCTGCGCCATGTGCTTTCCGGCCCTGGCCAGTATCGGCGCGGCCCCGGGCCTGGGATTCCTGGCGCAATGGGAGAGCCTGTTCATCAATACCTTGCTGCCGCTGTTCGCCTGGCTGGCTCTGGCCGCCAACGGCCTGGGTTGGCTCGGCCACCGCCAATGGCATCGCAGTGTGCTCGGCATGGTGGGCCCGGCGGTGGTGCTGCTGAGCCTTTACCCATGGTTCCGTTATGGTTGGAGCACCTGGACCCTGTATGCCGGGTTGATACTGATGCTGGGGGTGGCTGTGTGGGACTTCGTGGCCCCCGCCCATCACCGTTGCGGCCCGCGGGATTGTGGTTCCGCAGTGGTGAGACCATGAGCCTGCACATCGCCATCGTGGGCAGCGGCTCAGCCGCCTTCGCTGCCGCCATCGAGGCCGCGGATCGGGCTGCGCGCGTCACCCTTGTCGAGGGCGGGGAGTTGATAGGTGGTACCTGCGTCAACGTCGGCTGTGTACCGTCCAAAGTGATGATCCGCGGCGCCCAGATCGCCGAGATGCAGACTCATCACGCCTTTGATGGCATCCCCCGCACCACGCCGGTCATCGACCGTCGCGCCATGGTGGGCCAGCAACAACGGCTCGTCGAGAGATTGCGCATCGCCAAGTACGAGAGAATTCTGGAATCCAATCCGGCCATCGAGCTGCTGCGCGGTATGGCGCGTTTCCAAGATCCCGCTACCCTGATCGTTCGCGGGGCCGATGGTACTGAACAGATCCTGCGCCCCGATCGCATCCTGCTGGCGGCCGGCGCGCGCCCGGCGATACCCGCCATCAAGGGTCTAACCGCGACGCCCTACTGGACATCGACAGAAGCCCTGGTGGCCGAAGCGATCCCGGAGCACCTCATGGTGCTGGGCGGCTCCGTGGTCGCGTTGGAACTGGCGCAGGCCTTCCGCCGGCTGGGCGCGCGAGTCACGGTGCTGGCACGCAGTACCCTGTTGTCGAGGGAGGACGCTGACCTCGGTGCAGGCCTGAAGACGGTGCTGGAAGGGGAAGGCATGGCGATCGCGCTGCACACGGTACCCGAGAGCATACACCATGATGGCAAGGGCTTCGTGGTGCGTACCGCCGCGGGCGAGATCCACGGCGATCGGTTGCTGGTCGCCACCGGACGGCGATCCAATGCAGACACGCTGGGATTGGAAAACGCGGGCGTCGCCACCACCCGGGCCGGCAACATCGTCGTCGACGACCACATGCGTACCAACGTCGAGCACATCTATGCCGCCGGCGACTGTACCGACCGGCCTCAGTACGTCTATGTGGCGGCAGCCGCCGGCACGCGGGCGGCGCGCAACATGACCGGCGAAGATGTCGCCCTGGACCTGACTGCCATGCCGGCGGTGGTGTTCACCGATCCACAGGTGGCCACGGTGGGCCTCACCGAGGCACAGGCGAAGGCGCAAGGGATCGCGGCCGACAGTCGCAGCCTCCATGTGGAGAACGTGCCGCGGGCGCTGGCCAACTTCGACGCCCGTGGCTTCATCAAGCTGGTGGCAGAAAAGGACAGCGGCCGCATCCTGGGTTGTCAGGTATTGGCGCACGAGGGTGGCGAGATCATCCAGACGGCCGTGCTGGCCATCCGCAACCGCATGACCATCCCGGAGCTGGCCGATCAGATGTTTCCCTATCTCACCATGGTGGAGGGCCTCAAGCTCTGCGCCCAGACCTTTTCCCGGGACGTGGCCCGACTCTCCTGCTGTGCCGGGTGACGGGGCCTCCCGGGTGGCCCAGAATGGCGCCCGGAGAATATGTGTTCGGCAAGGGGGCAGTAAGGTGAATACGAAGGCGGCCGGGCGGGCGGAACCAGGGCTTACCATCGGGCGCCTCGCCGCGGTGGCGGGCGTCAACGTGGAGACAGTCCGCTACTATCAGCGCATCGGCCTCATCATCGCACCCGTGAAGCCCGCCCGTGGCTACCGTCGCTATCCGCCAGATGCCGTGGAGCGTATCCGCTTCATCAAGCGCGCCCAGGAGCTGGGATTCAATCTCCGGGAAATCGCGGAGCTGCTGTCCCTGAATGACGGTGACTGCAACGAGGCGCGCCTCATGGCGGAGCACAAGCTCGAGGCCATTCGCCGGCGCATGGACGATCTCGGTGCCATGGCCCATGAGCTGACTGCATTGATCGTGGCCTGCCGGGACCATGCGTCTCGGCAGGGACGTTGCGCCATCATCGCCAGCCTCGGCCAGGACAAGGGCCGGAACGAGGGCCAGAACGAGGGCCAGAGAGGCTAACCGCCGGCGTCTCAGGCGCCGGGCTCATCCTTCGGCAATCCGCCAGCGCGCCACACGGCGAATATTGCGGGAAACACGATCAAAACCATGATCAGCGCGGAGAGGACACCGCCCACCATGGGCGCGGCGATGCGCTTCATCACGTCCGCGCCGCTGCCACTGCTCCATAGGATGGGCACCAGGCCCATGAACAGGGCCAGGCCGGTCATGAGCATGGGGCGGATGCGTTGTCCGGCGCCATCCTGGATCAACTCGTTCAGGTCCGTGCGAGTACGGAGGTTTTGTCCCGCCAGGCGGTCGCGATAGGCGATGTCCAGGTACACCATCATCAGCAGCCCCAACTCGACGGCCAGGCCGGCCACGGCGATCATGCCCACCCACACCGCGACACTCAGGTTATAGTCCAGCCACCACAGCAGCCACACGGCACCCACCAGGGAGAACGGTACGCTGACCATGACCACCAGGGTCTCCATGAGGGAACCGCGGTGCATGAAGAGCATGAAGAAGATCAGGAACACCGCCAGGGGCACCAGGACCTTCAGTTTGGCCTTGGCCCGTTCGAAGTACTGGAACTGGCCGGCCCAGGCCAGGCGGTAGCCGGCCGGGATGTCCACCCGGTCGGCGACCACCTGTTTGGCCAGGGCCACGTAGTCGGCGATGCCGATGTCGGACTTGGCATCGACGAACACGAAGCCCGCGAGCTGACCGTCCTCGCTGCGGATGCTGGGCGGTCCGGTACGAAACGCCATGTCGGCCACCTGGGTGATGGGGATCTGGGCACCGGTGGGTGTGGGTACCAGCACACGTTTTAGCGCCTCCACGTTGTCGCGGTAGTCGCGCGCGTAGCGCACCAGGATATTGAATCGCTGCCGGCCTTCCACGGTCTGGGACACCACCGTGCCTCCCATGGCGGCGAGGATCACCCGTTCCACGTCACCCACGTTGAGACCGAACCGTGCGGCCGCGCCACGGTCGACGGTGAAATCGAGAAAGTAGCCGCCGGTGGTCCGTTCGGCGAAGGCGCTACGGGTATAGGGCGCCGTGCGCGGATCGGCCTGCAGGGCCTCCTCGATGGCAACGCCGGTGTTCTCGATGGTCTTCAGGTCCGGACCAAAGACCTTGATGCCCAGGGTGGAGCGGATGCCGGTGGCGAGCATCTCGGTGCGGGTCTGGATGGGCATCCAGAAGATGTTGGGCATACCGGGGAAGCGCAGCTTGCCGTCCATCTCCTGGATCAGGCCGTCCCAGTCGAGCCCCTCGCGCCATTGGTCCCTGGGTTTGAGGGATATCACCGTTTCCACCATGGACAGGGGCGCGGGATCGGTGGCGCTGGTGGAGCGGCCTATCTTGCCGAACACGTGCTCCACTTCGGGGATATCGGCGATGATGCGGTCCATGGTCTGCAGAGTCTGGGTGGCCTCGGTGATGGACATGCCCGGCAGCGCCGTGGGCATGTAGAGGATGGAGCCTTCATTGAGCGGGGGCATGAATTCGTTGCCCAGGGAGCGGAACGGGATAACGGTCACCGCCAGGGTGACAACGGCCAGCCCCACCACCGCCCAGCGCAGTCTGACCGCGAGCTGTACGACGGGCCGGTAACCGGCCACCAGCCATTGATTGAGCCTGCTGCGATCGGCCCGGATCCTGCCGCGGATCAGCCATACGGCCAGCGCTGGAACGAGGGTGATGGACAACAACGCTGCGAAACCCATGGAGTAGGTCTTGGTGAAGGCCAGGGGCTTGAACAACCGGCCCTCCGTGCCTTCCAGGGCGAACACCGGCATGAACGAGACAGTGATGATCAGCAGGGAGAAGAAGATGCTCGGGCCCACCTGCTGCATGGCCTCGATGATCACGTCGGTACGCGCCTTGGCCTTCTCTTCCGGCGGCGCGTTGTCCGCCTGCCAGTGGTGCAGGCGCTTATGGACGTTGTCGATGATCACGATGGCGGCATCCACCATGGCCCCGATGGCCACCGCGATGCCGCCCAGGGACATGATGTTGGCGGTCAGGCCCTGGTAGTACATGGGGATGAAGGCCAGCAGCACCGCCACCGGCAGGGTGATGATGGCCACCAGGGTCGAGCGGACGTGGAGCAGAAACACCAGGATCACCAGGGAGACGATGGCCATCTCCTCCAGCAGGGTCGTCTGCAGGGTGTCGATGGCCTCCTTGATGAGGGTGGACCGGTCGTAGACCGGTATGATCTCGACCCCTTCCGGCAGCCCCGGCTCGATCTCCGCCAGGCGCTGCTTGACCCGCTCGATCACCGCCAGGGCGTTCTCGCCATAGCGCATCACCACGATGCCACCCACGGTCACACCCTGGCCGTCGAGCTCACCCTGACCGCGCTGCATGGCCGGCCCCAGGGCCACCGTGCCCACGTCGCTGATGGTGACGGGCACGCCACCCGGCGTCGTCTTGAGCACCACCTTTTCGAGATCGGCCACCGAACGCACGTAGCCCCGGCCACGAATGAATTGTTCGTGTCCCGCCACCTCCAGGATGCGCCCGCCCACGTCGTTGTTGGAGTCGCGCACCGCCTCGTTCACCCTTGCGAGGGAAATGTTGAAGGAGGCCAGCTTGTTGGGATCCAGGCTGATCTGGTACTCCCGTTCGAAACCACCCACGGCGGCGACCTCGGAAACGCCCTCCACGGATTCGAAGGCGTAGCGCAGGTTGAAGTCCTGGAGGGCGCGCAGCTCATCCAGGCTGTGTTGCCCGGTGGTATCTTTGAGGGCATATTGGTAGACCCAGCCCACGCCGGTGGCGTCGGGCCCGAGGGTCGGGTTGACGCCCTCGGGCAGATGGGCGGTGGCGCTGTTGAGGTATTCCAGTACCCGGGAACGCGCCCAGTACATGTCCACGCCGTCGTCGAAGATCACGTAGACGAAGGAAAGCCCGAAGAAGCTCTGGCCCCGTACGTAGTTCACGCCGGGCGCGGCCAGCAGCGTGGTGGTGAGGGGATAGGTGATCTGGTCCTCCACCAGGTCCGGGCTGCGTCCCGGCCATTCGGTGAAGATGATCACCTGCACGTCAGACAGATCGGGGATGGCGTCCAGGGGGGCATTGAGCAAGGCCCGATAGCCGCCGAAGGCCAATGCCGCGACGGTCACCACGGTCAGGAGAGGGTTGCGGGCACAGTAACCGATCACGCCTTGCAGCCAGCCTATGGATTCGCCCTCCGGGGGCGGGACATGGGGTTTTTGTCGGTGTTCCTGATCTACCATTGTTTGATACCTGCCTTGAGCCGGCTTTCCGAGGCGATGAGGAAATTGCCGGAGGTCACCACGCGGTCCCCGGCCTCGAGGCCGCTCAGGATCTCGATGCGCCCCTCGGCGCGCTGGCCGGTCTCCACGATGCGCGGGGCGAGCCGCCCGCCTCCGAGATCCTCGAACACCACGCGCGTCTCGCCGGCGATGATGACGGCCTCTTCGGGCACGGTGAGCCGCGGGCCGAGCCTTGCCTCGAGCCGCACTTGTGCGTACATCTGCGGTTTGAGCATCCCGTCGGGGTTATCGAGCACGACGCGGATCCGCCCGGTGCGGCTCTGGCCGTCCAGATACGGATAGAGGTAATCCACCATGCCTGCGAAGGTACGCCCCGGCAGGTAGGGCAGGGATACCGTGACCGGCATGCCCGGCTGCACCAGCGACAGCTCGGACTCGTATACATCCGCCTCGACCCAGACCCGTGACAGATCGGCGATGCGCATGAGGGTCACGCCCGCCTTTTTAGCCGTGCCTTCGACGATGTTTTTGCTTACCACCGTACCGCCCATGGGGGCATACATGGCGACGTAGTCAACCGGTGCTCCCCGCCGCCGCAGGGCCTCGATCTCGCCGGGGCTCATGTCCCAGAGGGCGAGTCGTTTGCGTGCCGCCGCCAGCAGAGGGTTGGTGGCCTGCCTGGGCGACCTCCGGTCCCCGAGCTCCAGGTACTCCTGTTGTGCGGCCAGCAATTCCGGCCCGTAGACGGTGAACAGCTTCTGGCCTTTCTCGACCGGAGCGCCGACGTAATCCACGTACAGCTCGCCGATCCAGACATCGACCTTGAGGGCGACGTCGGCCAGGCGCGTCTCATCGTAGGTCACCCGGCCCACGGCGCGGATGGTGCGGGTCAGGTCCCTCGCCTGCGCCTCGGCGGTCTTCACCCCGATGAGCTGGCGGCGGGCCGGGTCCAGGGTCACGGTGCCGGGAGGGGCCTCTTCCATGGTGTCCGCGCCGGCGCGGCTCCCGCCGGATGCCAGCTGCAGTCCCTCGCGGCCCGTAGCCAGATCGAAACTCACGCGGCGTTCATCCAGCCCCGGGGCCTGGATCGCCAGACTCAGGGGCCAACTGCCTTCCATCGACAAATTGAACTCGCCCTCGTAGAGGCCGGATTCAACTTCGGTCATCTCCGCCGGTGCCCGCATGGCGGGCATGGTGCCCATGGCAGGCATCTCGGCCACGGCGCGGATGGACGCGCCGGGAATGGCTTCGCCGTTCTCGTTATGCAGGCGGATGGTGAGGGTGTTCCCACCCATCCGGGGGGTTGGGGGCTGGACTTGAACGTCGAGCCGGTACGGCCCGCTGCGATAGGGCAATGTCTCATCGGTGCTCGCCACGACCCCGGAACCGGCACTCGATTGCAGGGGCGTGGCCCCCGAGGAAAGTTCGAGGCCGGGACGACCCGTGGCCATGTCCAGGGTAATGCGCGTCTCCCCCATCTCGGCGTCGTTGATTGCCAACGTCAGGGGCCAGCTACCCTCCATGGAAAGGTCGAAGGTGCCCTCGTAGAGGCCGGGCTCGACTTCAGTCATCTCCGCCGGTGCCCGCATGGCGGGCATGGTGCCCATGGCGGGCATTTCAGCGACCGCGCGGATGGTGGCACCACGTGCCGGTTCACCCAGCGGTGTCCGCAGTAGGACGCGCAGACGGTTCTCGCCGACATCGGGGCTAGTGGGTACGACTTCGACCCCGACATGGAAGGGACCCGAGCGGTACTGCGGCTGCAACCCGATCGCCGTGGCCGCCGTGCCCGGTCCCGCGTCTCCGGACGGGTACTGCAGGCCGATGAAGATCCCCGCGCTCAGCAGCGCGGCCCCTGCCAGACCCAAGGTGAGAAAGCGCATCATGGTGAGGTCTCCGTGCTCATGGGGCTGGCGGTGTCGAGGGGCATGCCCAGCCAGCGCTCGAGTTCGGCGAGGTGCCGCAGATAGTCGGCGCGGGCGCGTGCCAGGCCATCTTCGGTGCGCAGTTGTTCGCGCTCGGCGTCGATGACTGTGACGAACGAGCCCCCTCCGGCGCGATAATCTGTGCGGGCGGCAGCCAGGTTGTCCTTGGCCAGCGGCAGCAAACGGCTGCGGTAGATCTCGATGAGGGCGCCGGTCTCTTCCACCGCCGCCCGCGCGGTCTCGAGGTCGGCGAGCAACTGGGCCTCCTGCTCGATCAGTTGCCAACGCCGGCGCATCAGCTCGGCGCGCGCGGCATCGCGGGAGGCGGAACGCTTGTTGCCATGGTCTAACGGCAGATTGATGCCCACCCCCACGGTCCAGCGCTTGTCCGGGTCGTCCCAGAGGTCGTTGTAGCCGGCCATCACGCGAAAATCCGGGTAAGCGTCCTTGTCAGCCAGATCCTTTTGGGCTCGGGCCTCGGCGATCTGGGCGCGCACCCGGGTGAGGGCGGGATGCTCGTGGGCGGCACGTCGTTGCAACCGGGCCAGGGGGGGCATGGGTGTTGGCTCGGGCAAGGCCGCCGGCGGTGGCACATAGGCTTGAGCCGGATGATTCAACAGCGCGTTGATGCGCGCCTTGGCCTCGCGCCGGCGGCGTTCGAGTGTGATCGCCTCCGCAGCCAGACGGGAACGGGCCACTTCGGCCTGCAGGGCATCCTGCTGCCCGGCGCGTCCCGTCGCATAGCGGGTTTCGGCGACACGACGTAGGTCCTTGAGCAATGCCTGATGGGCATCGTTGATCTCCAGTGCCCGGTGCACGTAGGTCCATTCGGCAGCCAGGGACTTCGCCGCCGCGGCGACGCGCAGGCGCAGCTCATCGCTGTCCTCGGCCGCGGCCGCGGCCCGTTGGCGTGCGGCCTCTTCGCGCAGCGCGAGCTTGCCCGGCCAGGGGAGTGGCTGGCTGAACTCGAGGCGGTGCTGCAGCCCCCGGGGACCGCCCGCGGTCTCGGGTGCCGCCGCGTAGCTCAGGTGAGGATCGTCAAGGGCGCCGGCGGGGGCGATACGAAACTCCGCCGCCTCGGCGGCTGCCTCCAGGGCCTTGATGCTGGGGTTGCGGGCCATCACCGCATCCACCAGGGACGGCGCCGTCAGGCGGGTGAGCCCGTTGAGTGGATCCTCATCCGCGGCGGCTGGTGTGGGGCCGCCGACGGCGCTCAGCGATACCATGAGCATTCCCATTAGGCACCATTGCCCGCTGGGGTTGGGTAAAAAAGTCATTAGAACACCTTCCGTTCCAGGGGTTGCGCGTAAGGCGATCCCCGGCGTTGGATGGGTGCTTGTAACGCACCTCGGGGATTCCAGTACGTGTAACGGGCGCGCGTGGCCGTGCTAACGGCCGGCGCGGGAAGGTGGGATCAAACGCGCAGGCGGTGGGTCAGGAAGTAGGTGTCGGTGCCCGAGACGCGGGCGGGTAGGTAAGGTGGTTCAAAGGGGGAACGACCAAACGGCTGGGGTTCGGCCCCGGCGGGCATGACCGCCACGGGTGGCGGCTGGGGTGCGTCCAGCAACAGCAAAAGTTGGCTCGCCGGGTCCGTCGATAATGCTTCCATGCCAGGCACGGCCTGGTGCGATATCTCACAACAGTCCATGGTCGGCACCAACCCCGCTGTGTCACCCGGACACCCGCCGCCCAGGGGACAGCCGTCATCCATGGCGTTATCTTCGTCACAGCAACAGGCCCGATATTCGCCATCCATGAGGGTACAGGCGAAGATCTGCTGAAAGGGTGTGGCCAGGGCCAACACCATCAGGAGTGCTGTGGTCAGCCACCGTGTAGAAGGAGGGCGATGCATAAGGTTAAAGATAGCCTTTATCCGGCAAAGCTTACAAGGAGGCAGTTGGGTTCCAAGACCGATGGGTCATCCCCACCGGAATGCGCTCGGGTCAAGAAGATCAAGACTCGCTGGCCCGCGAACCTTCCCCAGACCACAGAATGTGCTGTAGGGGTCAAGGCCGGATGCGGCTATGGAGACCCTCAGAAGAGGAGGGAATAGACCAGACCAACGGCGGCGCAGGTGGCGATTACGGAGATGATGCTTGCCTTGTATCGCCATAATGCGATGAAAGCGCCGATGGTTATCAACAACGAGAACCACTCGAAGCGCCCACTGAAGGGTGCCGTCCCGGTGGCGTCCGGCCACAGCACATGCCAGGCGAAGAACACCGCGAGGTTGAGCACCACGCCGACCACTGCGGCGGTTATACCGGTCAGCGGTGCCGTGAACTTGACATCGTGCCGGGTCGCCTCCACGGCGGGAGCGCCGATGAGGATGAACAGGAACGAGGGCAGAAAGGTGAATACGGTGGCCACGATGGCGCCGACGATACCGGCCAGAGCCAGACTGTCCGGGCCGAAGATCTCTTTGGTCCAGGCTCCCACAAAACCGACGAAGGCCACCACCATGATGAGGGGTCCCGGTGTCGTCTCTCCGAGCGCCAGGCCATCAATCATCTGGACGCCGGTGAGCCAACCGTAGTGGTCGACACCACCCTGATAGACGTAGGGCAGTACCGCATAGGCACCGCCGAAGGTCACGAATGCCGCCTTGGTGAAGAACCAGCCCATCTGGGTCAGGGGACCCTGCCAGCCATAGCTCAGATAGAGGTAGCCCTCCAGCAGCGTCCAGATGGCCACCCCGGTGGCCCCGTGGATGATGGCGGCCCGCCAGGTGAATCGGCCCCAGGGTGGCGCCGGCGTGTGGTCGTCGATGAGCGCCGGCCCGAAGGTTCTGCCTGACGCGCCATGACTACCGCCCACTTCGAACTTTGCGGGTGCGACGCGGCCGCCGATGTAACCCATCAGGCCGGCACCCAGGACGATATAGGGGAAGGGGACATGCAGGGCGAAGATGGCCACGAAGGCCATGGCGGCCATGGACCATAACACCCCGTTGTGCAGTGCCCGCGAGCCGATCCGGTAGGCGGCGAATACGACGATGGCCGTCACCGCCGGTTTGATGCCGTACAGTACGCCGGCCACCACGGGCAAATCGCCGTAGGCCAAGTAGATCCAGGTCAGCACCATCAGTATCGCCAGGGATGGCAGCACGAACAGCACACCAGCCATGACCCCGCCGAGGGTGCCGTGCATCAGCCAGCCGATATAGGTGGCTAATTGCTGGGCCTCGGGACCGGGTAGCACCATAGTGTAATTGAGGGCGTGGAGGAAGCGGTGTTCGCTGATCCAACGGCGGCGTTCCACGAGTTCGGTATGCATCATGGAGATCTGACCCGCCGGTCCGCCGAAGCTGATGAAGCCGAGCTTCAGCCAGTATAGAAATGCCTCGCGCCAGGAGACGGGGGTGGGCGAGGGGCGCTCCGCCTCCAGTGGTTCAGGATTGGCTGACATGGGATGTTTCTCGGTCAGGATCGCATCAGGTGGAGCCGGGCCCTCAGGGCTCTGGCCCCGAGAAACGGCGATGCAGGGCGTCGAGGACCGGCGTCGTGGCGTCCAGCAGGATGTCATCGTCCGCTGCACTTTCACGCAGTCCGGCCAGTATGGCCTCGAATCCCGCGGCCTCCGCCACGGCTTCGCCACCCACATCGAGGTAGTGGACCAGGCGCCCGAGTTGGGTCAGTCCGGGATCCGTATCCAGCTCGAAGCTCGACAGCAACACCTCGAAGGTCACCCGGGGACCGATGTGGGTAAAGGCCGCGCCGTCGAAATCAAACCCCACGGCTTCGCCGGGACAATCCTCGGGCCGACCCAGCCACAGGAAACGGGCCTCGCTATCGATAAAGCGGCGGATCAACCAGGCGCTCGCCACACGATCGACCCAAAGATGGCGGCGAGTCGCCCATAGGAGACCTCGATATCGTTGTCGGTCCACTCGCCCCACATCCCCCTCGGCCGTGCTCGGTTCCCGGGGTGAAAAGCGGCTGTTGATGCGGTCAGTCAGCTCCGCCAACGCCTGCGTTGTCCGCGCGCTGGTCTCGTCGGGGAAAAAATCGGTGAGCACGATGGACTTGAGTTCCTGTTCCATCCGGCGCAGCCGCCGCCGCGCCGCGGCCTCGTCCAGTCGGGGCAGCTCCGAACCGAGGGCCGCCATGTGCGCCTGAAGCTCCAGATAGCCCTCCCTACGGTTGAAGGAGGACCGTATCCGCTCCTCGAGCCCTGCCCGCTGCACGGGCAACTCGAACAGCCATGTTGTCCCACCATCTCCTTCGACCTGTTCGCCAATCGCTTCCAGCTTCGTGCGGTTGGCCGCCGTCGCGGGTAATAGCGTGACCCCGTCGCGTAGGGAGGTCGCACCCAGCTCCTTCAGCGACCGCCAGAGACGCACCCGGGGTGTGCTCTGGGTGCGCCGGAGCAGACTGGTCGTGAAGACCAGCCATCGGGTAGGGCGGTCGTCATGCATTTGAAACGGACGTTACTATATGGAAACAGCCATTACAAACGCTTCAGCGCGACCGTTTTCACCGGGTGAATGGGTCACGGGTTTCATCGGCGGTTACTCCATCTACCATCTACGACCAGGCCCATCCCTGGCTGGTCTCCCTGTTGGAGGCCGCCTGCGCACAGATGGTCAGGAGCGCGACCGTTACAACGGCGAGCCCGAGTGCCGAGAGTGAAGGCGGCGAGACAAGGAAGATACGGCCAGCGTGTCGGCCCCGACCTTGGTCTACTTCCGCCCATCACCCCTGGGAGTCCAGCCGTGCTGATCGTGCCATGGCGACCCTTGATAGGATTGACCGCGGTTTTGCTGCCACATGGGTGGGCTGTCCCGGTAGCCGCCCCTGGACATGTCGTTACGGCGCCGTTGCCACAGGGGTGGTCCCGGCTGGAGTCGATGGGGGTTTCAAGCGTGGGACATTTGGATCAGTTTGTGGGGGTGATGGACTTGCTGGAGCGGCGGCTGATCTCCACCCAGCGCTCGTAGATCTCATCGCTCCAGCGGGACTGGACCCAGGCCAGGATGGCGTCGACGTCGCGATCCGAGAGTCGGTCGGCAAAGCCCGGCATGACGCCCCCCAGGCGCTCGCCCCCCTGCTTGATTGTGCGCTGGAGGATGAACAGGGGGTGGTGCCAGGTGTGGGCGCTGCCGTCCAGGGGCGGTGGCGGGTACTTGCCGTCCGGGCCCGGCTTGCGCCAGTCCGGGGTGCCCGAGGCATCCGGCCGGTGGCAGGAGGCGCAGTGTTGCTGATAGAGAGGGCCGCCGCGGGCCACCTGCTGCGGGGTATACCAGCGCTCGGCCGCCGGGGCCGGCACGGCGCCGGCGATGGTCAGGGCCGCCGCCACTGCCAAAGGTGTTGCGTGTCTCATGGCATGCCTCCTCAGAACCAGGCCCGGAAGCCCACCACCACCTGGGCGTCGCTGGTGTCCTCGCCGTGGTCGCGGGCGAAGTCGGCGGTGTCGCCGAACTTCTTGGTCCAGTTGATGCCGATGTAGGGGGCGAATTCCCGCACGATCTCGTAGCGTAGGCGCAGGCCGAGTTCCAGATCGGAAAGACCTGAGCCGACGCCCGTGGCGCGGTCGTCCTTGCCGTGGAGGTTCACCTCCAACTCCGGCGACAGCACCAGCTTCTGGGTGAACAGCCACTCGTATTCGCCGGTGAAGCGGGCCGCCACCTGGCCGTTGCCGCCCACGAAGGCGGCGGCGTCGACCTCGAACCAGTAGGGGGCCAGGCCGTTGAAGCCTATGGCCAGCCAGTCCCGCTCGGGCTTGGGCATGGCGTCGTGGCGCCAGCCCACCTGGAGGTCCCAGTAGGGGGCGATGGCGCGGCTGTAGAGGGCCTGGATCTCGGCCTCCTCGGTCTCGCCGCCCACCCGTTCCACCTCGGTCTTGAACCACAGCTTGTGGAGGTCGCGACCGATCCACACATCGGCCTCGAGCATCAGGGGGTCGTCGCCGCCGGTGTGTTGTCTTTCGAAGCGGTCGATCATCACCTTGGCCAGCACGGGGTCGTCGCCGCCGGCGGCGGGGACGTTGGTGGCCAGGACGAGGGTGCCAAGGGCAATCAGGGTTCTTTTCATATTCATTCTCCTCAGCTCACCACCACTTTCCGGAACATCCCCGGCATGTGGTAGAGCAGGTGGCAGTGATAGGCCCAGCCGCCCATGGCGTCGGCGGTGACGAGGTAGCTGATGCGCGCGCCGGGCTGAACGATGACGGTGTGCTTGCGGGGGATGCGCCCGGGGTCCCCCGTCTCCAGGTCGCTCCACATGCCGTGGAGGTGGATGGGATGGTTCATCATGGTGTCGTTGATGAGGTTGATGCGCACCCGCTCGCCGAATTTGAGTCCCAGGGGTTCGGCATCGGCGAACTTGATGCCGTCCATGGACCACATGTAGCGGCTCATGTTGCCCGTGAGGTGAAGGTCGATCTCCCGCCCCGGCTCCCGGGGATCGGGGGTGGCGCCGATATTGAACAGGTCGGCGTAGGTGAGCACGCGGCGGCCGTTGTCCCGCAGGCCCACGCCGGGGTCGTCCAGCCGGTATTGGGGGGCGTCGGCGCGCATGTCGATGTGGGGACCGTACTCGGTATCGGCGTGGACCACGGGGCGGCTACTGCCATAGCCGGCCGTGCCCGAGCCGATGGCGGGCCTGGCTTCCATGCCGCCCATGTCATGGCCCGAGTGGTCCATGCCACCCATGTCATGGCCCGAGTGGTCCATGGCCGGCATCCCGCCGTCGGCGGAGTCATTGGCACCCATGTCGTGCCCGGCATGGCCCATGGCCGCCATGTCCATGCCCATGTCGCCATGGGTGAGGATGGGTGCCGGGTCCATCTCCGGCACCTCGCCCGCCAGGGCCAGGTCCGGCGTCAGGGTGCCGCGGGCATAGCCCGAGCGGTCGATGGCCTGGGCGAAGACGGTATAGGGCCGGTCGTCCTGCGGTCTGACGATGACGTCATAGGTCTCGGCCACGCCGAGGCGCAGTTCGTCCACCGTCACGGGCTCGATGTTCTGGCCATCGGCGGCCACGACGGTCATCTCGAGCCCCGGGATCCGCAGGTCGAAGAAGGTCATGGCGGCGGCATTGATGATGCGCAGGCGCACCCGCTCGCCCCGGCGGAACAGCCCCTTCCAGCCCTCGGCGGGGGTGACGCCGTTCATGAGGAAGGTATAGGTGTAGCCGGTGACATCGGAGATGTCGCGGTCGGACATGCGCATGGTGTCCCACATGTCGCGCTCGGCGCGGTAGCCGGCCCAGCCCTTCTCACGGATCTCCGCCAGGGCATCGAAGATGGTGCGCTCGCGGAAGTTGTAGTAGTGGGAGAGCTTCTTGAGGGTGGCATAGATGTGGTTGGGATCCTCGTCGCTCCAGTCGGACAGCACCAGGGCGTAATCGCGGTCGCAGGCGAAGGGTTCGGGGCCCGCGGGGTCGATGATGATGGCGCCGTAGGACCCGGTCTGCTCGTGGAAGCCGGAGTGGCTGTGATACCAGTAGGTGCCCGATTGCTTCACCGGGAATTGGTAGGTGAAGGACTCCCCCGGGGGAATGCCCTCGAAACCGTCGCTGATGTGGGGCACTCCGTCCTGGGAACTTGGCAGGATGAGGCCATGCCAGTGGATGGAGGCGTCCTCGGCGAGGTGGTTGGTGACTTTCAGCGTCACCGTGTCGCCCTCGCGCCAGCGCAGCACGGGGGCGGGCACCGTGCCGTTGATGGCGGTGGCCTGGCGCTCAGCGCCCGTGAGGTTGATGGGGGTGGGGCTGTAGGTGAGGTCGAAACGGGTGCCCGAGAGCACCTGCTGGCGGCCGGGCGGGGTGGCGGCGGCACGGCCGGTGGCCGGGTTGATGCCGAGGCCGAGCAGGGCGCCGCCGGCGGCGAGTCCGGTGACGAAGCGGCGCCGGGAGGGCGAGAAGGCCCCGGGATGGGGCAGGGATATACGGGACATGGTGATTTCCTCTGGTGTTCCGGACGGTTCCCCGCGACCACGACGGGCGGCGCGGGACGTGGGAGTGACGACTAGCCGACCTCTGGCAGGCCAGCGGTGAGGCCGGGTGGAACCGGCGTCCCCTGCGGCATGACAGTCTACCGTCGCAGATCGGCCTTCTTCTGCTCGAACTCCTCGCGGTCGATATCGCCGCGGGCGTAGCGTTCCTCAAGGATCTCCAGGGCGCTTTTGGCGGGCGGCGGCGCTTCAATGCTGCGGGCACGGCCGGTGCCTCCCGCCAAGGCCGCAACAGCCCACACCACCAGGCCGATGATTACCAACCACAGGATCCACATGAAACCACCGCCGATAAAATGTCCGTCGTACATGTAATGTCTCCGATTGAATGGTGGAGGGACGGGACGGCGCTGCCATCCCGCCGAAACGCCAGACTACTGCGCGTAGCCGGGACCCATCATGCCTCCCTGGCCGTCCCCCATGGGCCCACGCTGCTGTTGACCCATGGGCGGGCCGCCCATGCCGCCGGGGCCTTGCATGCCACCCATGCCGCCGCGGCGGTCCTGCCACGCGGGAGAGCGTCCCATATTGCCCTGGTACGGCATCTGACCGCGCTGGTCCTGCCAGGCGGATGGCCCGCCGCGGCGCTGCATCATCTCCTCACGCCACCGCTCCATGTCCTGGTGCCGCTGTTGCCAGTCCGGTGACTGGCCGCGCCGCTGCTGCCACATGGGCGGCGCGTTCTCCGGGCCCTGTATGGAGCCGGGATAGCCGCGCATCATGCCGCGATGGTGCTCGCCGCCGGGCCCCATCATGGGCCCCATGCCTTGACCCATCATGGGTCCACCGTAGCCCTGACCCTGGCCGGGGCCCGGTTGGGCGAAGGCCAGCTGGGTGGTGAAGAGGAGCGCCGCGGCGCCGAGTAAGGGAATGAGTCTCATGAGTCTTCTCCTGTTTGATGTGGGGAATTAACGCTTGTGCCCCGGGGTCGCCCCGTGATCTGAGATGCGTCCACGGTAACCGCCCGCGCCGCAACGCAATCCTGGGGATTAAATCGCATGTGCCATGCCATCAGTCGGCCGTTGAGGCGGAGGTTCCCGCAGGGAAACGCCGCCTCGTTGCGGCTTACCACTGCGGGCACGCGGCCACCGTGAGCGTGCCGGCACGCGTCTGCTGGGCGGGCGTGAGCACGGCATAGAGGTCACGGGTCGCCGTGTCCAGCTTGCGCATCTGCTCCAGGCCTTCCTCGTGGAAGGTGGCTCGCGGATCCGCTCCGGCGGTGCCGTCATAGCGCGTCTGGTGATGGGCGGCCATCAGGTCGCGGCCGTTGGCGACGGCATCGACGTAGGCATTCCAGGCGGGCTCCTGATCGGCGGTGATCGCGAGATCGGCCTTGATTTGCCCGAGCCTGGCTGTATCGAAGGCCAGCGGACCGCTGCGGTGCATCCAGCCGGTCCCGCCGTAGCCACCGTGCATGGTACCGGCGCCACCCATCATGCCGTGGTGGCCGCCGAAGCCATAACCCGGGCCGAAGCCGGCACCGGCGAAGACGCCGCTGGTGGCACCGATGGCCAGTGCGGAGGCCACTGCGATGGCGAGCATACCCTTGGTCGTCTGTTTCATGATTGTCTCCTTTTCAAGTGTTGCCTGGTTTACTCTGTTGTGGAGCCCCTGGCTGTTGTGGAGGCCCTGGGCTCGAGTGTCATTAGACGCCCCGCCGGTAAGCGGCATGTGTCAGTCCGTGGGTTTTTTGTAAGCCCGTGTAACACTCCGGGGCGGGGTTACATCCTGTTACCCCCTTTCTTCCCGCGCGTGCCGGAGGCCGCGTAGAGTAAGCGCCATGAGTACTGCTCCCGATCACATCCTGGTGGTGGATGACGACCCCGAGATCCGCCAGCTGCTCTCCACCTACCTGGAGAAGAACGGTTTGCGGGTTACCACGGCAGCGGATGGGCCCGCGATGTGGCGGGTCCTCGAACGTTCGCGCGTGGACCTCATCGTCCTGGACCTGATGCTGCCCGGCACCGACGGCCTCGAGCTGTGCCGTACGCTGCGTGTCCACTCCCGCATCCCCGTGATCATGCTCACTGCCCGTGGTGACGAGATGGACCGCATCCTGGGGCTGGAGATGGGCGCCGACGACTACCTGCCCAAGCCCTTCAGTGCCCGCGAGCTGCTGGCGCGAATCAAGGTGGTGCTGCGGCGGGTGCGGGACGTGCCCGTGGATCCACTGGCCGAGGGTTCGGCCACCCTGGTCTTCGCCGGCTGGACCCTTGACACCCGCACCAGGGATCTGCGCTCCCCCGATGGCGTGGTGGTGGCCCTGAGCCATGCCGAGTACCGCCTGCTGCACGTGCTGGTGACCCATCCCAACCGGGCGTTGAGCCGCGACCAGCTGCTGGACCTCACTCAAGGGCGCGAGGCGATGCCCTTCGATCGCAGCATCGATGTGCTCATCGGCCGGCTGCGGCGGCGCCTGGGTGACGATGCGCGGGAGCCGTCGCTGATCAAGACCGTGCGGGGCCAAGGCTACATGCTGGCGGCGCAGGTCGAGGCGCGGGTCTGAGGGCGATTGACGATGCACCTCGTACCCCGTTCCTTGTCCAGCCGCCTCGGTCTGGTGCTGCTGGCCGTACTGGTAACGGCCCAACTGCTGTCCGCGTGGATCATGCTGCGGGACCGCGGCCAGATCATGTACGAGACGGTCCGGGGCGATCTGGTGGAGCGCACCGCCGGCATCGTGCGGCTGCTGGATGCGCTCCCGGCGGCCGAGCGTCGGAGCCTGGTACCGTTGCTCAACACGCCGGAGACGCGGGTCGCCCTGGCGGCGGATGCGCTGGCCAGGGACAGCGGCGAAGAGCCGGCTGTCGATGACGCCGGCCGTTTGGCGGCCGCCCTGCGCGAACGCCTGCCGCCGGGCAGCGAGGTACGGGTGTCGCTGCGGGGCGGGCTGGCGACACCGCCTGGGCCGCCAGCGGGCATGGCGGATATGCACCGGCGTCACATGGAGCAGATGGGGGGCATGGCCGGTTCCTGGGCCTACCTCCAGGGGGTGCCTGCCCTGGCCCGGGGCTACCTCATCCAGGTACGTCTTGCCGATGGCACCTGGGTGCGCTTCGAACGCCGCCTCCCCGAGAGCCTCTTCGACCGGCCCACCCGCCTGCTTCTCACCCTGACGATCCTGCTGGCCAGCGTGGTGCTGCTGTCCCTGCTGGCCGTGCGCTGGGTGGTGCGCCCGCTGCACCGCCTGCGCGGTGCGGCGGAGGCCCTCGGGCGCGACATCAACCGTCCACCCCTGGCGGAGGCAGGGCCCCTGGAGGTGGCCGAGACGGCGCGGGCCTTCAACACCATGCAGCGCCGCATCCGCAGCTTCGTCGAGGACCGCGCGCGTATCCTCGCCGCCGTGTCCCATGACCTCAAGACACCCCTGACGCGGTTGCGCCTGCGCGCCGAGCTGCTGGACGACGAGGCCCTGCGGGACAAGGTGCTGGCGGATCTGAACGACATGGAGACCATGGTTGCCGCCACCCTGGATTTCATGCGCGGGGCCGAGGCCCGCGAGGACTCCCGCCGGGTAGACCTCATGGCCCTGCTGGAGACCGTGGCCGAGGACGCCCGCGAGGCCGGCGGGCGGGTGAGCCTCGGGGGCACCGTAAATGCACCCGTGGCGGCCCGGCCCATGGCGCTGAAGCGCTGCCTGGTGAACCTGGTGGATAACGCCGTGCGCTATGGCGGCGGCGCCGAGATCACGGCCGGCGAAACACCAGGAGCGGTGCGGGTGGTGGTGGCCGATGGCGGCCCGGGGATCCCCGAGGCGCTGTTGGAGCAGGCCTTCGAGCCCTTCTACCGTATCGACGGTTCCCGCGCCCGCCACACCGGCGGCACGGGCCTCGGCCTCGGCATCTCCCGCAACATCGCCCGCGCCCACGGCGGCGACCTGATCCTGCGTAACCGCCAGGGAGGCGGGCTGGAGGCCGAGCTTACGCTGCCGCGTTGAGCATGGCGTGCATCGCGGCCTGGGTTCAGAGCCGTCTGCGTGGTCACACCTCACCACCGCTCCCCAGTCCCGCGGCCGACGCGGACCATCAGCGGCCGACGTGCGTGAAGACAGCGGTTTCGTAGCCTTCACGATTGTGATCGTGGATTTGTACCGCCACCGTATGCTCGTCCTGCCGGTGCACCTTGAAGAAGTTGCCATAGGCGATGCCGGTGGAAAGCCTCATCTTCTCCATCGGCTTGCGTGCCTCGACCACGCCCATGTAACTGACCTCGCCGAACACGGTGGCGTCCCGCACCGGCTCGTTTCCCGGCTTGCGGTAGATCCAGGCGAAAACGTGCGAAAGCTCCGATTCGGCTGCCGGCCGGAGATCGTGGAGCTGCTTTTCCTCGTCCAGGAGCTGGGGCTGGTGCTTGACCAGTTCGACGGGGACGATCCCCAGGTAGACGCGGTAGTGCTCCGTTTCCTGCTGCCAGAAATATTGGTTCTCTCCGGTGCTCTGTGCAGCCTGCGCCGAAACGAAGAGCATGAGCGAGGCCACTCGTGCGAACGTTGACCACCTTTTGAATGTCATCTCCATGGTCCTCCCGTTTTTGCCTGGCGCTGGATGGCGCCTACTCTTCGAGCATGTCCAGCATCGACTGGTGCATCTCGACCATATTGCGCAGGTGAACGCGGCTGGCCGGGAGCCAGTTCTGACATCGCCCGGCCGCGTCCTGGGCGGGCGTCTTCAATGCCTGCCGCGCCGCTGCGACGCGTTCCTGGTGCTCCCGAATCAGCCGGTTGCGTTCTATCGAGTCGGGTTCGGCAATCAGGCTGTGCCAATGGTGTTGGAGATCAGCGATCGGGTCATCAGGACACACGGGCGAGGCCAGGACCCGTGGTGCTGCTCCGACTCCGGCCATCAGGGTGAGCAGGGTTGCCATGGGCGCTGCAAGGAACAGGGTTCGGTGAATCATAATGGCCCTCCTGGATGCTTGTTTCTCGGGTTGCCGCAACCGCCGGTGGTCATAACCGCGCACCCCGCAGCCGCAGCGCGTTGCCGATCACCGATACCGAACTGAAGCTCATGGCGGCGGCGGCGATGATGGGGGAGAGCAGCAGGCCGAAGAAGGGATAGAGCACGCCGGCGGCGATGGGCACACCCAGGGAGTTGTAGATGAAGGCGAAGAACAGGTTCTGACGGATGTTGCGCATGGTGGCGCGGGACAGCCGCCGGGCCCGGGCGATGCCGCGCAGGTCGCCCTTGACCAGGGTGACGCCGGCGCTCTCCATGGCCACATCAGTGCCGGTGCCCATGGCGATGCCGACGTGAGCCTGGGCCAGGGCCGGGGCATCGTTGATGCCGTCGCCGGCCATGGCCACGGTGCGGCCCTCGGCCTGCAGTACCCTCACGATCTCGTTCTTCTGTTCGGGCAGGACTTCGGCATGGACCCGGTCGATGCCGAGCCCCCGGGCCACCGCCTGGGCGGTCGTTGCACTGTCGCCGGTGAGCATGACCACCTCCACGCCCTCACGGTGGAGCACTTCCAGTGCCTCGGCCGTCGAGCCCTTCACCGGGTCCGAAACGCCCAGCAGGCCGGCGGCTCGGCCGTCGATGGCGGCGTACATCACCGTCTGGCCCTCGCTGCGCAGGGTGTCCGCACGGGCGTGGAGCCCGCCGGCATCGATCTCGAGATCCTCCAGCAGCCGGCGGTTGCCGAGGGCCACCGTCCTGCCGTCCACGGTGCCCGTGACGCCTCGACCCGTATGGGAGACGAAGTCCGCGGCGGCGGCGAGCCTCACACCCCGTTCCTCCGCGTCCCGCACCACCGCCGCCGCCAGGGGGTGCTCACTGGCGCGCTCCAGGCTGGCGCCGAGGCGCAGTACGGTGTCTGTGTCGAAGCCGTTCGCCGCTTCCACCGCCGTCAGCCGGGGCCTGCCCTCGGTCAGGGTGCCGGTCTTGTCCACCACCAGGGTGTCCACCTTGACCATCACCTCCAGCGCCTCGGCATTCCTGATCAGCACACCCATGGTGGCGCCCCGTCCCGTGCCCACCATGATGGACATGGGGGTCGCCAGTCCCAGGGCGCAGGGGCAGGCGATGATCAATACCGCCACCGCATTGACCACGGCATGGGCCAGCCGCGGCTCGGGACCCCAGAGGCCCCACACGATGAAGGTGGCGACGGCGATGATCACGACCGCAGGCACGAACCAGGCGGCTACCGTGTCGGCCAGCTTCTGGATGGGGGCGCGGGAGCGCTGGGCCTCTGCCACCATCTGGACGATGCGTGCCAGCAGGGTGTCGCGGCCCACCTTCTCGGCCCGCATCACCAGTCCCCCGGTGCCGTTGACGGTGGCGCCGATGAGCCGGTCGCCGGCACCCTTGGCCACGGGGACGGGCTCGCCGGTGACCATGGACTCATCCACCGTGCTAGACCCTTCCTCGACCATGCCGTCCACGGGCACCTTCTCGCCCGGCCGCACCCGCAGCCGGTCGCCAGCTGCGACATCCTCGAGGGGGATGTCCTCCTCGCTGCCGTCCGGGCGTACCACGCGAGCGGTCTTGGGGGCCAGCCCCAGGAGCATGCGGATGGCTGCATTGGTGCGGGAGCGGGCTCGCAACTCCAGCACCTGGCCGAGCAGCACCAGGGTCGTGATCACCGCCGCGGCCTCGAAGTAGACCGGCACGGTGCCGCCGGCGTGGCGCATGGACGGAGGAAACAGCTCCGGTGCCAGCAGGGCCACCACGCTGTAGGTCCAGGCCACCCCTACACCCAGGGCGATGAGGGTGAACATGTTGAGGTTCCAGGTGACCACTGACTGCCAGCCGCGTACGAAAAACGACCAACCGCCCCACAGCACGACGGGTGTGGCCAGCACCAGCTCGACCCACTGCACGGCCGCCATGGACAGCCCCGCCGGCAGCCATCGGGGCGCCAGGTCCGCCACCATGGCGAGCACGAATACCGGCAGGGCGAGAACGGCGCTTACCCAGAAACGCCGGCTCATGTCCCTGAGTTCCGGGTTGTCCTCCTCGATGGTGGCCTCGCGGGGCTCAAGGGCCATGCCGCACTTGGGACAGCTGCCCGGGTGGTCGCTGACCACCTCGGGGTGCATGGGGCAGACGTACTCGGTGCGGGTGGCCGACGCCGACACCTCCACCGGCTCCAGGGCCATACCGCACTCCGGACACGAGCCCGGTCCCTGCTGGCGCACATCCGGGTGCATTGGGCAGATGTGCTCGGTGTTCTCCGCTGCTGCGCCGTCCGTCGGCCGCACGTGGTCCCGCGGTGCCGTCGGGCCCGCGCCTGTGTAGGCCTCAGGGTCCGCCGTGAACTTCTCACGGCAATGCGCGGAGCAGAACCAGTACGCCTTGCCCTGGTGCTCCGCCGTGAGGCCCTCAGATGCCTCGTCGACCGTCATGCCGCATACGGGGTCAATCGCCATGTCGCACCTGTAGTGAATTTGGGCGCACCGGGGTTTCCCGCGATCCCCGGCCAGAGATCAAAGGGCGTCTCAATCCCTGAGGATGGAGACCAGGAAGCCGACGGCGGCCACCAGTACCAGCAGCCAGAAGACCAGCCCGAGCTTGGTATACCCGGATGGGAAGCCGGCCAGATGGATGGTCATGGGTTGGTCTATGGACATCGCGGATCGTCTCTCGAGAGCATTTCGTACCCAAACCGAAGCATGGAATGTGCCAGGGACTTGGCTTAACGGGCGGCCCAGTAGGTCCGGTCCCGCGCAAGGCTGTGCGCGAAGTAAAGCCCGTACGGGGATGCCCATCGGTTTAACGGGCACTGGAAAATTGGAACGCTTCGTTAAACCGGTTGCGGCAGGCCGGCGGGGAGTCCGGGCGTCATGACGGGATAGGGCGGCCATGGCTGTGGGGCGCAGCGGGGCATTTAGACCCGGTTGCCGTCAGCGGGGCCCCGGCGCAATCTCCTCACGAGGGCGACCATCAGGGGGATCAAGAGGCCAAGCCCCAGGAACTGCACGGCAAGGACGACATTATCATCACCACCGGCCGCCAACTCGGAGCCGAAGTGGGCCAGCAGGAAACTGGCGGGCAGGATCCCCGCCAGGGTCGCCAGGGCGAAACGCCAGAAGGCCAAGGGGGTGACGCCCGCGGCGTAGCTCACCGCGTCGAAGGAGATGAAGGGCATCAGGCGGGTGAGGAAGACCATGGTCATCAGCATCCCCTGGGACCCCTGCAGCCGGCGTAGCGTGGCCGGGCTCACCCAGCGCTCCACGGCGGCCCGGCCGGCGGTGCGGGCGATGACGAAGGCGATGATGGCCCCCAGTTCGGCACCCAGCAAGACGTACAGGGTACCCAAGGTATGGCCATAAACGGTGCCGGCCGCCAGGGCGATGGGTGCACTCGGCAGGGGACTGAAGACGATGGCCGTGCACATCAGGCCGACGATGGCTGCGGGCCCCAGCCAGCCGCTGGCGGCGATGGCGTCCTGCAGGGCCTCGGGGTCGCGCAGCAGCGCCAGGGCGCCGGCCCAGTCCAGCAGCACGTATCCGGCTCCGAGGGTGAGCAGCACCATCAGGGGGATCAGGAAGACCGCGCGGCGTCTGCCCTTGGCGTGCGGGGGCGGGTCCATGGGTCAGCGGATCCCGGCCTGGCGCTGAAGGCCCCGGATGTATGCGATGATGTGGCCTGCCTCCTCGGGGCTGATCTGGGGCTGAGGTGGCATGTCCCCAAAGTTCCAGTGGTGCTCCCGAACGCCGTCGCGGACGGCAAAGTGAATCGTCAGGTCGGCGTGGTGGCTGCGGCGGTAGATCGGGTCCACCAGCGGCGGCCCGCGGTCTGTGCCTTGGGCACGGTGGCCGTGGCACTCGACGCAGTGGGCCTGGAACAGGCGGCGGCCTGTCTCGGCGTCCGCCTTGAAGTCCTCCGGCGGGAGGTGGAAGCGCTGGCGCCCCGCCTCTGGGTCGTTCTCGCCGCAACCGGCGAGAACAGCGGCGAGGAGCATGGTCGCGGCGGCCCTGGAGAATTTCATGATGCGCGCCTCAGTGGTCATGGTTGTCGTGAACATGTTCGGCCGGTTCACCGTCGGTGGACTCCCCCTCATCATCCGCGGCCAAGGCGCCTCCGTGAGCGTGGGCGTGACCGTCGTCCCCCGCCCGCGCCACCAGTTGCTCGTAGCCCGCCGCGTCGAGCGCCGGCAGGCGCCGGATGAAGGCTACCAGCTCCCACAGCTCGTCATTGCCATGGGTCGGGCCCCACGCCGGCATCCCGGTCATGCGAATGCCGTGCTTGATTATCCAGAACAGCTCGGCGGGACTGCGTTCCGCACCCCTGTCCGCGAGCCGCGGTGGCGCGGGGCTCATGTCCCGCGCGCCCACGAAGGGCTCGCGCCCGGGCGCGCCGTGGCAGCTCGCGCAGATCTCGTCGAAGGCTCGGGCGCCGGCCGTCACCGTGGCGTCCCCGGACAGGTCGGGGACGGTGATGGCCGCGGCCCGCCGCTCCACCGACTGCTGGCGGATGGTGCGCAGCAGCCAGCGCAGCGCGGCTGGCTCGTCGGTAGTGGCGGAGACTTCGGGGATGCCAGAGTAGGCGAGACCCACCACAGCGGCCGCGGCGAGGACGGTGACGAGGATGACGGCGGACAGAAGCTTCATATCCTACCTCCGATTTTATGGGTAGCGGTATCATCTTGCCTGCCCGGGGACTCGGCCTCAGCACCCGACTGCGTCGCCGGCGGCAGCACCACCTGCTCACCGGGCCGCAGCCCGCTAAGGACCTCCATGCGGCCATCGTGGCGCGCGGGGCCGGTGCGCACATAGCGGCGCAACGCGCTGCCATCGACCGCTACCAGTACATACTCCAGCTGACCCACCCGGCGCAGGGCCGACGCCGGCATGCTCACATGCTCTACCGTCCCCGCCTGAATGAGCAGGCGGCCGAACATGCCGGGATAGATCTCGGGCAGGGACGGCAGGCTGGTCTTGACCACGAAGGAACGGGAACCGGGATCGGCGGCAGGCACGATCATGTCGACGGTCGACGGGACGGTCAGGTCCAGGGCGTCGATGCGCACTTGCAGGCTCTCCCCCGGGGTCAACCGGGTGGCCAGGGTCTCGCGCACCTGCGCCTCCAGGCGCAGGGCCTCGGGATCGTAAAGGTGCAGCAGTGGGCTGCCGGGGCTCGCGGTGTCTCCCGGCTCCACCAAGCGGTGAATGATCCGGCCGTCGATGGGTGCACGCACGGTGGCATGGCTGCGTGCCGTTTCCGCCTCTCCCACCGCCTGGCGGCTGCGCTCCAGCTCCGCCTGCGCGGTCTTGAGGGCCGCCTCGGTGCGGTCCAGCTCCGCGGCGGCAGCGACTCCCCGCTCCGCCAGCTCTCTCACCCGCTCGAAGGTGGCACGCGCCTCTTCCAGGGTGGCCTGGGTGGCCGCCCGCGCCTGACGTGCCTGCTCGAGTCTGGCCGTGAGATCCCGGCGGTCCAACTCCACCAGCACATCGCCCTTCGTGACTCGGTCACCCTCTCTTACCGTTACGGCGATCACGGTGGAGAGTACCCGCGCCGATATCTGGGTCTGCTCCCGCGGGCGCAGTGTGCCCACCGCCTCCTCCACCAGGGGTACCCGGTGCAGTTGCACCTCGACCAGCGGGCCAGCGATGGGCCGTGGCGGAGCCGCGACGCGGCCGGTCGGTATCTTCTCCTCGAACACCCCGGCCAGCAGGGCCATGAGGAACGCCAGCAGGATCAGGGCGCCGGCCGCGCCGGCAATGCGCAATGAAGCATTCATGCAACGGGACTCCTCTGGCCGGTGGACTGATGCGCCTCGCTCTCGCCGTAGACCAGGAAATAGGCCACGGGGACCACCGCCAGGGTGAAGACGGTGGAGGCGCTGATACCGAATATCACGGCCCAGGCCAGGCCGCTGAAGATGGGATCCAGGGTAATGACGACGTTGCCCAGCAGGGTGGTCACGGCGGTGAGCACCACCGGGCGCATGCGCACGGCGCCGGCGGTGAGCAGGGCGTCGCGCAATGCCGCACCGCGGCCGAGTTCGAGCTGAACGAACTGCACCAGCACCAGGGAGTTGCGGACCACGATGCCGGCCAGCGCGATCATGCCGATCATGGCGGTGGCGGTGAACAGCGCCGGGTTGGGTTGACCGTCGATGATCCGGTCACCGAGCTGATTGAGCAGCCAAAAACCGGGCATTATTCCGATGACGGTCAGGGGGATGGCCAGCATGATGATGAGGGACAGGGATGGCAGGCCGGTCTGGATCATCAGCACCACGAAGATCCCCACCAGCGCCACCCCGAAGGCGATGCCGAGATCGCGGAACACGCGCAGGGTGATTTGCCATTCACCTTCGCCACCCCACTCGACATTCACGCCCGCCGGCAGAGACCAGGGGATGCCACCTCCCGGATCGATAAAGCTGCGCTCGTCGAGGGGCCGGGGGGCCTCGGCCGCCGTCGCCGGGGCATCCTGGTCCGCCGCCAGGTCGGCGATGATCTCTGCGGGGGTGCGTCCGGCGGCATCGGCGTAGACGTAGGCCACCGGGCGTAGATTTTTGTGGTAGATGGTCTTGTCCACCTGGTGCTCGGCGAAGTGCCCGAGTTCACGTAGTGCCGCCAGTCGCGGGGGCGCGTCGCCCATGGGCGGGTCGTCCGCGGTGCCCGCCGTCGCCACGTGGAGCGCTCCCAGCTCGCCCGGGGCATTGCGCCGGCCCATGGGCAGGCGCAGCTCGATGGGCAGGGGGTTCGCCTCCGAGGGCAGCTGCAGGTGGCCGGCGACCTGGCCGGCGGTGGCCAGGGCCACGGTGGCGGCGGCCTCCCGGGTGGTTACACCCGCGAGCGCCGCTTTCTCCTTGTCGGCCACGTAGACCAGCTTGCGCTGGTCGTCTTCCACGGAGGTGTCCACGTCCACCACGTAGGGCTCGCGTTCGAGGCGTGTGGCAAGGGTGCGTGCGGCGTGTCGGAGGGCGGCGTAGTCGGTGGTCTCGTGGCCGTAGATCTCGGCGGTCAGAGTGGAGATCACCGGTGGACCGGGTGGCACCTCCACCAGCTTGATGAGGACATGGTGCTCCCGTCCGAGTGCCGCGAGTTCCCGGCGCAGCCGCAGGACCACCTCGTGGGACTGCTGGCTGCGGGCGTGACGCCCGGCGAGGGTGACCCTCAGTTCGCCGAGGTGGGGTGCCTCGCGGAGATAGTAGTGGCGTACCAGGCCGTTGAAGTCCATGGGGGAAGGCACCCCCGCGAAGCCGGAGATGCTCTCCACCTCCGGCACCGAGGCCAGCAGCCTGCCTGCCGCCGCCACCACACTCTGGGTGCGTTCCAGGGTGGTGCCTTCCGGGGCGTCCACCAGTACCTGGAACTCGTCCTTGTTGTCGAAGGGCAGGAGCTTGAGGGGCACCGCGCGCAACAGCGGCAGGGCGGCGGCGAGCAGGAACAGCAGGGCCACCACCGCCAGGAAGGCCCAAGCCCGCCGCCGGCTGGCGATCAGGGGTGCCACCAGCACCGCATAGACGCGGTAGAGAGCGGTCCGGGTGATGTCATAGTCTGCCTCTGGGCGCACGTGGCGCAGCATCCGGTAGGCCAGCCAGGGGGTGAACAGGAAGGCCACCAGGGTGCTCGCCGTGACGGCTACCGGCACGTTGAAGGCCATCGGTGCCATGTAGGGACCCATCATGCCGGTGATGAAAAACATCGGGGCAAAGGCCAGGATCACCGCGACGGTGGACAGCAGCAGGGCACTGCGCACCTCCAGCATGGCATCCACCACCGCATCGCGGGCCGAGCGCCCGCCCATGCGCAGGTAGCGGCTGATGTTGTCCACGCCGGTGATGGGATCATCCACCAGCAGGCCCAGGGCAAGGATCAACGCGAAGAGGGTGACGCGGTTGATGGTATAGCCGGTCAGCAGGTCGAGCAGCAGGGTGATGCCGTAGCTTACGGGTACGGCCACCGCCACCACTACCGCCTGCCGCCAGCCGAGGAATACGGCGATGAACACCACCACCGTCAGCATCGCCACGGCCAGGCTGGACACGAGATCGTCCACCTTCTGGTCGGCGGTCTCACCGTAATTGCGGATGATCTGGAAGTGGACCTCGGGTGGAAAAAGCTCGCGATGGAGCCGTTCCAGGGTCTCCAGGGTCTCCTCGGCGACCCACACCGCATTTGACCCCTTGCGTTTGGCCACCGCCAGGAAGACGGCCGGGTAGGGGCCGTCGACTCTGCCCTCGGTGGTTGAGGCGGGCCCGAAGTCCGTCCAGGTATAACTCGTGGGCTCCGCCGGACCGTCATGGACGCGGGCGACGTCTCGCAGCTGGACGGGAGCACCGTCCAGCACATTCACCACCAGTCGCTCCAGGGCCGCGGCATCGGCGATGAAGGTGCCCGCCTCGACGACGATGGCGTGGTCCTTACGACTCACCACGCCGCCGGATTGCTGAAAGTTGGCGGCCTCGATGGCGTCGGCCACCTGGAGTGGGGTGGTCCGGCGAGATGCCAGTGCTGCCGGGTCGAGTTCCACCCGGATACGGCGCGGATTGCCACCGGTGACAGTGACCCGGTTGGTGCTGTCGATGGCCTTGAGGCGGTGGGCCATTTCCTCGGCGAGGCGGCGCAGGGTGTAGCCGCCGACCCGCTCCGGGTCGTCACTCCACAGCGATGCCACCACGATGGGGACGTCGTCCACCTCCAGCGGCTTCACCACCCAGGACCGTACCACTGCCGGAACCTGGTCCCGGCTCGATTCCAGCTTGGAGAATACCTTGACCAGCGAGTCCTCGCGGTCCTCGCCCACGTAGAAGCGTACGGTCACGATGGCGCGGCCGGGCTGCGACATGGAGTAGACGTGCTCGACACCGTCGATCTGGGACAGCAGCTTCTCCAGTGGCGTGCTCACCTGGCGCTCCACCTGGCGGGCCCCAAGCCCTGGTGCCGACACCAGTACGTCCGCCAGCGGGACGATGATCTGCGGCTCCTCCTCCCGGGGGGTGATGGCCAGCGCCACCAGGCCGGCCGCGATGAGACCTATTACGCCCAGCATCACCAGCGGACCGTTCATGGCGCCGGCGATCAAGCGTCCCCAGGGACCGCTTTGGGGCGTATGGGGGTTTTCGTTCATGAACGGATCAGGCGGAAGGCCGCGAGAGAAGGGGGCGCGCCCGGGCGTGCCCCTGGGTCAGCGGTTGCCAGGGACGGCTACCCAGAACGGCTTGGCGCCGGTCGCCATGCGCCGGACCACTTTGTGGGTGGTGGTATCCACCACGGCGATGACGTCCTCGCCACTCACCGCCACGTAGAGGTGCTCGCCCCGCGCGTCGGCCCGCAGGCCATGAGGTCCGGAGCCCACCTCCACCTGGCCTGTGCGCTCCCCCTTGGCGGGGTCGATCACATTCACCACCGCGCCGGCGATGCCGCTGACGAAGACCTGGCTGCCGTCCGGCAGGACGTCGACGCCGTAGTGGGGCGGGCTCAGGGGCACGCGCGCCCGCACCGCGCCGGACTCGATGTCCACCACGTCGAGCATCTGGCTGGCGATGCCCGCCACGTACAGGGTTCCATCGTCGGCGCTGATATCCACGTTGTGGGGTGCGCCTTCAACGGGGATCTGGCGGGTTTTCTCCATCGTCTCCACGTCGATTACCGCGATGCCGTCGCCGCCCTGGAGGGCCACGTAGGCCGTCTTCCCGTCGCTGGAGAAGGTGGTGTTGTGGGGCATTTGGCCCACCGGCAGGGTCTTTACCACCGTCAGGCTCTCCATGTCGATGAAGCTCAGGGTCCCACCGCCCTCGTCGGCGGCGATGGCGATGCCGCCGTCGGGAGAGATCTTGATTCCCTTGGGCGTCTTGCCCACGGGGATTCGTTTGAGCAGCTCGCCGCTGTGGGCGTCGTAGGCGTAGATGCGGTCCTCGCCGCTGCTGGTGGCCAGCACCCGCTTGCCGTCCGGGCTGACCGTTATGTAGGTCATCGCCTTGCCGGCGTCCCATCGGGCACCGTCCGGCAGGCGTACGACGGCGTTTTCACCCTGCAGCGTAACGAAGAAATGATCATGTGCCCCGGTGGCTTGCCCGGCACTCACGAGGGCGGGTGGGAAGAGGGAGATCAGCAGAAAGCCAACCAAGAATTGCAATGAATGAATACGCATGGCGAATCCTCGTCGGTGGCAGGCGCTCGACAGAGCGAAGGACTGGCGGCGGCGGACAAGGCCGTGGGTCTGCCTTGCCACCGCCGCGGCAGAAGGAGTTAGCGGAGCATCAGGCGCTCCAGCATGGCCTCCATCTTGATCATCCGGACTTCCAGGAGATCGATGCGGTTCATGAGCTTGCGATGCTTCTTGTGCATGCCGCCGTGCATGCCCTTGCCCATCATGCCCATGCCGTCCTGGCCGCCGTCCATGCCTTGGCTCATCATGCCCATGCCGCCCTCCTGGCCGCCGTGCATGCCTTTGCCCATCATGCCCATGCCGCCACCCTGGCCGCCGTGCATGCCTTTGCCCATCATGCCCATGCCGCCGCCCTGGCCGTCTTGCATGCCCTTGCCCATCATGCCCATGCCGCCGCCTTGGTTGCCTTGCATGCCCTTGCCCATCATGCCCATGCCGTCGCCGCCGCGGCCCATCATCTTCATCTTCTCGGTCGGATCCCCGTCCTGTGCCTGCCCCCTCGCCATCTGGCGGCCTTCATCGGTGGAAGAGGTCGATGCCGCGCTGGCGGGTGCCTCCTCCGGATGGTGTTCCTCCTCGGCCATCACCGGTGGCAGGGTGAGCATGAGGGCGGACAGGGTCAGGATCAGCGTCTTTCTCATATACATGGTCTTTCTCCTCTTCATGGCTTGAACCAGCCGCCGGATCTCTCGGCGGTTGAAAGGCACCAGGCCTGGTGCCCCCTGGAACTGGCGCCGGGCCTGTGCCCGGCCCCCGGTGCCGCGTTGCCGGTTGCAATGTGGTGCCGCAGGGTCCCGCTGTAGGGTTGCGGAGTGGAAAACCGTGAGGGTTCCCCACCGGGGCTCAGTCAGAGGCAGAGAAGGCAGTTTTCATGCCAGCCTTGGGAAGGACTGTCGCCCCTCCAATGAGGCCGCTGGCGCGGCCGGCGCGAGCGTGCCGGCGTAACGTTCCGATGAATTTCTTTAAGAATCGTTCAACGGGGTCGTGGCGGTTGCCGCCAGCGGCAGGCGCAGGATAACCCGGGTGCCCTCGCGGGCATCGCTGGCCATGATGACCTGGCCGCCGTGTTCCTCCACCACCCGCTTGACCAGCACCAGGCCAAGTCCTGAACCCCGGGGCTTGGTGGTACAGAAGGGTTCGAAGACCCGCTCCAGGACCTCCGGTGGTATGGGATCCCCGGGGTTGGCCACCTCCACCATCGCTATGGTGCCGTCACGGTAGTGGCGGACATGGATACGCGAGCCGGGCGGGCTCGCTTCCACGGCATTCTTCAGCAGGTTGAGGAGGACCTGGTGCATCTTGGCCTTGTCCAGTCGCATCGCAGGGCAATGGTTGCACTTTGTGCGGTCGACGGTGATGGCTTTCTTGCGCAGCAGGGGCTGCTGTTGGCGGATCACATGCGCTATCAGCAACTCGACGTCCACCTGCTCCATCGACAGCTGCAAGGGCCGCACGTAGTCCAGGGTCTCCGACAGGAGGGCATCCAGTCGATCCACCTCGCCCGATACCAGGGCGACCCTGCGACGCTCCCGTTCCGGGATCGCCCCGTAATCCTTGAGGCCCCCCAAGGCCAGCTTGATGGATGCGAGGGGATTGCGCATCTCGTGGGCGAGCATGGACGCGGTCTGACCGATGGCGGCGAGGCGGGTATTTCGCACCATCGCCTCGTGGGCCAGATCAAGCTCCCGGGTGCGCTGGCGTACCTGGGCCTCGAGGTCACGCTCGTACATGCGGCCAATGCCCCGCAGTGCCATATGTCCGAGGAGGGCGATGAGCACGAAGGTGATCAGCAATACCAGATCCAGATGCCAGTGCAGATCGCCGAGAAACTGTACCAGGGTGTTCTGATCACTGGCGACGCCGAGCAGCCAGGGGTGTTCGCTTGATGTACCGGCGCCAGCCTGCTGGAGCCAGATGAGCGTGGTGAGGCCGCCTTCAGACACGGTCACGGCCGGCCCCTGAACCAACCGCAACGGTCCCTGGCCCTCGATCCCCGAGGAGGCACCAGCCAGCCAGCTGGAATCGATGGGAACCGGGAGGTGAGTCATTCCGCGGCTGTCCGCTACCAGCAGGCGACGGGCACGGTCGACAACGAAGAGCCGATAGCCAAGGCTGCCGAAGCGCTCCAGGGTCCGCTGGAGGGGGTCCCGGGAGGGGGTGCCCGTGGAATCCAGTACGGGGCGAAGATAGGGCAACAGATTCTCCGCGATGTCGCGGTTGTGGTGAATGCCGTGGGACAGCAGGCGCTCCTGCAGGTAACCGAGGACATGTGCGGTGCCGGTGAGGCCGACGCCGGCCACTATCAGTCCCATTATCAAAAGGCTCAGCCATGTTACCTTGGTCGGCGTCCATCGCCGGGGGCTGCCATCGGCCTTCGGTTCAGTTTTTGTCTGCATGGGCCTTGCCGGGGCACTGTCGTTTCGGTTCCGATAGGGCGAACGTTATCATAGGTTTTGATTTGCCCACCGGATAGCAACCATGGCCTATATCCTCATCATCGAAGACGATCCGGTATTCGGCGAACTCCTGGTCATGCATCTTGAGGATCGCGGCCATGAATCTCGAGTCGCGGGCGACATTGGAGAAGCGCGGGAGTTGCTTTCCCAGGGCACTCCGGATGCCGTGCTTCTGGATCACCAACTGCCCGATGGCTACGGGCTTGACCTGCTTGGGGAGCTCGGGGCGCCGAACGATGGGCCGCCGGTCATCATGATCACCGGTGTTACCGACAATGCCCTCGCCATCGAGGCGATACGTCACGGTGCGTATGACTTCATTCGCAAGCCGATGGACGACCTCGAACTCGAAACCACCCTGGGGAATGCCCTGCGCCATCACCGCTTGTCCCGCCAAGTCTCGGCCATCACCTCCACCGAAGACCATCGAGTAGATATCAACGAGATCGTGGGTAGGAGTTCGGCGATCCTGGAAGTGTGCAAGACCGTTGGGGCAGTGGCTGCCCGCGTGGCACCGGTTCTCATCACGGGGGAGACCGGCACGGGCAAGGAGGTGGTAGCCCGCGCCATCCATCACCACTCGGGGCGCCAGGGCCTGTTCCTGCCCCTCAACTGTTCGGTGCTGGCCGAGGGTGTCCTGGAGAGCGAGCTGTTTGGCCACGAGCGCGGCAGCTTTACCGGCGCGCTGGGGCGCAGGGAGGGCCGTTTCGAACTCGCTGCCGGCGGTACCTTGTTCCTCGATGAGGTAGGCGAGATGCCGGCGTCGCTGCAGGCCAAACTCCTGCGGGTGCTCCAGGAAGGCACTTTCGAGCGGGTGGGCGGTGGTCAGGTCCTGCATTCCGACGCCCGCGTCATCGCCGCGACCCATCGTGACCTGGAGGCCATGGTGCGCGACGGCACCTTTCGGGAAGATCTCTACTACCGCCTTAACGTGGTGTCCGTGCACTTGCCGCCGCTGCGCGAGCGGATGGCGGACCTGCCGATCCTGATCGAGCACCTGCTATACAAGATCAATGCCCGCCAACACACCGCGGTCCGACACACTGCCGAGGGCACCTGGCGTCTGCTCAATGACTACTCATGGCCAGGCAACGTGCGCGAGCTGGAGAATGCCCTTACTCGCGCCGCGGTGCTGGCGCGGGGGGACACCCTGACACCGGAACTCTTTTCCCTGTCCGATGACGTGGCCGCCACTGTGGTCGACGCAGGAGATGATCAGCCGGTCCCGCCGCGTCTCATCACCCTCGATGAACTGGAGCATGAGCACGTCGTCGCGGTGCTGAACCATGTGCGCTGGCACAAGGGCAGGGCCTGCGAGATCCTGGGCATCTCGCGCCCCGCCCTCGATCGCAAGATCGAGCGCTACGGGCTTGCTTGAGACGGTGTGCCCGTTCAGCGCCGCGCGTATACTAGCTTGCGGGGCTAGCCGTCACGGCAAACGATAGACTCGCTTCAGCCCGCACCTGGATGCCGATGACCCTTTTTGTGGTGCGAGAGCCGGATATGATTGCTTCTTCACATGAAGTCCCTCAGGGAACCGCTCATTTGATCTGAAGGTCATTGTTCGAGTCCTCACAATCACCATGAGGACCGGGATGAAAGCAGTCCGATTCTCCGGCAACGGCGGGGCGGGGGCGACGCTCGCCATGCAGCTGCACAATGGCATCGACTTCGACGTTCCCGAGGGCGCCGCCCCCGCGATGGTTTGCGGTGTGCTCGACGCGCTGCTCACCCGGACATGATGCGCCCCACCGATCCCGGGCTCGCCGTCTATCTCTGCCGCGCGCCCGTGGACTTCCGCAAGTCCATCGACGGGCTGGCCGCCGTGGTGGAGGCCGAACTCGACCTCGACGCCTTCTCTTCGGCCCTGTTCGTGTTCATCAACCGCAAGCGCGACAAGCTCAAGTGTCTCTACTGGGAGCCCAGCGGCCTCCGCCTGTGGTCATGTGGTTTGCCCGCGGCGGACCGCCCGTCCAAAAGGTACTCCTCTACCATTACGCCCTGTCACGTAGCGGCGCCGTGCCCCACGAGCTGCTCGAGGGCTTCACCGGGACCCTGCAGACCGACGGCTATGCCGGCGCCGCCGCCCGGCACCTCATCGGTGTCTGCTGTTGTACCTATGCCCGATGCAAGTTCGACGAGGCCAGCACCGTACCGCCTGGAGTGGAATGGGACGCACGCAGTGCGTCCGTAGGGGGCGCGCCACGGATGGCGCGCATCAGGGCCCACGGCAAGGGCGCCAAGGCCAAGACCAGCCGCGCCCATCACGAGACCCACGTCCAGGCTGTGCTCACCCAACTGCGCGCCTGGCTTGATACCGCATTACCGCAAGTGCCCCCTGGGACCGCCACCGGGCTAGCGCTTGGCTACCTCGACCGCTTACAGCAATTCTGCGTCCGTACGCGTCTAAGCGACTGAAACGATTGCAACACACTCCCCCGAAGCCCATGTCGGATCTGGTCTAATCGGGATCCCAAGCCTACTGACACATTGTTTTTTGGCATCCCGCTGAAAGCCTTCTGCTGCGCGGCTTTGCGGCAAAGGCGACTCTAGAAAGTGTCAAAGGTGGGCTAGACGATCAAACATGATCAGCCTCAGTGAGAGGCGACGAGCCACCGCCGTTACCGTCCTTCCGGTGCAGCAGGGCGTACAACACCGGTAACACGAACAGTGTCAGCAGAGTGGACGAAATAATGCCGCCGATCACCACCGTGGCCAGCGGTCGCTGAACTTCGGCGCCAGTGCCGGTGTTGAGCGCCATGGGCACAAAACCGAGGCTGGCTACCAGGGCCGTCATCAGTACCGGTCGCAACCGGGTCAATGCGCCCTCCACCACTGCGGTTATCAGCTCGCCTTGCTGGTGCCACAGATCGCGGATAAAGGCCACCATCACCAGACCGTTGAGTACCGCCACCCCCGACAGGGCAATAAAGCCCACACCGGCGGAAATGGATAGCGGCATATCCCGCAGCCACAGCATCAGCACACCCCCGGTCAGCGCCAGGGGTACGCCGCTGAAGATAATCAGCGCGTCCTTGAGGGAGCCAAAGGCCATCACCAGCAGGGCGATGATGATCAGCAGTGTCACTGGCACCACCAACGCGAGACGTTCACTGGCGGATTGCAATTGCTCGAAGGTACCCCCGTAGTCCAGCCAGTAGCCGGCAGGCAGATCCACCTGCTGGTCGATGCGGGCGCGTACCTCGTCCACAAAGCCGCCCAGGTCCCGGTCGCGGACGTTGGCAGTCACTACCACTCGGCGCTTGCCGTTCTCCCGGCTGATCTGATTGGGGGCCGGGGCCAGTTCCAGTTCCGCCACCTCGGACAGGGGCACATACCCCCCGTCGGGCAGCGGTACCGGCAGGTCGCCAAGATTGTCCACATCGCGGCGGATATCCTCCGGCAGACGCACCACCAGCTGGAAGCGGCGGTCGCCCTCGTAGATCAGACCGGCGTTTTCGCCGCCCACGCCGGCAGCCACCAAGTCCTGCAACTCTGCCACCGAGAGACCGTAGCGGGACAGCACCATGCGTTTGGGGTGCACCGACAGCATGGGCAGACCAGTGACCTGTTCCACCCGGGCATCGGCGGCGCCCTGCACAGATTCCACCACCTCCAGCACCGCGTTGGCGGATTCCAGCAACTGGTCGAGATCATCGCCAAACACTTTGATTCCCAGGTCCGCCCGCACGCCGGAGATCAGTTCGTTGAAACGCATTTCGATGGGCTGGGTGAACTCGTAGTTGTTGCCGGGAAGCTGTTCAACGGCCTCCACCATTGCGGCGATCAGGTCATCCCGGCTTCTATCCGGATCGGGCCACTGGTCGCGCGGCTTGAGCATGACGAAATTGTCCGCCACGCTGGGGGGCATGGGGTCGGTGGCCACCTCCGGGGTACCGATCTTGGCAACGATTTTGTCCACCTCCGGAAACGCCTTGATGCGCTTTTCCAGTTGCTCCTGCATGGCGATGGCCTGCTCCAGCCCGGTGCCGGGAATGCGCAAAGCATGCAGGGCGATATCCCCTTCGTTGAGCTGGGGGATGAATTCCGTGCCCAGGGTGGTGGCGAGCCACAGGCAGAAGGCCAGCAGCGCACTGGCGCTGCCCAGCACCACCCAGCGAAAGCGCAAAGCCCACTCCAGGGCCGGCCGGTACACCGACTTGGTGGCACTGATGATGGGGCTTTCCTTCTCCTGGACCTTGCCGGTCATGAACACCGCCACGGCGGCGGGAACGATGGTCAATGACAGCACCATGGCCGCCAGCAGGGCCATCACTACGGTGGCGGCCATGGGGTGGAACATCTTGCCCTCCACCCCGGTGAGGCTGAAGATGGGGATGTATACCACGGTAATAATGGCGACGCCGAACAGGGCGGGACGAATCACCTCGGTGGTGGCTTCATACACCAGTTGCAGCCGCTCCTTCAGCGGCAGGCGCCCGCCGTTGTCGTGCTGGGCCTCCGCGAGGCGGCGAATACAGTTTTCCACGATGATCACCGCGCCATCAACAATCAGGCCAAAATCCAGCGCCCCCAGGCTCATCAGGTTGGCGGACACCCCGGTGCGTACCATGCCGGTGATGGTGGCCAGCATGGACAGGGGAATCACCGCCGCTGTGATCAGCGCCGCCCGCAGATTGCCCAGCAGCAGGAACAGCACCACGATCACCAGCAGTGCGCCTTCTAGCAGGTTTTTCTCCACCGTGGCAATGGCCTTGTCCACCAGCGTGGTGCGATCGTAAACCGCTTCCAGGCGAATGCCCTCGGGTAGGGAGGGTCGTATTTCCTCCACCCGCTCGGCAATGGCCTGGGCCACGCTGCGGGAATTTTCCCCCATCAGCATCATGGCGGTACCCAGCACGGTTTCCTTTCCATCCCGGGTGGCGGCCCCGGTGCGCAACTCCTTGCCGATGGCCACCTCCGCGACGTCGGCAATACGCACCGGCGCACCGTCCCGGTTGGCAACGACCACCTGCTCGATGTCGCCGATGGTCTTCAATTGCCCTGGTGAGCGCACCAGCAACCGCTGGCCATTGCGTTCGATATAGCCGGCGCCGCGGTTGGCGTTATTGGCGCGCAGGGCGCCTGCCACTTGATCCAGGGTGATGCCGAATTCGAGCAGTTTTTTCGGTGAGGGCGTGACGTGATATTGCTTGTCATAGCCACCGATGGTATTGATTTCGATCACACCGGGCACCTGGGCTAACTGGGGTTTGATGATCCAGTCCTGCACCTCGCGCAGGGCGGTGGCATCCCAGGGTTGGCCATTGCCCTGGGTGGCGCCGGGTTCGGCCTCCACGGTATACATAAAGATCTCGCCCAGGCCGGTGGCGATGGGTCCCATCTCCGGCTCCAGCCCCGGCGGCAGGGCACTTTTGATGGCTCCCAGGCGTTCATTGATCAGGTTACGGGCAAAATAGATGTCCGTGCCCTCCTCGAACACCACGGTGACCTGGGACAGGCCATAGCGGGACAGGGAACGGGTATAGGACAGATTGGGCAGCCCGTAGAGCGCGGTTTCCACCGGGAAGGTGATGCGTTGTTCGGCTTCCAGCGGTGAGTAGCCCGGGGCTTCGGTATTGATCTGCACCTGGACATTGGTGATATCCGGCACGGCGTCGATGGGCAGGCGCTGGAAGCTCCACACGCCGAGGCCGACGATCACCAGAATCAGGGACAGGATGAGATAGCGCCGCTCCACCGAGAGGCGCACGATTGCGTCGATCATAATATCGTCCTCTCAGTGGTCGTGGCTGGCGCCGGATTTTTCGATATCCGCCTTGATGAGATAGCTGTTCTCCACCACGTAGGTGTCACCGGAATTCAGCCCCGACAACACTTCTGTGAAGCGGCCGTCGCTGCGGCCCAGCTCCAGCGGGCGAATCTCGTAGCTGTCATCCACTCGGATAAACACCACGGTCCAGTCGCGGAACGATTGCAGGGCGCGATTCTCCACCGCCAGCGGCACGTCGATCTTCTCCACCACAATGTCAGCCGAAACCAGTTGACCCGGCGTCCGGTTGCCCTGGGCGTTGTCGATTTTGGTCCGCGCTATCACGAAGGGTGCATTGTTACTGCTCGGCAGCAGGTGATCGATATTGGCCTGGTATTGGCTGCCTTCGCTGTCGATGCGAACGGTCTGACCGACGGCGATTTCCTGCCGCTGTCCCGGAAAGATTTTCAGTTCCACCCATAACGTATCCAGATTGGCGACGGAAAACAGGGACTGTGCCTCGGCCAACTCACCGACATTGACGTTGCGCTGGATGACGGTACCGGCGAAGGGCGCGCGAATAGCATAAGTCTGCAGGCTCTCATTGGACTCGATGGTGGCGAGCACCGCACCCTCTTGCACTGTATCTCCCAGGCTGGCTGCGACGCGCTTGACCAGTCCGGGGAATCGCGCCTTGATATGGGCGATGGTTTCCGGATTGGCAATCAACTGGCCATAACTGATAATGCGGCGCTCGATGGTAGCCGGGCCAGCCTCACGCGTGCCGATCCCGGCCTGCCCGGCCATGGCGGCGGAGATTTCCGTGCGTCCTTCGTGGGATTCCCAGGTCCATTGATGATCCTGGCCAGCGAGTGCCAGTTTCGCTGTCACATCAAAGGAGTGCGGTTCCTCCACCACGCCTTTGCCCAGCCAGTAATCCCCCTGATGGGTGAATGTGAACCGATCCACCTGCCCACCCAAACGGGTCAATTCGACGCTCAGTTCGGCGCCTTGGGTAACCGCATCGCCATCCCGGCTGAGCCAGGCGCGGTATTCGGGCGGGACGCCCTGTTCATAAATCGCCAGCTCCAGGGTGACATCGCCGTCTTCCAACAGCCTGCCTCCATTTGGTCCTTCTTCGGCGCTAGCGTCTTCAGCACCATGATCCTCTTCCGCGGCCTGCACCGGCCCCCACGCCAGGCACAGCATGCCGGCAATGATGAACAAAGCGTGTAGTCGTTTCATAATGAATGATCCTGTTCTGTCAGTAGCCGGAGCCACTTTCCGTGGCAGCCAGTGACTGCCCCGTGAGCTGTTCGATCAAGGCCTGGTTGAGCAGCGCCGTGGTGGCGGCATCTACCAGATCCCGTTGGGCGGCGAGCAGTTCCCGCTGCGCCGTCCGCCACTCCACATAGCTGTAACGGCCCTGCTCATAGGCGGTGCGAGTAAGATCCAGCGCCGCGCTCAGATCGGGAAGTACCCGGCTCTGCATGGCGTCCACCGTCGCCACCGCCTGCCGATGCAGGTGATACGCTTCGTAGAGTCGTGAACGCAGAACCAGCAGGGCGCTTTCTCGTCGCAAACTTACCTCGTCCCGTGCCGCCTGGGCCGCCTGTGCCTCGCCGCGATTGCGGCGACCGGAAAACAGAGGCACGGAAACACTCGCCACCAGCGCGGAATCGCCGGTTTCCTCCAGGTAGCGGGTACCCACCTGCCAGCGGACATTGCTGCGGGACTGGCTGCGAGCGAGTGCCAGTTCCGCCTCCCGCAGGCGCTCCTGACTGGCGAAGACCCGAATGTCGGGATTCTCGCGGGCGCGCTGGAACAGATCCGGGAAACCGTCAGCAGCGGTGAAGGCAAACAAGTCCCCTTGCAAGCGGGTAAAGTCCGCCGTCTCCTTGCCCAGCAGGGTGGCCAGGACCATGAGGCTGCTGTCGTGGGCGGCCCGCAGGCGATCCCGCTCCAGCCGGCTCTGGGTCAGTTGCGCCCGGGCACGCAGGACTTCCGCCTGGGGTGCGGCGCCTCGTTCGGCCCGCTGGCTGACGATGTTATGGCTGGACTCCTCCAGCTTCACCGCATCGTCGGCGAGTTGCAGTTTTTCCTGCAAGGTCAGGGCACTGATAAAACCTCGGGTGACATCGCCGAGCAGGCCGAGGGCTTCGGCGCGGCGTTCTGCCTCGACTAATGCATAACGCCCGGAGGCTACCTGGGTGCGCGCCTGGCGTTTGCCTCCCAGTTCGATAACCGAGGACAGTGAAAGGGTGTATTCCGCCCCGTCGAGTCCGTTGAGTTCCCCGGAACCGAGGACATTTTCCGCTTCAAAACCCAGTTCAAAGGCAGGATTCTGGTCAGCCGTCAGGCGTTTGCCTTCCAAGCCGATCAGTCTGGGAGTGAACACCTGCAGGGCAGGGTTTTGTGCCAGGGCCTGGAAAGCAGCCTGCGGCAATGTCAGGGTTTGCGCATCCGCGTCGGCGAACACTGCCAGTGGGCTGGAAAAAATCAGTCCCAATGCCAGAATAATGGCATGACGCCCACGGCGTGGGCGCCACAAAAAGTCGTCGTGATACATCGCATGATTCCTGTGAAATCAGAAGAAAAAACGATTCCTCCCAAATAAGAGGGAGGTTGATTCGCAGGATCAGGCTATGGGGGGGCGAAGAATGGTGTCGACGTAAGCGGAGGTATTTTGCGCGGTATAGCCCGGGACGACGTATTCTGTTATTAAAAGGGGAAGATCGAAAACATGCGTAGCCACCAATAAGTGGGAACCGTGGCAGTGGCTACCGTGACAATGGTCGGGCATGTCTGGTCGATCGCCGTTGCCTTGCCTGTCGGTAGTATTATCTGTCGCGGGGGAGGGTTCGCCGGTAGAGTGGTGCAAGTGCTCCTGATTGTGGTGAACATCACCCAACTGGGTCGGTAATATATCCGACGCAACGGTTTGGGTTTGCACCACTATCAGTATTGCGAACAGTATTATTGTCCAGGCTTTTGACATGAAATCGATCAGTTAAAAAAAAGTTTGGACATGGATGAAGGTCAACCTAGGAGACGCCCAAGGACGATCTCGGCGCCATGGTGCCATTGATCACTACTCTTCAGGCCGAGTACGAGGAAGCCAATGGCAAGGGCAGAGACCGTGACAAAAAGAGCGGGACGTTGGGGGATTGGCGGGCGCAACAGGCCCTCAACACGTGACGCCGTATCCGCCCCCGTGAAACCCGTCTCCACGGCGGCCACCGGGGGCGCGGTTGAACCGATCAATCGTGTCAAGTGGAGGATGGTTTCAGCGACTTGTAGTCTGTCACCCGACCGACTCGCGGCGATCTCGTCACAGGCCTGTTCGATGGCCAGCTGAAGATCACCCAGCATGCGGTGCCGTATAGACGATATATGCAGGCCAACGAACAGACCAGCGACAAACAACCTCAGCCCATCCCGGCGCCGTTGATGGGCGTACTCGTGATCAACCACGATAGCGACTGCACGAGGATGAACCGCTTGTAGCAACGCACTGGAAAGGAAGATCTGTGGCCGTATCAGACCGGCCGTGAACACAAAATGGCGTTGCGATGAAACAACACGTGCTATGGGGCTATCCGTTGAGGGTGTGCTCAGAGTAAGCAACATCCTCAGCTTACCGCGAGCCTTCCCGAAGCGAGCGCCTGCAGCGACCAGCCAGGCTGATGCCAGCGTCGCCAGGCCGCCTAATACACTCCACTCGATGATGCCGCCAACCACCCAAGGCGTGTGAATCACACACAGATGTATGTGGTGGTCATGGGCGCGGCAATGATCCACGCCAATTCCCAGCAAGTATGCCACTGAGGGGGAGAGCACCAGCAGCAGCAACATGCTGCTTAGCCACACGGGTACCGTTGCCCAGGCAAAAAGAAAGTTTGCGCGAGTTGCGGGCGCCATACGATTTAGCCAAGCGGCCACGGCCGGGTAAAGCACTGCGGAAACAACCACGATGCTCGCCCCTGCGCAGAGCAGTATCAGCAGGGAGGCGACAACGAGCCCGATCTCTGGTGTCACGATGGCGTGTCCCCGGACTCGGCGCGGCGTTCGGCGATCAGTCGTTCAAGCCGAGCCAGGTTTTCGTCATCGACTCTTGCCGCCAAGTCCACAAAGGCGGTGAGCATCGGTTCGAAGCGCCCCGATGAAAAGGTTTCGACCACGCCTTCGATCAGCCGCTCCATCAACTGTTCGCGGCGCACCGATGGGGTGTAGACGTAGGCATGACTGATCTTCTCGCGAGTCAGCAAATCCTTGCGGTACAGACGCTCCAACGTCGACTGCACGGTGTTGGGTGCGATACCCCGACGGCCACCAATGCGGCGGTGCACCGTCTTCGCATCGCTGGCGCCGTGGGTCCATAGTTCTTCGAGGACCGCGAGTTCGAGGTCACCGAAATAGGGCCTGAAAAGCATCGAAGGGGAGGAACCTCAAAGGCAAATGGAATGACGGCAGCTTATCCTGACAAAACAACGACCGTCAATCGGTGTTTGATGGGCTGCTTCGCTTTTCTTGGTGACGCCTTGAGCACCACGCCCTGTTCGGTCCTGGTTGAGGGTCTTCTGGGTGCAAGCATGTCGCCGCGCGTACACGTCGAGTCTACCGTCCCGGCCCAGGGCGTAGACGTTGTAGGCCTCCTTTCGTGGCCCCTCCATGTCCGGCGAGCCATGGGCATGCCCGGTACGGCCAGGCCGTGGATGTCGGGCCGTGCCGCCAGCATGCCTTGGATGACGTCGGTGGGCACGTGGCCCTCCACCACGTAGCCATCCACATAGGCCGTGTGACGGGACTGCAGGCGGCGGGGGATCCCGGCCTCGGCCTTGATGGGCTCGAGGTCCTGGACATCGCGGGCGTCCACGGTGAAGCCGTTGGCCTCGAGGTGCTCGACCCACTTGCTGCAGCAGTCGCAGGTGGGGCTCTTGTAGACCACCACCTCGGCGGCGGCGCCGTGGCGGGAGGTGAGGGCGAGGCCGGTGGCTACGGCGGCCAGCGCCAGCAGGCCTGATACCAGCAGGATTCGTGGCAGGGCCCGGGATGAAGTCTTCTTCGTCATGAAGTCCATGGATGGATCAGCGTATCAATCACGAAAGTGATTGAAATGCGTGTACCGGGCCCCGCATGTTAGCGGCTGAGTAAATCCGCGCATAAATGGCGAAGGTCGCAGTCGCGGGTTCAGGCGGCGTGACTCGGCCTCAGCGCGGATAGGTCGCCTCGACTCAAGCCAGGTCACGCCGCCGGGGTGGGCTTAAGAGTCGGCTCAGAAGATCAAGTCATCGTCGTCGACTTCAAAGGTCGTTATGCGGTCTTGTTGCATGAGTTCGACCAGCTGCCGATCGTATCGGCTCCAGATGGCATCGCGGAGTTCGTCGATAAAGTCATAGATCGCCAATGCCTGCTCTGGTGTCCAGTCGTCCGGTATCGGGGGATGGGTCATGGTTGGGCTCCTTTGTTGGATTTGGCTGCGGATTGGCGCCGCTGCGCCTGTTGCTGCTGTCGCTCCTTGGCCTCCTTGAGCCGGTAGGATTCACCTTCGATAGTGAGGATCTCGGAGCGGTGTACCAGCCGGTCCACGAGGGAGACCACGCAGGAGGCGTTGGGAAAGACTTCACCCCATTCGGCGAAGGGTCGGTTGGTGGTGACCAGGGTGGATTTCTCCTCGTAGCGGCGGGAGACGATCTCGAACAGCAGATCGGCATGGCGATTGGAGTAGGCGAGATACCCCACCTCGTCGACCGCTAGCAGTTGAGGGCGGGCGTAGCGGGCGAGGCGCCGCTTGAGGGCGCTGTCGCCATCCTGGGCGGCCAAGTCATTGAGCATCTGGCCGGCGCTGGTAAAGAGGACGCTGTGGCCGGCCAGCACCGCTTGATGGGCGATGTTGCGGGCCAGGGTGGATTTGCCGACCCCGTTGGGTCCCACCAGGATGATATTGACCGCCTCGGTAAGGAAGTCGAGGCGCATCAGCTCACTGACCAGTTCCCGGTCGCAACGGCTGGGCCAGCCCCAGTCGAAGTCGGCCAGGGGTTTGAAGCGGCCCAGCCGCGCCCCTTTCATGCGCCGCTCGAGGCTGCGGTCGGCACGTTCTTCCTCTTCCCACTGGATCAGGGACTCGACCCAGCCAGCGTCGGCGTGCTCCTCCCAATGGCTCAGCAGGCCATGGAGCTTGAGGGCCGTGGCCCGTTCTTTCAGGGATGGGTTAGGGATCATTGGGGCTCCTCCTGGGCGTCGTCTTCGGCTTCGGGCGGGGTGGACTGCAAGGCGTCGTAGCCGCCCAGATCATGGGTGCGTACCACCAGCCCCCTGGCGCGCGCGTGGTCGATGCGCACTCCCACCCGGGGCGGCTGGTTTCTCGCCTCGCGCCTCCGCTGCAGGGCGATGCGCACGCCGTTGGGGTGAGCGACCCCGTGGGCCAGGCTCTCCTGGATGGCCGCTTCCAGCTCGGGGGCGCCGTAGGCATCGAGGAGGCGCAGCAGGGCGGCGGTGATGGCGCCGAGGTTGTCGCCACGCTCAGCGGCCTGTATGAGTAACTGCCGGCTGGCCGGTGCGGCCTGGGCCAGGTGGTCCTGGCCGCGATGATGCCGGGCCTGGCGTTTGATCTGGACCAGTGCCTCGATGTGTTCCGGCTGTTCGATCTGCCGGCCCTTGTCGTAGCTGCGCGGGTGGCGGGCGATGACGTCTCCGCCGTCGAGGATCCGCACCTCGGTGGGTGAGGCCGAGACGGTGAGGGTGCGGCGCACATGGGTGTGGGGCACGCTGTAGTCGTTGCCCTCGAAGCGCGCGTAAGGGGTCTTGCCGATGTGGACCTCGACCCGCTCGTCGGTGGGATAGGGGTTATCGGGCAGCGCCAGCAGGGGCTCCTGCTCGAAGGCCTGGCGCACCGAGAGGGCACGGTCCTCCGGGCAGGGCCGGTCCATGGCCCAGCCGTTGCACCAGGCCTCGGCCTGGGCGTTGAGGTCATCGATGTCGGTCCATTGGCGGGCCGGCCAGAAATTATCGCGTATCGTGCGGATGGCGCGTTCCACCCGCCCCTTCTCGTTGCCCCGGGCCACCGCCACCGGACGGGGCTCGAAGCGGTAGTGGGCGGCGAACTCGAGCAAGGTGGGATGGAAGCGGATGGCCTCACCCTGGCGCTCCAGCACGGCGCTTTTGAGGTTGTCGTAGAGCAGGACCTTGGGCAGGCCGTTCGAGGCGGTGAAGGCCGCCTCATGGCCCCGCAGGAAGTTGGCCATCTTGGCATCGAGGAAGAAGCGCAAAAAATGCGCCGGGAGTAGCTGAGCACCATGACAAAGGCCATCAGGGCATGGGTTGCGCGGCCGATGGTGAGCTTGCCGAAATGGCCCCAGTCGATCTGTCCCTGGTCGCCGGGCAGGGTCTTCAGGCGCAGAAAGGCCTCGGGCCGGGGGCGTGGCCGGTAACAGGCGAGCTGATGGCGGAAGTGGTCGGGGCCGCCGGGGTAGCCCCGTTCACGCACCATGCCGTAGAGGCGGCTGGCGGTGAGCGTGGGGAACTGGGCCAGGGTGTCGGTGATGAACGGCAGATAAGGATCGATCATCGACGGCTGCGCAGCCCGCTCGACCTTCGGCATGCCGGCCTGGGAGAGCACCCGATTGACGACGTTGTGGTGTACGCCCAACTGGCTGGCAATGGTGCCCACCCGCCACTTCTCGACGTAGTGATAGCGCAGGATCTGCGCCTCTTGTTCTTTGCTGATGGCCAATGCGTTTCTCCTCATCTCGTGGCCGGCCGGCTCAAGGGGGCTGAGCCCGGGCGCCTGGTGGCCCCTGTCGGGTGACTGTTCCAAGCGCAGCAGCGGCGGTGGCGCGATGAAGCGGGCCGGTACGCAGGAAAGGTCCGCACTCACGGCCGCAGAAGTGGCAGCGAATGGGCGCCATCATCGGCGCGCCATCCGCACCGCGGCGGCCAGCCGGCCTCGCCGGAACGGGGGGTAGTGGATCATGAGGGGCGGGGCCGGGGAACCCTGATGCGTCACTTTCTGCCTTCTCGCCCGGTAGCGGCGTTGCCGCTCGGCATGCTTGTGCCGGCCCTGGCGGCTCTGCTGGTAGCGCCAGCCGGCGGCCCGCAGAGACGCGCTTCGTGCCACCTGCGCACACCCCTCAGGGCAATAGATGTTGCCGCGGTCACAGCCGCTGCAGATCATCACTTGACGGTGACAACGGGCGCAGTTGTACAGGCGTGCAGAGTTCTCCATCGGCGATCCAGGCCGATGAGGACTTGATTGTCAGGGGAAAACGAGAAATAGTGTGCGGGCTCGTGCTCTGCACGGCCCGGGGTGCGATACCGGGATCGACGGCCAAGTCAATTAGACCCGGTATCGCACCTGTCTCAACGGCCCCTCTTCATCTACCCGATTCCGGCACTCTTGTCACCGGTTGCTCGCGGCCGCCCGCCTGCCGGCTCAGCGACTGATTGGCCTACCAATCAATCCTTCGCCAGATATGCGCGGGTTTTTACAGCCAGCTACACCGCATGGTGGATTTTATCCTAGACGGATTAAATCATTTCCCTACGATGCATTGGGTGGACTCATCAAGTACGCAGGGCAGCTCGCGGGCCTTCGGCAGGGAACGCAGAAGGACAGGCCGACGGTGATCATCTGATGGCGGGTGAGCCGGGCTCGGGCGTGGTACGGTGACGGGCCGGCCGTGGCTGGCTCGAGCCGGCGTGCGGCGGAGCGCTCAGGCCTCGGTGCGGGCGTTCGGCTCGCGGCCGAAGCGCCTGTCCCGGTCGCGGGGGATGTAAAAGAGCTCCTTGCGGTAGAGGGGGCCAGCCGAGCCCCGGAAGTCGATCTCGCAGTCGAGCCAATCTATGCGTCCCCAGCTGGACTGCAGGACCTCGAAGGTGTGCAAATCGCTGCCTTTGGCGAAGCCGTAGCCTGGGCTCATGCTCCGTAGCATGAAATCCTCGTTGGGCTCGAGGCCCGCCACCGGGCATTGCCAAGGCCTCGTCGTAGGTAAGGTCGAAATACGCATTGCCGGCAAAGGCCAGGTGGTAGCGCGTATCCTGGACGATGGCGGTCGCGCTGCCGATATTCCTGATGGTGATATGGAAGACCTTCGGCCCGACTTTGACAGTTTCTAGGCACATTTCGGCTTCAATGGTGTCAACCACGCGGGTTTGCGGGCCGTTGGGCGGCAAAACCCTAGTCACATGGATCTTTGAGTTTTCTGCCTCGTCAGAAAAATTCGTGGGCGGTTTCCGGGACAGGTAATGCTCCAAGCGCATGATATAAAGCGATTTCTGCCGCATGATAAGTCCTGAAGCCATATGCTTTTCTGGTGGTCAGTTTCGCTTTGTTATTGAAACCTTCGACAATGCCGCTCGAAAACTGCTTTTTTGCCCGGAACCAGTTCAGCAGCAGGGGCCGATGGTTTCTCAGCATGCGGGCCACCTTCTTCATCGGCTTAATCTTGGAACGCATCGTTTTCGTACACCACTTATCCAGGAACTCACCGGCCCAATAGGGCGACTGATACGACCAGAAGAGCTGAAACTCCTCTTTGAGCAGATAGCTTCTGACCGACTTCAAATTGTACTGCAGCAGATCCGCCAGTTTGGTCTCCTGTTTCTCCGTCAGATTCTCCGGACGCTTGAGCAGCAGCCAGCGGGTCTTCGTCAGTACCGGATCGTAGCCTCTTTTCTTCAGCTCCTTGGCCTCCCCGGCCCGCACCTCATCGATCGCTTTACTCAAGTGCGCCATGATGTGGAACCGGTCCAGGATGTGGAGTGCACCTCCCGCCTTCTTGGCGATCACCCTCAGGTAGGGCTTCCACATATCGCTGCAGATATAGCGCAAATCGGCGGTTCGTTCCTTGCCAAGCCACCGGAAGAATCCCAACAAAGTTTTGACCTTCCGTTTCTTGCCGATCCACAGCAACCGTTTACAGCCAACGTCGATCTGGTAAACCAGCGTGAGGTACTTGTGGCCCCTCTGCCATTGGATCTCATCGATACCAATAGCTTTAATGCCCGACAGGTCTCTATGTTCCCGGCCCCAGGTGACAGCCATCTCGACCGAGCAGAACACATGGTCCCAACTGGTGCGAAAGGCTTCAGCGACTTCCTTCCAGCTCAGGCGTTTGGCCCAGCTCGCCAGAAACCAGGCATAGGCCTCGGTCAGGCGATGTTTGCCTTCGGCCCAAGGCATCCGCTCCACCACGATGCCACAGCTTGGACAGTCGACGCGGCGTGGCGCATAGAGAAAAAACACCTTAATACCCCACACCGGAATAAACTCAAATCTTCGAACCGGCAATGTGTCGTAACCCGGCCTGCGCCGGCCGCACCTCGAGCACTCCGGCCGCCCATTACCGCGAGGGTGGAGTTCGGCCTCGATTGTCGGCACCTCCGTGCCATCTACCCAACGGATGGCGCCGTACACAAAAGATTTGAATTTCTGGACTCGATTAAGGATAGTCTTGACTTGCATCCTCGCTCCTTTTTCTGATTGACGGTTGGTCGTACTTCCATCATCTCAGAGTTAGGGAGCAGGATGCGCTTCCCCTAATAAAATCTAAATTTGCATCCCTGGAGTGCTAGTTATCTACGTTTTTACCCACAAATTTTCCTGAAGAGCCAGTTTTCTCACCTTCACGGCTAATCTGCCGTGTATGTACCTTCGAGAGAGCAAACAGAAGCGGGCAGACGGCAGCGTCGTCTCCTACCTGCAGATCGCCGAGAACGTCTGGAACCCGAAGAAGCAGCGCTCACAGGCACGCATCGTCCACAACTGTGGACGCGGCGATGATCCTGAGGCGGTGGAGCGGCTCCGGCGGTTGGCCAAGAGCATCCTGCGCCGCTGCTCACCGCAGGAGATCATCGCCGACAGTCCCCAGTGGTCGCTGGTCTGCGCATGGCCCTACGGGGATGTCTACGTCCTGGAGGCGATCTGGCGACGGCTTGGGCTTGACCAAGTGATCCGCCGCCAGACGGCCAAGCGGCGCTTCGGCTTCGACATGGAGCGGGCGCTGTTCGCGATGGTCGCCAATCGGGCGTGCGCGCCAGCCTCCAAGCTCTACTGCCACGATCAGTGGCTCAAGGAGGACACCTACATCGCGGGTACCCGAGGGTTGGAACTCCAGCATCTCTACCGCGCGATGGACTTCCTCGAAGCGAACAAGGAGGCGCTTGAACGGGCGATCTACTTCCAGGTAGCGGATCTGCTCAACCTCGACGTGGACATCGTCTTCTACGACACGACCTCACTACACTTCGAGATAGACGAAGAGGACGAGGGCGACGAGCAGGGAAGGGTCCAGGGTAGCATCACCGCAGGCCAGCAGGACTATCCCGCACTGCGCAAGCGCGGTCACAGCAAGAACGGTCGTGGGGATGCCCCACAGCTCGTTGTCGGGCTGGCGGTGACCCGCGATGGCTTTCCGGTACGCCACTGGGTCTTTCCCGGCAACACGGTGGACGTGACGACGGTGAAGCAGGTCAAGGCGGATCTCAAGGGGTGGCAGCTGAGCCGCTGTCTGTTCGTCGGCGATGCCGGCATGGTCTCCCAGGACAACCTCGGCACCCTTTCCCGAGGAGGTGGCAAGTACCTGTTGGCGATGCCGATGAAGCGTGGCGACGAGGTGACCGAAGCGGTGCTCGGTCGACCGGGCCGCTACCGGAAGGTGGCGCAGAACCTGGAGGTCAAGGAGGTTGTGGTCGGTGACGGCGAACGGCGTCGGCGCTATGCGGTGTGCTTCAACCCGCAGGAGGCGCGGCGCCAGAAGCGCCATCGCGAACGGCTGATCCAGGAACTCGAAGCGGAACTGGCCAGCCTGTCGGAGCAACGCGAGAGCTACAGCAAGCGGGCCTGCGCATTACGCACCAGTCGACGCTACGGACGGCTGCTGAGGGAGACCCGCAGCGGACTGGCCATCGACCGTAACGCGATCAAGGCACTCGAACGGTGCGACGGCAAGTTCGTCGTGCACAGCAACGACGACACCCTGAGCGCCGAGGACATGGCGCTGGGTTACAAGCAACAGCAACGTGTGGAAGAGGCGTGGCGGACACTGAAGAGCGGGTTGAAGATGCGTCCGGTCTATCACTGGGCACCCCATCGCATTCACGCCCACATCGCCATCACCGTTCTCTCACTGCTCCTCGAGCGGGTGATCGAACACGCCAGCGAGGATACGTGGCGCAACATCCGCGACGATCTGAAACAGATCCAATTGGCGCAATTGTTCAGCCCCAACGGGACCGTCTGGCAAGTCACCGATCCGCGTCCGGACGCGTCTAAGCGACTGAAACGATTGAAACTCCCTCCCCCGAAGCCCATGTTGGATCTGGCCTAATCGGGCTCCCAATCCTAGTGACACACCGATTTTCGGCATCCCGCTGAAAGCTTTCTGCTGCGCGGCTTTGCGGCGAGGGTGTTACTAGAAACTGTCAAAGTCGGGTTCGGCCGCGGCTGGGCCTCGAGCACGGACCCTGGCCTCGCCTCGGCCGATCTCTCGTAGACCACGTGGGGCCGAAACCCCTCTATCACTTGCCGGCGGGTGTAGAATAGGGGCCCGAGCGCCACCAGCAGGGTCAGCCCGGTGCTGACATCGAACAGATCGAGGTTACAGAACCACGTCCAGGTCTCTCCTTTCGCCGCGTTGGCGGATACCAGTTTGGCGCCGCCGTGTTCAATTGGGGAACATCCCAGCCAGTCGCGCAGGTGCTCGCTCAGGAGTTCCCCGAACTCGGAATGGATGTCGAAGGTAGCTTCGGTCATTCTTGCCATCGTATCAGCCGGCGCGAGGCCTCCGTGATAGGCCCACCCGCCTTCTCCATCGAAGATCTAAACAGATACCAACCGCCGCAGTCATCGCAATGCATCTTTCATGGATTCCGCGCCGCCCCACAATGCCGGCAGGTCGTGCGGCGGCGGCCTCTGCGCAGACCCTCTGTTCGTCCGCCACAGTGTCGACAGCGAAAGCGTTGATGCAGTTGACAGCTGGGGCATCTCGCATCGGTTTCCTCGACAGGCGTAATGAACTCGGTCGAACAGCGCGGGCATTGCCGCTCGTGCCAGAGTTGCATCTCCAGGAGTCGCGGGACGAAGGCGACCTGGGAGATCCCGAGGAGATCCTCCTGGATAACCTGCCGGTAGATATCGTAGAGGTCGATCAGGATGCGGGCTGGCCGGTTGTTGGTATTGCGCAGGTGTTTGTGAATACGCCACACGATAGCCGCGTGGAGCATGCGCCGCTCGCTTTTCAGAAACCAGGCGTCGGTGAACGGGAACTGCCCGGGCGGCGAGGGTCGACCGTGAATCTGCCGGTACAGTCGATTCGCGGTCTTCTTGTCCAGCTTCGTCAACTGACAGACCAACCCTGTCCGGGCCCCCAATTCCATGAGCCGGGTCGCATCGAGGACCGCCACCGTCTTCTTCCAGGCCGGATCGGCGGCGAGTCGGGCGGTGATGATCCGTTCCGGACCGTGGGCAACGATGGAATCCATTCCTGTGCGCATGAGGGTCGCTGGCTGCCGGGAATGCGTATGGGCTAGTCGGCTGTGAGCAGGCCGGCGTGCTCGAGGACTGCTTGGAGTTCGTCGCCGTCGTCGTCGGTCAACGCTGTGAGCAGTCGCTCCCACCACCAGTCGTCCAGCCTGGGGGACACCAGGGGCGGTTTAAACGCCGCGACGCGAGAAAGGCCGGCCGGTGTGACCTCCGCGAGGCGCGCGGCGAGCTCCTCGGGGATACCCAGGAGCAAGGCAGAGCCGTGCAGGTTTTCCCGTGCCAGATCGCGCGCCTGGATCAAATACTCCAGATTCAGGCGTGAGAAATCGTACTCTGTCATCTGCCAATTCCCTGTCGTTTTTCTCGACTAGCGCTGGACCCACTACAATCCTAGGCAGGCCCTGTTGGATCGGGGCCGGCCGGGCGTTGCGATAGGATCTCAAAGTTTGTAATAATTACAAGGTAGATAAGATACTTTGAGCGGGAGGAGCAAACAGATACTAGGGGATTCGCCCATCGGGTTGGTTCTAAGGGCGCTACGGGTTACTCGGGGCGTGTCGTTGGAGGAGACGGCACGTTTGGCGGACGTATCGGCGGCGAACCTGTCGCGCACCGAGCGGGGCTTGCCGGGAGGTGTTCATCCACGCCATCTCGAGCGCATTTCCGGCGTGTTCGGCACCAGCGTCGTGGCCCTTTACGCGCTGGCCGAAGCGGTCGCTGAGAAACCCGAGCTATTGGACGATCCGGCAGAGGTCGCCGCACTCACCGACCGACTCGCCGAGTTGCAGCGGGCTTACCTTCGGGCGTCTCCGGATCGACGCTGCGAAGTGGACCGGATTCTGGGCCTTTGACGGAGCGCGGCATGGACATTGGCCAGCTCGTCTGTAGTACTCGGCTTCCGTCACCGGCGCCCGTGGTGCTCAAGCTCTTCGACGAGATCGAGAGCGGTGGCGCAGACGATATCGCCCGCATCATCGAATCGGATCCGGCGATAACGGCACGCCTCTTGCGGCTCGCGAACTCGGCCTTCTACGTCAAGACGCCGGTGGGTTCGGTCCGTGAGGCGGTGGTGAGGGTTGGGACCCTGGACGTCGCGGGCCTGGTGCTCTCAACCGAGGTGGTGCGGATCTTCAGGGGGATCTCTGAAAGGGCGTTCAGCATGGAGACATTCTGGGACCACAGCTTGTTGACCGCTTGTTACGCCAATGCCCTGATGCGGCCGGGATTGCAGCAAAAGGCGGCGCCGATCTGGGTGTGCGGCCTGCTACACGATATCGGCAAGTTGTGCCTGGTACGCCAGGCGCCCAATGCCTACCGGACGGTGCTCGACCGGGTCGAGGCCGGGACCCCACTGCTGGAGGCCGAGAATGAGATCCTGGGTGTCACCCACGCAAAGATTGGTGGCGTGCTGCTTCAGGAGTGGCGGCTCCCGGCGGTGTTGGCGGCCTGTGCAGAGGGACATCACGCGGGTTATGACGGGCTCGATTCGCCCAGTAGCGTAGTGGCGGCCGCCAACGAAGTGGCGAATCAGGAAAAGGAGGTGAAAGACCTCCCGGGCAGGACGGAAGCAGAGGCTGAGCAGGTGACTGCGGGTGCTCGGCGGCTCTACGACGGATACCGGCAGTTATTTTCGGAGTACTGGATATGATCGAGATCCTAGTGGCAGACGACCAGGGGATGATGCGCACCCTGCTCAGCGGGGTGTGCAATAACGCCCAGGACATGACGGTCGTCGGTGCGGCCAAGACGGGGGAGGAGGCCATCAAGATGGCGCATGCGATGAAGCCGGACATCGCATTGGTCGATATCAAGCTGCCCGGCATTTCGGGTCTCGAGGTCACGCGCCGCCTGTCGCGCCAGCTCCCGGAGATACGGATCATCGTACTCACCGGACTGGTAGAACGCGGCTTCGCCATACGCGCCGTCGCGGCAGGCGCGAAAGGGTTTCTGACCAAGCAAGCCGTTGTTCATGAGCTCGTGCGGACCATTCGAGCGGTCTACGCCGGCGGCTGTTACGTGGATGCCGGCCTGGCACAACAGATCGCCCTGGACTACGTCCATCGGGAGGATGCCGCCGTCGATTCATTGTCCGATCGGGAAATGGACGTCCTGTTACTGATGCTCCGCGGTCAGACAGCCGCCGAGATCTCCGACCGACTCGCCCTGGCAGCGAAGACGGTAGAGCACCATCGGCGCAGTATCCGGCGTAAGCTCAATGTCGCGACCGATGCACAGCTCGGTATCGTCGCGGCACGTTACGGTTTGGATCCGATGGTCGAGGGGGGCGGCGGATCGATGGGCTTGGGGGATCGAGGTTGAGCGCGACTCGGCGATTCCGGCATTCCACGATACGGTTGAAGTATGCTCCCCTATTCGGTGTTGGCGGGATCCCTGGCCGACGTCGACTCATCCACCCCCGAAGCGCGCCCTGAGCCTCAAGGAGAGCTGATCCCTGGCCCCCGGTCATGGCGGGCTCCTGGACCGAGGGGACTCGACGTCCCACACCACGCCGCTGTTTCTCCACGACATTCGCCATCTCCACGACGGAGATGCATACCGTTCATGGTGGTCATCGGCCAGAACGTCCGCAAACCCGAGTGACAGCCTCGAAACGACCACGCAGGCATCGTCGCCCATCGCAACAGCCATCTCGAACCCCTGGTCCCGTTGACGCCCTTTCCCCAACGGTCGCCGGGCAAGCGGCGTCCCATCGCGGCTGCGGATAATTTCCGGGCCAACCGCGGGCGCGCGTGATGTCCCTCTAGATCCAGAGGCCAGGCCAGGCTCACCCAAGGGCGCGGCCCTGTTCTTCCCTTCCCTTTGCGGCGTGTTCCCGGGCGAACCCCTGGTGTGGTCGGGCGAGCCCAGCACGTAAATGAGGCGCCGGCTTATCGCTTGGCGCATCGACCCTTGACGGCATGCGGCCGAAAAAGGCTGGAAAGCCCCTCGTTCAAGTGCCGCTTTCGGACAGGTTAAACCCCCAGCCACGGACTAGGATCGAGACCATGAAAGGACACACCAGTACCCAGGACGGACCAGGGATCGATATTGGTACCTACCATTACCTGCTGCAGCACTTCGGGCCACTCATGAAGGTGGAGCACGTGGCCACGGTCCTGCACACCACGCCCAAGGGACTGCGCATGGCCCTGGATCGCCGCTCGCATCCCTTCACCGAGGCGCTGGCCAACGCGCGGCGCCGCCACGGGCGCCGGGTCTACTTCGATTCGCGGCTCGTCGCCGAACTCATCAACAACGTCCACGGCCCGATGGCCGAAGGCGATCGGTGAGCCGGTGCGTCGCGCGCACGGGCCAGCCGCCACCACAGCGAAGAATAGCGAGCCATGAATACGGACTTTTCGAAACTCAATCTTCAATACCTCATCCAGGCCCGCGATCTCGCGCATCAGGCACCCCAGTGCGCCGGTGCGTTGATGGGGGTGCCGATCCAGTGGGTGGAACAGATCGGGGCTCTGAAGCCCGACGATCTGGCCCGCTCCATCGACATCCGGATCCCACTCCTCGTACCCCGCCGCGAGTCCTGGTGGTGGACGCGGCTGTTCCAGGCCCTGCAGTCGGGCAGGACCGCCGAGGTGGACGCGGTGCTGGCTCACGCCGGCCTGTTGTCCGCACCCTGAGGGGTGGGACGGCGATGGCCCTGGAGCCCCTGGCGATGGCAGCCCCGGCAGGGCCGGCGCTCACGCCCACCGAAAGCCGCTGCCGGATCGAGGCCGAGGCGCTCAAGCTGATCCGCTGCGGCGCCCGCGCCGGCCTGGTGCAGCAACTAACCGGCCTGTCCCCGGCCCGGATTGGCCGAATGTATCGTGAGGTACATCATCGCCATTCGCCGCCCGGGCTCGCACCCTACACGGACACCTGGCTGATGAAGTCCCTGATGCGGCGACTGCACGCCAGCATCGTATGGCGCTATCACCACGCCCTGGCGGACCATGCCCTCGCCCCGGCGGCCCATCTCATCGCCCTCGATACCCTCTACCACCAGGCCGTGCGCGAGCCCCTGCTCGACATCGCGCGGATCCACAGCATCCCGGTGCTGGTCCAGAGCGGGATCTGGCAGGTGCAGCATTGTGTCGAGTGCGGCGTCCGATCCGTCGGCCCGGCCGGTGAGCCCCAAGGCCTGTGCCCCGCCTGCCTGCTCTATCGGCGCCATCGCTGCCCGACTTGCGGCAGGCCATTGCCCGGCCATCTCACCGGCCGAATGCCCTCCCGGTGTCATGACTGTGGCAAGGCCACTGTCCAAAACGGGCCGGCGAGACAGCGGCGCGCTGGACCGGCGAGGAGACGGCCATGACCGACGGAGCCACGGGCGCCGGCCGGGATGGCACGGTAGCGGCGGCGGAGGAGGGGGCCACCCTGCTGGCGCTCGATGTCCGTGAGATCCGGCGCTATGACCGGGATCCACGCCAGCAGCCCAACCCGGAGTATCCCCGCATCAAGGCCTCCATACGGGCCGAAGGCCTGGATCAGCCGCTGGTGGTGACCCGACGCCCCGGTGAATTCGACTACATGATCCATGGTGGCGGTAACACGCGACTGCGGATCCTGCTGGAGCTCTACGAGGAGACCGGCGAGGCGCGCTTTCGTGACATCACCTGCCTCTACCGGCCATGGACAGGGGAGACCGACGTCCTGCTGGCCCACCTGCGTGAAAACGATCTGCGGGGCCCGCTCAACTTCCTGGACAAGGCCCTGGCCGTGGACGAGGCGAAGCGCCTGATCGAAGCGGAAGCGGGTACGGGTGTGATTACCCAGGCCCAGTTGTCTGCGGCACTCAAGGATCGGGGCTACGGGCTGAGCCAGGGGCTGATCTCCCAGATGCAATACGCCGTCGAGCGGCTGCTGCCGCTGTTGCCGGCGGCGCTGCTGGCGGGCCTGGGCCGGCCCCAGGTCGAACGGATCCGCCAGCTGGAGCGTGCGGTCCGCGCCATCTGGATCGAGCGCGCGGTGGACACCGAGGCGGTGTTCGACCAGACCTTCGGTGCCCTCTGCCGGCGCTATGACGGTGCGGACTGGGACATCGGCCACCTGCGCCGCGCCCTGGAGGCCGAGATCGCCGAGCAGGCGGATGTGAGCATCCAGGCGGTGAGCATGATGCTGGAGATCCGGCTCGCCGGGCGCCACGGCGAGGCGGGGCCGGCAGCGCAAACCGAAACCGCGGCCGCTCCGGTTGCCGTTACGTCGGGGCCGGCAGCGCAAACCGAAACCGCGGCCGCTCCGGTTGCCGTTACGTCGGGGCCGGCAGCGCAAACCGAAACCGAAACCGCGGCCGCTCCGGTTGCCGTTACGTCGGAGCCGGCCCAGACATCGATGACGCGCGAAGCCCCATCGGACACCCCACGCCGGACGCCGGCGCAGAATATGACCGTGACCCCCGCAACCACCCCCGCTGGCGGGGCGGGGACACCGGCGACCAGCGACGGCGACGGTCCCCCGGAGGAAGAGACTCCGCCGTCCGAGGTCGCCCAGATTACCGGGACGGACAATCCGGAAGCCGCCCCCGGCCCCGGAGACATCAAGTCCCTGCGGGCCCGGGCCTGGACCCTGGCCAGCCTGCTGGCCCAACGCAATGGTCTCAGCGAACTGATTCAGCCGCTCCCCGGTCGAGGGCTGGGGTTCCTGCTCACGGACGTGCCCGATCCGGCCCTCGTGGATCAGCTGGACGAGGATACCCTGGCCCAGATCTCCATGGTCTGGTGGTATCTCGCGGCGGTGGCGGAGATGACGGTGGCCCCCGTGGACGAGATCCTCCCCAACCTGACCGAGAGCTCCGTCCTGCGCCGTGCCCTCGAAGATCAGGACGCCGGGTTGTTGTTCTCCAGCGTGTGGACGCTGGATCCCGGCCACATGGGGTTCAGGCTGTGGCGCCGCCTCGACGGGCGGACCTGGCGAGACCTGGTGGCGCTCATGGAGACCTACCGGGATCTGCACCAGGCGGCAGAGGCCGCCGGGGTGTCGCTCTGGCCATGAGCACCGCCACCGGGACCAAGGAATCGGAACTGGTGCGGGCGGTCCTGCTGTACGCCATCCGTTGCCTGGCGGAGGGCGATCAGCACGCCCTGCGCGACATGAACTTCGGGCCCGACGAGGTGGCCGCCCTGCGCGACGTCAACCTGGCCGATCTCTACCGGATAGGCGCCCTGCAGGCCCACTGTCTCGACATCCGGCTCAACCGCGAGATCTACTGGCCGCTGCTGGGCCACCTGCGCCGGGAACGGGAACTGGAGGATCTGCAACGGGACTTCATCCAGGCCGACGCCCCGCTGGAGATGATGCGCCGACTCTTCGGCGTGGGCTCGCGGGAGTACACGCGGCTGCGCCGCGTCCTCACCGCCGAACCCGCCACCGGCAGGCCGCCCGAGCCCGACGAGGCCACCTCCCACGCCCTGTGGCACGCCTGGTGCCAGCGCACGGCCCCCGATCCGACGCAGCCCCTGGCCCCGGAAGCCTATCTCGAACTCAGCCGGGAGACGGGGGCATCGCTTCGCGCCGTGTGGGTGCTCACGCAGCGCTGGGCCGAGTATGGTGACTTGTCGCCGGCCGGTACCGCCCCGGTAACGATGGAAGACGCAGACGCCAACCGGTCACCGGCCGGACGCTGAGCCGCGCCCATGGGCCGGCACGAGGGGGATGTCCGACCGGCCACCCGTGCCCTCGATACCCTGATCCGCGAGACCGTCTCGCAGATCGGCCGGCAGACCACCGACGGGACCGCGGATGCTCTGCTGTTCCTCGGCAACCGGCACCAGGCCTTTCCGCTGCTGCTGGTGCAGGATCCCATCCTGGAGCCGGTGGACAAGGTGGTGTGGATGGTGATCTGCCAGCAGGGCCGGGCCATCCCTACCGGCACCGCGTTTCCCCGCTACGACGCCATCGCCCGCCACGCCAACATCGCCTCCACCTCCACGGTGTCCCGCGCCATCGCCATCCTGCGGGTGACCCGCTGGCTGTCCCTGTGCGCGCGAGTCAGGGACGACGGTGGCCGCTACCGGGGCAACGTCTACGCCCTGCACGACGAGCCCCTGCCCCTGGCCGACGCACTGCACCTCGATGCCGAGTACATGGCCTTCCTGAGGGCGGCGGGCCGGCACCACCACGCCCGGGTCCGCAAGGTGGCAGCGGGCGTGTTGGCCTCCCTCGACGAGGAGATTGCCACCGGCGTCGACGTGCTGGCACCCACCAACGGGATGGAGCGCCGCCTCGAGGCCGCGCAAGCGGTGCACCAGGCCGGCGCGCGACGTTACTTCAGCTTCAGCGCCGCCGTCCTGGCCCGGCTCACCAACCAGGACCAAAAATCAAAGGCGGTTGGGGACCGCCTTCGAATTTTGAGCCCTCAAATATCGAAGTCGGTTCGTAGTAGTAGTAGTTATATAAATAAAACAACAACAACAACAACAACGGATCCTCCGGCGGCATCGAATGCCGACGCCGGGTGCGCGCCGTTGATCTATCCGCACCGGCTCTCCGCCAACCAGCGCGACATCGCCGCCCGCTACCTCGAGCGCGTCGATGCGGGCCAGCGCCAGGCCGTGCTCGACGAGCTCGAAGGGCGCTTTCGCGCCGAGCGGCAGGGCGCCAGGCCGATCTACGACGAACTGCGCTATCTCCATCACCTCTGCAGCCGGGCCCACAGCGGCGGCTTTCAACCCAATCTCGGGATCAAGGTCCAGGAGGGCCGCGAACGGGACGCCGCGGCGGCGGAGCACCAGCGCCAGGAGGCCGCGGCCCGGGCACGGGATCATCGGCGGCGTCTGGAGCAGGTACGGGCGGGTGGGGAGAGCCCCCTGGCCGAAGCCCGCAGGCTTCTGGGGATGCCGCCACGGGGTGCCAAGCCGGATCGCCGATCCTGATCGAAGCGACCGCTGTCGGATTATTACAGTGTAATAATTTGGCCGCCGTCGGATTATTACAGTGTAATAATTTACCCGGTGTCGGATTATTACAGTGTAATAATTTGTCCGGGCCCTAAGCCCGGCCAGTCACCGTCACCCCACCCGCCCCAGTGAACCGGTGCGTGGCCAGGGAACCACGCGACCACCCGACGCCCTTTCTCCTTCCCGCGATTCCCCGCTCACCCTCAAGGTGGATGTCCACGGCCAAATCCCGCCGGTGACCACCCACAGGAGCCACGATCGTGAATCAGCAGGCCACGGAGATCCCCCGAACAGATCCCGACTCGAGTACCGTCCCGTCCCCGGAGGCCGATCGGCCCGGGGTCTTGCGCGGCGTGGTGACCCTCACCCTCGAGACCCGTCAGGCCCAGCGCCTGGTGAAGGGACGCCCCGGTACCCCGGACAAGCCGGCCATCATCGGACTCATCGGCTTCGCGAACCTGCTCCGCGCCATCTGGCACGGGGTGAGGGCCGACGATCCCTATGCCGACTGGTGGCTGCTCAAGGTTCACGATGCCCTCGAAGCGGCCGATCAGGCGCTGGCCGCGGCCATCGAAACGGTGGAGACCGGCCTGAATGCCTCGGCGGCCATCCGTGCGACGCCGGCGGCATCGGTACGCCCGACCCACACACCGCTGCGCTTCAGCAATCCCTACGCCTTCCGCGGCGCCCAGCTGGTGGCGGCCTACGATCGGCTCGTGCGCGCCGTGCTCACCGCCCGGCATATCGGCGTCATCACCGCTGACGACGGCGAGCGCACCGCGTCCCTGGGTGGTCGCGCGTTGCGCCGTGCCTTCCAGAGCCCCCTGGGATACCGCCCCACGGGGCTGATCCGTGCGGAGGTGCTGCAGGGGACCGCCCGCGCGACCGAGGCGCAGGCGCAGCTGGGCACGATCCCCGAGGCCGTGATCGCCGGTACCCGGCGGGCGCCCCACGGGCCGCTGCGGCCCATGCCGGAGAGCGCCACGTCTCGGCACCTCGACCTCCACGCGCAAGCCCCGCGGTCGTGAGTGCCGCCGTCATGAAACGATCCCACCCGGGGCCGCGGATTGTGGATCCCTGCCGCCATCGCCGGGTCCAGCATCCGGCCCCAGGACCAAGCCGACGGAGTCCCTGTGTCGACCACCCCCTCACCGCGTGCCGGGAAGCGGATCAGCGTATCGCTGGACTCTGCGATCCTGGTGGAGGCCCTGATCATGGCGCACCTGGAAGCGCTTCCCAAGCGCCGCCACCCCGACTGGATCCGCGCGTTGCTGGTCCAGGGTTTCCTGGCGGAACGACGCATCGCCCGCCAGCTGGACGGCGCGGCATCGCCCGGTCCGGACCGGGAACGCCAGACGCCGCAACCGCCGTACTTGCCGCAACGGGGCTTCGTGTTCTCCGCCGGCCTCGGCCAGGCCCCGAAGCCCCGGCCGAGCGGGGACACGCAGGCTCCGATGTCACCCGAAACGCCGCCCCGGCCGGCGACCGGGAAGCCCTTCGCCCACCTGCGCAAGGTGGTGGGGTGAGGCCACGATCGCGCGCGGAGGACACCGATGTCTGAGCACACCATGGATCCCGTCCCGGTGGGCCTCGACGACGGCTATGCGTTCACCAAGGTGGCGCTGCCGGACGGCCGCCTGGTGGCGACCCCCTCCCGGGCCCGGCTCGGACGGGCCAACGTGACCTGGATCGACGACGCCCGGCCGCGGATCTTCGAGTATGAGACCGCCGATCAGCCCTTCGCCGTGGGCGAGGTAGAGGGCGAGCCCACCTACTTCGATGGCTATCCCTTCTCCGGCCTCAACCGCGCTATCGTCCAGCACGCGCTGCAACAGGCGGGCCTCGGCGGGCGGTCGGTGCACGCCGTGTCCGGCCTGCCGGTGGGCAGCTTCTATCGCAAGGACGGCAGCCGCTGCGAGGACACCCTGGTGCGGAAACGGGACAGCCTCAAGCAGGCCGTATCACCCCTGGACGGCCGGCTGCCGGCGGCCATCGCCTTCCACGAGATCATCCCCGAGGCCCTGGCCGCCTGGTACGACCACGTCATCACCGAATCCAGGGACGGCGTGCAGCTCGAACCCGAGCGACTGCAGGCCCCGGTGGCGGTGGTGGACATCGGCGGGCGCACTACCGATTACGTGGTGGTGGCCGATCAGGCGGTCCTGCACGGTGGATCCGGATCGCTGCGCTGCGGGCTCCTCGACGTGAAACGCGACGTCCGGGACGCCATTCAGGGGCGATTCGATCTGGAGACCGTGAGCGAGCGCCTGGTGGAGGAGGCCCTCCAACGAGGCACCGTGCGACTGTTCGGGCAGACCCACGATGTCTCGCCCCTGGTGAAGGTGGCGGAGCGCCAGTTGGTCGAGCGGCTCCACGCCGAGACCCAGCGCCAGCTCGGGCGTGGCGCGGAGCTCGAGCGGATCCTGATCGTGGGGGGCGGGGCGGTGGCCCTGGCCCCGCACATCCGGGACTGGTTCCCGAACCAGGCGGTGGCCGAGCATCCGGCGTTCGCCAACGCCCGGGGCATGCTGAAGTACCTGCGCTACGTCTGCGACACCCCCGATGCGGCCTGAACCCGTCAACACCACAACCCGGTTTCATCCGTGGTCACTGCGGCCTCAGTGACACCCGATGCATCGTCGGGCTGTGAAACCGATGCACGCACCCGAGCCGCGAGGCAACGGTGTCAGCCCACAAGAGGTCGTTCGCGACCTCGACTCAACCCACCCTGCCGGGAATGTGCTCCCGACCGGGATGGCGCGTTCTCCGGATCCCGTTCCGTTTGAAGGAGAAACGTCATGTCCAACGAAGATACGAAGTATTTCGACCTCTACACCACCGGTATCGGTTATCTCAACCGGGCCCGGGAGGTGACGCCGAATGAAGGCTCGCCCTTCTGGAGTGTCACCATCGCCGCCCTGCGGGGCAGCGCCGACGACGCCCAGTACAGCTACTTCGAGTGTCGCGTGTCCGGCAAGCAGGCGCAGGAGATCGTGCGTCAACTCAAGCCGGCCGTCGAGGGCAAGCTCAAGGTGCTCGTGGGGTTCACGCTCAGCGATCTGTTCGCTGAAGCCTACACCTATAAGAACGGCGACAAGGCCGGTGAGACCGGGATCAGCTTGAAGGCTCGCCTGTTGCGAGTCAGCTGGGCCAAGGTCGACGGTCAACCGTTCTACACCGAGCAAGCCGCGTAAAGCCACATCAGACCGGGTGATCCCATCACCCGGTCCCCTTTCCACCCAACGGGGAGTCACTCCCCGGCGGGGCGAGTCTCCCCATCTCATCGAGGAGAACCGTCATGCCCCATCCCCTTCAACCCGACCTCCACGACGGCGGCGACCGTTTCGTGGATCTCAGACCATTGACCTTGAATGCCCGGGAGAAACAAACCGTGATCGCGCTGGCCCTGGCCATCCTCAAACAACGCCACTGTGCGGGACGGGCCTTCACCAAACCCGAGGACACTCGGGCCTATCTTCGCATCCGGCTCGCCGAACACAAGGCGGAACTGTTCGGGGCCTTCTTCCTGGATAACCGCCACCGGATCATCAAAGCGGTGGATCTGTTCCACGGCACCATCGACGGCGCATCCGTGTACCCGCGGATCGTCGTCCAGCGGGCACTGGAGGCCAACGCGGCCGCCATCGTCTGCTTTCACAACCACCCTTCGGGTGTCGCCGAGCCGAGTCATGCCGACGAGGCCATCACGCGCAGGCTGAAAGAGGCCCTCGCACTGGTGGACATCCGCCTGCTCGATCATTTCGTGGTCGCCGCCGGCGAAAGCGTGTCCTTTGCCGAGCGTGGCCTTCTCTGAGTCCACGCACCTTTTACCCACCCACCGGAGAGGCCCCTCCCATTCGGGGGAGTGCCTCTCCGACTCTTTCATCCAAGGAGAACACCATGTCAGACCCAACCATCAAGCCCATGGCCCACCCCATCTTCGGCGAGGTCATCTCGACCTATACCCGCGCCCAGGCCCTCGAGGACGGTGTCCTGGTTGCCGCGGGGATCATCAACCTGGAATCAGGCTTTGCCGGTCCGGTGGCCCTGACCGCGGCGGCCTGGGCCGATTGCGTGGCCTGGACCCCGGACGACAGCCAGCGCCAGCTTGAACAGCGTGAAGGCGAGCGCCTGTGGAACGTGCTCTACTCCACCGCCTGTGCGATCCGGCTGGCGGACTATGCAGTCCACCAGTTGAACTACGAAGTCAGCCGTGTCGCGAGGGACGGCGTTTCCACCCGGCGCACGCCGGCAAGTCTGAAGTGCGTGGTGGGACCCGGTGACGACGGTGAACCCGTCATGACCATCTTGCTACCAAACGAGGACTGATCCCGCCGGCCGCTGCCGGCATCTTCTCCCTGGCCACTTGGGTAAAAGTGGCGCCTCTCCTTCTCCGGCCCACGGGCTCTCTAATGGACCACCCCTGATCAGGTTAATGAGGCCACCTGCACAGGACATTTGAGGGGGCTCGAACGGGGTTAAGGATTGCCGGATTTCAAGGTTTTCCCACCCGCGATTTCGCGCTCTTTGGTAGTGGCTGGGGTGCGTGGTAACTGTCGCCGTCGAGGACGACGCGATAGGTGTGGTGTCGCAGGCGGTCGAGCGTCGCGGTGCCAAGCGGCCGGTTGGGGAAGACCTCGCACCATAAGATTGAAAAGTGTCAGAAAGTCGCATATCGTTCTGACAGGAGAACGACCATGCAGCGATTGAGCGAACAGATTCTGGCCTATGCGAGAAGGTTGCCCGAAGGGGAGCCCATCTCCGCCAAAAGCTTGCTCCACCTCGGGAAACGGGCCGCGGTGGACCAGGCCTTGTCGCGTTTGGCCGAACGGGGACAACTGATCCGGGCCGGTCGCGGCGTCTATCTTCGCCCGGTCGAGAGCCGGTTCGGCACGCGCGCGCCTTCTGTCGAGCAGGCGGTCGAAGCGTTTGGCAAGCAGCGGGGTGAAGTCATCGTCTCAGCCGGCGCGGCAGCGGCAAACGCGCTCGGCCTGACCACGCAGGTGCCGATTCGATCGATCTTCCTGACATCGGGCCGGAGCCGCAGCATGAAACTGGGCAAACAGGTCGTCGAACTCCGGCACGCACCGCGCTGGCAACTGGCGCTGGCCGACAAGCCTGCGGGTGAAGCCGTTCGCGCTCTAGCGTGGCTCGGCCCGGAGCAGGCCGAACCGGCGCTCAAGAAGCTGAAGCGGACCCTGCCGCCGAACGCGTTCGAAGAGTTGGTAGGGGCGGCTGCGCAGTTTCCCACCTGGCTCGCGCAGAGCGTGGGCAAGATCGCTCATGGTTGATGCCTTCCTTGATCTATCACTCGCTGACCGCCGTGACGCTCTGGGCGTCGCAGCAGATCGCACGGGGCGCCCCGCACATCTTCTGGAAAAGGATGTCTGGGTCGTCTGGACGCTCGCCGTACTCTACGGATCACCTTTGGGCGAGCATCTGGTCTTCAAAGGCGGCACATCCTTGTCGAAAGGATATGGCGTTATCCGGAGATTCTCCGAAGACGTGGATCTCACCTATGACATTCGAGCGCTCGCGCCTGATCTGATTGGTGAGGACGGGGATGTGCTGCCGAAGACGCGCAGCGAGGAGCGGCGCTGGTCGAAGGCTGTGCGCTATCGTCTTCCGGTATGGGTAGCAGAGGAAGCCCAGCCCATTCTCGCGAAAGCTATTGCCGTTGAAGGCCTCGCGGCAAAAATACGCGTGGATGGCGACAGGCTCTTCGTCGAGTACGAGGCCGCGGCCACCGGGTCGGGCTATGTATCTCCCAATGTCATGCTCGAATTCGGTGCGCGCTCGACAGGTGAGCCGGCCAGTTTTCGGGATGTCGTTTGCGACGCGGCGGCTTCTCTTGACGGCGTGGAATTCCCGGTGACGCGACCGCGCGTGATGCATGCCGAACGGACATTCTGGGAAAAGGCCACGGCGATCCACGTCTTCTGCTTGCAGGAACGGCTGCGCGGAGAGCGTTTCGCGCGTCACTGGCACGATATCGTGCGACTGGATGACGCCGGACTTGCGGAAGCGGCGTTCGCGGATCGCAATCTCGCGGGTACGGTCGCCACACACAAATCGATCTTCTTCGCCGAAAAGGCCGCCGACGACACAACGATCGACTATGGAGCCGCCGTCAACGGCCATCTCCACCTCGTTCCCGGTGGAAAGGCCATGGAGGCTCTCGAAAATGACTACGGGCGAATGGTGGATGACGGCTTGCTGCTTGAAGATGCCGAGCCGTTCGCAACATTGATGAGGCGGTGTACGGAATTGGCTGCGCGCGCAAATCGTGCGGCGAAGCTGGTGCAAGGAGAATAAAAGAAGGTGGGAAGGGCAGTGAAAATCGCCAAGTGCGCATTCCACGCCATCCGGCCACCTGTTCCAGGATTATCCGGCCGGTGATTTCAGCGCCATTCGGCCACCCCTTCCACGGTGATTCCGCCGGGGCAGTCGGTGACTGACTTCGCGAGGGCCGCAGAGGAACGGGCATTCACGCAAGCCATCGTCGCCGGTCTCGCCGAACTCGAGGCCGGAAGGGAACTGCCGCTTGCGGAGGCCAAACGCGGTTGGGCTTGAAGTAGGTTCGTGCCGAACCGCGCCCGCCCACCATACTGGGTGCCGATGCGCCCTGAAGTGCCGCCTCGGCAAATTATTACAGTGTAATAATCGCCCGCCGCCCGGCCGCTCGAAGCCGTCCCTCACTCCCAAATCAGCTGTCCACAGAGTCCACAGGCCTTGCCCGCCCTTGCGCGGTGCCTGTGGGCCCCTGTGGTCAGGTGAAGTCGCGCCGGAGGCCCACGGGAGCCTCTCGATGCAGCCCCTGTGCCAGGCGTATGCCTACTGGGTGCCGATGCGCCCTGACGTGCCGCCTCGGCAGATTATTACACTGTAATAATCGCCGGCCGGTCGGCCGCTCGAAGCCGTCCCTCACTTCCGAATCAGCTGTCGACAGAGTCCACAGGCCTTGCCCGCCCTTGGCAAAGCGAGCCTTCTCACTCGCGTCGCCAAGGGCGGGACCGCGCTTGCGCGGTGCCTGTGGGCCCCTGTGGTCAGGTGAAGCCGCGCCGCAGGCCCGCGGGAGTCGCTCGATGCAGCCCCTGTGCTAGGCGCATGCCTGGCGCCGGGGCTGCTCCGCCGCGACGCCGCCCGTGTCACTAGCGAGCGTAAGCGGGGTAGTGACGCGGGCGGCGCTACCGTAAACGGCGCGGCGTGAGGGCCGATTTTTCCGATGACACGCGAATGACGCGTTCCTAAACTGCCGCCCACGATCGATTTCATCCGTGGCCACTGCGGCTCAGTGGCAAAGAGGGCGCCCACCCTCGACCTCTTAGGTCGAATCGGGCATGCGCGTACAGGGCCGAACCATGCGCGCCGACCTCACGGTCGCCGGTCCATCGTCAAAATCGTCGGCCCTCCGGTCGACTCATCCGGTGAGCTCCCAGCTCGCCATTCCACGATCTGCCCGATCCGGCCGCCGCAGGGCGCGTCGACGGGTGTTCTTTCAACATCGCGAAGATCCCATTCGCCCAACTCAACGGAGGTAATGCGTTACAGCAAGACCATTCGTTCAACTCAAGCAGCACGAAGGAGGTGATGCGTTATCGAAGAGCGGCCCACAACGGGCCCGTTGGTCTGCACCGGACCGATCCCCTACAGGGGAGAACCGGTGTTGCCTGCAACCAGGCATCTTCAGGTTGAACGGGAGTGGTGTCCCGTGACCCGTGCCTTGATCTAAGGACCTGGCCGGCTACGGCCTGCCAGGTGGTCAGAAACACTTACCAGAGCATCGAACACTTTGAGAGACCTGAACTACCAACTCAAACAGCTGTGTCGTCACAACCGCGACGGTGGCTATGCGACCCAGCGCAACCGCGAGCGCCTGTTGTCGCTGATCGCGGACCAACTCCATGCGCTGGGTTTCCGGGGCATGGGCGCGCAGTCGCTGAAGCCGAAGCATGTGGAGGCGCTGGTGAACCGCTGGCAGACCGAGGCGCTCTCCATCGGAACCATCAAGAACCGGATGACGGTGTTGCGCTGGTGGGCGCAGAAGGTGAACCGGCAGAACGTCATCGCCCGCCAGAACGACCACTACGGGATCCCGGAGCGGACGTTCGTCAGCACCGAGTCGAAGGCGCGCCAGGTCGACGGCGCGGCGCTCGATCGCGTCAAGGACGCCCACGTCCGGATGAGCCTCGAGCTGCAACAGGCCTTCGGTCTACGCCGCGAGGAAGCCATCAAGTTCCAACCCAGCTACGCGGATCGGGGCGATCACCTGGTGCTGAAGGACAGCTGGACCAAGGGTGGCAAGGCGCGCGAGATCCCCGTGCGTACCCCGGCGCAGCGGGTGATCCTGGATCGCGCCCATCGGCTCGCGGGCCGCGGCTCGCTGATCCCGGCCGAGCGCAACTACCGGCAGCAGCTGCGCGTGTACGAGCGGCACACGGCAAACGCCGGGCTCTCGAAACTGCACGGCCTCCGGCACGCCTATGCCCAGGGGCGTTACGAGGAGCTCACCGGCTGGAAGGCCCCCGCCGCCGGGGCCCGACCTCGAGTTCTTTCACGCGAGAGCAGCGCGCCATCGACCGCGCGGCGCGGCTCGTCATCAGCCGCGAGCTCGGCCACGGACGCGAGCAGATATTGACTGTGTATTTGTCGCGCTGAAAGGAGCGCGTAACCTGCGAGAGTTTCCCGTTTCGCGAGGACGGCGCGCTCAGCAAACTCGGACGCAGGTTTTGAACTTGGCCGGGCACTCATGAAACGAACCTACGCGCATCGCTGCCACCTTTTTCCCGTCTCCGCCTGCATGCTGGGGGCGCTGATGGCGTCCCTCGATGCCAATACGGCCGAGCTCACCGTCGCGCGCTACTCGACGGTGCAGCCGGCGCCGAGTCTGGCGCAACGGGATCCCCTCGCAGCGCCGGTGGTCTCGGTACTGCCGGCGTCCGTGACCCGGATCGGAGACGCGGTCGAGACGCTGCTCGAGTCATCCGGCTATCGTCTGTCGCCACCCCTTGCCGCCGACGCGGAACGAGCCGAACTTTTGGATCTGCCGCTGCCGGAAGCCCACCGCGCGCTCGGTCCGTTGCCGCTGCGCACCGCCTTGAGGATCCTCGCCGGACCCGCCTTCACACTGGTCGAAGATCCCGTGCATCGGCTGATCTCGTTCGAGCGGTGCGACCAAGGGACGGGTAAGCGCTGACCATGGAAACCCTCATCGCCATTCTGATCGCCCTCGGCATTTTGTCCGCAAGCGGCGTGCTGCCCGAGAAATCCCCGCGACCGGCCAACCAGCAGACGCACCCGTCTGCCCTGGAGACGTCTGAGCCAGGGGTCCGCCCGGCCTGTAATCAGCACGACCCGGTATATCGCGACCTCACCGTGCCTTACCCGCAACGGACGAGTAGCGACCCGGCCGTCAACATGGAGGCCGCGTGCGATGAATAGGCCCTTCCTCCTGGCAACGGTGGGTACGATGCTGTCGTTGATCGCGAGCCCAAGCCGGGCCGCCGATCCGGCCAATACCCCATCGGGGAACACGACGACGAGTGCGACCCTCCTGGAGCGCACGCCGCTCACCGAGCACGAACGTGCCCGGGCCGGGCTCTGGGACTTGTCGGCAGCCGAGTGGCAGCGCTACCGGACGCTCATGGAAGGGATCCGCGGCAGCATCAGCCCCGGGACCATCTCGCCCATAGAGGTCCTCGGCATCCACGCGCGCGATGAGGCCGAGCGCCGCGAGTACGCCGAGCGGTGGGCCGTGATGATGCGTGAGGACGCCGAGCGTATCCTCGCCTTCCAGCGGGCCTACGACGAGGCGGGGCGCCTGCTGTTCCCGAACCAGACCCTCATCGACGTCGCGCGCCTGCCGGCTCAGACCGACGGTGGCGAAGGGCTACGGCGCACCGATCGGGTGTTGCTGTTCGCGCGTCCGGACTGTGCCGCGTGCGATGCGCTGCTCGCGCGGGTGCTGGCGAGACTCGACCGCCTGGACGGCGTCGATGTCTTTTTGAGCGAGATCGCAGTGGGCGACGAAGGTGCCATTCGGAACTGGGCAATCGAGCGCGGGATCCGTCCCGAGTGGGTCACCACGCGACGCGTGACCTTGAACTTCGACGGGGGCGCCCTCAAGCGCGTCGCACCCGGGCGAGGTGATCTCCCCCTCCTGATGCGCCGCCGGGGTGAGTCCGTCACGCCACTGTCGGGATCGGCGTTGTGAGACCGTACGTCCGCTCGTTTCTTGTGCTGGTGGCGATCGGGGTGGCGTCGCCCCCGATCCTCGCCGCCGCCCCTGTTTCCGAAAATGGCGTGCCCGAAGGGTACCGGCGCGTCGCGGTGGCCCATGGGATCCCGAGCGCGCTGTTCTACGCCGTCGCGCTCGCCGAGAGTGGCCAACACGTCGAACACCTGCGCACCACCCGGCCGTGGCCCTGGACCCTCAACATACAGGGCGAGGGGCGCTACTTTCCCACTCGCCAGGCGGCGGTGGTCGCCGCGCGTGAGGCGCTTGGCGAGGGGCGCCGATCGATCGATATCGGCCTCATGCAGGTCAATTGGGCGTACCACAGGGCGGCGCTGCGCTCGGTCGAGGCGGCCGTCGATCCCTACCATAATCTCGACGTAGGGGCGGGGATCCTCGCCGGGTGCTTCCGGAGACGGGGCGACTGGTGGGCGGCGGTCGGCTGCTACCACGCGCCGAATGATGCTGATCGGGCGGCCCGTTACCGCGAACGGGTGAAGCGGATCTGGTCCCGCCTCACGGCGATGGGGTAGTCCCCGGATGCGAATGGCGCGAATGGCAAGGATCCTCCTGGCGACCCTCGGCCTGTGGTCCGCTGTCGCATGCGCAGAACTCACTGTCATCTACGACAGTGGCGCCACCGCGCCCCTCGCGCCGTACCTGGAGGCATTCAGTGAGCTGCCGGCGGCGGCCGCGGTCGAGGCACAGCCCGGCGACAGTCTGGGTGCGGCCGATCTGAGCCGCCTGCTACCAGTTCGGACGCCGGCGCTGACACCGGGGCCAGTGGCACCACGTCCGTTGTCTCTCCCGAACGGGGCGACGCTGCCACGGCCGCTCTTCCTGATTGGCGTGGATCCCCAGTCGCGACAGTGGCTCGAGATGCATCGTGAGCGGCTCGCCGAGATCCACGCGGTCGGGATGCTGGTCAATGCGGAGTCCGCGGCGGATCTGGAGGCCATCGCCACCATCGCGCGGGGCCTGCCGATCCTGCCGGCGTCCGCGACGGACATCGCGGAGATCCTGGGCCTGCAGCACATCCCGGTCCTGATCTCCCGGCGCGGCATCGAGCAATGAGTCTGCATCCCGTCGAGGCGTTGTTGCGCCCGCCGGTGGAACTCTGGTCGGCCCTGGTCGCGGCAGCAACGGCAATGATGGCCCTACTCGCGCCCTGGGCATTGATGATGCCGCCGGGTGTCGCCATGGCCGCGGCCGCGGCATTGTTCCTCTTGGCGTTTGTGCGTAGCCGCCAGGCGTGGCGGGTCATCCGCTACCAGCGCAACATGCGCCGCCTGCCGAGCTACAAGCTCCGGGCCGATCGCATTCCCCTCAGCCGCCACAAGCTGTTTCTCGGGCGCGGCTTTCGCTGGACCCAGCGCCACACGCAGCGCCTGCGCGACACCCTCCGTCCCGAAGTGCAGCACTATGTGCAGCCGGGTCCCCTCTACCAGTGGGCGCGGCGGAAAGAGGTCGCCTGGGAAGCGGTGCCGGTACTCAGCGTCGGGGCCTGGATGCTGCGCCAACCCAGAGGGTGGAACCCGCTCAAGCCCCTGCCGGCGGTCGGCGGCACGCCGGCACTGCATGCCGTGGAGCCCGATGAGCAGGATGTCTGGATGGATCTCGGCGAGCGCGTCGGCCACACCCTGGTGCTCGGTACGACCCGGGTCGGCAAGACCCGGCTCGCCGAGATCCTGATCACCCAGGACATCCGCCGCGGCGACGTCGTCATCGTCTTCGATCCGAAGGGCGATGCCGATCTGCTGCGCCGTGTCTACGCCGAGGCCAGGCGGGCCGGGCGCGCCAGGGACTTCACCCTGTTTCATCTCGGCTTCCCCGAGGTGTCGGCGCGGTACAACGCCATCGGCAGCTTCTCGCGGATCACCGAGGTGGCGACCCGGATCGCGAACCAGCTGCCCAGCGAGGGCAACTCGGCCGCCTTCAAGGAGTTCGCCTGGCGCTTCGTCAATATCATCGCGCGGGCGCTGGTGGCACTCGGGCGTCGGCCGGACTACCAGCAGATCCGGCGTTACATCAATGACATCGAGCCCCTGTTTGTCGAGTACGCGCGCGAGCACCTGCGCCGCAACGGAGAGGAGAGCTGGTCCGAGGCGGTGGAGGAGATCGCGGGCAAGATCAGTGAGCGTAACCTCTCATCGGCGCTGAAAGGGCGCGACCGGGACGGAATCGCCCTGATGCGCTACCTGCAGGCGCAGGATTTCTATGATCCGGTCCTCGATGGTCTCGTGTCGGCGTTCAAGTACGACAAGACCTACTTCGACAAGATCGTGAGCTCGGTCGGGCCCCTGATGGAGAAGCTGACCACCGGCAAGATCGCCGAGCTCATCTCGCCCGACTACCTGAACGGCGACGACAGCCGCCCCATCTTCGAGTGGCTGGAGGTGATCAGCCGCAAGGGGATCGTCTACGTCGGCCTCGATGCACTGACTGACACGACCGTCGCGAGTGCCGTGGGCAACTCCATGTTCGCCGATCTGGTCTCCGTGGCCGGTCACATCTACAAGCACGGCATTCACGACCCGGCCGAGGAAGGCGCCGCGCCGCAAACGACCCATTTGCCGACGATCTCGATGCACGCCGACGAGTTCAACGAACTGATCGGGGACGAGTTCGTCCCCTTACTGAACAAGGCGGGTGGCGCCGGCTTCCAGGTGACCGCCTACACCCAGACCTGGTCCGACGTGGAGGCGAAGATCGGCAGCCGCGCCAAGGCGGGCCAGGTGGCCGGTAATTTCAACACCCTGATCATGCTGCGGGTCAAGGAACTCGCGACGGCCGAGATGCTCACGGACCAGCTGCCCCGGGTCGAAGCGTTCACCCTCATGAACGTCTCGGGCGTCAACGACTCGTCGGATCCCATGTCCGGCGTCGACTTCCAGTCTCGCAACGAGGATCGCATCAGCGTCTCCGAAGTGCCGATGCTCACGCCTGCCGAACTCGTCCGACTCCCGAAGGGCCAAGCCTTCGCGCTGCTCGAAGGCGGAGGACTCTGGAAGATCCGCATGCCGTTACCCGATGACAAAGGCGATCCAGCGATGCCGCCGAACCTGACGGCCATCGCCAACGAGATGGAGCGTACCTACATCACCAATGACCACTGGTATCGGGCCAACGAGACCTGGTGGCACGCGGTTTCCGATGCCGACGCTCCGGTCACGGGGGAGGGCGCCGGTGGCATCTGAGTCTGCCGCAGATCCAAGACGCCGGGAGGTCCGTCAAGGGTTGTTATCGACTCTCCTGACTACCGTCGCTCAGGGCATCCAATGGCTCATTCTGTCGCTGGTGTTCTCGGTGATCATCGAATGGGTGGGCATGGTCTTCTGGTGGCCGGACGAGGGCCTCGAGCACAGCCGCGACATGCTGGCTGCCGAGATCGGCTACCTCCAGGCCGACTTCGGCCGCAGCCTGGTCAGTTCGGATCCCGCCCAATTCACCAAGACCGTCGCGGACCGGACCTACTACGTCCTGTTCGAGTTCACCCGAGTGGCCGACCTCATCGAGTGGGTCGCCAGTGCCCCGGTGCCCGGTGAGTCGGGGCTGCGGTCACGGCTGCATGGCGCATTTCAGCCGGTCGCCGAGTACGTGCTCGCCGCGATGCAGGTCACGCAGGTGTTCTCGGTCCGGCTGGCTGTTCTGGCGCTCGCCATGCCGGTGTTCGTGATGTTCACCCTGGTCGCCATCGTCGACGGCCTCGTGAAACGGGATCTGCGCCGGTGGGGCGGGGGACGTGAGAGTTCCTTCGTCTATCACTGGGCGAAACGCTCGGCGCTGCCGCTGCTGGTTCTCACCTGGGTGATTTACCTCGCGCTGCCGTTCAGTCTGCACCCGAGTTTCGTCGTGCTGCCGTTCGCGACGCTGTTCGCCCTGAGCGTGGCCGTCACGGCGAGCGCGTTCAAGAAGTATCTATAAGGGTTGCACCCATCTTGATAACCAAAGCTGCGGGACGACTTCGCAAGGATGCGATTATGTTGCCTTCGTCGGCAGGGAGGGTATCCAGTTCGGGTGGCGGCGCGCCGCGATGACTTGGGCGCAACGCCTCAAGCGTGTCTTCGGAATCGATATCGAGACGTGCCCGGCCTGCGGCGGAGCGGTGAGGATCATCGCGTGCATTGAGGACCCCGACGTCATCGAGAAGATCCTCACCCACCTCGATGCGAGAGCACCAGGGCCTGACGCATTGATGCGGCCGCGATGCTGGGCGCCACCGCAGCACGGGCTGTTTGACGGGACGGGGTGACCCCAGGATGCCTTCGTTTGGGCTGTGCCGTCATCAGCGCGGCAACGGGTGTTGCCTGTGCGGAAAACCGGCGGGTGGGGGAGAACTGGGTCGACGAACTCGTCGTTGGGAAGAATTCGAGGGGGTGACGCCAATCCATGCACTGCTGGGCGAGCGGCAGCGGCCTGCCGACGGCAGATGCCGGGGCTGCCCGGGCCGATCAGGCGAGACTGCCCGCTGCGAACCCACGAACAGCTAGTTTATACTGCCTAGACGCGACACCCTTGCCATGAGCGCCGTGCCGTGCGATCCATGGCTGGGGATGAAACCGCCAGCACTCGCTTGCCGGGCGCACGAATGCCGTATGTCGAATTGATGCTTCGGCCGGAGCAAGCTGCTGGCTCGACACGAACGCGAAATGAGGAAACGTGCCATGACTCGTGATCGCAAGCGCCTGGAGCGCTACGATGCCAACACGTCGACCTACACCATCATGCAGATCACCGACGAAGACCATGCATCACAGGTAACCTTGGAGGACGGCGAGACCTATTTCATGGCGCGCCTGCGTCACGACCGGATTCACCGCCATGTCGATGCCACCGGAGCGGTCCGTTACACGGTGGAGCACATCCCCGATGATGAGGGAGGCGAGGTGCATGTCTATTCCAAGTTCGGCGAGGTCGACACCGACACCTTCCGCGGTGGGGAGTTCTCCGAGCTGCTGAAATGGGATCGCCACATGCTGGTGTTCGATGACCGCACGGGGATCGTCGGCGAACTGCGCGGCGCCAAACACATGATCATCCCGCGCCAGATGCTGATGACCGGCTCGGGCGACGAGGCTCAGAAGGGGTTCAAGTGCGAATGGGCGACGCTGGTGGGGGATGAACTCATCGTCGGCTCGCACGGCAAGGTACGGCACGAGGAATGGATCAAGCGCCTCGGGCCGCACGACTATGTCGTCAGAAGCGAGGACTGGAGCCACGCCTACCAGCGCATGGGCGAGGCCTGCGGCATCGGCGAGGCGGGCTATGTCGTCCACGAGGCGGCGGAATGGCATCCCTATCGCGAGCGCTGGTACTTCTTCCCCCGCAAGGTCTCGACCGAACCCTTCCACGCGCCGACAGACGAGCGCGAGAACGGCAACAACCTTCTGATCGAGGCGGATGCGACGTTCTCGGACATTACGGTGCGCGAGGTTGGGGAGCGCACACCCGAGCGTGGACCGTCCTCGATCAAGCTCGTTCCAGGTCACCCGGACGAGTTCATCTACATGAAGTCCATAGAGATCGGGGGCGTCACCGAAAGCTGGATCGGCGCCGCAAACCTCGACGGCACCTTACTGGCCGACGAAGAAAAGCTGGGAGACTTCAAGTGCGAGGGGATCGAATTCGTCTGAGGTGTACGAGGTCGTCGTTCCGGCTCTTGTAGACCATTCGGGGCGCGCTTGCATGATAACGTGGATGTCACGCGATGACGATGTATCCCTCTCCTTCGATTCCTTCGCGGAACCTGGTCCTGTCAACCAGAACCCACCTGACGGGCGGTCGTGTCGCTTGCTCGCACCCGCGGTGGCACAAATGTCGGCGGACCATCCATCTACTCGCGCTCCACTGCGACGCAGAGCTTATTCATCGAAGGCCAGCCGCGCCGAGACCTTCGCCCATTCCCGGGTATTCCTCGGTTGCGCCAGGTAAGCAGCTGCGAGGCGCTCCAGCCGAGGGCGGTCCGCCGCCAGGCGCTCTACCGCCATCCAGCGGTTCCAGTCCGGCGCGATGCTCCAATCCGGCTGGCTTACCCGCGCGGTCGGCAGGCGGTAGTGTAGCACGGCCCGCTTACCGATCTTCTCGTTTGGCAGTCGGGCCCGAACGCGCCGCTCATCGAAAAACAGAAACAGCGGCAGCAGGTCCAGGTCGCGCTTCCGCGTCGGGTTCGCCGCCAGATAATCGTCCATCAACGGGTCGAGATCTGGCCAGTAATCCGCCGAAACGACGCGCCGCATGTAAGACCGGGGAAAGTCACGCCCGAACCCGAGGCGGTGACTTGGGTGTCGCGGCCGGCTCTCCCGCCGCAGCCAGTCATTGAGCAGCAGGAATGCCTTCAGGATCGCGGTGATCGTTTCGGCATCGAGCCGCGGAGGCTCCGGATTGAAGTGAAGGCCGAACGCCGCTGGCCCCCTCTCACGCGCACCCGCCCGGCGCAGCACTCCCACCGCTTGGTCGAGCAGGGGCAAACGGTCGAGTGATATCGGCGGGGTTACCAGTTCTCGCGGTACAAAATATCCCGACACCCTGCCCAACATGTCCGCTCCACTCTTGCTGAGCCGGCCATGGGGCGTTCCGGGATGGCGCTGGGGATGAGCGTAGCGCGTGTCGATCTCGACCATCAGGTCGCCAATCACTGTCCCTTTCACGATCAGGGCATGCGCATCCTCTTCAAGAAGGCCGCCCCCGAGCCCCTCCGCAAGGGCCGCCGCCGCCTGCCGCGCCGTGAGCGACCCGAACTCGATCTCTACGCCCACGGAGCGCAGATGCCCGGCCGCATTCCGCCGCTGTGGCGGGGCGGCCAACTCGATGCGCGTTGCAGCCTGTTCCTGTGTCGATAAATGGTTCGCGCTCACCAGAGCTTCGGCTTGTTTGGACGAGGGTTTGGGTGGCACGCGCTGGCGGTAGAAAGGCATCATGCGCCTCCCAGAAAGGAACTGGCGACCCGCCATCCACCATAAATCAGACCCAGTGAAACGATGAGGCCCGCAACACCTACCGCGAGGCCATATAGCACGACGAGCCCGTCACGGCTCGCAATGCCGACGCCGATCAGCAGCGCGCCCAGGCCTGGGAGGGTGTTGCCGAACGGGATCGGTAAGGCAATCAGCAGGCCAAGCAGAAACAGAAATGGCCCGAGCCAACGCATCGAGGCCGGCGAGGCCACATGCGTCAGCCGTGATCTGGTAAAACGCTCCACGCGCCATACAAGCGATGAGCCGCGGCCGGCCAAGGCATCCAGGACGCGAGGGCTGACTGGTCGATATGCCAGCCACCTAGGCAGGATCACGGAAGACGCACCCGTAGTGATCTGTGCCGCAAACACCGCAAGGATCGTCCCGAAGACAAGTCCGGCCGGAATGCCGGGGGTGGGCACGATCGCGGGAATGGAAACGGCAGCCACCGTGAGCCCGTGGGCGCGCCCGCCCAATGCGGCAATCAGGTCCTCAATCGTCGCTGTCTCGGTAAGTCGATGCGGCAGGTCGGCGAAGATGTCAGAAACAGAGGGACCATCACGTCCGGCAGGATGTGGTGCCATGCTCCTAATCTTACTCCCGGCCGGCGCAGACAGGGTGAAACACATGGCGCCGGATCTTTTCAATCCGTCGAAGATGCACCGTCTTTCCGAGACCACTTGATCTGGAATTCGATCTCTTCCTCCTCTTCGCCGCGTTCGTGTTCGATGTTGAAGGTGGCACCCACCGGCACCGAGATGCGCTCACCGGCGATCTGGATCTGAAAGCGCTGCCCGGTCTCCAGTGCATCGGCAAGGCGGCGCAGCTTGTCGACGAACTCGCCGATCGGGTAGTCCTTTTCGATGTCGCGTTCGGGTTTCTGGGTCATGGCATGCTCGCAATCTGGTTGGTGGATGGGGTTGCTCAAGTTTACAGCTTCTACGCGACCTGTGCGTCGAGATGGCTGGGGCCCGGTTGGCGGTCGCGCACCATGGAGAGGGCGAGGGTAAGCCCGGACAGCGCGGCCGCAACGCGCTCCCCCGGTGGGGGATTTCACCACCCAACCCGTCAAAACCCCCACCCCGAGCCGTTCCACCACTCATTCACCCACCTTCCCGCCACCCTTTGGAGTGGCATGTCTCTTGCCTTTTCTTTAACGCACGACGCGTGGTCCTTTGCCCTTCCCTGGGCAGGACCGCGCCACCCCCAAAGTCGAAACCTAAGGAGATCAACATGCAAACCAAATTCGCCATGAGTATTGTCGCCGCGTGCGTCCTCGGTGCCAGCGTGTCCACACCAGTGCTGGCCGAGGAACCCTACATGAAGCCGGATGATACCTGGATCAGCATCAGCGGTACTGTCAAGCACGTGGAAACCGACACCTTCACCGTAAATTATGGCGAGGGCATCATCTCCGTCGAGATGGACGATGGCGACCGCGACGCCGACGCCTACAAGCTGTTCGAGGGCGACAAAGTCACCGTCAATGGCCGGGTGGACGACGACCTCTTCGAGACCGCCACCCTCGAGGCCAGCAGCGTCTACGTGGAAGACATCGGCACCACCTTCTACTCGTCGTCCGTCGATGAGGAGGACGCCTATGCCGTCGTCAACCTCACCACGCCCATCGTGGTGTCTGCGACCTGGGTCGAGGGGAATGTCACCGATGTCAATGGCGAGGAATTCTCCATCGATACGGGGCCGCGCCAGATCCGCGTCGACGTGAGTGAGATGCCCTACAACCCGTTGGACGACAAGGGCTACCAGAAGGTGGAAAAGGACGACCGCGTGAGAGTGACCGGCAATATGGATGACGACCTTCTTGAGGGCCGTGAGCTGATGGCGGACTCCGTCGTGACCCTCGCCGAGTGAGGTGCGGCAGCAGGCCGGGGATCCCGGCGGCCAGGACCGCCGCGATCCACAGCCACTGAGGGCGGCGCCGCGACCGCCCCAAGGGCCCGGCCACGGTGGCCGGGCCTTTTCTATTTCGGACCCACGAACCAATGCTGCAGACGCGCGCTTTCTCGCCGCGGCAACGGCTCCCTGCTACTCCCCCGGGCAAACGGTCGCGGGAGTCCGAATAATGGTTTACAGGGTTTGCGTTCCGTCAGGTGCCGGATTGGCGTCGACGGTGCCGCCCGCCTGGCGGGGCGCCTCCACCACTCACGTCGGGCGGGTCCTATCAGGCGATGAAGAAAAAATATGCGGTAAGTTTGAAGGTAAGGGGACCGGCCCCGCGGGGGCAGGGCCGGCAGGCTAGCCGGCAGGCCGTTCAGTAGCCTTTCTCCGTCTTCTTGGCCTCCTTGGCGGCATCCGCGCTGAGGCTGTAGATGGTGTCGGCGACGATCTCCCGGCGCTCGAAGAGATCGTTGTCCAACCGCCCCCTCACCGCCACCGCCTGGCCACGGTCGAGGCGCTGGAAGCCTTCGTCGTCCAGGGGATTGTAGGTCATGGTGCGGGTATCCACATCTATCTCACCGAAGCCGGTGGTAAGGGTGAACTCACGGCCGTCCACCTCCTCGATGATGCCAGAGATGTTCACCCAGCTACCCTCGTCCGGGGCCGCCGTGACGACGTAGCTGATGAGGCGGGCGTCAGCCTCCTCGTCCGCGGTATTGGCATAGAAGTACGTGTTCAGATCCTCCACGTAGACGCTTCCGGCCTCGATAGTGCCTTTCTCGAACAGGCTGTCATCGACGCGGCCGTGAACTGTCACCTGGTCCCCCTCGATCAAAAGGTGATCGTCCTCATACCAGCCCCAGCCGTCCATCTCCACCGTCACCAGACCCTCACCGTAGTCCAGCTTGAAAGAATCGGGTTTGGCCGAGACCACGGTGCCGTTCACGGTCAGCCAGGACTCATCGGGCTGCTGTACGGGGTCATCGGCATGGGCCGCGAGGCTGGCCGTAACGAGGCCGGCGGCAACGACCGGCGCGATGAGGCGTTTGCAAGAGCATTTCATAGTCATCCTCCTCATGATTTCGTTTACTGATGGGCCGTCGGTGGCAGCGGGCAGCCATGGAACTCCTGGGCCGACAGCCCTAGATCGGCGGGAAGCCCTCGATAGATATCGGTAGGCGCCCCGCTTCACGAAGCGGCTTCAGTATTCACAGCCATCCGGCTCCGGCATTAACATTCTTTAATGAAAGACATCCGTTTGGCGTGTCTACTGAAATTCATGTGGTATGGTGGTCGATGGTGACTACAGTCACCGCGACTCCACCGTCCGGTTGGCTGGGCGGCCCCGACCGCTACGGCACTTCCTGATGGCGGAGACGAAGCGTGACCGTATTCCTCGGAACGTCGAGGCCAGCCGCGCCCGTCTGTCGGTTTAGTCATGGCAGTTATGACCCACGGCGTGTCCCTACTGACGGACCATGACATCTACCTGTTCAAACAAGGCACCCACGTGCGGCTCGCTGAAGCGCCACGCGCAGCGCGACTGGGAAGGCGATGATCGCCTCCGTGCGACGGCATTTGCGGGGGTACAAAAGTACTATCACAGGAGGCACTATGAATTTCCATTTCCCCTCAACCCGCGTCGTCGGCGCGCGGCACACCGTCCACTCCATACCTGCCCCCACGATGCTGCTCCCCCGCCGCGGCCGCTCCATGGCTTCGCGTCCGCGGTGCCTGTGGCCTCGACCTATGCGAGTCCTGGCAAAGCAGGCCCTGGCCACAGCAGCCTTGGCCACGCTGAGCTTAGGTGCCACGGCCCAGGACGCTCCCCTGGGTAACACCATCTATGTCACCCTTCAGGGCGATGATGCCGTGGTCGAGCTCCCCGCCGGGGACCGCTGGCCGGGGGCCTCAGGGATGGGCCACGTTACCGTATCGCCGGACGGCCGTCTGGTGCTCGCCAGCGCCCGGGACGAAGATCGGATCTACGCTTACGACGCCCGGGCCGATTCCCTCCTGGGCAGGATCGAGGTGGGCAGCAAGCCCTGGGGGGTCAAGATCGGTCCCGACGGAGACATCGCCATCGCCGCCAACTCGGGTGACGGCACTGTGAGCTTCATCGACACCGCTACCCTCGAGGTGGTGGAGACGGTGGCGGTTGGTAAGATGCCCCACGCCGTGGTGTTTTCACCGGAGGGCGACCGGGCTTACGTGACGTTGCAGGAGACTGGTGGGATCGCGGTCATCGACGTGAAGTCGCGACGCAAGGTCGGCGAACTCCCCGCCGGGGCGGGCGCCCGCAATGCCGATATCTCGCCGGATGGCCGCATTCTGTACGTGGCCAACAACGACAGTGGCGACCTCACCGTGATCGATGTGGCCGGGGCGCGTATCACCCACCGCATCGAGCTGGCGCCGCCCCACGGCGGCGTGGACGTGTCGCCGGACGGGCGCTGGGTCTTCGTGACGGGGATCAGCGGCGACACCCTCAACGTCATCGACACTGGGATCGTGAGGCTCGTGGACCAGGTGCCGGTAGGCATGGGCCCCCAGGGGGTGCGGGCGAGCGCCGACGGACGCCGGATCTACGTGGCGACCGGCGGTAACGACAAAGTGACGGTCCTTGACGTGGGCACCATGACTATCGCCGCGGAAGTGGATGCCGGCAAGACACCATTCTGGATCGCCGTCCCCGGCAACCGCTGATTTCTCCATCCGCGACCCTTGCGGGAGATACAATGCGAGCTTGGCGCCAATGGCTGCAAGTCGTTCGAGCGCGAGATGCATGGGCTGGTCACGCAGACCGAACGCAAGGTGCTTGCCGAGGGGGCGAGCGGCTTAATGAGCGTGTCCCCTGCGTCGTCATCCTCGGGCGCAGGCGCTCGCGGGTGGTGCGGCCGAGCGAGACGCCACTTACCCATTTGATGCACAACGCCAAGCATGAGCGAGTAGATAGCACACGCAGCGATTGAGCCAGTCCGGCTCGATGCCTTTGTTGGACGAAGCCGCTTCGCGGCAGAAATGATCAGCGAAGAGTCCTAAGCTCCCTCTTCGAGGGCCTGGGCCTGAAGAGGGCGGTGATACTCGTTGCCCACGACCATGGCGGCGGCGTGGCCCAGGTCTTCGCTTGCAAGTATTGCGATTACATCAAGCGCCTCGTACTCATCGATGCCGTCTGCTTCGACCAGTGGCCAGTCTGCGAGGTGGAGGCCCTGGCGGCCCTGGATGGTGCCTCAGATGAGGTGTTGCAGCAGGCCATGGACCAGGCGGTGGCCAACTTCCCCGCCCTCATGCGCGTGGGCAGCTATGACGGGACCCCCTTCACGGACAAGAACTGCAAACAGAATTACCTGCAGTTCTGGGGCCGCGGGCCGGGCATAACGGGATTCAAATCCCTCATCCGCGTATCCGCCGATCCCAAGCAATCGGATACCGACGTCGACCACGGCAGGCTTACCTGCCCCACCCTGGCGATGTGGGCGGAGAACGACAACTTCATGTCCAAGGAGGGCGGCGTGCGCCTCAAGCAGGCCATCAAGGGACCGGTGCGCCTCCAGTTCATCGAGCGCGAGGGCCACTGGGTGCAGGAAAACCGCCCCGACGTGGTTGCCCACTACATCGATGACTTCATCACCGAGTGAAATTGTGTCGAGATCTGAATACCCCATAGGAAAGCGCTGATTCATTCGGCACTTCCTTAACCCGTGGCCGCGCCGGTCGTTGCGTAACCTGTCAACTGTCCCCAGAACCGTTCCCGCCTACCGGTCCCCGGCCGCACCGAGGCCCGGTCCGTCGGGCGTCTCCGGCACCACCACCACCAGCGCCCCCTCCAACACCTCGAAGCGGGCCGGGGTCTCGGCCACCAGCTCGCCGTCAGCGGAGATGGGCAGGGGGCGCGAGATCCGCAGTTCCAGGGTTCGCCCATGGAGGGTCCGGATGTTGGACAGCTGGCGATGGTACCCGAGGGCGAGCCACGGCAGCTTGAGAACCAGCCGCCAGAAGGGCTCGGGTGACAGGCCGAAGAAGTGGAGGGTCTGGTCGTCGATGCGGGCGTCGCTGAACACCGTGGCCCCGCCGCCGTAGTAGCGGCCGTTGCCCACCGCCAGGTGGATGGCCCGGAAACGCGGCACCCGCTCGCCGTCCACCGTCACCCGGCAGCGGAAGGGCCGGACTTCGCGGTAGGCCCGCAGCAGCGCCAGGGGATAACCCGCGATGCCCAGGTCTCGCTTCATGCTCGCCGACAGGCGCTCCGTGACCTCGGGTCCCAGGCCGATGCTGGCGACATTGGCGAACGGGGTATCGTTGACCCGGCCCAGGTCGATACGGGCCAGCCGGCCAGCCAGGGCCGTCTCCAGAGCCTCATGGGGGTCGAGGGAGAGGCCCAGGGTGCGGGCCAGGTCGTTGGCGGTGCCCAGGGGCAGCACCGCCACCGGCAGTCCGGCCGCCATCAGCTCCGGCAGCAGATGATGGACCGTGCCGTCGCCGCCACCGACCAGGATGCGCCCGGAGGCCCGGGCCAGGCGCCCCCGGTGCGCCTCCAGGGCCGCCGGGAAATCCTCGGGGGCTACGGGGCCGTCGCCCGCCAGGGTCCAGCCGGCGCGGCCGATGGCCTCGACGATGGCATCGGCGTGCTCTTCACCACCGCGGCTGCGGGTATTGAGGACCAGCAGGCAGGTGCGTCCCGTATCCGTATCAGCGCTCATGGCGCACCCCGGCAACCGCGGCACCGGGCCACCACCGGCAGCCCCTCGAAGGGGCCACGGAGGGCGCCATGGCAGGCCCTCTGGCACCCCTGGATGGGACCCCGGGCCGGCACCTCCCCGGCGACCGGCCGGACCCCCTGCGTCCCGGGGGATGCATTCAGGGTACCTCCCGGGCCACGTGTTCCCGCACCTCGGTGACGGTGCTGTCGGGGATCCAGCCCCGCCGGCGGGCGTGGACCGCCATCTCCGCGGTGGAGGCGGCCAACACCAGGTCGACGTCCAACTCGCCCAGGGACTCCTGCATGCGCCTCAGGGCCGCGCTGCGGTCCGCGCTGTGGAGCAGGTCGCGGATATAGATGGCGGCCACCCGCTCGGGGTAGCGCCGCGCGATGGCCGCATAGACCTCCGGGTCGCGCTGGCCGCTGTCCCCCACCAGCACTATCGGCAAGTCCTTAAAGACCTCGAACACGCGCTCCAACACCTCGCGCTTGTGCTGCCGGGCGCGCCGCGGAAAAGGGTGGCGCAGGGAGATACCCCAGTCCCGCAGCTCCAGCACCGGCCCGGCGGGGATTTCGTGGTCGTGGAAGAAGGCCTCCAGCACCGGATAGATGGCCCAGGGGCTGCGAGAGACATAGACGGGGGGATTCTCCTCGTCGCCCTCCCGGCCCCCGTGGAGCCCGCGGTAAAAGGCCGCAACTCCCGGCAGGGGGGCCCGGTCTTCGGCGCCGTGGGTGAACAGCCGCCACAGCATCATCAGCTTGTTGGCGACGCCCGTATGCATCACCGTATCGTCGATATCGCTGACCACCACCCGCCGGGAGGCGGCGGTAGCCATCAGCACCTCCCCTTCACCCCGGGCCGGTGCCGCGGCGGCCGGGGCGACGAGTTCGGCCCGGTAACCCCGCCAGGGGCCATCTTCCCGGGCCGGCGCAACCTCCAGGCAGGCCGCGAAGAAACCATGGGAATCCGCTTCCACCACCTCGCTCGCATCACCGCATTCGACGCGCACCCGGGCGCCCACCACGCGCCGGCTGACCGCCAGCCGCAGGGCGTCCAGCAACCGCTTCCCGAGGTCACGCCGACGGTGCCGACTGGCGGGGGCCGCGACCTCTGCCCCGCGGCCCGTGATCACCTGGCCGCTGACGTATACCCGGCGGCCCGAGCCGAAGCCGCGAAAGGCCCGGACCGCGGTGTTCCCGGGGCGCCCGCTCATGGCGCCGCCGCGACCCCTACCCAGGTCAAAGCCTGCCCCGGCGTCCGAAGAGGGCGAAGACCACCGCCAGCACCAGCCCGACGACGAACAGGATCCAGGCGATGTCGACGGCGGTGCCAGCGATGCCGGAGAAGCCCAGCAGCCCGGCAATGATGGCGATGATGAGAAAAGTCAAGGCCCATCCCAGCATGATAACCTCGTGTGGCTTTGGTTTGAGCGCACCGGTTTGGCGCGCCTGGTGTTCCAAGCCTTGCAGGAACCGCACCAATCGTCCCCGGCGCGCGGTTCCCCCGGCCGTCGCACTTGAGGCAGACTGTAAATTACGGGGCTCGCCCCCCGCCAGGAGACTGTATCATGTCCATCCTCATCGATGCCCGGACCGCCGCCCTCAACACCCTGAGCGAGCAATGCATCAAGGCTGCCCGCTGCTACCGCGAGGCCGCCGGCGCCGCGGAGTCCGAAGGCCTGAGGTCGCGCCTCGAGGCGCTTCATGCCGAGCGCGAGGACTTCGCCGAAACCGTTGACCGGCTCATCGCCCATGAGATGGACACCCTTCCCAAGGCCGTGGACCCCGAGCAGTTGGGTCTCGGGGAGTTGGTGCTCAAGACCGCGGCGATGCTCGCCGACGACACCGCGAGTCGGCTGGTGGCGGGCTGCGTGGACGCCGACCGGGCCATCCTCGACACCCTGGACGACGAGGCGCTGACGGAGGACACCCTGCCGCCCCGCCTCGGCACCTGCCTGGAGGTCATCCGCGGTGCCGTCCGGCGGGCCGTCGAGGACCTCGCCTGAGACCGGCCGCCATCCCACCGCCGGCCTTCGCCGCGGATGACGGTATCAGCAACCCGAACCCGCACGGTTCCGCATCGCCGCAGGGAAGCGCCGAATACTTTAGCGCTTCCTCAACCCAGGCCGCACCGGCAGTGAAATAACCGTCTCCACAACCGACCGGTTTGTGGAAATCAACTATCGCCCGGGTGAAATCCCCCGCCCCCCGCCGCCGGACTCCGACTACACGGCGTCCGCTCGCCACCAGGGCCCGGGCGCGGCGGCTGTCGTGCCATTGGCACCGATCCTGCAGCACCGGAAACCGAAGGAAGCCGCCGGAGCGCGGCGGCAGCCCGATCCCAACAAACCCGAAAGCCAAACTGAAGAGGACCAAACTATGAATATGACCACCTACAAGGCGAGCATGGCGGGCCTGCTGCTGGCGGCGCTCACAGCAGGACCGGCGGCCGCGGAAAAGGCCAAGCCCTATGAGAAGCCCGAGGACACCTGGATCAGCATCAGCGGCACCGTGGACGCGGTCAGCTCCGACACCTTCACCCTCGACTACGGCCAGGGCAATATCACCGTGGAAATGGACGACGGCGACCGTGATGCCGACGCCTACAAGCTGATCAAGGGTGACAAGGTCCGCGTCAGCGGGATGATCGACGACGACCTGTTCGAGACCCGCACCCTTGAGGCCGCCAGCGTCTATGTGGAGAACCTGGACACCTACTTCTACGCCAGCGCCATGGACGAGGAGGACGCCGTAATCACCGTCACCACGCCCATCACCATCACCACGCCGGTGGTGATCTCCGAGACCGTGATCCGGGGCGTGGTCACCGAGACCAGCGACGAGGAATTCGTCATCGATACGGGTCTGCGCGAGGTACGCGTGGAGGTCGAGGAGATGGCCTACAACCCCCTCGACGACGAGGGCTATCAGAAGATCGAGGTCGGCGACCGGGTCAGCGTGACTGGGGACATGGACGACGATTTCCTCGAAGGGCGTGAGCTGGTGGCGGACAGCGTGATCACCCTATCCGACTGAGGCGCCACGATGGTGGGGTCGGCGTAGCGGTTGCAGTTGTTCCCTTCGTGCCAGGCGCCGTCGACGAACTCCGACAGGTCGAAGGGCCGGTTCAGATGCCAGGCCCTCACGATCTTGCGGTGCCTCAATGAGGCCATGAGCTGGAACTCGCACTCCACGTAGGGTTTGGCAAAAAGGTTGCCGATCATGCCCTTCAGGGGGTCATGGCGGGTGCCCAGGATCTGGTTCCAGAACCGCCAGCCATGGAAGTTCGCCGTCAGGTCGGCAAAGGAATAGACGCCGGTGGTCAGGTAACCGAACCTCCCGGCCTCCTGGCGGCTTCCCCATTCCATGACCTCTTCGAGGGTTTCGCCCTCATCCCGGGTGCGTTCGAAATACTCCCAGCCTTCCGCAAAGAAATGCCCCACCTTGTCCAGGCCCATCAGGTGGCCATCGATCCTGACGACATCGCTGAGTTCCTTGACCCTGAGGGAGAAGCCCTCCAGATAGTCCATATCGCCATAGATGGAATCCTGCAGGGACAGGGAAAGACTCTTCCCGGCAAGCAGCTCGCGCAGCTGCAGGTCCAGGTCATAGCCCCGCAGACCCCACCGGGGAATGAAGGAATGAAAGATGGCCTTCCTGAGCTCCGCGTACAGGCGCTCCTGGTCGCAGAACTCACCGGACTCCATGGCGGCGAAATCGTCTTCGCTGACATTGGCATTCGCCACGCCTGCCCGCAGACGTTGGTTGAATATCCCGTTGATGGCCTCCGCGCTGTCATCGAGGGCCACCCTTCTGGGCGTTACGCTGTCGATCTCGGCCCCAGGGGTCGGCGCCGGGGCCATGACGCCAAACGCCCACACCAGAACACCAAGGAGCGGGCGTCGGGGCCGGGCTGATTGCACCGTGTTCCGGCGCGCACCTGTGGATCGCGAATCAAAGAGGGGGCTTGGCATGGGCGGCGTCTGGTCCTGCGGCTACGGTCGGATGGGCGCGCGGGGCTTACCCGCCGGATGGTGCGGTTTTCCCTCCTTGGGGTTGGGGTGGGCCATGATACGACTGCTCGAAGCCCTGGTCCCGGCTGCCGCAGCGCACCCACAGGTCGGCATGATCGAGGTTGCCGCCCCTGCCCATCCGCGCTCCGTCCGCCTCTGCGGCAAATCGGCGTGATACCCAACGACGGCGACCCTTATGGATGCCCCGCCCCGCGGTCAAAGGGGCGCCTGTAACACCCCCGTCTGCGCCGGTCGGATCACCCTTTGCGGCCCGCGTCCCTGAAGGACCTTTGCAGGAAATCGGCGATTTCGTCACCGTGCCCCTCGATGCGGTCGACCGAGTCGTGGTCCGCCTCGGGCACGAGCATCAGTTCGACTCCCGCGTGGGCGCGCGCCCCGTAGATCGCCGTGGCGTCCTGGACCGGAACGCTTCGGTCCGCGGCCCCGTGGGCGAGCAGAACCGGGCAGCGGATGTGGCCGATGGTGTTGATCGGTGCGATGGCCTCGTAGCGAGCCCCGATGGTGCGCTCGACATAGCGCAGCACCAGCCAGGCGATTGGCCGGGGAATGCGATGGAAACGCATCTGACGCCTCATCAACTCTTCCGGGTGGGCGAAGGCAGCGATGCTCACCACCGCCGCCACCTGCGGACGCCGGCTGGCAACCAGCAGCACCGCGGCGGCACCGACGGAGTGTCCGAGCAGAGCGATCCGGCCGGAATCCACCTCAGGCACGCCGGTCAGCCAGTCGAATCCGTGCTCGAGGTCCTCCGCGAAGCGGGGCATGGAGGAGAAGGCGTCGCCATCGCTGCGACCGTGGTTGCGGGCGTCCACCAGCAATGTGGCGTAGCCGCTGCGGTGCAGCAGCCCGGCAAAAGGCAGCATGAGTTCGGCATTGGAGCCCCAACCGTGCATGACCACCACGGCGGGTGCTGGCCGCGACTCACCGGGCGGCGGAATGTACCAGGCGAAGAGTCGGCGGCCGTTGGCGGTCGGGATGGACTCTTCGTGAAACGGCAGGCCGAAATCGGCCGGCGTACCGGACTCCACGATGCGCGGAGCGCGGTAGCCGCGACGGATGAACAGCGACAGCAGGCCATACCCGGCAAGCAGGAGGAATACGAGGGTGAGAACTATGGTCATCGGCAGGCCTATGCCCGAGTTGCGTGCAATTGATTGTTATGGATTTACAAGACCTTTAAACAGGTCTATTATTAAGTCTCATGTCAATTGGCCCAAGGTATCTCCATGACGCATCAAATCCTTACTGACGTGGCTGCCAGCATCTCCGAACTGAAAGCCAACCCCATGAAGGTCGTAGCCAGCGGAGAAGGCATGCCCATTGCTGTTCTTAACAGGAATGAGCCTGCGTTTTATTGTGTCCCCGCCAAAGCCTATGAAGCCATGATGGACCTTATAGAGGATAAAGAGCTGCTGGAAATTGCCAGGAGCCGCATGGCCGAAGAAAGCATAAAGGTCAATCTGGATGGCCTATGAGTTAGCATTTAAGAAAAGTGCCCTGAAAGAATGGAAAAAGCTCGGCCCCCATGTACGGGAACTTTTCGCTAAAAAACTCAAACAGCGGCTTTCCAATCCACATGTTCCTTCCGCAGCAGTTAGCGGAGGAACAAATCTGTACAAAATAAAACTGCGTCAACTTGGATATCGGTTGGTCTATTCGGTATCCGATCCTATCGTCACGGTTACTGTCCTTGCGGTCGGCAAAAGAAATCGAAATGAAGTTTATGATCTGGCTCTTTCACGCGAAAAAGCCGATAAGCCATAGCTAATAAGGATTTCTCCGCTGTGCGCAACATCGCGGGGTGTAGATGGCTGTAAAAATAGTTTCTATACCCTACTCAAAGGCTCCTCGGGACTTGAATCGCCGAGACGATCAATATGAAAAAGCCACGCCGACAAGAATTCAGCCTGTTTTCATACATGGTCGTTGTCGTACTCGGCCTGGGCTGCCGGGCGCCCCTGGCCAGTTCCTTCGCAGGCACGGATTCCGAGGTTGTTCGAGTAATCGACTTCACTGAAAAACCACACGGCAGCGCGGTCGAGTGGCTGCAGGAAAACGGCTACGATTTACGCTTGGACGCAGAATCCCTGAATCCACGTTTTTCCGAAAAGGGACTTGTACTGAGTACCGACGGGCGCACGGCGGGGCTAATGGAGCGAGAGATCGAGCTCAGCGATGTCGGGCAGATTCGAGTAACCTGGGGCGTCGAGGAGTATCCGAAAGGTGCGGACTGGGAAGACGGAGTTTATCGCGTCCCGATTGCAATCATGGTTTCGTTCGGCGACAAGGAGATTGGCAGCGGCAGCATGTTCGTCCCCGACGCGCCATACTTCATCAGCCTGTTCCTGAGTAGAAACGCAGAACCCGACAAGGCCTATACCGCCAATTATTACGAGAAAGGCGGCCGATACTTCTGTCAACCCTGCACTCCACCCGAAGGCAAGACGGTGACGACGGAGTTCGATCTCTACAGTGCTTTTCGAAACCAGTTCGACAAATCCGAAGTGCCGCCGATCACGGGCTTCGGGATCCAGATGAACACTAACGACACACGCGGCGGTGCGCGCGCCTATCTCGAGCGCGTCGAGTTCATTAAGCGCTGAGCGCCTTAATAACCACATCACCCGGACGTAATAGAAGCGTAATAAGCGTAATAGGGGACAGCAGCGGCTTGGCAATGCCGCACATTCTAGCGGGTGGGAATCCCGCCCGGGTAACCGCTAGCCACGGGCCCGGTATCGAGCCTTGCAGTCAGTTCGGTGACGGGCTGGTTGATGCGTAGGTACGACAGCAGGCGAGGTGCAAGGGTAACGGGTGAAGCCGACCTTGAAGGTGTAGTGGGTCAGTTTAAGTGGCCATGAACATGGCCTGTCGCGGTGCGGTGCGAACCGTCGCCCGCATCGAGGATCCGGAGGTCATCAAGAAGGTCCTGATTCACCTAAATGCGAAGGGGGTTGAGTCAGAAGCCACTTGGCGGCCGCCGAGCCGAGCACCGCCGCGGCGTGGGCTGTTCGACGAGATGGGGTGACCCCACTACGACTTCGTTTGGGCTGTGCCGTCAGCGGCACGGCCATGGCGGCGGCTGGCCGGGAAACAGGCGCGGAGGGGGAAAGCGCGCCGGGGAGGCCGTCGTTGGGGCGAATTCGGGGCCGTGATGCTGATCTGCACGCTCATGGGCGAACCGGCGTTGCCGGCCGACGGCAGATCCCCGGGTCGGTCGGCGAGACTGCGTGCTGCGAGCTACCGAAAATGTGGTTTATAGTGGCAATACGTTTGCGCGTTTATACGCATAAGCGTAAATCGTGAACCGAAAATCATCTCGGAGAACACAGATGAGCAACGTTCGATGGTCCATCGTCGTGCGCGAAGACGTGGACAAGGCCCTGCGGGTTTACCTGGGCCGGCGTGGTACGAAAAAGGGTGATCTGTCCCAGTTTGTCGAAGAGGCGGTCCAGGCACGCCTGTTCGAACTGACGGTGCAGGACGTCAAGCAGCGCAACCGCTACTACTCGCAAGATGAGATCATGGAGGCGATCGACGAAGCGCTGGCCAACGGCTAACAGCCTTGCGGGTCGTTCTTGACACCGGAATCCTGCTCGCCGCGTTGATCAAATCTGGCACGCCGCCCGACTTGATCTATCGGGCTTGGCGCAAGAAGGCCTTCGAACTGATCACCTCCGAGTGGCAGCTTGAAGAGCTCCGCCGGGTTTCCCGCTATCCGCAACTGCGCAAGTACCTCAAACCCGCCGAGGCGGGCACGCTGGTGAACGGACTGCGCCGCCAGACAACCGTACTGCAAGAGCTACCGATGGTGGAGTTGTCGCCAGATCCTGACGACAACCCGATACTGGCCACCGCAATTGCAGGTCAGGCCGACTACCTGGTGACCGGCGATAAACGCGATCTGCTGTCCCTCGGAAAGGTGGAGACGGTTCAGATCATCGCGGCTCGGGCCCTCACGGAGCTGCTCGGCCTTTCCACCACCGATTGATTATTCCCCGACCGGTTTCCGGCTGAACCGCGCCTCGGCGTCGATCGCCGGCCGCAAACCGCGACATGCCTTGATGCCGTTTTCGCTACTACGGACCCTGCGGCCTGCGCACGATACGCCGCATGGACCGCGCACAATCCAAATCCGACCTCCGCCACGCCAAAGTGCTCGCAGCGTTTGTCGGCCTCTTGCTCCTCGGCAACACAGCCCTCGCTGATCCCGACGCCGAGCGCGAAGCCCTCGCGCGTCTGATCCACGAGTTCGAAGCCCTCAAGCCCCTCATCGCGACGGCTGACTCCCAGTCCAGCCCCGACGCCCGCATCCGCTTTCGCTACGACTGGCTCCGCCAGGACCTCGAGCGGATCCGCACTGGCATCCGGGAACACATCAACGTACCCCGCAACGAGCCGCGGACGTTTCCGCCGCTGCGCGGCGATTACCGCCAGTGACGCCCGCACAGAACGCCGCGTTCCAGGCCGGGTCGGGTGTCACTCCGGGAACGTTGCTGACGACCATCGCGAGCGTGGTGCTGGTCCTGGTCTTCGTCTGGGTGATGTGGGTGACCGTGGGGACCTTTCGGGCCTGGCAGGACGGTCAGGTCGCGCTGTTCGATCTGGTGTGGGCGACGCTGCGGGCCAGCATCGTGCTGCTCGTGCTTGGTTTCTATCTGCGGTGACGGGGTGACCGGAACCGATTCGGTCCGGGTGCGACGCCCGGGATGTGGTGATCAGGGATCTGCCCTGCAAATTCGGAGAAATGATGATGTTCGCACAAGGGAAGAAGAGGACGGTGGCCCTGTTGGGCCTCCTGGGTCTCGCCGCCAATGCTCCGGTGTGGGCGGCGCTGCCGACCCCGGTCGCGCCGAGCACCGCGCCGGCGGCCGGCGACTGGATCGGGCTGATCCAGGGCTACATCAAGGACGGCGGCCTGGTGCTGGGTCTCGCGATCGCGGTACTGGGCTTCCTCTGGGTGGCGTACCTGGCGTTCGCGAAGTTCAACGAGGCGCGCCAGGGCAAGGCGGAGTGGGCCGAGGTCGGCGTGCTCGGCATCGTCGGGGCGGTGGTGCTGATCTTCGCGAGCTTCCTGCTCACCGAAGCGGCCGGCGTCATCTGATCCGGCATGGCGGATCGTCACGACATGACAAGCACTCCCTGTTCACCAGCTGGCTGCTGCGGCACCGTGATAGCGCGCATCTGCTGCGTTGCGCTCGGTTTTTCTCCTCGACGTAGTGCCAACTATGCCTTCGTCGAAAATCCTTCGCGCGCCTTGCAGCTGCACACGCTCACGTCGCCTCGCGACGCAAGCCAATGAACAAGGAGTGCTTAGCCGATCGGCTGAATGCCGAGCCCGCGATCTTAAAGGGCTGCTCGTCGAGCGAACTGGGCGTCATCGTGGGCGTTTCGCTACTGCTGTGGCTGCCCGCCAGTCTGATCATGGCGGGGCTCGCGGGTGCGGTCACGATGGGTTTCGGCATCGCGGGCGTCGGTATCGTCGCCACCGTGCTGCTGATGGCGAGTCTGTTCCAGCGCCTGAAGAGGAACCGCCCGGACGGCTACTACCAGCAGCGCGTCGTGCTCTGGCTCGACGATAGAGGCTTGCGGCGCATGCCCTTCGTCCGTCGAAGCGGCGCGTGGGACATCGGCAGGAAGGCACATGCGACGTTACCGGTACGAGATCGATAACGTCCGCGCTCACCTGCGCTCGCTGTGGGCCGTGATCGCCATCCAGGTGATCATTATCGCCGCGCTCTGGTTCGGCTGGAGCCGGGCGCCCGAGCAGATGACCGTGCACATCCCGCCCGATCTGCGCTCGGGGGCGGTGCTGGCCGTGGAAGAGGTATCGCCACCCAACGTGTATGCGTTCGCCTTCTACATCTTTCAGCAGCTCAACCGCTGGCCGGAAGACGGTGCCACGGACTATGGCCGCGCCATCTTCCGTGTCTCGCCTTACCTCACGCCCCGTTATCGCGCGATGCTCACCGTCGAGCTCGAGCAGAAGGGCCGCCAGGGTGAACTCGCCTACCGGGTGCGGGGTGTCCAGGAGATCCCCGGCCACGGTTACGAGGAACGACGCGTCGACCTGCTTAACGAGGAGGCCTGGATCGTCTGGCTGGACCTCGATCTCCTGGAGTCGGTGAAGGGCATGACCGTCAAGCGCACCGCGATCCGTTACCCGCTGCGCGTGGTGCGTTACGCGGTCGATCCCGAGGCCAACCCCTGGGGATTGGCACTGGACGGATTCGGCGCCGAGGGGCCGCGGCGGCTCACCGATGCCGAGTTCGAGGACCACGGAGGTAGCGATGGTGGCCCATAGCGCGTTTGGAGTCGCAACGCCCGAGTGGCAGTGGTGGATGTCCGCCCTGCTCGCTGTAATCCTCCTGCTGCAGGCAGCGGGCGTCAACGCGGCGCCCGATGCGCCGGAGCGCATCGCCTGGCGCAAAACACCCATTGCCGTGGAGCTCGCCGTCGGTGCCGAACGGCTCGTCCATTTTCCGCAAGGCGTCAAGGTTGGCGTGCCACCGCAGATCCAGGGGGCGCTGCGCGTGCAGAGCATCGACGGCACGCTCTACCTGCTGGCCAACCAGCCCTTCGCCGCCACCCGCGTGATCGTGCGGGGGCTGGACAACGGACCGATCTACCTGCTCGACCTGTCCGCGGAGACCGAAGGCGGCGGAAACAGCCCCATTGAGATCTACCTGCCAGACGAGGAGCCCGCGAACGGCTCGGCCTCGACGAAGGCCTCGGTTCCGCCGCAATACGGCTACGTGACGCTGACCCGCTTCGCCGCCCAACAGATGTATGCCCCGGCACGACTGCTCCGGGACCTTCCCGGCCTCAATCGGGTGCCCGTCAAGCGGGAGCCGGTGGCGTTGGTGCGCGGCGGCGCCGTCGAGGCCTTACCCCTCATCGCCTGGCGCGCGGGCGATCTCCATGTCACCGCCGCCACCCTCACGAATAAGACCCACCAGCCACAGATCCTGGATCCGCGGGCCCTGCGGGGCCACTGGCTCACCGCGACCTTCCAGCACAACCGGCTGCACGAGGCCGGCAGCGAGGCCGATCGCACGGTGGTGTACCTGATCTCAGATCGGCCCTTCGCGGCCTCGCTGCGGTAATCGACCATGCCTGCCGCCACCGCCAATCGCCTGTTGCCCCTCCTCGGCGGCGCCGTCGTACTGATGCTGGTCTTCGTGACGCTGAAATCCTGCTCCCAGGACGAGGACGGTGGCGTCGTGCTGGACCGCGTGCCGACGGCGCCAGCCCCGGATGCGGACACGCCGGCCGACACCATCAAGACCCTCACGGCCAACGTGGCCGCCATGACCACGGAGGTCGAGGCACTGCGCCGCGAGAATGCGACCCTGGCCAGGGAGAATCAGACCCTCGTCGCCCATCGCACCCAGATCGAGGAGAACGTCGCCACGCGCCTGCGCCGGGAGCTCCTGTCCCGCGAGCGCGACGCGGAGAACCAGGGCCGCATCGATTCCGGCGTGCTCGCCTCGCTGACCGATCGGGTCGACCGGCTGGCGGCGTCCGTGGCCCGGGTGGGGCCGGGCAGCGGTGCCGACATCCCGGTGGGACTCGGTCTCGACGGCCTCGGGGGCGCGCAAGGGCCGGCGCCCGGCCTCATCTGGGTAGAACCGCTCGATGCGCCGGCCGCGACCGCAACAAAGTCCGGGCTGCTGGATCGGGCCGGGCAGACGGCGGGCGGCTATCTCGACGGTGCCCGGACGCGCACCGCGCAGGCGGTGACCGACGCGCGAGACCGAGTGGACGCGCGGAAGAGCCGACCTGCCTACACGGTCCCCCGCAACGCCACGCTCATGGGCTCGACGGCCATGACCGCACTGGTGGGCCGGATCCCGATCCAGGGCCAGGTCCGCGATCCGATGCCGTTCAAGGTGATCACCGGCAGCGACAACCTGGCCGCCAACGGCCTGACGGTGCCTGGCGTGCAAGGCATGGTCTGGAGCGGTACCGCGGTCGGCGACTGGACGCTGTCCTGCGTCACCGGTCGGCTCGAGTCCGTCACCTTCGTGTTCGACGACGGCACCATCCGCACGATCTCGAGCGACGATCGCAGCGGCCAGGTGAGCGGGCGGGCGAGTGGCCAGGGCGGACGCAACGAACCCCTCGGCTGGATCTCGGATCCCCAGGGGATCCCGTGCATCAGCGGTGAGCGCAAGACCAACGCCGCGTCGTTTCTGACCCAGCGGATCGGCGTGCAGGCCATCCAGGCCGCGGCCGACGCGGCAGCCGCCGCCGAGACGACCTCGGTGATCAGTGACCTCGGCAGCGTGACCGACAGCGTCACCGGCGATGTCGGGACCTACATGCTCGGCAAGACCGTGGCCGGCGGCAGCGAGGAAGTGGCCAAGTGGCTGCTCGAACGCCAGTCCCAGAGCTTCGATGCCGTGTTCGTGCCGGCTGGCACGGGAGTCGCCATTCACGTCGATCGCGAACTCGCCATCGACTTCCATACCGAAGGCAGGAAACTCAATCATGCACGCTCGACTGCGACCGATCGTCACCATCGTCTGGATTAGCCTCGCGCCTATGCTGCTATTGGGCGGGTGCGCCGGCACCAAGGAGTCCGTGCTGCCGCAGGACGGTCCGTCGATGAAGGCGATCTACGACGGGCACCTCACGGGCATGGGCGCCGATGGTCCACTGGCCGTCCGTCGGGAGCTGGGCACGCGGCCCCTGGGTGATGACGATGTCGACCTGGCCGGGTACTCGCGCACCGCCCACACCGAGCTCGAGACCCTCTTCCCGCGGCTGCCCAACCCGACCCTGGTGATGTACGTATTCCCCCACCTCGCCGGTGCCGAGCGGGTGCCGGTGCCGGGCTATGCCACGACCTTCACCCTCTACGAGCGGGTCGAGTACGCACTGCCGGGCGAAGTCCCGAGCGGGCAGCGTTGAGGATGCCCAAGTTCTCCCTGACCGCGCCGCGCACGGTTTCGACGGCCGATTCGAGCAGGGCCGCGACCGCGGCACGTCCCCTGACGACGCGTGAGGTGAAGGCCCTGTACGCCCGCCCGCCGTCCTTCACCGACTTCCTGCCCTGGGTCGAGTACCTGCCGGAGAGCCGCTGCTTCCTGCTCGAGGATGGCGTGAGCGTCGGCGCGCTCTTCGAGCTGACGCCCGCAGGTACCGAGGCGCGCACGCCGGGCTTCATGGCGGAGCTGCGCGACGCGATCCAGACCGCGATCACCGACGCGATCCCGGAGCTCATTGACGCGCCCTGGATCCTCCAGCTCTATGTGCAGGACGAGCCGAGCCTGTCGGAGCTGCTGCACGAGATCGAGGCCTACCTGCCGCCGGGCGCGCGCGAGAGTGCGTACACCCGCCATTACATTGAAGTGCTGAAGGCCCATTGCGCCCACATCAGCCGCCCGGGTGGCCTGTTCGAGGATTCGGCCCTCACCGGCACCGTCTGGCGTGGCCAGGTGCGGCGCGTGCGGGCGGTGCTCTATCGGCGACTGAACCCCCGCGGCCGTAGCCTCAGCGCGCTCGAAGTGGAGGCCGAGCTCAACGACGTCGCCACCAAGTGGACGGCGGCCCTCGCCGCGGCCGGGATCCGCTGCCGGCGCGGCTCGGGGGCAGATCTCTACCGCTGGCTGCTGCCCTGGTTCAACCCGCGCCCGGAGTGCGCTGAAGGCGCGGTGGAGCAGCTGCTGGCTGCCGCCCCGTACCCCGGCGATGAAGATCTGCCGTTCGGCGCGGATCTCGGGGAGCTGCTGACCCTCTCTTGTCCTAAGTCCGACAACGACACGGCCACCTGGTGGTTCGATGGGTTGCCCCACACCCTCGTCACGGTGCAGGGACTCCGGCGGGCGCCCGACATCGGCCACATGACCGCGGAACGCCCGTCGGGGGATCACGTGTTCTCCCTGTTCGATCGCATGCCTGAGCACACCGTGATGGTGCTCACCCTCACCGTGAAGCCCCAGGATGTGGTGCGTAACCACATCGGGTTGGTCAAGCGCGCCGCGGTGGGCGATTCGGCGGAAGCCGAGTTGACGCGGGAGGACGCCGCCGCGGTGGAGCGTGAAATGGCGACCGGCAACAAGCTCTATCCCCTGCAGTTGGCGTTCTACGTCCGCGGCGAGGATCTCCCGGCGCTGCGCACCCACGTCAACCAGATCAATGCCCTGCTGCTGCCCAACGGCCTCCAGCCCATCGCCCAGGAGGCGGATCTGCTGGCACTCGACAGCTATCTGCGCAATCTGCCCATGGCCTACGATGCCCGACTCGACCGGATCAGTCGCCGCTCACGCCTGGTCTTCTCCAGGCACATCGCGAACCTGCTGCCCCTCTATGGCCGCTCGCGCGGCACCGGTCATCCGGGGCTCGTGTTCTTCAACCGGGGCGCCGAGCCCCTGGTGTTCGACCCCTTACACCGCGCGGACCGCAAGAAGAACGCGCACATGCTGATCCTGGGACCCACCGGGGCCGGCAAGTCCGCCTTGCTCGTCTACCTGCTGCAGCAGATGGCGGCGGTGCACCGCCCGCGGATCTTCATCATCGAGGCCGGGGGCTCGTTTTCCCTCCTGGGTCAGCACTTTGCGAGCCAGGGGCTCACGGTCAATCAGGTCACGCTGAACCCGGGCACGGACGTGAGCCTGCCGCCGTTCGCGGACGCGCTGCGTCTTTTCTACACGGATCGGCGTGTGAAACGCGTTACCGATCCCGAGGCGCTCGACGTGCCGGACGAAGACGACGACGGTGACGATGCCGAAGGCCCGGGCCGCGACATCCTCGGTGAAATGGAGATCGCCGCGCGCATCATGATCACCGGCGGCGATGAACGCGAAGACGCCCGCATGACTCGCGCCGATCGTCTGCTGATCCGCAATGCCATCCTGTTATCAGCCAAGACCGTGGCCGCCGAAGGGCGCGACCAGGTCCTCACGCGGGACGTCGTCGCGGCGCTGACCCGCATCGGGCGCGATCCAGGCCTGCCGGAGCATCGGCGCAACCGGGCGCTGGAGATGGGCGACGGCATGGCGCTCTTCTGCTCGGGCCTCGCCGGCCACTTCTTCGACCGGCCCGGCAAGCCCTGGCCGGCGGCGGATGTCACCATACTCGAGATGGGCATGCTCGCCCGCGAAGGTTACGAGGACCAACTCACCGTGGCCTACATCTCCATGATGAGTCATATCAATGATCTGGTCGAACGCCACCAGAGCGACGCGCGACCCACCCTCGTCGTCACCGACGAGGGGCACATCATCACCACGAATCCCTTGCTCGCACGCTACGTCGTCAAGATCACCAAGATGTGGCGCAAGCTCGGCGCCTGGTTCTGGATCGCGACACAGAACCTCGAGGACTTCCCCGACGCCAGTCGCCGGATGCTCAACATGATGGAGTGGTGGCTGTGCCTCGTCATGCCCAAGGAGGAGGTCGAGCAGATCGCGCGGTTCAAGGATCTGAACGACGAGCAGCGCAGCCTCCTGCTGTCGGCCCGCAAGGAGCCCGGCAAGTACGTCGAGGGCGTCGTGCTGGCCGACAACCTGGAGGCCCTGTTCCGCAACGTGCCACCACCGCTGTCGCTGGCGCTCGCCATGACCGAGAAGCACGAGAAGGCCGAGCGGGCCGAGATCATGCGCGAGCGCCGCTGCACCGAACTCGAGGCAGTCCATGTCGTGGCGGAGCGGATCGCGGCGCAACGCGGTGGCTGAGATCCGTGCCGTGGCCCAGAAACCAGACACCGTGCCGCATGGGTTTTCCCTTCCACGGTTCCCCGTCGATGGGGACGATGGCGCCACCGTTCCACGACCGATGACAATGACATGTTGATCCCCTCTCGCATTCTGGTTGGACTGACGCTCCTCGGGCTTATGGTCCTCGGCACCCCGGTCGGGGCGGGCGAGGTGCTGAGCATCGAGGCCTTCACCACGAGCGAGCGGGCGATCAGCGGTGCGGATCAGGGGCGTTTTCGATCAGCGACCGTCACGATCTACACCGTCGATAGTCTCGGGCGATTCGAATCGGGGCTATCCGAAGGCCTCCCAGTCGACCCGGAAGAGGCGAAAGCGGAGGCGCTCCGCCGCATCCAGCAGCTCGATGACACCGGCATGGCGTCGGCCAGAAGCGCTGCCATCGGCCTGGCCAGGGCCGTCCAGTACGGCGTCGATCGTTATCCCGCCGTCGTCCTTGATGGTAGCGCCGTGATCTATGGCGTGACGGATCTCGAAGATGCGCTCGAGCGCTATGCATTCTGGCGTGAGGGCCAGGCGCGATGAGGCGTTACCGCATCACACCGCTCCTCCTGGTCCTGGTGCTGCAAGGGCCGCTGATGACTCATGCGGCGACCATCACCACCCCTGGCATCGTCGCCCAGACCACGGCCGGGGCGCTGGCCTGCATGCGCTGGATGCCGGTGGGCCTGTGCTTCTGGCTGCGCTGCGGCTGGCGGGGCTGCCGCGTGCGTACTTCGCTCAAGGTCGGACACTACAACCCGGATCTGGTGGTCAGCGCCTACAACGCGTTGGGTGGCAACCCCTGGGCGGAGATCCGCGCGTCGCTGGGGCTCGCCCAGAAAGCCGCGGCCACCGGACTCCTGGGCTCACTGCTGCCGGTCCCCGTCGACAGTGGGGGCAATCGCACGGAGGGCCGTTCGGAGCCACGAGACCACAAGAACATGGTGTTTCGGGAGACCGATGCCATCGGCCATCCCATGGGGTCCCTGGCCGGTGTGGCGGCCGGCGTGGGCCTGCTGTGTCAGTCGCAGACGACACCTTTCTTCCCGTACTTCCAATCGGCCCTCGATATCCTGTCCTGGCGGCAGGAGGTGCCGGAGATCTTCTATCCGGCGAGCTGGATCCCCGGCATGCGCGAAATCGGCACCTGGCCCCTGCAGACGTGGGGCAACGTTCATCCGCGGACCGGCTGGACGACCCAGGCGGAAGAGCCCAAAGCCGCGGCCATCAATGCCCAAAGGGCCGGCGACATCGTCACCCGGGCCGCCCAGCCCCATGTCTACGTGCCCCTCTCCGGCAGTTCCTACATGCATAACGATGTCACCCGGATCCTCGACAGCTGGGTCGACGACGGATCCGGGAACCTCTTTAACAGGTGGTTCGCATTCTTCTCAGGCCAGAAGGTCTGGCCACCCGGTCCGCTGATGGAGAAGGACCATCGCACCGGCACCTGGCAGATGCTCGTCCCGAGGCCTGAGTCGAGCTGCAGGGTGTTCGGCACAAATGATCTCGCCAGCATCGGCGGTTGGGGCGGTGGACGGGTGGACGCCGCCGGCGACTACGCCTGGAACCTCTGGCGCCCCTATAAATGCTGCCGTCGCCGGGGTCAGTGGTTCCTCTTCGATATCGACTGGTTCGCTTATCCGCCATGATCGCTCACCAAGCACAGCACTGCGAGATCACAACCGGCCGTGGACGACACCGCACCCTGGCCGCCGGGCTGCTCACCTTCTTGCTGGCAAGTCCCTGGGTGGACGCCGCGCAAGGGCCCACGGAAGACGGCCTTTGGTACTACGAGATCGGCGGGGCAGAGCCCGTGTCTGCCCCGGCGAATCCCTCGGTGGTTTCGGTCACCCTGGGCGGCTCGGCACAACTCGGGCTCGGCTACAGCTGCGGCAAGTTCGATCCGGTACGCGCGGTCACCCATTCCCTGAACAAGATCAAGTCCGGGGCGGACGACATGATGAGCGCCATGACGGCGGCGGCGTCCTCGGCCATTGCCGCGCTGCCGGCGCTGATCCTGCAGCGCGCCAATCCCGGGCTCTATGACCTGTTCCAGAACGCGCTGCTGAAGGCCGAGGAGACCATGAAGCTCGCCACCAAATCTTGCGAGCAGATGGAGGCCGAGATGGCCGAGGGCAAGAACCCCTACGCGGATCTCATCACGCTCTCCAAGGGCAATGACTGGAAGGTGCAGATGGGGATCGGCGGCAACGACGCCGTCACGGCGAAGGAGTCCGTCGAGTCGGCGAACGGCGATAACGGTGTGCCGTGGATCGGCGGCCAGGCCGGTGGGGCGGGGCAGCCGACGCTCCGCTTCACCGGAGACATCGTCCAGGCGGGCTACAACATCAACATGAACCGGCCGATCACCTCGACGGCCGCGGTGCCGGCCGCTTCCGCCACGCGGCTCTCCGAGGTCTGGCCGACGCCGGCGGCGGCGCGGACTTGGGTGGTCGACGTGGTGGGCGAGAACATCGTCACCACCTGCGACACCTGCCGCAAGGACAGCATTCCAGGCACCGGCCTGCTGCCCAAGCTCCACAGCGAGTCGGCCGGCGTGACCGTCGAGTTGCAGAACCTGGTCAGCGGTGCCGCCGCGCCCACCCTCGCCAACCTCGAACGGATCACGGCCCCGGGCGTTGCCGTGACGCGTCAGGTCATCGAGGCCATCCGCGACATGCCGGCCACCGAGCAGGGGCTCATCATCGGCCGGCTGGTCGCCGAGGTAAGCCAAGCGCGCACCGTGGAGAAGGCGCTGTATGCCCGGCGCCTGCTGCTGTCGGGCCGCCAGGTGCCGGAGGTATACGCCACCGAGGTCGCACGCCAGCATGCCGATACGGCGATTACCGAACTCGACAAGGAGATCGAGAGCCTCCTGTTCGAGACGCGGGTGCGTCGCGAGGTGGTCTCCGACACCCTGATCGTGCTGTTGCAACGGGCGGCCGCGCGTAGCAAGGCCTCGCTCAATGTCCCGCAGACGAATCCCACCGATCCGAGGCCGCTGATCCATGGCCGCGTGCAGTAGATCCCTGCCGACACGCCGGCGCTGGTTCTTCACGCTGTCGCTGGTCGCGACCGTCGGCGTGATCGCCGTCGGCCTACTGTTGTGGCAGGCAGTGGGGCTCGGTTCGCTGGCCGTCGTGTCGGAGCGGGTAGGGCAGGTGAGACCTTACCTGAGCGGGCTGCGGTTCGCCCTGATTGGTCTGCTTGCCCTTGCCTGGCCGCGGTTGCCGGCACTGTGGTGGGGCGGCCGGGATTGGGCGGAAAGCCAACGGTCACGCTGGATGGCACTGCGGTGGCGCGTCGTCGGCTGGCTGCTCGTCATCGAGCTCGTCCTCGGGCAGAACGTGGTGCTGGGAGCACAATGTGACGCGTGCAGCGCGCCCGTAGGGACTGCGCCAGGGACGGCACAGATCAACCTCATCGGGCGCTTTCTCGGCACGATCTCGGGCCTCGTCCCATGAGCGTCGACAGCTATCTCGAGCTCTTCACGACCCTGTTCGGCTGGGCCTTCTACGGCGTGCTGTGGGACGTCCTGGTCGGCACCGGGATTGTCTACCTGCCATTCCTCGGGATCCTCATCGACAACTGGCGCGATTCCGCCGAGGGCGGGCAGTTTGGCAGCGCAACCAGTCTGTCCCTGCGGCGCATGGAGATCGAGCTCTTCCTGGCGCTGCTCGTGGTAGTGCTGGCCGGACAGCCGGCGGCGCTCACGCCGCTGAACGCCGGAACCCTGAGCTACGATCCGCAGCCCACGCTCACCGATCCGACGCCGGCGACCGCCACGGTGGCGGCGCCGCAAAGCACCTATGGCGCGGCCGGATTCAACGGCTCGCCCGCGACCGTGAACATCCCGGTCTGGTGGTATGCCGTGCTGGCCATGAGTTCGGGCTTCAATCACGCCGTCGTCGAAGGCCTGCCCGCGGCGAGCGACCTGCGCACCTACGAGCAACAGGCACGGCTCGCCACCATCGCCGATCCGCGGCTGCGCCAGGAGACCAGCGACTTCTTCAGCGAGTGCTACGTGCCGGCCCGCTCCAGGTATCAGGCCCAGCGGCCCGCGACGGCCGCAGTCGCCCGGATACTGACGACCTACGGCGAGGACGATCCGGACTGGATGGGCTCGCACGTCTACCGGGACACCGCCGGCTACTACGACATCCTGCGCCCGACGAAACAGATCCCGGGGTGGACCTACAACCCGGCCCGCGACACCGAGTACGACCCGGCCTCGCCGCCCATCTGGGGCAAGCCGACCTGTAAGGAGTGGTGGGAGAACGGCGCCCAGGGCCTGCGCGAAAAGCTCATCAACGAGGCCAACGCGACCTCGGCGGGCTTCTCCGGCCTGGTCGTCGCCGTCGCGCCCATCCTGGCGAGCGAACAGCAGGAAGATGCCGTCGTTCGCACCGTGCTCAACAACGCGCCCCCGTCCTGGTCGAGCAACGAACTCGTTGCCGGCAATACGGCCAGCACCGGATGGTTTGCCACGGCCGAGAATATCGTCAAAGGTGGACTCACCACGGGCGGCGTGATCACCGCCTCGGCGCTCTTCTCGGTAACCATGACCGCCGTGCTGCAGGCGCTGCCGATGGTGCAGGCGCTGATGCTGCTCGGCGTCTACGCCTTGCTGCCGATGATCGTCGTCCTCTCCCGCTACTCGCTGTCGATGATGGTGGTCGGGGCGATGGCCATCTTCACGATCAAATTCTGGAGCGTGCTCTGGTACCTGGCCATGTGGGTGGACCAGAATCTTATCCAGTCCATGTACCCGGACGTCAACGTCTTCCTGCAGATTTTCGCCAACCCCGGCGAGCACGACGCCAAGCGCATGCTGCTCAATATGATCACGACCAGCCTCTACCTAGGGCTGCCGGTGTTGTGGAGCGGAATGATGGCTTGGGCCGGCTTGCACATTGGGCGTTCCATCTCGGCAGCCATGGCGCCGATTAGCAGGCCTGCGGAAGATGCGGGCAGGCAGGGAGGGGCATTGGGAAAAGCGGCAGTAAGCCGCGGCGTAAAACGGTAACCTGTACGCTAGCGCTCGTCTTCGTACCAACCCGCAGGATCGGTACCTGAATCGAACCGTTGCGTGCGGAAGTTGTAGTCCCCGACAAGATCTGCGTCCTGAATGGACCGCTGGTTTTCCGGCGAGTCATCGGTAGACGCAAGCAAATGGCGAAAAGCGCCGAGCAAAGCAGCCGCAAACCCGACAGCAGCGCTACCGATGCCGACCGCCAGTTTTCCCACTGCAGCAATCTTGTACCTGTTCATCCCTCAAAGGATAGGCGATCGTTCCCGACGAGACACCCCCCTTGGGCCTGCTCACGCAAGGATTGTTGTCCGATCTGGTGGCCACTTTCCACCGCTGAAGGAGGGCAGGATAGGGCAAGCGCAAAGTGGCAGGTTGCACCTACCCGAGCCTAGGTATGGGATTCCACCGCCCTCCGGAGCACTTGGAATCTGGTCGATAGTGGTAGGATCCCGTCATGTGCACTCGCTACATCACGCCGGACCAGCGAGCGATAGAGGGCTACGTCTCTCACGTACCCCCCTGGTGGCAACAGGCCTACGACGTCCGAATCACCAGTCTGGTACCGGTGGTGTGGGCCGCTGCGGACGGTGAGCGGGCCCTGGAGCAGATGTACTGGACGCTCCTCCCCCCCAAGTCCGACAAGAAGGCCTGGCGCATGCCGACGTGGAACCTGAGGGGAGAGCGCCTCGAGGAGAGCCGTATGTACGCCTCACCCTTCAAATCGAGGCGCTGCCTGTTGCCGGCAGCCGGATTCTACGAGTGGCCTGAGGTCAACGGCGAGAAGCAACGTCACTGCATCAGGCCGGCGGACGGCAGCATGTTCCTCTTCGCTGGGCTCTGGAACTCCTGGTCGTCGAAGGACGGGACTGAGGAAGGGGCCACGGTGGGCATCGTCACCACCGACGCAAACGAGTTCATGAGGCCGCTCCACAATACAGGCAAGAACCCTTACCGCATGCCGGTCATCCTCGACTTGAAGCTGGGTGACACCTGGATGTTTGGCGAGGTAGATGAGGTCCGTGAGCTCGTCAGGCCGTGCCCAAATGAGTGGCTGCAGGCCTACCCCGTCTCCCGTAACTTGGGCAACGTGCCAGCACAGATGGAACCAGTTGGCGAGGTGATTCGCCCTGGGAGAAGTTCCTAGAAACTACGTTCTTAAACGCGATCGCTTCTTCTACGAGCGAAACCTGCCCCTTCTGGCCTCTTGAACTAAGATCGCTACTCAGGCGGGACCCTAGTCATGTCAAAATGCAACGTTTCGTAACAATCCTCGCTGCTTATCACAATATTCCTGTCAGCTGTCTAATACACTGTTTGGGCTACTAGGCCGTGATTGAAACAAAGAAAGGAAGTTTGCTATGAGTAACAGAAAAATTATTCCGCTTATCTTCTGTGCAATGCTCGCTGGTTGTGCGGCCCCAAAGTACAACTATCGCCCAGTTGCACTTGAAGTGAGCGAACCACCAATTGGCAGCATGAATACAGCGTACGTTGGCGATATTCTGCTTAAACAGGGGAGCTATACCGAACATGACTCAATCTACCTGCAAGAGGATCAGAAAGTTGGATGGGCTTATACGGTGTTGCGTGGCTTTTATCTAAAACATGGTGATGATGAAGCTACTGCATTCTATAAGCCGGCGCCGGGCTCAGATGGTGGCGGCGTTGATAAAGCAGCTTTGGCCGATCCTTGGAAAAGTATTCAAGCTTATAAGGAAGAACAAAAACTTTGTGTTGTTACGGCGTTCAACGCTCAGATCTGCAAAGATAAAGCAGATTTTACTCGACAAAAAAAGCCTGTGCTTCGCGATGATTCGTTTCAGCAAACTCTCATCTACAGCGGAAAAGTCGGTAATAAGATCAACATCGGATACCGCGAATTTTCCGGCAATATGGCTCGTCCAGCGTTCAATAATGATGTCGAGTACGACTTAGGAGCATCCAACACTATTGGCTACAAGGGTGCCAAACTGGAAATTGTGGAGGCTACGAATGAGCTGATAAAATATCGGATCATTCGCAATTTCAATGCCGCAAAATTTAGCCCTAACTAAGGCGTTCCAGCGGATCCAAAAACTCCGCGGCTTTTTGCGTATGCCTTCGGCATTCTTGCGCAAAGGCCGCTCCTCGTTTGCGCCGAGTGAACAAAGGCGGTAGGTTTCGTTCTCCCAGAAGCGAACCAGTAACCAAGTGTCGCGATCAAGAAATGGCTTAACCTGGAGCAAGGGGATCGCTTTTTCTAATAGCGAAACTTCCCGCGCCTCGCCGTGAGGGAAATGAGCGGCCTTGCCCTGGATGTGGTACCGAGTAGAATCCGTCTCAAGGCCTACCAATGATGGTGAACGCCATGGACACCTCCCAGATACATCGCGTGCGATCAAACAGCCCGGGTCGCTGGGATCGCATGGAAACCCACCACCTTTCCCCGCCCTATCTTTCGGCCTACGGTTGCCTCCATCCGCGTGCCCAAATTGCCGACTACCTGAATCCCCTTGTCTTTCCTACGGTACAGGCGGAAGCGGATGCGCGGTCAAAGGGCGCATCGTTGCGGGTAGACGTAAACGTTCCGTGGATAAACACGGAACCTTTCCAGTCATTCAACAATGTTAGGCAATGCAAGACCGCGCAATCTAAACGCGGAACGAGGCTAATCTGTGACCATTGACACTCGCACCATTGTGGCCCTGTTCCTAGTGCCGTTCGCGGCAAATTGCTGGTCGTACGTAATTACGCTCGATGAGGCCGACTTCCTTGCTAGGTATGAGAACCCCCAGGGCAACCTCAATTTTGACCAGTTGGTTGACGGAACGTCGTTTGACGAGGTGACTGGCTCTCATCCTCTGGTGCGGGCAGGTTACGGTAACGGCTTTTCTATTCGGAATAGCGGCTCCGGATCTCCCACAGGGTTTTCGACTGATTGGCTTTTCCGAAGTGGCAGTGGTCCCGGTTCGTTCTGGGGAGCGGTTCGATGGGTCACACCTGGTTCTGAGCGCTACATCATCGAGGAGGCTGGGCGTCCTCGCTTGACCATAGATGCTTTATCCGAAGTGTCCCCTCTCGCAGTATACACAGGACCAAACAGAACCGGTTTCTTGGGCATAATTCCGGACGGTCCCACTGATAGCCATTACTTCTTCACTGCAGCGCACACCGGGAGTACACCTCGAATCTTTGAAATAGACTACGGATTCTTAGAGGTGTCCGAGTCCACACCGATCTCCGTTCCGGCCTCAAGTACCCTGCATCTACTCTTTGCGGCGATCGCAGGCATCTACTTAGCCCGACGCCGTATCTTAAAGTCTGAAAGGGCAGGAAGGGGGGCACGCGAGGACTCTGCTCAGAATCGCCCAACAAATCCATGCAGCCGACAGCTTGACCCAGGGCTCCCATTTGCTGCCGCTAATCGGCCCCTGCCTCAAGCGGCGCCTTATGGCCGACGTTATGCAGCTTGAGGACACTGTGAGCGAGATCAACACAAGATCCACATCAAGAAGAACGGCGCAAGCGTCGGACGTTGTCCTTCGACAAACGGATCAAGTACGGCTCGTCTTCAGGCCAACAATCCTCGACAACTCCAGCAACGAGGACGCATCTGTAAAGGGCGTGTTCTTGTATCAAAAAAAGCAGAAATTCGGGCGATGGGAGGACTTTGAAACCATCCCGCTAACTTCCGTTAAGAGTGGTGAAGGATTCAAGCTCGAACTTAAATCTAAAGAACTTCTTAAGCTTGTAGGTGAAGTCGACTCGCTATATCAATTAAAGAGGGATGAGGGCGTCCCGCGAGGTCAGAAACGGTACATCCAAGTCACTCCGCAGCTAGATCAACTAAGAGCAATAGAGTCCCTAGATCTTCGTATACTAAACGCAAATATGAAGCTTGGGGGCTCGCTGCTCTCCAAGCTGTTGGCTTGGTGGATATCACTAGATGACCCATCGACTCTTATCGAAAAGCTATTGGAGCTTGACCCATCGTCGCTGTCCAAACTCAATGCAGCGCTGGGTCTCGGAAGGCTCAAATCGGCGCTCCAGATTTGGGACCAGAACAAGGACAACAGTGACGAAGAGGTCTGGCAAGCAAGCTTGACGGAACACTCTTTTGTGTTGGAGCAGGTTTTCTCGTGGCCCGCTTCAATTGTTGAGGGGAAAGCCTATGTAGGCGGCAAGAATGTCTTCAATAAGTCCGGGAACATCGTCGACTTTTTAGTGAAAAAGCGCCTCACTCAAAGTGCCGCGCTGATTGAGATAAAGACCCCTACCACGAAGCTTCTCGGCTCGAAGTATCGGCAAACATTCAATGTCTCGGCGGAACTCTCCGGGTCTACGATGCAGATTCTCAACTACAAGCACTCTCTACAGGAAGCCTATCGAGATTTGCGGGGTGATCAGAAAGATCTATTTGATTCATTTGATCCTCAATGTGCTGTGATTATTGGCAGCACGGATCAGTTAGACGACCGTGCAAAGGTCAAAGCCTTTGAGCTGTATCGACACCAGTTCCCGGGTCTTGCGATCATCCCTTTTGATGAGCTGTTTGAAAGGACAAGGAAACTGGTCGGGCTCCTAGAAGCGGAACCGGGATCTGAACCTCCTGGATGAGTGGCCGTCAGCTTGCACGCGGACGCGTAGCCGCAACGCGGCTCGGCCCGGTGACGCGTCCCGTAATGCTCGCTTCTCCCAAGAGCGAAATATTTCAGCAGTTTATGGAATACTAAAAGAAGGGCGTTCCTAAATGCGATCGCTTCTTCTAAAAGCGAAACTGTCGGAAAACTTTACAGTGGGTCGAGCCATCCAAGACGAAAATTCCTGTATTGGCGCGCTTCTTCTATCTCCGAGTCCCTCGTCTCAGGATGAGTATGTCCGCTTTCGACCCAGAAGAGAGGTTAGCGCCTCAATAGTTCCAGCCTAAGTTCAGTCGTTGGCGACACTACCATTCACCGCGCTAATGCGATTTCCGGTGGTGTCAGTATTTTTTACACTTATCGGGTTTTTTACGCCTATTTGCTAAATATGTGCCCGCGAACTTTTCTGCAGCAAGGCTGCTCAGGTTATTAACATTATGATTTGATAAAGGTTATCGCGAAATCGAAAGATTGCGGCACCATCTTTGCAGGGTGTTCTGTGGCCCTTGCGTCGGAGCGAGGAAAATTAGTGGAGACTGGGAGGTACATTGTTATGGGAAACGTTATTTCAACGCTGGTACGCAAGACAGGACTGGGAGCGTGTATCGCGCTCGGCGTCGCTGTAGCGGCTCAGGCCGCACCAATTACTGGGGACCCACAGGGCAACTCATTTGGTTGGGTGCCCCCCAGCACGAACGCGTTAAACTTCACGTCGCAGGTGCCGGGTCGCGAAGGCCAGACGGCACCGCACGTGTTATTCAATACGAATGGCATTGGTTCGGTGACACTGGATTTCTTTAATTTTGGCCCTGGAGTCGCCTTCTTTGAGATCAGACTGGACGATCTGGCAACCGGGACGACCGCACACCCTGTTGTGATCGGTGACACGATTCATAGCGGAAATTTCCTTACCACAGGCACTTCAGATCTTGGCGTCGTCTATAACCCAACAAATTACGTCGATGTTCGCCTTGCGCTGGGTGGCGAGAGAGACTGGGATTTGGGTGCAGATCTTTTAGGACGCAATGAAATCAATGAGATAGCGTGATTGGGGGTAGCCGAAAGGGCCAGCCGATGGTATGTAACAAGCTACGAAACCGTTATGTACCACTGGGAGGCCCTTCCGACGATGACAGCGTATACCAAGGTGGATGGATTTGACGAGTTTGCGGCGGCCCGAGAGGGGTTTGAGCACTTGGTGGGTGCGCTTTGCAGCGCGGACAACGAGGCATTGGAGCACGGCCAGGTGGAACGACTCATTGAGGAGGAAGGACGGGAAGTTCTGCGGCGCTTGATGCAGGGTTACGTGGATTTGCGCACGCATAGCGAGGTGCGCGTGAGCGCGGTGACAGGTGCCGATGGCCAGGAGCGGGAGCAGTTTCGCGGCGACCGTAGCCGGCAGCTTGAGACCGTGTTCGGGACCGTCGAGGTCCGGCGCAAAGGCTACAGCACGCGGGGATTGGCGAGTGTCTTTCCGCTGGATGAGTCGCTGAACCTGCCGCGGGAGAAGTACTCGCACGGTCTGCGTGAGCGGGTGGTCAAGGCCGTGGTGAAGGAGTCCTTCGACGAGACGGTCAGCGCGGTGCGCCAGAACACAGGAGGCCATGTCCCCAAGCGCCAAGCCGAGCAGCTGTCCACGGTCGTGGTGGAGGACTTTGACGCCTACTATCAGTCCCGCGCGAGCACACAGGCCGAAGACACCGATCTGTTGGTGATGAGCGCGGACGGCAAGGGTATCGTGGTGCGGACCGAGGACTTGCGTCCGGCGACCCGCAAGGCGGCCCAGAGCACGTGTCACAAGCTCAAGACCCGGCTGAGCCAGGGTGAGAAGCGCAACCGCAAGCGGATGGCCACCGTGGCGGCTATCTACGACGTGGCGCCGCACTGGCGCAGTGCCGAGCAGATCATGGGTGTGGAGGAGCGCTCGGGCGATGCCCGGCCCCGGCCTGAAGGGAAACGGGTATGGGCCAGCCTGGAGGAGTCCCCGGAGATGGTCATCGAGCGCCTGTTTCAGGAGGCTGCCCGGCGTGATCCAGAGCGCCGGCGGCGCTGGCTGGTGCTCGTAGACGGGCACGAGAAGCAGCTGGACATCGTGAACGGGTGCATCGCGCGTTACGGGGGCGACGTGGTGGTCATCCAGGACTTCATCCATGTGCTGGAGTATCTGTGGAAGGCCGCTTACTGCTTCCATCCCGCGGGCTCGCAGGGCGCCGAGCAGTGGGTCATGGAGCGGGCTCTGCGCGTCCTGCACAGCGAGGCCAGCAGCGTGGCTGCCGGCATGCGCCGCAGCGCGACACGCCAGGGATTGACGCCAGCGCGGCGCAAGGCCGTGGACACCTGTGCCCGCTACCTGCTCAAGAACAAGGCGCGCCTGGATTATGCCGAGGCACTGGCCCACGGATGGCCCATCGCCACCGGCGTCATCGAGGGTGCCTGTCGTTACCTGGTCAAGGACCGCCTGGAAATCACCGGCGCCCGATGGAGCTTGAAGGGTGCTGAGGCCATCCTCAAGCTGCGCGCCCTGCATGCCAGCGGAGACTTACAGGACTACTTTGCATTCCATCGCAGCCAAGAGCGGCGGCGCAACTATCCGACCGGGTATGGCCAGCCGTGCTGCCTGGCCGCATAGGGGCTGGTGGATGTCGCTCCAAAAGAGCCGCACCCCTGGGATTTTGACTGGACGCGCTTTGAGGCTCAGTCGGCGAACGCTGTTCCAGTGCCTACCACCCTCGCTCTCATGGGCCTTGGCCTAGCCGGTCTTGGCTACTCACGCCGTAAGAAGGCGTAAGTAGAAAAAGCTTTGTAAAAGCCCTCTCCTGAGGGCTTTTTATTGCCTGAGATTTGATGCCGCTGAGGTCCGCTCCTGGCCGGAAGCACCAGGTTGCGGACCTCCGCGTATAAACTGTCCTGACGCTCGATCTTAGGGTGGCAGGAATGTCTCTTCGTGGCCGATAGCGGACACCATTCCCGTGTTTCGCTAATCCCAGAAGCGCAACCAAATAGGATGCTATTTCCTATGAAGGGAAGGCGCGGGGGCCGGGTTGGGAAGGCGGTCTAAGGTTCCGGGGGTGTGGATGGTGAGATCTCCTCGCAGAACCACTCCTGTACGACAGCGCTCCCGTTTGCGTGTTCGATACCCCGTAGCCGCAGGGAGGTAGGCCCGATAAGTACCAGGACGGGCTCGTAGAGTGGAGGAAGCAACGCATTACCTGCCGGAGCGGTAGGGTCCTGCAGCGAGGCGACTTTCACGGGGATGCCTCCCTTGGATAACTGGACATGGGTTAAGAGTTCGCCCACCAAAGGCTCGGCGTTCGCCACGTCACGCCAGCGGCGACGGCGGCCTTGATAGCGAAGGGGTTGAACGCGATACCGCATGGTCGTGACTAGTGGCTGTATGGATATACAGTATCACCTGAAGAGCGCTCATGCGGCTACTCCGCCACCACTCCCTGAACCACGCTGACACCGGCGCCCCGTTCTCGGGCTATCTTCAGGATCCCCTTACCCTCAGCCCTGGCGGCCCGTATGGCCTCCTCGACTACCGACCGGACCGTAGGCCTGCCAAGTTGCTTCCCCTGGTTCCTGGCGCGTGCTTTTGGCTTTTGGTGGTGGCCGGAATCACACCATAGGCGAATCGAGCAGGGGGCTATCTGTAGGGTCGAAACGCCAGACTGTTCCGGACCTTAATGCCAACTTCAGTCCCAGCACAGACGTTGAGGGACGACATGTCGTTCCGGCGCGGCGTACTTTCAAGACCTCCTTTCATAGGTCTGATCAAATACGAGCTCCAGTTCGGCATGGACGCCACGCAGGCCGTCGACCACCTTGTTCGCCCAGGCGAAGTATTCACGCTTGCGCTCATCCGACCAGTCCGGCGGCGCCTCCAGGATATCCCGGAGGTTGGCGATCTTGTCGGCCAGCTTCACCAGCTTGGCACCGGTGCTGAGGCCGGGCGCATGCTCCACCTGCCGGGCCTTGCGCTCGGCTTTGGCCAGGTTCTTGTCGTCCGTGACCTCCACCACCATCCCGGCAATAGTGGCTCCGAAGGTTTCCCTCAGTTCCTGCTCCGTGGTCTTCGTGTCTTCGATGGTGTCGTGGAGCAGAGCGGAGCAGATGACATCGAGGTCGGTAATGCCGCCCTCATCCACCAGGATGGCTGCCAGGGCGATGGGGTGGTTGATGTAGGGATGCTGCTCGATGCCCTTGCGCCGCTGGTTCTTATGCTTCTGGGCCGCGAAGGCGAGGGCCCTCATCAGCTGCGAAAGTTCCTCGTGGTTCATGGTGCGTCTCCTTCCGTTGTGGGGTGGGTGGCATGGGCGGCGGCGAAGACCGCGTTGTCGTCCACGTGGACTACGTATTCGTCAGCCATCCTGATCCCGCTTATCCGCAAGCCGGGCCCTGCGCCTGGCGTCGCGGCGCGCATCGCGCGCCCGACGACGCTCGATGAAGCGGTTGACTCGCCACGGCTCGTAGCTGCACTGGAGCACGAGGCCGAGCTCCATCTCTTCATGGATGGCGCGTAACATCTGCTGCCAGGACAGGTCGACCACCTCCGCCGCGGCATTCCCGGGGGCTTCGGAGGCAGGCCGTCGCGGGGCGGGGGATCGGGGAAAGGGGACGATGTGGCCACGGTGGCCACCGGGGGTGTGTTTGCTCATGGTCGTTCCTCCGCTCCCCAGGGCCTCAGAGCGCGGGGTCCGGTGGGGAGCGTGAACGGACGGCCAACGCTTTAGCCGGGATTTATAGGCCGCCCCGGCAAGTTGTTGCTTAAATCCGGCGGCTCGCGGGCATGAAAAAACCCGCTTGGCGCAGCCAAAGCGGGTTCTCGCCCGCTTTAGCTGCATTTATAACGCGCCCAGCAAGCTGGTACTCAAATCGGCGCAATTCGTAGTATACGCAGAGTGGGCAGTGCTGTCATGGAACTGGAGGGCCGTGGATATGGACCGAACTGAACGCTTCTACCGCCTGGACCAGCTGCTCCAGGAGCGCCGGGTGGTCCCCATGGAGACCCTCATCGGCGACCTGGAGGTGTCCAGGGCCACCGTCAAAAGGGACCTGGAGTACCTGCGGGATCGGCTGAATGCCCCCATCGTCTGGGACCGCGAGCACCGGGGTTACCGCTACGAGGTCCACTCCGAGGATCCGCCCCGCTATGTCCTGCCGGGCCTGTGGTTCAATGCCACCGAGGTCCATGCCCTGCTGACCATGGAGCAGCTGCTGGCGGACCTCCAGCCGGGCCTGCTGAGCGCGCATATCGAGCCCCTGCGCACCCGTATCCGTGTGCTGCTGGAGAGTGTCGACCACTCCGCCGAGGCCATCGAGAACCGGGTGCGGATCCTGCACACCGCCGTGCGCCCGGTGCGCCCGGAATTGTTCCAGGCCATCGCCTCGGCCACCCTGGGCCGCACTCGGCTCGTCATCGAGCACTACAACCGCAGTACCGACGAAACCCTCGAGCGGGAGGTCTCACCCCAGCGCATCGTCTACTACCGCGACACCTGGTATCTGGACACCTGGTGCCACCTCAGGAAGGGTCTCAGGAGCTTCAGCATGGACGCCATCGGCCACGTCTCCTCGACGGGGAAGAAGGCCCGCAACGTCGCCGAGGCCAAATTGAAGGCCTTCTTCGAGGAAGGGTACGGGATCTTCTCCGGGCAGGCGTCGAACACCGCGGTGCTGCGCTTCTCCGCGACCAACGCCCGTTGGGTGGCCAAGGAAGTCTGGCACCCGCGCCAGCAGGGCGAGTTCGACGCGGACGGCCGCTATGAGCTGAGGGTGCCCTATTCGGTGGATACCGAGATCATCATGGACATCCTGCGCCACGGCCCCGAGGTGGAAGTGCTGGCGCCTCCGAGCCTGCGACACAAGGTACGTGAGCGTCTGGCGCAGGCCGGCGCCGTCTACGGCGACTGACGGCGTTGAAGGCTCACCTGGTGAGCCACCACCCCCGTAATAATGGCACCCTCCACTGCCGACCACCGGGGGAGGTCCCCATGTCCGTCATCGCCGAATGCCTGTCCGAAGTCCGCCTGGGGGCGCCCCAGACCCATCTCAACTTGACCCTTCATCCGCTCCTCGCAGCGGGCCCGGCCACGCCCGACTACCTGCTGCTGGACGAGGCCCTCGAGGCCGGCTGCGCCCACGTGACCGAAGTTTCAGAGTCCGGCAGCGTGCCGGAGCTCAAGTTCGTCAACGACTGCGGGAAGCCCGTGCTGCTGCTGGACGGCGAGGAGCTGATCGGTGCCAAGCAGAACCGCATCCTCAATCTCACCGTGCTGGCCCCGCCCGAGGCCACCATCGTCATCCCGGTGTCCTGCGTCGAGGCCGGGCGCTGGAACCGCCGCTCGGAGGAGTTCGCCAGTGCCAAACGGGCCCACTACGCCGCCGGCCGCGCCCGCAAGGCGGCCCAGGTGAGTGCTTCAATGCGCTCATCCGGCTCGCGGCGGAGTGACCAGGGCGAGGTGTGGTCGGACATCGCAGAGAAGTCGGCCCGCATGGAGGCCCATTCCGACACCGGCGCAGCCGAGGCCCTCTACGAGCGCCACCGGGAATCGCTGGAGGCATTCAAGTCCGCCTTCGTGCCCGTCGCGGGCCAGATCGGGGCGCTGTTCGCCATCGACGGGCATGCGGTGGGGCTCGACCTCTTCGACAGCCCGGCTACCCTGGCCGCGGTGCAGCCGAAACTGGTGGAGAGCTATGCCCTGGATGCCCTCGACAGCCATAGGCGTGAGGCGGGGGCCCCCGATCCCCAGTCATTCCTCGAATCCGCCACCCGGGCCAGGGTGGAAACCTTCCCGGCGTTGGGCGAGGGCGAGGACTTGAGGATCCGCGCCGATGGCCTCGCGGGCGGCGCCCTGGTGAAGGACGCCCGGGTGGTCCACCTCTGCTTGTTCCGGGTAGCTGCCGACGAGAACCAGCGAGCACAGCGCACCAGCCGGCTGGCCCGGAGCTACCAGCGGCGCCACGGCTACACGGGGGAACGGTCATGAAGGAACAGCACCTCATGCCTGCGCCAGTCCGGGGCCGCTACTCGGTCGTGTGGAAGTTCATGCCCGAGGGCTGGGGCGAGGACATCTCCGATGCCCCGGCCCCGGGCGCCATGCCCTATTTCGTGGACGGGGAGGACTACGAGCGCCTGGAGCGCAAGGAGCGCGTCCCGCTCAAGGGCTATGCCCTGCTGTGTGGGATCCTCATCTCCTGGTTCGAGCCGGACAAGTTCATGGCGGGGCGCGAGCGGGCGCTCTACCGCTTCCTCGAGGACATGGTGGAGCGCCTGCGCCAGGACCTGGCGATGCCCTCCGTAGAGGCGATGATCCTCGCCGCTGCCGACCGTGTGCGGGAGGACCACGGCCCCCTGCTGGCCTCGCGCATGCTCACCGCCGCCATCCACCTCGCGCCGGCCAGCACACCCGTCCGTTATCAGCTCATGGTGGACGTGTGGCGCTGCCTGGAGATCCTGGACGACGTGGACCAGGGGAGCGCCCTGGGCTTTATCCACCAGGTCTACGCCGACGCGGACCTCACGGGCGCCGATCCGGACAGGCTGGAGCTCATGGACTATATGCACATGGTGGCGCTGCGTTTGACGGCCGCGCCGGACGACTACAAGCGCTTCTTCTGGGAAACAGCCTCCAAGCACATCCACGATCCCGCCCTGCGCCACCGGATGTTTGACTTGATGGAGGACGATTCACCCCGATTCCAGGACTATCGGATCGGGACCGACGGCGGGGAGCGTGCGGGAGGACGAGATGACAGGGGGTAGGGCGCAGCGTCATGGGGAGAATCGCCGCGACCGCTACCAAGGCGCGATGCTGGGGCTGGCCGCGGGCGACGCCCTGGGCACCACCCTGGAGTTCAGTCCGCCGGGCGGCTTCACGCCCATCACCGACATGGTGGGCGGCGGCCCCTTCGGCTTGGCGCCGGGCCAGTGGACCGACGACACGGCCATGGCCCTGTGCCTTGCCGAGAGCCTGCTGGAGTGCGAGGGATTCGACCTCTTCGACCAGATGGCCCGCTACGTGCGCTGGTACCGTGAGGGCCACTTAAGCAGCACCGGCACCTGCTTCGACATCGGCGCCACCGTATCCGCGGCGCTGCGCCGCTTCGAGACCCAAGTAAACCCGCTGGCCGGCGACACCAACCCCCGCTATGGTGGCAACGGCTACCTGATGCGTCTCGCTCCGGTGCCGCTGGCCTGCGCCCACGACCCCGATGAGGCCATCCGCCTCGCCGGGATCATGTCCCGCACCACCCATGCCGCCCCCGAGCCCGTGGATGCCTGCCGCTACTATGCCGGCCTCATGGTTGGCGCCCTGAACGGTGTGCCCAAGGCCACGTTGCTGGCGCCCCGTTACAGCCCGCTACCCGAACTCTGGGAGGTCAAACCCCTGGCGCCACGCATCGATGAGGTCGCCGCCGGCTCTTTCAAGACGAAGCAGCCCCCGGACATCCGCGGTACCGGCTATGTGGTCCAGGCCCTGGAAGCCGCCCTGTGGGCCTTTCATACTACCGACGACTTCGAGAGCGGTGCGCTGGCCGCCGTCAACCTCGGCGACGACGCCGATACCACCGGCGCTATCTACGGCCAACTGGCCGGGGCCTACTACGGCGCCGATGCCATCCCCCGCTCCTGGCGCGAACGCCTGGCCCGGGCCGAGACCATCACCGCCATGGCCGATGGGCTGCTGGCATTGTCCATCCGGCTGGCCAAAGGGACCGAAGACCGACTGGAGAAGGCGGCCCCATGACGGATGGCGAACGCATCCCCCTGACTTTCGAGGAGGCCGAGGGCCACCTGCGCCGCCAAATCGCCCAGAGCGAGGACCGCGCGACCCGGGAGGCGCTCACGTTAGATCGGGTGATCCTTTACAGTCGCGCGGGACACCACGCCGAGGCCAGGCAGCTGGTGCGCGAACTCCTCAGGACCCCGGCTAACCCGGCGGACGAGGCCCGGTATTTGCTCCACTTCGGTCAGCTTCAGGAGCAGACGGAGGACTTCCAGGATGCCCGGGACAGCTACCTGCGGGGCCTGACGCTGGACGCGGGCGAGCCCTGGGTGCGCTACCTGCTCAACAACAACCTCGGCTACACCCTCAACCAGCTCGGGGAGTACGAAGCCGCACAGGCATACTGTATCAAGGCCATCGAGATCGACCCGGCCCGCCACAACGCCTGGAAGAACCTGGGCGCCTCATTTGAAGGGCAGGGCCGGCCAGCGGCCGCTGCCGGGATGTACCTCAAGGCCACCGAACTCCAACCCCGGGATCCCCGGGCGCTGTGTCACCTCGTGGAACTGGTAGCGCAGCACCCGGAGGTACCTGCCGAAGTGGCGGACTTCGACCAGAGGCTGGACCACTGTCGTCGGCGCGCCGAGGCGGCAAAAGGGAACACATGAGGGAATGCCCATGGAACCCCGAACAAGCGCTACCCATCCCCTGGAGATCGCCACCCTGGAGCTGCCCGCCGGCGGCCGGCTGGGCCTCACATTCTGCCCCGGCAAGCACGACCGCCACGCCATGAGTGGCCCCTGGGAACGGGACCTGGACACCGATCTCGCCGCCATCGTCGTCTGGGGCGCCACCACCCTGGTGACCCTCATGGAAACCCCGGAGCTCATCTACCTGCGGGTCGCCGACCTTGGCACCCGCGCCAAGGCCCACGGCCTCACCTGGCATCAGCTCCCCATCCGCGACGCCTCCATCCCCGACGAACCCTTCGAGAGGAGCTGGCCCTCCGTTGGCGCCGAGCTGCGCCGGCGGCTCCTGGCCGGGGAGGGCGTGGTCATCCACTGCCGCGGTGGCCTCGGCCGCACCGGGCTGGTGGCCGCCAAGCTGCTTATCGAATTGGGAGAGGATCCGGCTGCGGCGCTAAGGCGGGTCCGCACCGCCCGCCCCGGGGCGGTGGAGAACGCCGCCCAGGAGGCCTATCTGCGCCACGGTCCGGCCAAGCCTGTTTAGGTAATTGCCCTGCGAGGGGTGAGGGGCTCAATTTCGGGACAGTTTAAATTGACAGTAAAACTGTCTATATTAACTGTCATGAAGACCGCGGACCGTGATTTCACCCTGGACGAACTCTGCAAGCTCTCGGACCTGCCGCGCCGTACGGTGCGGTATTACATCCAGGTGGGCCTGGTGGATCGGCCGCAAGGGGCGGGACGGGGTGCCTATTACACGACCCGGCACCTCGAACAGCTCCTGGAGATCCGCAAGTGGCAGGACGCGGGGCTCTCCCTGGAGCGCATCAGGGATCTGCTGGCCACGGACGGGGAGGGCGGCGATGCGGTTCCGCCGGTGCGGCCCCGCAGGCCCGGCACCATCGAGGTCTGGAGCCACCTGACCATCGACGACGGCGTGGAGCTGACGGTGGAGCCAGGGCGCGCCGGCCTCAGCCCGGAGGCGCTACGGTCGTTCGTGAAGGAAGTGATGGAACTCTACCGACGGACACGCGAGGAGAAGGAGTGAACGCCATGGTAAGAACAGCTGCCGCAGTGCTGGAATCCCCCGGGAAGGAACGGGTGGCCCTGGAAGGGGTCAGCGTCGAGGCCGCCATCCGCGGCCTGATGGCCGAGACCACGGTGACCCAGACCTACCGCAACCTCGAGGCCGTCAACATCGAGGCCGTCTACACCTTTCCCCTCCCGCTGGACGCGGTGCTGCTTGAGATGATCTTCGAACTCGACGGCCGCAGACTCACGGGGGTGGTCAGGCCCCGTGGCGAGGCCTCCGAGCAGTACGAGGCGGCGGTGGAGGACGGCGATACCGCCGCCCTGCTGGAGCAGGCGGCGCCGGGGCTCTACACGGTCAACGTGGGCAACCTCATGGCCGGCGAGCGCGCCGTCGTGCGCTTCCGTTATGCCCAGCTCCTGCGCTGGCAGGGCGACAGCCTGCGTTTCTTTCTACCCACCACCATCGCGCCCCGTTACGGTGATCCCGGCGCTGCCGGCCTGATGCCCCACCAGGTGCCGGAGCATGCCCTGACGGCGGAGCACGGCTTCAGTCTGAAGGTCGGCATCGACGGCGTGCTCGCGGCGGCCGCCTTCGAGTGCCCCTCCCATCCCGTGGCGGTGGCCGACCACGGTGGCCGGCGCGAGCTGAGCCTCGCCGGCGGCAGCGCCCTCATGGACCGGGACTTCGTGCTGGTGTTGCGCCGGCCCGAGGCGGCGGTCAGCCAGGCGCTGGTGGCCCGGGACGGGGAGGGCTGGGTCGCCCTTGCATCCTTCAACCCGGTGTCCACCGCCCCCAGCCGGAGCCCGCCACGGGGCGTCACCCTGGTGGTGGACTGCTCCGCCTCCATGGCCGGCGACTCCATCGCCCAGGCCCGCAACGCGCTGCGTGAGATCACGGGCCTGCTGGAGCCGACCGACCACTTCACCCTCATCGCCTTCGGCTCGACCCATCGCGCCCTGTTTCCCGGGCTCGTGGCGGCCACGCCGCAAAACCTGGGCCGGGCCAGGCGCTTCGTCGACGGGCTCGATGCCGATCTGGGCGGCACCGAGATCGGGCCCGCGCTGCATACGGCGTTTCGCTGCGAGCCGCCGCCGGGCCTGCGCCCGGCCGTGCTGCTCGTCACCGATGGCGAGGTGTGGGACCAAGACCGCGTCCTGGAGTTGGCCCGCGCCTCCGGGCAGCGCCTGTTCACCGTGGGCGTGGGCAGCGCGGTCTCCGAGGCCTTCCTGCGCCGGCTCGCCGAGACCACCGGCGGCGCCCTGGAGCTGGTCTCGCCTCGAGAGGACATGGCCGAGCGCATCGTGCGTCACTTCCGGCGTATGTCCCAGCCCCGTGCGCAGGCCTGCAACGTACGTTGGCCACGACGGCCCGAGCGTCAGGCGCCCCAAAGCCTCGATACGGTCTATGCCGGCGACACCCTGCACGTGTTTGGCTGGTTCAGCGAGCCACCCACCGGCGAAGTGAGCCTGGACGTTGGCTTCGCGGACGGGACGCGCTTCCTGGAGCACGCGGCCGTGTCCGCCGACGAGTATTCCGGTACGGGCGCCGCGGCGGACGTGCTGCCGCGGATTGCCGCCTGGGCGCGCCTCGCGGCACTGGAAGCCGCCGAGGCCCGGGACATGGCCGTGAATTACCAGCTGGTGACCGAACAGACCAGCTGTGTGCTGGTCAGCGTGCGCACCGAGCATGGGAAGGCAGACACCATCCCCGCCCTGCGCAAGGTACCCCAGGTGCTGGCAGCGGGGTGGCATGGGGTGGGGACCGTGGATTGGCAAATGGATACATCCATGGAAGGCGATGAGTGCCCCAGTCTCGTTATGCCACCATCATGCGACGACTTCGACTTCGACTACGACATGCCCTTTAGAGAAGACGCCGATGACAACCGCCGAGAAGCCGCCGCGGATACCGGCCTTTATGACCCTGGCTTCGACCTTGACTTCGACAGATACCTGCCTGCCTCCCTGGCACGGCTTGTCCGGCAGCTCAACGCGCGGTATCCCGAGAGGGATGCGGCCCTCCTCGACCTTGACCGCCTCACCGACTTGTCGGCGCTGGCTTTGGAGCCGGCGCTCCTGGAGGATTTAGAGGAGCTGGTCGAGCAGGGGTTCGAAGAGCGTGATGTAGTGCTCGCACTGCTCTTCGGCCTGCTGCGCCGGCCCGAGGGCGGTGGGCTGGAGCGCCACGTGCAGCGGCTCCTGCACAAGGCGGTAAAGGACGCGTCAGTCCCGGAGGTGCTTCAAGATCGGGTGAACACCATGCTGTCGACAGCGCCGCTCCCCTAGCGGCGGGAGGGAATCTTATGGAAAGCATCGACAAGAGCGAGCTGCTGGGCCGCCTCGGCTACGGCGGCGACCCAGCTCGCCCATAAGGTCAGCAAGCGCTATATGCACGGCCCCAACGCCAGCACCGTGAACCGCCGCGGGGTCGAGGAGCTGGCCCGCCACGTGATCGAGACGATTGAAAAGAAATCGGTGAAAAGAGAGTGAATCAACATAACTACAGGAAATATAAAACACTTTCCGTGTCGGGCCTTTCTGGGCTGACGCAGAACGGTTATGCTTCACCAGCTGTACAGCCCCCTTCAGGGGGTTAGCCGGAATGGCATTTTGGCAATATAACCAACAAGGATCGTCATGAGTCGCCTCGAAGACCTCAAGCCTAATGCCGCGGTCCGCGGGATCCTGCCGGACTGCTCGGTGAACATCGTCAGCGTCCAGTGGTTCGGCTCGGATGCGGTCGAGATCACTTACAAGGATCCCTCTGGGCAGCTCGGGAACGAGTTGCTTTACCGCGATGCCGAGCCCAGGCTTAACGTCGTAGAGGAGGGGCGCCCCTGGAGCTTCGACGGGGACGGCCACCTCTTCCGCCTGGTTTCCGAGGCGCATCGCATCCGCCTCGCCCACCTGTTCGATCCTGTGCTGGCCGTCCACACCTCGCTGGTGGACCCGCTGCCCCACCAGATCACTGGCGTATACGAGTCCATGCTGCCCAGGCAGCCTCTGCGCTTCCTTCTGGCGGATGATCCCGGAGCCGGCAAAACCATCATGGCAGGCCTCCTCATCAAAGAGCTTATTGTCAGAGGCGACTTGCAGCGCTGTCTGGTGGTGTGTCCCGGCAGCTTGGCCGAGCAATGGCAGGACGAGCTCTATCGACGCTTCCAGTTGCCCTTCGAGATTCTGACCAACGATGGGCTGGAGGCCGCTCGAACAGGAAACTGGTTCTTGGAACACAACCTGGTCATCGCGCGCTTGGACAAGCTCTCGCGCAACGAGAGTGTCCAGGAAAAGCTCAAGGCGCCAGAGTGCCGCTGGGACTTGGTGGTCTGCGACGAGGCCCACAAGTTTTCCGCCACCTTCTTCGGCGGCGAGGTCAAGTACACCAAGCGCTACAGGCTGGGCCAGCTTCTCAGTACGCTGACCCGCCACTTCCTGCTGATGACGGCCACGCCCCACAATGGAAAGGAAGAAGACTTCCAGCTCTTCATGGCCCTGCTGGACGGGGATCGGTTCGAGGGCCGCTTCCGGGACGGCGTGCATAAGGCGGACGTCTCGGACCTCATGCGGCGCATGGTGAAAGAGGATCTCCTCAAGTTCGACGGCCGCCCCCTGTTCCCGGAGCGCGTCGCCTACACGGTCCCCTACAAGCTCTCCGATGCCGAGGCTCGGCTCTACCGGGAGGTCACCGACTATGTGCGCGAGGAGTTCAACCGAGCCGAAGCGCTCCAGAATGATAAGCGGGCCGGCACGGTGGGATTCGCGCTTACTATCCTGCAACGCCGCCTGGCGTCGTCGCCAGAGGCCATTTATCAATCCCTGCGCCGGCGCCGGGAACGGCTCGAGAAACGGCTGCGGGAAGTCCAGCTCCTGCATCGTGGTGGTGCCGTAGATGTCTACGACGCCGCTGGGCCCACGCTCGATAACGAAGACATCGACGACCTCGAGGATGCGCCGGACAGTGAAGTTGAGGCCACCGAAGAGGCGGTCCTCGATCAGGCTACTGCGTCCCGAACCATTGACGAACTGAAGGCCGAGATCGAGATCCTCAAGGGGCTTGAATCCCTGGCGCAGAAAGTGCGGCACGGTGGGGAAGACAAGAAATGGCGCGAGCTGGCCAGCCTCTTGGGCGAGGTTTTCACGCCGGAGGCCATTGCCGGCGGGATTGCGGAGGATCATCCCGGATACCGGGAAGGCTCCATTCCACCGCCGAAGGCATCACCCAACCAGAAACTGGTGCTGTTCACCGAGCATCGGGACACGCTGAGCTATCTGCAGCAGCGCGTGAGCACGCTGCTAGGCAAGGCCGAAGCCGTAGTCGTCATTCACGGTGGCATGGGCCGGGAGGAAAGGATTAAGGCCCAAGAGGCCTTCCGCCATGATCCGGAGGTGCGGATGTTGGTGGCGACCGATGCGGCAGGGGAGGGCATCAACCTCCAACGGGCCCACCTGATGGTGAACTACGACCTCCCCTGGAATCCCAATCGCCTGGAGCAGCGCTTCGGGCGCATCCACCGTATCGGCCAGACCGAGGTATGCCATCTATGGAACCTCGTGGCCGAGGAGACCCGCGAAGGGGACGTCTACCACCGGCTGCTGGAAAAGTTGGAGCAGGCGCGGGAAGCCCTGGGCGGCCAGGTCTTCGACGTATTGGGAAAGGTGCAGTTCGAGGGCCGTCCCCTGCGTGAGCTGCTGATCGAGGCCATTCGCTACGGGGACCTGCCGGAAGTCCGCGCCAAGCTGGACAAAGCCATCGCCGACGCGGTTGATAAACAGCATATCCAGACCCTCCTGGAGGAGCGTGCCCTGGCGCAGGATGCCATGGACGCCAGCAGGGTCGCCCGGGTGCGTGAAGAGATGGAGCGCGCGGAGGCCCGCCGCCTGCAACCCCATTACATCGAATCCTTTTTCCTGGAGGCATTCGGCCAGCTGGGTGGCTCGGTGCGCCAGCGTGAGCCGCGCCGTTACGAGATAAAGCACGTGCCTGCGCCTGTACGCAACCGCGATCGACTCATCGGTGTAGGAGAGCCGGTGCTGGCCCGCTACGAGCGCATCGCCTTCGAGAAGGATCTCATGGCGCCGCAGGGCCAGGCCCTCGCAGCCTTCGTCTGCCCTGGCCATCCGCTCCTCGATGCCACCCTGGACCTCACCCTGGAGCGCAACCGCGATCTGCTGAAGCGGGGCACGGTGTTGGTGGATGATGGCGACATGGGGACGTCCCCGCGGATGCTTTGCTATCTGGAACACGCAGTACGGGATGCGCGCACGACCCAGAGTGGTGAACGCCGAACCGTATCGCGAAAGATGCTGTACGTGGAGATGGATAGCGAGGGGAATGCTCGCCACCTGCATTACGCGCCTTACCTGGACTACCGTCCCCTGAGGCCGGATGAGCCGGGCATCGCGGAGCTCCTGGCCCATCCTGCGCTGGAGAGTATCGGACGGGATCTGGAGCAGAAAGCCGCCGCTCACGCCATTGCTCAGGTGGTCCCCGCGCACGTAAAGGAAGTGAAAGACCGGCGGTTGGGTCTGGTGGAAAAGACACGCGCCGCCGTAAAAGACCGACTGACCAAGGAGATCGGCTACTGGGACCACCGGGCCGAAGAGCTGAGGCTCCAGGAGCAGTCCGGGCGGGTTAATGCGCGGCTCAACTCCCAGGAAGCCCGGCGGCGTGCCGACGAGCTGCAGGCACGCCTGCAGAAGCGTCTGGCAGAACTCGATCTGGAGAACCAGATCTCTGCCGCGCCACCAGTCGCCTTAGGCGGCCTCGTCGTCGTGCCCGCCGGCCTGCTTGCGAAGATGGGCGGCCGGCCGCTGCCCCACAAGGCCAATGTCGCGGACACCCAGGCCGCCGCGGCACGGGCGCGGGAGATCGTGATGGAGACCGAGCGAGGGCTCGGCTTCGAGCCCGTCGACCGTGAGTTCGAAAGGCTCGGTTACGATATCGAGAGCCGTATTCCGAACACCGGCGAGCTGCGGTTCATCGAGGTCAAAGGCAGGGTTTCAGGCGCCGACACTATCACGGTCACCAAGAACGAGATCCTCTACTCCCTCAACAAGCCCGACCACTACATTCTGGCAATCGTCGAGTTCCGGGACGCCGAGAGCCACCGAGTCCACTATGTTCGTCGACCCTTTGGTCGGGAACCGGATTTCGGGGTGACCAGTGTGAACTACAGCTTCTCCGAGCTGATTGAGCGTGCTGAGCCACCGAGATGAGCCGTCGGCCCAGCTATTTCGATCACATCCGCGCCAACGCTGCACGGCGCTGGGAGCAGCTTGAGCAGGATCCTGAGTTAGCAGGGCCCTGGCATCAGCTTTTTAAGCAGGTACAGAGTCCCAGGCATATTCTTTCCGAGCTTCTACAAAATGCAGATGATGCTGGTGCCACTGAGGCTCGTGTATGGGTGGCCGACGGTACGTTCAGCTTTGAGCACAACGGGGAGGATTTCACGGACGAACACTTCGCATCCCTTTGTCGTTTTGGCTATTCCAACAAAAGGGCCCTACATACTATCGGTTTTCGCGGGATTGGATTCAAGAGTACCTTCAGTCTCGGTGATCCTGTTGAACTCTTCACACCCACACTCGCCGTTGCATTCCATCGCCGCCGTTTTACGGAACCTGTCTGGCTGGAGAATGCTCGAGAAACAAATGGCTGGACTGTGATCCGCGTCAAGATCGGAGATCGACATCGTCAAAAGGAGGTTGAGAACAATCTAAAGGAATGGATGAAGAGTCCACTGTCGCTGTTGTTCTTTCGGACTGTTCGTCGGCTACAGGTGGGAGAAAAGGCAGTCCACTGGCGTAGCTTGGGGCCAGGCCCTTTGCTTGAAAGTGAATGGATGTTGCTGAACGACGAGAGCCAGGATCCATACCTGCTGGTAAGGTCATCTCCGGAGCCATTCCCCGACGAACCACTGACCGAGATACGTCAGGAGCGCATGATCGCGGTAGAGGATGAGACAGATTTTCCTCCCTGTAAGATTGAACTCGTAATGGGTGCGCCGGGCCGCCTTTACGTGGTCCTCCCCACAGGTGTCGAGACAGAGTTGCCGTTTGCCTGCAATGCCCCTTTCATACAGGATCCCGCACGGCTAAAGATCAAGGACCCCGAGACGTCACCGACAAACCGATGGCTTCTGGAGCGTACGGGACAGGTTGCGGCATCCGCAATGCTGAAATGGCTCGGTGCGACGGGGTTGGAGGTATCCGAAAGAGCGCCCGCCTATGGATTGTTTCCAGATGTAGATCGCGATGACGATTCCCTCGAGGGTGTCTGTGGCACTGTTTGTGAAGAAGCCTTCGGTTCTGCATTAGATGAGAAGGACTTTCTACTCACAGATGATGGACGACTCGTGCCTGAGAAGCAGAGTGTGATCCTGGCAGATACGCTGCTGGACGTATGGGGAGCGGAAGAAACTACCAAGCTCTTGGATGGACAGGCAAGGCCGCCCTTGTGTCGCCATATCGACCCGGCCCATCGGAGGAAGTTGGTTCAGTGGCGTCTGGTCGACGAGATCACCGAAACGAATGTGTTGAACACCCTGCAGGAGAAGCACCTTCCTCGCCCCGGGTCGTGGCCACAGCTGCTTCAGTTGTGGACATATCTGGCGCCCGGGCTCTTGCATTTGCGATATTTCGGAAAACCTGAAGATGTTCGTATCGTCCCTGTCCACGGAAAGAAGGTTCTTTACTCCGCCAGTGAAACCGTGCGCCTCGGTGAGAAGAGGTTACTTCAGTCGGAGTCGGACTGGGAACTGTTGGCCGAGCATCTCCTCTTCCTGAACCAGAACTGGTTACGGTTTCTTTCAGAGCACCGGCGCTTGGGTGGCGATAAGCAGTCTTCGGAAAACAAAGCTGTAGAGGATGCGACAGGCGTCCTTGAAAAGATAGGGCTCGGTGGCGCCAGTGATGTGGACAAGGTGGTGAATCAGGTGGCGGTGCAGTTCTTTGCTCCCGGGGAGTCACTTGATATTGGGACCTGCGTCCAGCTTGCCCAAATTGCCGCGAAGCTCAATGCGCGCTTGACTGAAGAATTTCATTTCGTCACCCGCGACAGGAAACTGCGACCAGCGTACGAGAATGTTGTTTATGACCAAGACGGCACTCTGGAGAATCTTCTTCCGGTATCAGCTCGAGACGCGCAGCTAATTCATCAGCATTACAGCCAAACGTATGTGTCTTGCTCGCCTGAGGAGTGGCGATCTTGGATTACTTCAGGGCGGGCGCTGTTACTCACACTGCCTGCCATCAATCAGGTTAGCCGAGAGATTCGCGGTAGGGAAAAAATTAAGCAGGAGGCGCGACGGAGAGGTTATGAGGGAGCCTTGTCATTTCACTACGTGACCCATCAGTTCCGGGCTATTGATTGGGATTTCAATGAGTCTTACTGGCAACACTGGGAAGAACTTGCGAACTCAGATGAGTACGTCTGGGTTAACTTGGTTGAGCGAATTCTGACCCAGCCGGAGAGCTACTGGTCGCGTGCATTGAGCGCGCGATTGCTACAGGTGGCCACGACAGGAAGTACACGCACGTTGACTGCCGATTCCATACCTGCCACGTGGATAATCCGACTGCAGAAGCTTCCTTGCCTGCCAGATACGCGGGGCTTTGCCCACAGGCCTGGGGATCTTTTGATGCGCACGCCGGAGACAGAGGCCCTGATGGACGTGGAGCTTTTTGTTCACGGGCGGCTGGACCGTGAAGTCACTCGACCCCTGCTGGAGCTGCTTGGCGTAGGTTCTACGCCCACCGGCCCCGAAGGTCTCCTCAGTCGCCTTCGTGCATTGGCGCAAGCAGAGAATCCACCAATCCGAGAAGTTGAGAGGTGGTGCGGGCGCCTCGACCAACTGGCAGACAACTGTTCCACCGCCGAGCTTTCAGCCATCAAGGAAGCATTTCAGACGGAAAGACTCGTTCTCGCCCAAGACGGTGCATGGGTGACTTCGCTAGCGGTCGCGCTGCCGGCGGAAAACGTAGAAGCCCCCGAATCCTTGCTTATTAATTCAACGCTAAGCGACTTGACCCTTTGGCGCAAAGTTGGCGTTGCCGAGCGGCCGACGGCGGAACTCACCATTCAATGGCTGATGACCCTTCCGTCAGGCCTTGAGCTATCACAGAAGGATGCGCAACGGGTAAGAGAACTCACGGTACGCCATCCGGTGCGAGTCTGGGAAGAATGCGTCCACTGGATCAATCTTGCAAACGAGTGGGTACCGCTGCAAAGGCTCTCGTACTCATTGAGAATGCAGCATCTTATTCCCTGGCGTCATCTTCACAAGTGGGTAAAGCAGAAGACGGCAGATTTCCAATTCCTGTCGGCGGCGGTGGTCGATAGCAGTGGTTTTTCGAACTTGACGCCTTTGGCCCATTGCATAGAAGAACGCTTTGAGCAGGAGCCCGACGTGGCGATGGTCAAGCCGACGAGGAATTGGATGCGTGCGCTTGGGGAGGAGTTGGGTCGAGTCGAGCTGGATGACCAAGAAGAGACGGTGCGAGTTCGCCGTTGCGCCGACGCACTGGCGAGAACCAAGTGGGTGGAATGCCCCGCCATCAAGATCATTCCATATATTGAAGGTACCCCGGCTGGCACTCCGCAGCAAGCGGACGTCGTCTGGCGTGACATCGCCTTGTATACCGAACCGCTGTCCCAGGCGAAGCTTGCTAGGCGTGTGCCGGATGTCATTGGCAAAGTCTTCGGGCGAACAGACATCAAGGCGGCCCTCGACTACGGTTTTGAAAGGTCCATAGAAGATGTCCGTGCCTACATGGAGGCAAATTTTTTCTTATCTCCCGTCAGCATTGCGTGCGAGCCAGGGCAGAACGGTGAACGCACTGAAAACTCTGCTGAAGGCGACAGCCTCCAATATGCTATGGGGCAGGTGGATACGCCGGTAGCGTCGTCGCCGACAAACGCGGAACAGGTTTTTGCGACGAGCAACGGCGTCCAGGCCGACGTTGTAGAGGTTGGTGAAGATGAGTCTACGGACGAGCCCGCTATTGAAGAAGCGCTCGAGGATGAGCCCGCTCTCGATGAGTTTGGCGTTTCAAAATCCCCACCGAAAACGGACAGGAAGCCAGCCCAGCCCGATATCGTGGAGCGATTCGCCAAGTCGTTAGGCTTCCGGAAGGATAGCGATGCCCGTTTCTACGGCGAAGATGGTAGCTGGATAGCGAGAGCAAAGGATGCGCTTTTTCCGTGGGTACACCACGACGCTTGTGGCGAGCTCCTGAAATACTATTGGGCGAAAGACCACTGCCTGGAGCGCACACCTTTGGAGATAAAAGCCGAGATCTGGAGCTTGGTGGAGCAGCACCCTGATAGTTACGCCCTGATCCTGGCGGATACCGACGGTGCGCCCAAGGAGCTAACCGGAGAGCATTTGCGCATGATGACGAACATGGGCGAAGTGGTTCTTTATCCTGCAACCTACCGGGTCGTCCTTGCTGGGACCGGGTGAGATGAGCAACCTAGTAGATATACGCAGCTCAGGCGATTTACCGTCCCATAGCTCGAGTTGCTGGCGCGGGCAGCATCTCGGCGTTGGCCTGCAGGGGCGGTGCACTCTCCGAATGACCATCGACAGCGGGCGAAGCCTGGATTGGTGGACGGGACTCGCTGGCTCAATTATTGTAAGGAAGTAATGCATTCCTTACGAGAGGCCTTGAGATGACCAAAGTCGCCAAGATCACCGCCAAGGGCCAGACCACCATCCCCCGTGTGGTCCGCTCCGCCCTCCACGTGGAGCCGGGTGACCTCATCGCCTGGGAAGTACAGGATGATGGCACGGTCACCGTGCGGCGGGTGCAGCCGGCGGACCTGGAGTACCTGCAGGCGGTGGAGGGCACCTTGTCCGAGTGGTCGGGGCCGGAGGACGAGGAGGCCTACCGTGAGCTTTGAGCGCTTCACCATCGTCAAGGTCCCCTTTCCGTTCTCGGACCGTAATGCCCGGAAGAACCGGCCGGCGCTGGTGCTCTCCGCCGCGGAGCCTTTCAACATTCCGGCGGCTCACTCCGTCATGGCCATGATTACGTCCGCCGCCAACGCGCCCTGGCCGCTGGACTGCGAGCTTGAGGACCTGGAGGCGGCGGGTCTTCCCGCGCCCTCCAAGGTGCGCTTCAAGTTGTTCACCCTGGATCACCGCCTCGTGCGGGACCGGCTGGGGCAGCTTGGGCCCAGGGACCGCCGTACCGTGGAGGCCGGGCTGGCCAGCCTGTTCGGACAAACCCTGTCACGTAAGCAGACGGACAAGCGTCGTGGCACTACAGGACCATCCTGATGGGTGAAGAAAAGGGCAAGCCCGCCTACGTCAGCCGGCTGCACCTCAAGAACTGGCAAAACTTCCGCGAGGTCGACGTGGCGCTCCAGCGGCGTTGCTTCCTGGTGGGCCCGAACGCCAGCGGTAAGTCAAACCTCCTTGGCAGCCTGCGGTTCCTGCATGACCTGACCGCCGTCGGGGGTGGCTTGCAGGAGGCGGTTTCCCGGCGCCATGGTGTCTCTGCCTTGCGTTGCCTTGCGGCGCGCAAGTACAGCGATATCGAAATACAGGCCGATCTCCGCAATGAGCAAATTGATACGGTCTGGCAATACCACCTGGTGTTCACCCAGGACAACCGGCGGCGCCCCATCATCAGGAAGGAGGTCGTGAGCCGCGATGGGGACGTGCTGCTCACGCGGCCCGATCCGGATGACGACGCTGATCCCGAGCGCCTCACCCAGACCTACCTGGAGCAAGTCAATGCCAACCGGGCCTTCCGGGAGGTGGCGGAGTTTTTCTCCTCCGTCAGGTATCTACACCTGGTGCCCCAACTCGTGCGCGAGCCCGACCGGTCCGTGGGGAGGGTGCGCGACCCGTATGGCGGGGATTTCCTCGAGCAGCTCGCCGCCGCGCCGGAAAAGACGCGGTCGGCCCGCCTGCGAAAGATCCGTGAAGCGCTCAAGGTTGCCGTACCCCAGCTCAGCGAGCTGGAACTCTCGCGGGACGCCCGGGGCACGCCCCACCTCAGGGGTCGCTATGAGCACTGGCGTCCCCAGGGCGCATGGCAGCAGGAGGACCAGTTCTCCGACGGTACCCTGCGGCTCCTTGGTCTGCTGTGGTCGCTACTGGACGGCGGTGGCCCGTTGCTCCTGGAAGAGCCGGAACTCTCACTTCACCCCGAGGTGGTCAAGGTCATCCCGCGGATGTTTCAACGAGTGCAGCAGAAGGCACACCGTCAGGTGCTGGTGAGCACTCATTCGGACGACCTGCTGGCGGACGAGGGCATCGGGTTGGACGAGGTGATCCTCCTGGAGCCCAGCCCGGAGGGAACGAAGGCGAGATCCGCTGCGGGCCTCGCCGACGTGGAAGCGTTGTTGAGCGGGGGCGTGAGTCTCGGCGAGGCCGTGCTTCCCAAGACCCGTCCCGGAAGCGTGGCCCAGCTGGCCCTCTTTGATCGTTGAGCAATGAGTGTTCGAGCAGTGGTCGAGGGACCGATCGACGAGGCCGTGATGGCGGTCCTGGTGGCTGCGGCAGGAGGGGTGTTGACGGAGATTTATAAGAAGAACGGGAAGCCGGCGGTGCGCAAGGGGATCAGGGGCTACGACCAGGCGGCCCGCACCACCGGCACGCCCTGGGTCGTGCTGCTGGACCTGGACCGGGACGCAGACTGTGCCGTGCCCTTTTGCCGCGAGCTGTTGTGCGACCCGGCACCGACCCTCTGCCTGCGGGTGGCGGTCCGCGCCGTGGAGGCTTGGTTGCTGGCGGATGCCGAGCGGCTGGCCGGCTGGTTCAGGGTCAGCCCCGGTCGCATCCCGCCGGACCCCGAGGCCCTGCCGGATCCCAAGCGTGCCTTTGTTGACCTGTGCCGGAGGTCGCGGAGCAGCAGGATCAAGGCCGCCATGGTTCCCCGGCCGGGCAGCGGTCGGGCGGTGGGCGCGGGCTATACCAACGAGGTCATCGACTTCGTCACCGATCCGCAGGACGGCTGGCGCCCCGGCGTGGCGGCTGGCCGGGCGGACAGCCTTCGCAGGGCATTCGGATGCATAGGACGACTGGTACATAACCCATGAAGACCCGCAAGAAGCTCATAGAGGTGGCCCTGCCGCTGGACGCGATCAACGTGGCCAGTGCGCGGGAGAAGTCCATCCGCCACGGGCACCCGTCCACATTGCACCTGTGGTGGGCGCGGCGGCCGCTGGCGGCGGCGCGGGCGGTGATCTTCGCCCAGATGGTGGACGACCCCTCGGAGTATGTGGACGTGCTGCTCTCGGACCCGGCAAAGAAGCGGGCGGCCCAGCGGCTGTTGAAGACGCGCCTGGCGGAGCACGATGCGAAGCGCGCGCTCTCGGAGGAGGACGCTGCGGCCGAGCCCGTGCCCACCCTTGAAGAGGTCATCGCCGAGCTGGAGCGAGACCGGCTGTTCGGGATCATCGAGGAGTTGGTGAAGTGGGAGAATACCACCAACGAGGTGGTGCTCCAGCGAGCCCGTGCCGAGATCTGGCAGAGTTGGCGCCGTACCTGCGCCGACAACGCGGGCCACCCGCGGGCCGCGGAGCTGTTCGACCGCAACAAGCTGCCCGCTTTCCACGATCCTTTCGCCGGCGGCGGCGCCCTGCCCCTGGAGGCCCAGCGCCTGGGGCTGGAGGCCCATGCCTCGGACCTCAACCCGGTGGCGGTGCTCATCAACAAGGCCATGATCGAGATCCCTCCCAAGTTCGCCGGGATGCCGCCCGTCCATCCCGATGATGGAGCCCTCGCCCCCCCAAGGGGGAGCAGGAAGGGTAAGGGAGCGATGTTCCAACGGGAATGGAAGGGGGCCCAGGGCCTCGCCGAGGATGTGCGCTACTACGGCCGGTGGATGCGGGACGAGGCAGAAAAGCGCATCGGCCATTTGTACCCGCCCATCGAGGTCACAGCGAAGATGGCGAAGGAACGGCCGGACCTGAAGAAGTACGTGGGCCGCAAGCTCACCGTCATCGCCTGGTTGTGGGCGCGCACGGTGAAGAGCCCGAACCCCGCCTTTCGGGATGTGGACGTGCCGCTCGCGTCTACCTTTATGCTTTCCACCAAGAAGGGTAAAGAGGCGTATGTGGAGCCCGTGGTGGGCAGTGGTTACCGATTCAACGTCGAGGTGGGTAAGCCCGCGGACGCCGAAACGGCGAAGCGAGGGACTGGTGCTGGTAAGCGCCATGCTTTTCGTTGCCTGATGTCGGATGTGCCGATTTCCTACGATTACATTCGGTCCGAGGGCAAAGCCGGGCATATGGGGGCGCGGTTGATGGCAATCGTGGCCGAGGGTGATCGCGGACGCGTCTATCTGGCGCCCACGCGGGAGCATGAGTCTTTAGCACGCGAAGCCAAGCCGGAATGGATACCGGATATGGTGTTGCCTGATAACCCCAGGGACTTCAAGACTCCGAACTATGGTCTGAAGACCTACGGCGATCTCTTCACCCCTCGCCAACTCGTGGCACTGGACACCTTCTCCGACCTGGTGCAGGAGGCTCGGGAGCGGGTGCGGCGTGATGCTGGGGAGGCGGGCGAGGAGTGGAGAAAAGTGAGCAATGAGTCCGATCCGCTCACTACTCACTCCTCCGAACTAACTTATTTAGCCGACGGTGGCAGTGGCGCCACGGCCTATGCTGACGCCTTGGCCGCGATGCTGGCATTCACCGTTTCGCGACTTGCTGATCGTTGTTCCAATATCTGTTCCTGGGACCTCCGCGACGGGCAAGGACGAAAGCCCGGAATTCGGAATGTCTTTTCACGGCAGGCAATCCCTATGGCATGGGACTATGCAGAGGCCAACCCTCTCTCCGAGATTGCGGCCAGCCTCGCGAGCGCGATTTCGAGGGTCTCCGATGTCCTGGAACGTTTGCCGGTCTTCGGCGCAGGCTGTGCTGCGCTTGCAGACGCAGCAGCGCAGAACGTAAGTGATGGCAAAATCGTTTCTACCGATCCACCCTATTACGACAATATCGGCTACGCCGACCTCTCAGACTTCTTCTACGTGTGGTTGCGCCGTTCCCTGAAGTCTGTATTCCCTGGCCTGTTCTCTACCCTGGCCGTGCCTAAGGCCGAGGAGTTGGTGGCTACCCCCTACCGCCACGGCACGAAGGACAAGGCCGAGGCATTCTTCCTCGACGGCATGTCCCGGGCCATGCATCGCTTGGCCCAGCAGGCACACCCAGCCTTTCCCGTCACTATCTACTACGCCTTCAAGCAGTCGGAACGGAAGGGCGACGCGGGGACGTCGTCCACCGGCTGGGAGACCTTTCTCGATGCGGTGATTCGTGCTGGTTTTGGGGTTAGTGGAACGTGGCCCATGCGCACAGAACTGGGCAATCGGATGATTGGCTCGGGCACCAACGCCCTGGCCTCCAGCATCATCCTCGTCTGCCGCCCGCGCCTGGAGAATGCCCCCACTGCAACACGGCGAGAATTCCTCACCGCCCTCAAGATGGAACTCCCCGCGGCCTTGAAACATCTTCAGCGTGGCAACATCGCCCCTGTGGACCTGGCCCAAGCGGCTATCGGGCCGGGGATGGGGGTCTACACCCACTTCGAGAAGGTCATCGACGCCTCGGGCAAGCCGGTGTCGGTGCGGGAGGCCCTGGCCCTCATCAACCAGGTGCTGGACGAGGCCCTGGCGGAGCAGGAAGGCGACTTCGATGCGGACTCGCGCTGGGCCCTGGCGTGGTTCGAGCAGAGCGGGTTCGCGGCAGGGGAGTTCGGTGTCGCCGACGTGCTGGCGCGGGCCAAGAACACCAGCGTCGCCGGCATGGTGGAGGCGGGCTTCCTGGCCTCGAAGGCGGGCAAGGTGCGGTTGCTGCGGCCCGTCGAGTTGCCGGAGGACTGGGACCCGGCCACCGATCCGCGTCTGACGGTGTGGGAGATGGTCCATCACCTCATCCGTGTGCTGGAGGCCGGCGGCGAGAGTGCCGCAGCGGGGCTGGCAGCCAAGCTGGGTGCCAAGGCCGAGGTGGCCCGGGAGCTGGCCTACCGCCTCTACACCCTGTGCGAGCGCAAGAAGCGCGCCCCGGAGGCCCTGGCCTACAATGCACTGGTCCAGAGTTGGCCCGAGATCCTGCGCCTGGCGCGGGAGAGCGGCGAGGCGCAGGACCCGGGGGCACAGGCGGAACTGCTGTAACGGAGGGTAACGATGCACCCGAGTCTGAATATGGACGCCAAAAGACTGACTCAGTTCTGCCGGGCCTACCGCGTTCGCCGCCTGTCTCTATTCGGATCCCAACTGAGGGGAGCCGCCCGGCCGGACAGCGACATCGACCTGCTGGTGGAGTTCGAGCCCGCGGCCCGGCCGACTTTCCTCGATTTGGCCCAGATGGAAATGGAGCTTTCCGAGGCCATGGGCGGGCGCAAGGTGGACTTGCGCACGCCGCGGGATCTGAGCCGCCATTTCCGCGACGAGGTGGTGCGTACGGCCGAGGTGCAGTATGTCGCCGAATGACCGATACCGCCTCCGGCACATGGCGGAGGCGGCCGAGGCGGCGCTGCAATTCGTCCAGGGTCGCAGGCGCGAGGATCTGGACCATGATCGGCAGCTCGTCATGGCCCTCACCCGGGCCGTCGAGATCGTGGGTGAGGCGGCGACGCAAGTGAGCGCGGCGGGGCGGACCGAGCTGCCGGACATCCCCTGGGCGCAGATCACCGGCATGCGTAACCGCCTGGTGCACGCCTATTTCGACGTCGACCTGGACATTCTGTGGGATACCGTAGAACTCGCGCTGCCGCCACTCCTGGCGAAATTGCAGCGCGCCCTAAAGGACAATCAGTAATCATGGCCATATCCAACCACGAACGCGTCGGCAAGGCGCTGGACCTTCTGAGAACGGGGCTCGGGCCCTTCGTGGAGCGCGAGATCAAGAGCGCGCTGGAGAGGGGCCACGGCGTCGCGGTCATGCGGGGCTTCATGGAAGACCCCATGGCGAAGGACAAGCCGGTGAGCCAGTGGGACACGGCGCTGCTTCTCAAGGCCATGTGGGAGTCCTGGAACGAGGTGTTCCGGCAAATCCTGGGGCCGGCGGAGCGCAGCCTGGTGGGTGAGCTGCGGGGCTACCGCAACCGCTGGGCCCACCAGGAGACCTTCTCGGGTGACGATGCGGACCGCGCGCTGGACTCCAGCGAGCGTCTGCTCGCCGCCGTGTCCGCGCCTGAGGCCGAGGAGGTCAAGAAGATGAAGATGGAGCTCAGGCGGCTCATCTTCGACGAACAGGTGCGCAGTGAGCGGCGCAAGTCATCCGGCTCGGCCATCGAGAGCGCGGCAGCAGGTGCGCTGAAGCCCTGGCGGGAGGTCATCGCCCCTCACAGGGACGTGGCCAGCGGCCGCTACCAGCAGGCGGAGTTCGCCGCCGATCTGTGGCAGGTGCATTTGGGCGAGGGCACGGACGAGTACCGGGACCCGGTGGAGTTCTTCCGCCGCACGTACCTTACAGAGAGCCTCAGGAGCCTGCTGGTAGGGGCCGTGCAGCGTATCACGGGGCAGGGCGGCGACCCGGTGGTGCAGCTTCAGACCAACTTCGGCGGCGGCAAGACCCATTCCATGCTCGCCCTTTACCACCTGTTCTCGGGCACGCCCGCCAAGGACCTAGTGGGTATCGAGGCGGTGCTGGAGGAGGCGGCCGTGGAGACCCTGCCCACGGTAAAGCCCGTGGTGCTCGTGGGCAACAAGATCTCGCCCGGAAACCCGGCCACCAAGCCGGACGGTACGGTCATCCACACCCTGTGGGGGGAGCTGGCGTGGCAGCTCGGAGGACAGCAGGCCTACGAGCGCGTCCGCCACGACGACGAGCGAGCCACCAGCCCGGGTGACGTGATCCGGGAACTCTTCAAGGCGTACGGCCCGTGCCTGGTGCTGGTGGACGAGTGGGTGGCCTACGCCCGTCAGCTCCACGATGACAGCGATCTGCCGGCGGGTGGGTTCGAGACCCAGTTCAGCTTTGCCCAGGTGCTCACCGAGTCGGCCAAACTGGCGGGCAACTGCCTGCTGGTCATCAGCCTGCCGGCCTCGGACGTGGCGGGCTCGTCGCCCCACGCCCAGGCGGACGACGTGGAGGTGGGCGGGGCCCGCGGGCGGGAGGCCCTGGATCGCCTGCGCAACGTGGTGGGTCGGGTGGAGTCCTCCTGGCGCCCGGCGAGCGCCGAGGAGGGCTTCGAGATCGTGCGGCGGCGCCTGTTCGAGCCCCTGGTCGATCCGGCCCACTTCAAGGACCGTGACGTGGTGGCGCGGGCCTTCGCGGATCTGTACCGCACCCAGCACCAGGAGTTTCCCGCGGAATGCCGCGACTCGGACTACGAGAAGCGGATCCGTGCCGCCTACCCCATCCATCCCGAGGTATTCGACCGGCTCTACACCGAGTGGTCGACCCTGGTGAAGTTCCAGCGCACCCGCGGCGTGCTGCGCCTCATGGCCGCGGTCATCCACAGCCTGTGGGAGAAGGGAGACCGCAACCCCCTCATCATGCCGGCGAACATCCCCATCGACGATCGGCGGGTGCAGTCCGAGCTGACCCGCTATCTGTCCGACAACTGGGTGCCCATCATCGAGAAGGACGTGGATGGCCCCAGCTCCCTCCCCATGGAAATCGATGGCCACCATTCGAACCTGGGCAAGTATGCCGCCTGCCGCCGGGTGGCCCGGACCATCTACATGGGCTCGGCCCCCACCCCCAGCGTCGCCAACCGAGGGCTGGAGGATCGCCGGGTAAAGCTGGGCTGCGTCATGCCCGGCGAGTCGCCGGCAATCTTCGGCGATGCCCTGCGCCGCCTGGCCGGGGCGGCCACCTACCTGTACCAGGACGGCCCGCGCTACTGGTATTCCACCCAGCCCACCGTGACCAAGCTGGCGGAGGACCGTGCCGAGCAGCTCAAGCGCGACCCGGACAAGGTGATTCACGAGCTGGAACAGCGCCTGCGCAAGGACCTGGCAACCCGTGGAGACTTCCCGCGTATCCACCCCTTGCCGGCGACCAGCAGCGACGTGCCCGACGATCTCGACGCCCGGCTGGTGGTGCTGGGCATCGACCAGCCCTACAGCAAGGAGGCCGGCAACGCCGCCGTGACCGCCGCCAAGGGGATCCTTGAGAGCCGGGGAACGACACCACGCCTGTACCGCAACACGCTGGTTTTCCTCGCGGCCGACAAGTCGCGCTATCAGGATCTGGACGATGCCCTGCGACGGTACGTGGCCTGGGATTCGATCCTGGCCGAGAAGGACACCCTGGACCTGTCGCCACACCAGGTAAAGCAGGCGGAGACCCAGAAGGGGGCGGTGGACGGCGCCGTGGTGGCGCGCCTGCCCGAGACCTACCAGTGGCTGCTGGTACCGGTGCAGGAGACGCCACAGGCGGCGATAGAGTGGCTGCCGATACGCCTCAGCGGTCGGGATGCCCTGGCCGTGCGGGCGAGCAGGAAGCTGAAGAGCGAGGAGCTGCTGATCGCCCAACTCGCGGGTACCCGCCTGCGCATGGAGTTGGACCGCGTGCCCCTGTGGCGTGGTGACCATGTCTCCGTCCATCAACTGGTGGAGGATTTCGCGCGCTACCTGTACCTGCCACGGTTGCAGGGGCCCCACGTTTTGGCCGAGGCGGTTCAGGACGGTGTGAAACTCCTTACCTGGCCCCAGGACACTTTCGCATACGCCGACAGCCATGACGAAGCCGCACAGCGCTATCGCGGGCTGCGTGGCGGCCAGCTGGTATCCGTGGACGAGGACTCCAACGGCCTGCTGGTGCTGCCGGAGGTCGCTCAGGGGCAGCTGCGCGAAGAGGAAGGTGGCGCCAGGCCGGATCTGAAGCCGTCCCCCGGAGGGCCGGACGGTGGTGACACCGGGAAGGCCGGGGGAGACACATCGGAAGACGATGAGCACCAGGCACCGGCGCGGCCTACCCGCTTCCACGGCACCGTGGATCTATCCCCAGAGCGCGCAGGCCGGGATGCCGGACGTATCGCGGAGGAGGTCATCGCCCATCTGTCGGGCGTGGTGGGTACCGAGGTGACGGTGACCCTGGAGATCGAGGCGCACATCCCCGACGGCGCCTCTGAGCAGCTGGTGCGCACAGTCATCGAGAATGCCCGAACCCTTAAGTTCAAGAGCCAGGGATTTGAGACGGAGTAGACGCGCTGAGGCCCGGCCATTGGCCGGACCGTCGCCGTCCGACCTACGGATGGACCGGCCCACTCGGGAGGCTGTGGACAGATGACAAGAGTGGATGCAGGACAGGAAACCGCCGCGGTTTGCACTGCGGCTCATGAGCTGGTGGAAAAGGGCCGGGCGTTGGAGGCCGCGGAGCTTCTGGGCCGCGCGCTCGCTACCAGCCCGGGCGAGCCGCGCCTGCTGCGCTGGCTCGGCCGCGCCTACCTGGCGGCCGGCCTGCCGGAGCTCGCCGCCCGGTACTTGGAGGAAGCGCTGCAGGGAATGAAGGGCGGGACTGCGCCGGCGCATGTGACTGCGCCGGAATCGGAGCAACCACACGACCCCTATCTTCGGCTCATCGAGCAGGAGGACCAACAGATCCGCGCCAGGCGACGGTTCTTCGGCGCCGCGGAGCTGGAGGAGGATCCTCCCGCTGCCAGTCCGGGCACGGACTCTTCAGGAGAGCCTGCGCGGCACCTGCCGGCGACACCGCTTCCACTGCCCGCGAGGACGCCGAGCTTCTCGTCAATTATGGGCAAGGAACGGAAGTCACGCCCGCCCTCCACGGTCGTTCCCTTCCAGGGAGAGCTGGACCTCACCGCGGGCATTTCCGCGGGCCCCGGCTCCGATGACACCGACCAGTTGGACCTTATCGAGGAAACGATCGATCACTCGGCTGTGGAGGACCTGCTTGCATGGGAGCCTGCGACGGACGACGCCGGCGGTGCGGCGGAGGCCATGGATGAGCTTTCCGAAGAAGACGAGGATCTGACGGAAACAGCCGATTCACTGGCGGGTGGTGCGGTCGATGTGGACGAGGACTGGGCCGACTTTGCCCTCGCCGGTGCCGATCCCGAGGAGGCACCGACACGGGAAGAAGTGCTCGCGGAGGTGCGGACCGGCGGACGGCTGAGCCGGGCGGAGCGTGCGCGCCAGGTGGCCATCAAGGTCGGGCTTCGGTTTGACTGGGACGAGGAAGACATCGAGCTCCTGACCGAAGTGTTCACCCTACACTGGTGGAGCGCCGCGCGGGTCGCCATGGAACGGGAGCTCACGGCCGGCATGACGCCCGCGGAGCTGTGGGGTGCTTTACAGTGCCGGGAGATCTGGCGCTCCCGCCCCGCGTTCGCCACGGACTTGGGCTACCGCTACTCGTGGCTCGGCCAGATGACGGGTACGGCATGGCCCATCTACCGGAATCTCGACTGGCCCACTGCGCTGGCGCTGGTTCGTGCCTTCGGCGGCGACATCGAGCCCGCCGAGGTTGCCACCTTCCTTGATGATCTGTATGACCGTTGGTATAGCGAGAACGCGAAGACGGGTATGGCCGATTCCTTCTATAAGTACCTGCAGTCCCACGTCGGGCGAAGCCGTGGCAGCCTGCGGGACTGGCCTGGCTGGTCATTCGAGCAACCGGAATGGGACCCGTGGAATGAGGCTGGCGGCGGCCAGACTGGCTACTCGACCCGAGAGTACCGTTGGCTTGCAGAGAACAACCTCATTCCCGACCTTCTGAGTTCCTCCCTCCCTCTCTCGGCCATGCGCTTCCCCGACGACATAGGAGGGGACGAATGACGCTCGCACCGCCCTTGTCATTGGTAGTTGGGGCATGGGTGGTGCACCGTAGCACCGAAAAGCTCGGCAGAGTCGTGGCGCAGGGTGACGGGACGGGACCACAGACGGTGCAGGTGGAGTGGAACCATGATCGTCGCCGCGAGTGGATCGACATCCACAAGTTGAGATGCGGCTTTCGGCTCCGCATGCATGTCCAGGACGTTCCGCGCTCCCGTGTCCGGCGGTCCCTCGGGGAGGGTGTCGTGGTCGAGACGCGGATCCTCGGCGGGCGGGAACAGGTGCTGGTTGAGTTCCCCTGGCGCGGCGAGCGCCTCTGGCTGCCGTGGGAGAACCTGCGACAGGTCAACGCGGTCAAGCATCGCTTCTTGATCCCCCAGCCGGGCCAGACAGGCGATGCCGAGGCCTTCCGGCTACGGAACCTGGCCCACGCCCTGGAGATGTGGAACGAGAATACGGGCTCACTATCCCATCTCGACATCGATCCGCTGCCTCACCAGATCCACTTGGTCCACCACATCCTGGCCTCCGGCAACCTGAACTGGCTTATCGCTGACGACGTGGGGTTGGGCAAGACCATCGAGGTGGGCATGCTGCTGGCGGCCCTGAGGCAGCGCGGACAGTTCCGCCGCATCCTGCTGGTGACCCCTGCCGGTCTGACTCGCCAGTGGCAGGACGAGCTGCGCATAAAGTTCGGTATGGACGAGTTCCAGATCCATGGTCGCGATTTCGAAATACACGATCCTGGACACTGGAAACTCCATGATTGCGTTATCGGCTCCATCGACCGCTTGAAGATGGTTGACCACCGGGAGTCGTTGCTGCAGGCGGAGCCGTGGGACCTCATCGTATTCGACGAGGCCCACCGCTTGTCGCGGCGACAATGGGGCAGCAAGCTGGAGGCAGCGGAGCGCTACAAGCTGGCGGGCGCGCTGCGGCACCGGACAGACTCATTGCTGCTATTGAGTGCTACGCCCCATCAGGGGATGCAAGACAAGTTTCAGGCCCTTCTGGAGTTGTTGCGCCCGGAATGGCGGCGAGAGATTACGGCACTGCAGCTCAATCCGGAAATCTTGCGCGAAATGATTATCCGCAATCACAAGGCGGACGTGACGGACTCGGAAGGTAACTTCATCTTCAAGGGCAAAACCACGAGCGCTGTCCGGGTACCCGTGGCGAAAGATGCGAAGGAGTTCGACCGCCAACTCGGTGACTACATCCGGCGCGGCTACGCGGCAAGCGAGCGCTTGGGTCGCAAGGGCAACGCCATCGGCTTCGTCATGACCATCTACCGCAAGCTAGCCGCCTCCAGCGCGGCCGCGATCCATCAAGCACTGGGCCGGCGCATGGAGCGGCTGCGGCTGGAGCAGGTCGTCCACACGGCTCTGCCGAGTGATGAAGAGCCCGATGAGCGTTACCTGGGGGAGTGGGAGGAGACTTTCGAGGCCTCGGACAAAGAGTTCTTCGAGGGTGAAATTGCCCTGCTGGAGGAACTCATACAGGCTGCGGAGACCTTGCTGCGCAACGATCTCAAGCTAAAGGCCTTCATTGATGAGCTTCTCGCCACCGTCCTGGCCGAGGACGGTAAAAGGAAGGTGGTGGTATTCACGGAGTACAGGGCCACCCAGGCCTATATCGCCAACACCCTGGAGAGACATTTCGGGCCGGGCGCGGCGGAGCTGTTGCACGGCAGTCTCTCAACAGACGAGCGCCGCGAGGCCATCTCCCGCTTCGAGGACGCGGCCCAATTTCTGGTCTCCACTGAGGCAGGCGGTGAAGGTATAAACCTTCACCGTCGCTGCCACGTGATGGTGAATTACGACCTACCCTGGAACCCCATGCGCCTCGTTCAGCGAATCGGGCGCCTCTATCGCTACGGTCAACAGCACCGCGTCATCGTGTTCAACATCCATTCACCGCAGACGCTGGATGGCAAGATCATGGACCACATGTACACTCGTATACTCCAGGTGGTCCAGGACATGTCGGTACTGGGCAGGGAGTTCAACGAAAAGCTGGCGGACGACATCCTCGGGGAGCTGGCAGATCTACTGGATGTGGAGAGCATCCTGGAAGAGGCGGCGGACGCTACGGAGCCCCGTACCCTGGACCGGTTGGAGGAGGCGCTGGCGCGCGCCAGAGGGGCAGTAGAGAAGCAGCGCGAGCTGTTCCAGCACGTGCGGGGTTTCGACCCCGATGAGCTTCGCTACGAGCTGCGGATCACAAGTGCCCACGTGGAGACCTTCGCCGCGGGCATGCTGACGCAGCTCGGAGCAGAGGTCCGCAAGTCCCATGGCGAACTGCTGTGGGAGGTGAGGCTTCCCGAGTCTTTGCTGAATGATCTGCCGGGAACGCGCCCCCGTTGGCGGGTGACTCCGGACAGGGTGTGGGCTACCAATCGCCGCGATGTGGAGGCGCTCGACATGTCCTCGCCGTTGATGCGCCTACTGCTCCAACGCGCTCGCAGCTACGACTTCGGCGGGCAGGTGGCGGCCCTGGAGGGGATGGAAGGTAGTGCCGTGCTCACTGCCATCCTGCGCTGGCAGAACGAGCAGGGCAGGCGCATGCGCCAGGAGTTCTTCGCGGCCCGGGTCCTGGATGATGGAACGGTGGAAGAGAACGCTGACGCCTTCAGCCGCTGGCTGTTGTCCCCTGCCTCCGGCGGTACCATGCTACCCGAGGGGGAGACGGCCAAGACCTGGCTGAAGGCCGCTCGTAACGCAGCTGAGCTGCGATTGGGCCGGCTGAGCAATAAAGACCTTCACCCCGAGAGCCGGCAGTGGCTGAGCGGAGGGTGGCTGACACCGACATCAGGCACAGATTAGTCAGATCGAACACGTCAACGCCACCGCCGAGCGCTTTCTGGGCGCCGGCCCGCCGGTCATCTTGGTGGAAGAAGGAGCTGGTTGGCGATTTCCGCGATGCCGGGCGGGTGTGGCAGCCGAGCGGCGAGCCCGGGACGGCGCTGGTCCACGATTTCGTGGGGACGTGCCGGGCAAGGTGATCCCCCTACGGCGTCTATGCCATGGGCCGCAAGGTATATCCACCGTCCTAGGCGCTGTTCATCACGCCTGATGTCCTGCCGGAGGCCCTGGAGCGGACGCCGCTGAACAGTTGGGCCGATCCCATCGGTGCTCTGCAGCCGCGCTTCGACTAGGTACGCATGGCCACCGCCAGTTTAGTGGAGCGCAGGGTCACTCCGGTGCAGCTACCCAAGCGGGTGCTCCACGACGAGGCCGAGTTGGCGGCCTGGCTGGCGGAGGCCCGCCGCCTCGTGGCGGCCCAGCTCGCCGAGGGGCCGGCGATGCTGTAGTCTTTCGGACACTTGTCTTTTATTATATAGACATCTGTCCAACAAGGATTCGACATGCTTGAACAGCACACCATCGAAGTGATGGGCGGGCCGAGGAACCTCGGCGGCGCCGTCCGCAACCAGATAGAGTTGGCCGAGCGCATCATCCAGGGCCTGCCCCGCAGCGCCGCGCTGGCGGTGCGCCGCCGCCTCGGCCTCACCGAGGAGGAGTTGGCCGCGGGACTGGGTGTCAGCGCCAAGACCCTGCAACGCCAGGCCAGGGACGCCGCGGCCCGCCTCAAGCCGGCCCAGAGCGATCGCCTCTACCGCCTGGCCCGGGTGGCGGCCTTCGCCGAGGAGGTCTTGGAGGATCACGAGCGGGCCCACCGCTGGCTGCGGGAGCCCCAGCGGGGGTTGGGCAACCGGGCCCCCCTCGAACTCCTCAGTAGCGAAGCGGGGGCGAGGGAGGTGGAAGATCTGCTGGGACGCATCGAGTATGGCGTCTTCAGCTAGGCCCCAGCCCCCTGCGCCCGGCGGATACTGTGCATGACCGTCCGCGCCTGGCGTCTGGTGAAGGCAGCCCATGGGGCCACTGCCTTCGACGGTGAAGGGGCCCGGCGCTATGGCGGCCGCTGGAATGCCCGCAACACGCCCATGGTCTACCTGGGCGGCACCCTGTCCCTGGCGGCGCTCGAGGTCTTCGTCCACCTCACCGCCGATGATGCACGCCTGCGGTTCGTGGCCATGGCCGTGGACATCCCGGATGAAGTGACCACCGAGGATCTGGACCCCAAGGCGTTGCCCCGGGACTGGCGTAGCGAGCCACCCCCGGCGGCCTGCCAGGCCCTGGGCACGGCCTGGGCCGAAAAGGGAGAATCGGCGGTGCTGCGGGTGCCGTCCGTCATCGTGCCGGCGGAATGGAACGTGCTGCTGAACCCACGGCACCCCGATTTCCGGCACATTCGGACGGGCGACCCCGAGCCCTTCGGCTTCGACACGAGGATGTGGAAGTAGGAGGCTGTGCTTCGGCTATTGCGGTACAGAAGCGGGCGGAGCAGCCTGTGATGAGTCACGAAAGGGAGCGTAACGATGCCGCAGAGCGAACGCCATTACCAAGGACCGTTATGGCCATACCGTTGCCGACATCTACGCGGGCGACGAGTGGATCAACCGGGAGCTTGTTGAGGAGGTTCCCACCTGGGTCTACCGGAAATACGCCAAACCGCCGTATCGAGGGCCGCTCCTCGAGACGGAGGCCGCCCGAGGGCTGTGGGAGGGCTCCAGGCCCGTCCCGCCATGGGAATGGCGCCGGAAGTAGCGGCCGCCATAACCAGAGCAACCCACCAGCCAAGGAGGCAACCATGCTTATACCCCCCGCGTAGGGGGAGCCCCGCGCATCAACGACAACATCACCGTGATCGTGCTCGGGGTGAAGACGAATCAGGTGCGTATTGGGGTGGAGGCACCCCGGGACGTCCAGGTGTATCGGGAGGAGATTTACCAGCGAATACAGGCAGGCGGATCGTGGCTGGTGCCCCGGCGCGCCAATCACCCGCTTGAGGCTTTGCGGCTGGCTCAGTCGAGCCCCATCACAATACACCAGTAGGTTTCCACCTCGGCCAGTTCCCGCTCGGTCAGGACGCTCAGTATCGGGTCCATGAAACGACGGTTGTCGATGGTTCTCGTCTGATCCAGCATGATGTCCGAATCGGCATCGAGGGCATCACGCGCTTTCAGGCGGTAACGCAGCGGCGCGGCGTCGTCGAGTAACTGCGTCGTCAGGGGCAGTACCGTCGTGCTGGGATGTCCGGCTTCGTTCAGCAGATCGCTCTGCATGACAAGGCAGGGGCGGATCTTGCCTGGCTCGGTGCCCTTCGAAGGATTGAAATTGGCCAGATAGATCGCACCGCGCTTGACGGGCATGCCCGTTACAGCCCGTCAGCGCTGGCGGCGTCGAAATCGTCGGCGGCCTGCTCGGCCTGGGCGCGTGTCTTCACGGAAGCATCGCGCAACTGCCGTCGCAGCGCCTCGCGCTCCAGCTCGCGCTGGTAACGGCGTACCGCGTCGCGGATCACGCCGCTGCGCGTGGTCTTTGTGCGCCGCGCGAGCCGCGTGAGCAGCGCATCGAACTCCCGGTCGGCCCGGACAGTGATCGTCTTCATTGTATGTACACCCGTAGTACGGTTTGCAGTATATGGGGCGGGACACCGCCGGGCAACCGCGTCCTGCCGCGAGTTGGTGCGCAATCTGAACAGAACAAGTTAGAGAACGACTTGAGATCGGCGCGAATCGGGAGAGAGAGGCATTCCAACTAGACACGATCTGGACACGATGCCTTAGTAACCTGTTGAAATACAGCAAAACACCGGGGGTTCGAACCCCCCGATGCGTTCCTGGTGTCACGTGCGTTCGTCGGCGCCCAAGCCAAGCAGTGATGCAATGGCTGCATCTGCCTCGTCTTCTGGCGTTACATTCTTCTGCCCGAGCTTCTTCGGCTTCGGCAGTTTCCCGTCCCGGCGCATGCGCCAGAGGGTCATGCTGGAGCATCCGCCGAGTTTCTCGCGCAGCTGTCGGTCGGTAAGTAGTCGGTGCATGGTATGTCTCCCGTCAGAACTTGATATGGACGGGTACGATGCTAGGTCCGTGGCTGTAGGGTGTCGGCAGAAAACCCCGTCAACCGGGTGCGCGGTTTTCCGCAGGGCGGGTAATCAGGGGGCTCGGCGAGCCTCGGCGACCTGCTTGAGCAGGTGGCGGCCCCAACGCTCGAGCGCGCGTCGCCGCTCCTTGCGGTACTCGGCCCGGTTGTAGACACCGGCGCCCCCCCGTTTGGCGGCGCCGGTGACATGGTTGACGATGGCTTCGACGACGTGGGGCCAGATACCGAGGTCGTCGTTCATGCCGGTGACGACGATGCGATGCAGGTCATGCAGCCGCCAATCGGCGACGCCAAAGTGAGTATTTCAGCTGTCGACGAAGCATCGACAGCACAGCCGACGGCAGCGGTAAGATGTGCGGCTGTTTGTTCTTCGTTCGGTTCCGCGAGAGTTCCCAGATCCGGTGATCGAAATCGAACTCCGATCACTGCATTGCGGCCACTTCATTGCACCACCGCCCGGTCAACATCAGGGTTCGGTTCACCCTGGCCGCGGTCTATTGCTTCTCGATCTTCATCGCCTGAGGTCCACTTCACCTCGGGCTCGGCCCGACCGGTAATCTTCTCAATGTGTACGCCCCATTGACGAAGGGCCTCGGTGCCCTCCGTCTGATAGGAATGGACATTGTAGACGCGGGCAATGCCGCTCACGACGCCGCTGCGGTGGTTCAGCACAGCTTCGATTACGGCGGGTAGGACACCAAGTCGGGCCATGCCGGACGCCGCGGTCCTTCTTAAATCGTGGTATCGCCAGGGCGCGACAACGGGCCATCTGTCGGGGTCCTCCTGGTGGAGTCGCTCGATCTCGGCATCGAGGTACCGCTTCGACTTCGAGAATCCTGAGACGGGCTTCTTCCCACCGGTCCCGCTGAACACGTATGGGCCGTCAAAGCGGGGGAGTCTCTTCAGGATCTCCCGCGCCGTCTTCGGGAGGGTCACGCGGTGCGGTGTGCCGCGCTTGGTATCCGGGATGGTCCAGACGTCGCCTGCGATATCGTTCCATCGCATATGGGCCAATTCGGTCTCCCGCTGCGCCGTCACTAAAAGGAGGCGCACGAACGGGCCAAAGGGATAACCTAGCGCCCCGGTAGCCTGCCAGACCACCCGGAGCTCCTCGCTGGTCAACACCCGGTCCCGCGGCTTAACCTTGGCGGGGATCTTGAGTCCGGCCAAGGGGGAAGTCGCAAGGATGCCCCGGGCGACGCACCAGTTGAACAGGGCGGCCAGGAGACGGTGAGTCTGCGTTGCCTGTGCGGGGTGCCCATCTTTTAGGTAGCCCTCGGTGATGTCCAGGATGTTGCGGCGGGACACCTGCGTGATGGGCTTGTGCCCGATCTTCTTCTTCACCCGCTTCAGCTCACGCTCGTAGGCATCGGCTGTCTTCTGCTTTAGCTTCACCTTGGCGTGGAGTTCAAGATAGTCGTCGGCGACGGCGTTGAAGCTCTCTCGCGCCGCGTCGGGTAGCACCTCGGTGGGCTGCTGCCGCGGGTCCTCGCCCCTAGTGGCAAGCTCGATGGCAGCTCGTGCGGCCTTTCGGGCTTCAGGTGCGGCGCTACCGGTGGCCGGGTCCGCCTTCGACGTGCGGGCCTTCCCGAGCTTCTGCCATACCGTCTTGCGGCCAAGATCGTAGACGGCATACCACGTCTTGGTCCGGGTGCCCACTCGCAAGCAGAGGCCCGTTACCAAGTCGTCGAAGATGTCAACTTTGGGCTTGCCGGGGGGTGGCTTTGCGTTGGTGATCACCTGGTCGTTGATGCGCTTCCTGGACATACTGATTTTCTCTCAGTGGGTCTTGGTCGGAAAAAGTATCTACCAATTGTCTACCAGAATACCCTTGTTCCGGGGTGTTTGGAAGCGTTAGGGAAGGAGACTCTTGAGAGGCGTAACATATTGATAAACAGTAAGTTAAGCGCAGATCTCTGTTAGGGGGTGTTCTGTAGTGAGACGCGCAAAACAGTAACTCTTAATCAGTAGGTCCAAGGTTCGAATCCTTGACGGCCCACCAATCTAGACAAGGGGTTAGGACGCAAGGCCTAACCCCTTTGCCGTTTTTGGGCCGGCCTTGCTGCGTTGGAATTCTCCTCCTCCCTCGGGCTCCTCTCACACATCCGGGGCGCCGACCGGTGAGCTTTGGTCCCCTCCGACCCTCTCAGCCACTGTGCCAGCTCGGCCTGCACTTTCGAGATCGAAGCCCCCAGAGCCACGACGTCACGCCGCGCGTAACGCCCCTTACTGCGTCTGCGACGGGGCCTCGCCATGGCCGTCCGCCCCCAGCACCGAGCCCGCGTCCGGGTCGTCGAACACCGCGCGGTCCAGGGCCTTTTCGCTCGCGGCGATGACGCAGCTCACGGCGCAGTCTCCGGTGACGTTGCAGGCCGTGCGCATCATGTCCAGCAGGCGGTCCACGCCGATGATAAGCGCGATCCCCTCCACCGGCAGGCCCACCTGGTTGAGCACCATGGTGAGCATGACGAGCCCGACACCGGGGACCGCCGCGGTGCCGATGGAGGCCAGGGTCGCGGTGAGCACCACCATCAGGTAGTCGGTCATCCCCAGGTCCACCCCGTAGACGTGGGCGATGAACACCGTGGCCACCCCCTGCATTATGGCGGTGCCGTCCATGTTGATGGTGGCCCCCAGGGGCACGGTGAAGGAGGCCACCGAGTTGTCGACCCCCATCTTGGCCTCCACCGTGCGCAGGGTCACCGGGATGGTGGCCCCGGAGCTGGCGGTGGAGAAGGCGAATGCTGCGGGGTCGCGCATCTTGGAGAAGAAGCGGGCCAGGCTCAGGCCGGTGAGGGTCTTGAGCACCAGGGAATAGGTGCCGAAGGCGTGGATGGCCAGCGCCGCGGTGAGGGTGAGGAAATAGGCCAGCAGGGGCAGGATGAGGTCCATCCCCTGCTGGGCGAAGGTGCGGGCGATGAGGGCGAAGACGCCGTAGGGGGCGAGGCGCATGATGATCTCCACCATGCGCATGATGACTGCGTCCAGGTCGGCGAACAGGTTGAGCACGTGGCGCCCCCGCTCCCCGGTCATGATGATGGCCACTCCGAACAGGATGGCGAACACGATGATCTGGAGCATGTTGCCCTCGGCCAGGGCCTGGACCGGGTTGTCGGGCACCATGTCGATGAATACCTCCGTGAGAGGCGGCGCCTCCTGCCCGGTGAACTCCACCTCCGCCGCCTCCACGTCGAGCCCCTCCCCGGGGCCTACGGCGGTGGCGAGGGTGAGGGCGATGGTCACCGCCACCGCGGTGGTGAACAGGTATAGCAGCAGGGCCTTGATGCCCATGCGCCCGAGGGCGTTCAGGCTGCCCAGGGAGGTCACGCCCCCCACCAGGGAGACGAACACCAGGGGCACGACGATCATCTTCAGGGCCGCCACGAAGATGGCGCCGACCACGTAGAGGATGCCGTCCACCAGGTAGGTCTGGACCAGGGTCTGGTCCTGGAACGGGTTCAGCACCATGCCTGCCACGGCGCCGGCCACCAGGGCCACCAGGATGCGGATGGTGAGGGATGGGTTGCGGGCTGGCGGCGCGTTCACGGGTGCTCTCTGCGATTGGATTGGCGCAGGATGCCCGCCGGCAACCATCGGCGCAAGCAAGCGCCGCCCCGGGACTGCCATCCCCTTCAGGACCACCGCCGCGGCGAGAGGAAATTCTTTTCTCCACGTCTTTCGCCTGCCATGGACGGCGACCAAACTCCTTGTAGAATGGCCTTCCCCAGTGCAAGCCGAAGAGATGCCACCATGATGACCCGTAACGCCACCCGGGGCACTGCCCTCCTGTTCTTTATTTCCGCCGGCCTGGTGGGTTGCGGCGGCGACGAGGCGCCTTCGTCGGCACAGGAAGGGGCGCCCACCGCCCCGGAGACCGCACCCGCGCCGGACCGGCAGTCGGCCACTAACGATGCTCCCGCATCCGGGCAGGAGTCGCGGCTGTCCCGGGAGGGCCGCGAGTGGACAGAGCAGAGCAGGGAGTTGGGAGCCGCGGCGGTGGAGTCGGGCAAGGAGACGGCGAAGGAACTCTCTGAGAAGGGTGGAGCCGCCTGGCAGGACATCAAGGAAGGCTCGGGTGAGCTCTACGAGAAGGCGAAGGAAAAGGGTGCCGAGGCCTATGACGCCACGAAGGAAAAGGGCAAACAGGCCATGGATTACGCGAAAGAGCGCTATCAGGAGACTACCGGGGAGCCGAAGGCGGACGGCGAACGCTAGCGATACCCTGGCAGCCCATGGCTCCCGACGTTTCAGGCTTTTCCGTTCAGGGCCCAAGTCGTGCGGCACCGGTGCCGCCGGAGCACGCTCTGGAGTGGCTGGATAGCAATATCGCGGCCCTGCCCGGGGAGGCCGTGACCCTGGGCGCCGCCTACGCCCGGGTGCTGGCCCGGCCGGTGCAAGCCGCTGCCGCCCTGCCGGCCACTGCCCTGGCGGGCCGCAACGGCTATGCCGTCCATATCCGGGCCACCATCGGGGCCAGCAGCTACAGCCCCTTGCGCTTGCGATTGCGCAAGGGGAGCGGGGACGGCGGGTTGGCCGTGGATGAGGCCGTGGCGGTGGCTAGTGGTGCCCCCCTGCCGGAGGGCGCCGATGGTGTGCTGCCGCGGGAGGAGGCCGAAGTCCTCGGGTCGGTGCTGGAGATATATGGCGCAGTGGCGGCGGGGGAGCACGTGCTGGCGGCGGGGGCTGAGGCCGCCGCGGGTGCCACCGTGCTGGCTTCGGGCCACCGCCTGCGGGCCCATGATCTGGCCCAGCTGGCGGCCCTCGGTGTGGAGACCGTCATGGTCGTGCGCCGGCCGCGGGTCCGCCTGGTGGCGGCCCCCGGGGGGCCGCTGGCGGCGGGAGATACGGCCGGTCTCATGCTCGAGAGCCTGGTGCGACGCGATGGGGGGGCGGTGGAGGGACGCCATCTGGCCACCGATGCGGCGGCCCTTGAGGCCCGTCTGGCGGCGCCGGGTGGGGACCTGCTGCTCGTCTACGGCGGCAGCGGGGACGGCGAGGGTGATTTTGCCGCCGCCGCCCTGGCCCGCGGCGATGTCCTGGAGGTCCATGGCGTCGCCATCAATCCCGGGGAGACGGTGGGTCTCGGCCGCCTCGGGGGACGGCCCGTGATCCTGCTGCCCGGCGCGCCTCTGGCCTGCCTGTGCGCCTACGAGCTGTTGGCGGGGCGTGCCGTGCGGCGCCTCGCCGGGGACGGCGGGGATTGGCCCTACGTCGTTCGACACGCCACCCTCCAATCCAAGGTGGCCTCGCGGCTGGGGCGGCTGGAGTTCTGCCGGGTACGCCTCGAAGGCGACCGCGCGGTGCCCCTGGCCGTGAGTGAGGGGCGCCTGCTGGCCTCGGCGGTGGCGGCCGATGGCTTCGTGATCATTCCCATGCACAGCGAAGGTTACCCGGAGGGTACGGAGGTGGAGGTGCATGTCTTCCAGTGATCCCGCTGCCACGGCCCGCCAGGCGGCCGAGGCTCTGCAGCGGCGCCGTCGCGCCGCCACCCAGCAGCAGTTTCTGGAGGTGGTGGACGCCGACGAGGCGCGCCGGCGCTTCGCCGCGGCGCTGCGGCCGGCGCCGCTGGGCCCGGAGACGGTGCCCCTGGCGGCGGCCCTGCACCGCATCCTCGCCGCGGACGTGGTGGCGGGGGTGGACGTGCCCAACTTCGATCGCGCCAACGTGGATGGCTTTGCGGTGCGCGCCGCCGATACCGCCGGGGCCGGCGAGGAGGCCCCCTGCCGCCTGCGACTCAATCCGGAGGTACTCACGCCGGGCGTCGAGGCGGTGTGTACGGTGGAGCCGGGCACCGCGACGGTGCTGGCCACCGGCGCCGTCATCCCCCGCGGGGCGGACGCGGTGGTGATGGTGGAAGACACGGAGCTCGCGGACGACGGGGAACTGTTGCTGATACGCCGGCCGACCGCCACCGGCGCTTTCGTCACCTTCGCCGGTACCGATGTGGGGCGGGGCGAGACGGTACTGCATGCCGGCCAGGTGCTGACCTCCCGGGAGGTGGGCCTGCTGGCGGCGGTGGGGCAGCCCGAGGCGGTGGTGTATCGCCGCCCGCGGGTGGCGGTGATCTCCACCGGCGACGAGGTGGTGGCCCCCGGCGAGCCCCTGGGGCGGGGCCGCGTCTACGACTCCAACGAAGCTATCGTCGCCGCCGCGGTGGAGGAACTGGGTTGCGAGGCGGTACGCCTCGGCGCCGTGGCCGACGACCCGGTGGCCATGGAGGCGATGGTGCGACGGGGGTTGGCGTGCGACATGGTGATCCTGTCGGGGGGCACCTCCAAGGGTGCCGGTGACCTCTCCTACCACGTCATCAGTGGCCTCGGGGCGCCGGGGATCGTGGTCCATGGCGTCGCCATCAAGCCGGGCAAGCCCCTGTGCCTGGCGGTGGCCGACGGCAAGCCCCTGGTGATCCTGCCGGGCTTTCCCACCTCGGCCATCTTCACCTTCCATGAGTTCGTGGCGCCGGTGCTGCTGCAGATGGCCGGCAGCCGGGAGCGCCGGCGCGCCGGCGTCGAAGCCCGTCTCGCGGTGCGCACGCGCTCGGAGAGCGGCCGCACCGAATACCTGATGGTCAACCTGCTGCGCACCGCCGGGGGCTATGCCGCCTATCCCACGGGCAAGAACTCGGGGGCCGTCACCACCTTCAGCAAGGCCGACGGTTTCATGGTCATTCCCGCCCAGACGGAGCAGCTGGCCGCCGACACGCCCGTGGAGGTGCAGCTCATTTCGGAGCGGCTGGAGCCCGCGGATCTGGTGACCATCGGCAGCCATTGCGTGGGACTCGACCGGTTGCTGGGGCGCTTGCAGGGGGAGGGCCTGGTCATCAAGTCCCTCCATGTGGGCAGTATGGGGGGGCTGGCCGCGGCCCGGCGCGGCGAGTGCGACATCGCCGGGGTCCATCTCATGGATCCCGACACCCAGGAATACAACCGGCCCTTCCTGGAACCGGGCATGGAACTGGTGAAGGGCTATCGCCGCCTCCAGGGGGTGGTGTTCCGTGCCGGCGACGCCCGCTTCGCCGCTGCCGCCACGCCGGAGGAGGGGGTGGCGGCGGCCCTGGCCGACCCCCGGTGCATCATGGTCAACCGCAATGCCGGCAGTGGTACCCGGGTGCTCATCGACCGGCTGCTGGGTGATCGCCAGCCGGCGGGCTACGGGGTCCAGACCAACTCCCACAACGCCGTGGCCAGCGCCGTCGCCCAGGGCCGTGCTGATTGGGGGGTGGCCATCGATACCGTGGCCCGGGAGTATGGCCTCGATTTTCTCCCCTTAAAGGAGGAACACTACGACTTCGTCATCCCCGAGAGTCGGCTGGAGCGCCCGGCGGTGGGGCGTTTCCTGGCCCTGCTCCACAGCGAGGAGGGACGCGCCCTGCTTGCCGCCCTGGGCTTCAGGCACGGCGGCGAGGCGGCGAATGCCGGGCCAGCTTAACGGCAACGAGGGCGCTCTGACGTGGGCGGCGCCGCCTATCTGGCTTCGCCGCCGGCGGGCAGGCCCTGGAGCAGCTGGATGAAGGCGTTGGCCACGGGGTTGTTCAGGGTGGACCGGGTGCGCGCCGCCCACAGGGTGCGCATGATGCGCAGTCCCTGCACCTTGATGTGGAACAGCTCCCCCGAGCGCAGGGCGTCCTCCAGGGCGAAGCGGGGCAGGAAGCTGACGTAGGGGCCGCGCTGGAGCATCTCGATGATGGTGTCGGTGGAGCCCACCTCCATGGCCACGGGGATGTGGGGGATGTCGATGGCGGCCAGGGCCTGTTCAAGCGCGGTGCGGGTGGAGGAGCGGGCCTCCCGCAGCACGTAGTCCAGGTCGGGGATGCGCGCCACGGGCAGGGGATCGCTGCCCCACAAGGGATGATTGGGGCCGCACACCATCAGCAGCTCGTCCTCCAGCCACTTCTGCACCAGGATGTCGGGGTGGTCCGGGGCCATCTCCAGTAGCGCCAGATCTGCCAGGCCGGTGGCGAGACGAGTCTGGATCCAGCGGCTGTAGTTCATCTGGCTGACGATGCGGTAGTCGGGATGGGCGCGCGCGAAACGCATCAGCAGGTCCGGCAGCAGGTGCTCGCCGATGGCGGACGTCACCTCGAGACGCAGGGTGCTGCGACCGGCCCGCAGGGAGGCCAGATCGTCCTGCAGGGAGCCGTGATGGTCGAGGGCCAGACGCGCGTAGTTGTAGACCTTCTCGCCGGCAGCGGTGAGCTGCAGGCGCCGGCCCTTGCGTTCCATCAGGGCCTCGCCATAGCAGTTCTCCAGGGCCCGCAGGCGCTTGGTGACGGCGGGTTGTCCCACGTGTAGGGCGGTGGCGGCCTCGTTCACCCCACCCAGTTCCACCACGGCCCGCAGGGCCGCCAGGCCATTCAGGTCCGGAAGAACGTCATATTCCATATAAGAATATTTGTAAGTAACAATTCATTTGTAATGTAGCTCATTCATGGGGAGAATTACCCATCTCTGGGATGAATTGGCGCCCCTGACGCGATCCGCGCTCCAGAATTTCGGCGAGCGCTCAGTTTCCAATAAAGAATATCTTGCCAGGCATAGCCTGGGCTAATGGAGCCCTGGTGCGGGGACGCCGGTTTCCGTTCGCGGCGCCGGGCCATGTCGTTCCGTCACGGCGTGGCCGTGGCCGGCGCCTGCCCATCATCCGGTTTCCGAAATACAAAATCTGGAGAAATCACCGTGACAGCCTTGGCAGATGAAGAAAAGGTATCCGCAAGCAGTGGCGGCCTGACCCGCAACCAATGGGTGGCCGGTGTCGTCTTCTTCGTCGTCGCCCTCGGCCTCGGCATGGTGGTGCCCAACACGGAGATCGCGTGGGTCACCGGCATCCTGCTGCTCACCATCTACCTGTTCGCCTTCGAGGTGGTGGGGGTGGACGTGGCGGCCATCAGTATCATGGTTTTGCTGGGGCTGACGGACCTGCTCGCGCCTCTCATGGGCATCGACCAGGGCCTGGTGGACCCCCGCAGCCTGTTTGACGGTTTCGCTTCCAACGCCGTGATGTCCATCATCGCAGTCATGATCATCGGCGCCGGCCTGGACAAGACGGGCGTCATGACCCGGGTGGCGGGCTTCATCCTGCGTGTCGGCGGCACCACCGAGACCCGCATTATCCCCATCATCTCCGGCACCGTCGGCGTTATATCCTCTTTCATGCAGAACGTGGGGGCCGCCGCCCTGTTCCTGCCGGTGGTGGGCCGTATCTCCGCCCGCACCGAGATCCCCATGTCCCGCCTGCTCATGCCCATGGGCTTCTGCGCTATCCTCGGCGGCACCGTGACCATGGTGGGTTCGAGTCCGTTGATTTTGCTCAATGACCTCATGCTCACCTCCAACAAGGCACTGCCGGCGGAGCAGCAGATGGAGACCTGGTCCCTGTTCTCCGTGACCCCCATCGGCCTCGCCCTGGTGGCCACGGGCATCATCTATTTTGTCATCGCCGGACGCTGGGTGCTGCCGGTGAGGGCAACGGAAGAGGGGGGCGGCAGCGCCAAGAAGGCCAAGGATTACTTCGAGAGCCTCTACGGCGTTAACTACGATCTCTACGAGGTGGTGGTGCCCGCCGAGAGCCCCCTGGTGGGCAAGAACCTCGACGATATCGAGGGCTACCACGCGGTGAGGGTGGTGGCAGTGGACAAGGGAGACGGGCCGCGCTTCGGGGCCAACTCGGTGGACCGCGACACCGGCATCGAGGCCGGCACCATCCTCGGTTTGCTGGCCGCTCCTTCCGTCTTCGGCCCCTTCGCCCTGGCGGCCCAGGTGGACGTGCGCAGGGGGCTGGAGACCTTCGCCAACGCCCTGGTGTCATCCAAGGCCGGCATCGCCGAACTGGTGATTCCGCCAGGTTCCAAGCTCATCGGCAAGACCGCCCGGGACATGGCCATGCGCAAGGCCTTCGGTCTCTCGGTGCTGGCCATCAACCGCGGTGGCGAGACCATCACCCGGGAGGGTGGAGGGGTACGGGCGACGCCTTTCCAGGCCGGCGACGTGCTGGTGGGGTATATCACCTGGGACGACTTGGCGCGTCTGGAGAAGAATTCGGATTTTGTCATCATCACCACGGAATATCCCCACGAGGAACTGCGGCCCCAGAAGGTGAAGTGGGCCGGGTTGTTCTTCGCCCTGGCCTTGTTCCTGGTGCTGTTCACGGATGTGCGGCTGTCCGTGGCCCTGCTCACCGGGGCCTTGGGGATGGTGCTGTCGGGGGTGCTCAAGATCGAGGAGGCCTACGACGCGGTGTCGTGGAAGACCGTGTTCCTGCTGGCCTCCCTGATCCCTCTGGGCCTCGCGGTGGAGACCACGGGCACGGCGAAGTGGATCGCCGATCAGACCCTCCTGGTGGTGGGGGACATGCCCTCCTGGGTCATCCAGGCGGCCATCGCCGTACTGGCCACCTTCTTCACCCTGGTGATGTCCAACGTGGGGGCCACGGTGCTGCTGGTGCCCCTGGCGGTGAACATCGCCATCGGCGCAGGGGAAGACCCGGCCCTCTACGCCCTCACGGTGGCCCTGGCCACCTCCAACTCCTTCCTCATCCCGACCCACCAGGTGAATGCCCTCATCATGGCCCCCGGGGGGTACGGCGTGCCCGACTACATACGGGCCGGCGGCGTCATGACCATCCTGTTTCTGGTGGTCATGCTGCCCATGCTGAACCTCGTCTACTGATGCGCTTCGCTCACTTGGTCCGCGCCGTCGTTCTCATCGCCCTGGCAGGGGTACCCGGAGTAGTGATGGCCATGCCCGAGCGCATGGATCTCACCGGTCACTGGGTGGGCTTCACGGCCATCGCCCTGTTCGTCATCGCCTACGGGCTGGTCATGGCGGAGGAGTTCACCCACCTGCGCAAGTCCAAGCCCATGATCATCGCCGCCGGCCTCATCTGGGCCTTCATCGGCCTGGTCTATACCGGTCATGGCGACACCGAGACCGCCCAGCAGGCCCTGCGGCACTACATCCTGGAGTTCGCGGAGCTGGGCCTGTTCCTGCTGGTGGCCATGACCTATATCAACGCCATGGAGGAACGCCGGGTCTTCGATGCCCTGCGCTCGTGGCTGGTGCGTTCCGGTTTCGGGTTCCGGCAGTTGTTCTGGATCACCGGCCTGCTGGCTTTCTTCATATCGCCCGTAGCCGATAACCTCACCACCGCGCTGCTCATGGCCACGGTGGTGCTGTCGGTGGGCGGGGACAATGCCCGCTTCGTCACCCTGGCGTGCATCAACATCGTGGTGGCCGCCAACGCCGGCGGGGCCTTCAGCCCCTTCGGGGACATCACCACCCTGATGGTATGGCAGAAGGGCATAGTGGAGTTCTGGGGCTTCTTCGCCCTGTTCATTCCCTCGGTGGTGAATTTCCTCATCCCCGCCACGCTGATGCACTTCGCGGTGCCCCGGGAGCAGCCCGTGGTGGTGGAGGAGGCGGTCACCCTGCACCGGGGTGCCCGCCGGATCATTCTTTTGTTCTTGGCCACCATCGCCACCGCCGTGGTATTCCACAATTTCCTGCATCTGCCGCCGGTGGTGGGGATGCTGACGGGTATGGGTTATCTGCAGATCTTCGGCTACTACCTGAGTCGTACCCTCGAGCGCGACCACCGGCACTTGGAGCACAAGGGCTTCGAGCGCGGCGAGTTGGGTGATATCGTGCCCTTCGACGTATTCGAATCGGTGGCGCGTTCCGAGTGGGATACCCTGTTCTTCTTCTATGGCGTGGTGGCCTGTGTCGGGGGGCTTGGCTTTATCGGTTATCTGGAACTGGTCTCCCACACCATGTATCTGGGTTGGGGGGCCACTCAGGCCAACGTGGCGGTGGGGGCGCTGTCCGCCATCGTCGACAACATCCCGGTGATGTTCGCGGTGCTCAGCATGGAGCCGGATATGTCCCATGGGCAGTGGCTGCTGGTGACCCTCACTGCTGGGGTGGGGGGCTCCCTGCTGTCGGTGGGTTCCGCCGCGGGGGTGGCCCTCATGGGACTGGCCCGCGGCAAGTACACCTTCTTCGGGCACCTGCGTTGGATGCCGGTGATTCTGCTGGGTTATGCCGGCAGCATCGTCGCCCACTTCTGGGTCAACGCCCGGTTCTTCTGACCCCGGTTCGACGCCGGCCTCTCGGTTGCCTCGTGGGGCCCGATAGACACGTGGGCCCACGGTAAACGCTGAATTCTTCAGTGTTTAACGTGAAAGTCGCGAAGCACGAACTTCCCCTCTCCCTCTGGGACAAATCCGTCGGGAACGGATTTGAACGCGCCTTGGCGCGGCCCGCAGGGCGAAGGGCAGGATGCCTGGAGTACAGGGATGGGGTGAGGGAACGAACATGGCGATACGCGCTCTTCTTTCATCATCTTGGGCGGCGCGTATCGCCATGAGAGTTAATTCCATGACGCATTGATAATGAATATCCTCCCCCCGCGTGCGTATAATCTTCTATAAGTTTCGTCCCGCCACTGGCCCGGAAGCGTGGGTGGGTGGGTTAACTTTATGTTTTTTATGCGAAAGTGGCGGAATTGGTAGACGCGCTGGATTTAGGTTCCAGTCCCGTAAGGGGTGAGAGTTCGAATCTCTTCTTTCGCACCAGCCAGCGGGGGAGGTTACCCCGACCCCTGAAACCGAAGAACGCTGGTCGTAGAGGGGCGGCCGCCGGACAAAACCTTGGCAGGCTTAGGTTGAAACGGTTTTCCTTAAACTGAAATTCTAATGGGGACCCGGTGATGGGGATGCGAGGCATTTCTGTCGGGGCAGAAGCGAGGTGAGTAGATGCAAGTATCAGTGAGCGCCGGTGACGGTTTGGAGCGACGCATGACGGTTCAGATCCCGGAGGAGCAGATCTCCCCGGAAGTGGACAAGCGACTTCAGTCGTTGCAACGCACGGCCAGGCTGGACGGCTTCCGTCCGGGCAAGGTGCCGTTCAAGGTCCTCAAGCAGAAGTACAGTGACGGCGTGCGTCACGAGGTCCTGACCGGGCTGGTGGAGGCCACCTATCCCCAGGCCCTGATGCAGGAGGGCCTGAAGCCTGCCGGCGCCCCCAGCATCGGCGATATGACCGACCAGAAAGGTGAGGGTTTCTCCTACACCGCCACCTTCGAGGTCTATCCCGACATCCAGGTGCCCGATCCAGGCGCCTTTCAGTTGGTACGGGAGAACGCCGAGGTCACCGACCAGGATGTGGACGCCATGCTGGAGACCCTGCGTGCCCAGCGCGCCACCTGGGAGGACGTGGACCGTCCGGCCGAGATGGGCGACCAGGTCATCGCCGACTTCGCGGGCACCGTGGACGGCGCGCCCCTGGAGGGCGGTGCCGGCAGTGACTTGCCCATCGAATTGGGGACCGGGCGTCTCATCGATGGTTTCGAGGCGGGTCTCGTGGGCCTCCAGGCCGGCGATCAGAAGACCCTGGAACTGAGCTTTCCCGAGGGTTACCACGCGGAGCAACTCTCCGGCAAGCCGGTGTCCTTCGAGGTCACGGTCAAGAAGGTCCAGAGCAGACGCCTGCCGGAGTTCGACGAGGAATTCGTCCAGTCCTTCGGTATCGACAGCGGCCGGGTGGAGGATCTCAAGGCGGATGTGCGGGTCAACATGGAGCGTGAACTCGAGGACGCCCTCAAGAATCGCGTCAAGGGGCGTGTCATCGAGGCCCTGTTGGGTGCGGCGGACATGGACGTGCCCCAGGCACTCGTTAAGACGGAGGCGGAGCGTATTGCATCGGCCGCGAAGGCGGACCCGAATCGGCCGCCCCTGGACGTCGATGCGCTGCAGCCGGAGGCGCGGCGCCGGGTGGCGGTAGCCCTCCTGATGACGGAGATCGTCAGCGCCAACGGGATCAAGCTGGATGAGGACAAGGTCCGCGAGCAGGTCAATAATATCGCCGCCAGCTACGAAGACAGCCAGCAGGTGGTGGACTGGTATTATGGCGACCCCCAGCGGCTCAATGAGGTGCAGTCGCTGGTGATGGAGAATCAGGTGGTGGACTGGGTGCTGGAACGGGCCCAGGTCACCGAGGAACGGCGCTCGTTTGACGAGATCATGAAACCGGGTCAGACTTCTTCCTGACCCTCAACCCGGGTCACGCATAACCACATGTCCGATACAAATCATTTAAAGCACCCCATGGAGCCCTCCGCGCTCAACCTCGTACCCATCGTGGTCGAGCAGTCTTCCCGGGGTGAGCGTTCCTATGACATCTACTCCAGGCTGCTCAAGGAGCGGGTGGTGTTCCTGGTGGGACCCGTGGAGGATCAGGTGGCCAACCTCGTGGTGGCCCAGCTGCTGTTCCTCGAATCGGAGAATCCCGACAAGGATATCCACTTTTATATCAATTCCCCGGGCGGGGCCGTGACGGCCGGATTGGCCATTTACGATACCATGCGCTTCATCAAGCCGGACATCAGCACCATGTGTGTGGGCCAGGCGGCCAGCATGGGGGCGCTGTTGCTGGCGGGCGGGGCCAAGGGCAAGCGATTCTGCCTGCCCCATTCCCGCATGATGATCCATCAGCCCCTGGGGGGCTATCAGGGTCAGGCGTCGGATATCGACATTCACGCCCGGGAGATCCTGAAGATCCGTGAACAATTGAACCAGATCATGGCCGAACACACTGGGCAACCCCTGGAGCGTATCCGTGAGGATACGGAGAGGGATTTCTTCATGGGGGGCGAGGAGGCCGTGAAGTACGGCCTCGTGGATGAAGTGCTGGCGCTGCGCGGGCAGACCGCAAACACCTGAGGCGAGTCGGATTCCGACCCGCTGTGGCACAGGGGTTGCGGCCATCCGCGCCGGCGTCGCGCCGCCGGGGATGAGGGGCGGTGACATAGCACGTCATCGCCGTGCGCCGATGATTCCGTCGCGGAATCGCCCGGGGCCTGTGAAAATGCGAGGAGCTTGAATTGAGGTGGCCGTATTATGACTAATGACAAGCCGGGGAAAGGTGGAGACGGAGACAGGTTGCTGTACTGCTCCTTCTGCGGGAAGAGCCAGCACGAGGTCCGCAAGCTGATAGCGGGGCCGTCGGTCTTCATATGCGACGAATGCGTCGAGCTGTGCAACGACATCATTCGCGAGGAGATCCAGGAGAAGGCGGCGTCCCATCAGGGCAGCAAGCTCCCTTCCCCCAAGGAGATCAACACCATCCTGGACGACTACGTGGTGGGTCAGGACCACGCCAAGAAGGTGCTCTCCGTGGCGGTCTACAACCACTACAAGCGCCTGGAGACCGGCACCAAGGGCGACGACGTCGAACTGTCCAAGAGCAACGTGCTGCTCATCGGCCCCACGGGTTGCGGCAAGACCCTGCTGGCCGAGACCCTGGCGCGGTTGCTGAACGTACCCTTCACCATCGCCGATGCCACCACCCTCACGGAAGCGGGCTACGTGGGGGAGGACGTGGAGAACATCATCCAGAAGCTGCTGCAGAAGTGCGACTACGACGTGGAGAAGGCTCAGACGGGTATCGTCTACATCGACGAGATCGACAAGATCTCCCGCAAGTCCGACAACCCGTCCATCACCCGCGATGTGTCCGGTGAGGGCGTCCAGCAGGCGCTGCTCAAGCTGGTGGAAGGCACGGTGGCATCGGTGCCGCCCCAGGGGGGCCGCAAGCATCCCCAGCAGGAGTTCCTGCAGGTCAACACGGCCAACATCCTGTTCATCTGTGGTGGCGCCTTCGGCGGTCTGGACAAGATCATCAAGGAGCGTTCCACCGAGCGCGGTGGCATCGGTTTCAAGGCCGAGGTCCGGGGCAAGGATGATGTGAAACCGGTGGGAGAGGTGCTCTCCGACGTGGAGCCGGAAGACCTCATCAAGTTCGGGCTCATACCGGAGTTCGTCGGGCGCCTGCCCGTGGCCGCGACCCTGGGCGAGCTGGACGAGGCCCAACTGGTACAGATCCTCACCGAACCCAAGAACGCCATCACCAAGCAGTACGAGCGCATGTTCGCCATGGAAGGGGCCGAAGTGGAGTTCCGGGACGAAGCCCTGCGGGCGGTGGCGCGCAAGGCCATGGAGCGCAAGACCGGTGCCCGCGGCCTGCGTTCCATCCTGGAGCACGTGTTGCTGGATACGATGTACGACCTGCCATCCATGGAGGGTGTCCACAAGGTCGTGGTGGACGAGGGCGCTATCAAAGGAGAGAGCCGCCCCCTGATTATCTACGAAGGCGATGCGGACAGGAAGCTGGCCGCCTCCGACTGACGTTGCGGCGCCGTGGCGGGCGCCTTGAATTCCGGTGATGCGGGACCCACGTAGTTAGTCATTCGCCGCGGGGCTTCAAGAAAGTCTCTCGAACAGACACAAGGCGGTGGTCGTGCGAAGGGATACCCGACGCCTCAAGCCCCGCTAAACGCACCAGAGGTAACAAACGTGGCCGACACCAAGAATTCCCCCAACGCGATGGATGAGCAGACCGTCATCACTCCGGTACTTCCCTTGCGCGACGTGGTGGTCTATCCGCATATGGTCATCCCCCTGTTCGTAGGTAGAGAGAAGTCCATCGCGGCCTTGGAACAGGCCATGGAGGACGGCAAGCAGATCCTCCTGCTGGCGCAGAAAAACGCGTCCCAGGACGACCCGCAACCCGAAGATATCTATCGGGTCGGCACCCTCGCCACCATCCTGCAGCTGCTGAAGCTGCCCGACGGCACAGTCAAGGTGCTGGTGGAGGGTGTCAAACGGGCTACCGTGCTGCACTTCATCGGCGAGAAGGAGTTCTTCTCGGCCCAGGCCAGGGTATTCGAGGATGAGGTGGTCAGCGACCGCGAGGCGGATGTTTTGACCCGCTCCGTGCTGGCGCAGTTCGAACAATACGTCAAACTGAACAAGAAGGTGCCGCCGGAGATTCTGGCCTCCCTGTCCAGCATCGATGAGCCCGGTCGCCTCGCCGACACCATCGCCGCCCATCTCGCCGTGAAGCTGGACGAGAAGCAGAAGCTCCTCGAGGTGGAGAACGTGCGCGAGCGGCTGGAGGCCCTGGTGGCCCTGATGGAAGGCGAGCTCGACCTGCTACAGGTGGAGAAGCGCATCCGCGGCCGCGTCAAGAAGCAGATGGAGAAGAGCCAGCGCGAGTACTATCTGAATGAGCAGATGAAGGCCATCCAGAAGGAACTCGGCGACATGGACGACGCCCCCAACGAGATCGAGGATCTGGCGAACAAGATCGAGTCATCGGGGATGCCCAAGGAGGCCAAGGACAAGGCCACCTCCGAACTCAACAAGCTGAAGATGATGTCGCCCATGTCGGCCGAGGCCACCGTGGTGCGCAACTACGTGGACTGGCTGGTGAGCGTGCCGTGGAAGAAGCGCACCAAGATCCGCCATGATCTGAAAAAGGCGGAGGAGGTCCTGGATGAGGACCACTATGGCCTGGAGCGGGTCAAGGAGCGCATCATCGAGTACCTCGCGGTGCAACAGCGGGTCAAGAAACTCAAGGGCCCGATCCTCTGCCTGGTAGGTTCGCCCGGCGTGGGTAAGACCTCCGTGGGACGCTCCATCGCCCGGGCGACCAACCGCAAGTTTGCGCGCATGGCCCTGGGCGGTGTGCGCGACGAGGCGGAGATACGGGGTCACCGCCGCACCTATATCGGCGCCCTGCCCGGCAAGATCGTTCAGAACCTGGCCAAAGTGGGGGCGCGCAACCCGCTGTTCCTGCTGGACGAGGTGGACAAGATGTCCATGGATTTCCGCGGCGACCCGGCGTCCGCCCTGCTGGAGGTTCTGGACCCGGAGCAGAACAACACCTTCAACGACCATTATCTCGAGGTGGACTACGATCTCTCCGAGGTCATGTTCGTCACCACCGCCAATACCCTCAATATCCCGCCACCGCTGCTGGACCGCATGGAGGTGATACGCCTCTCCGGCTACACGGAGGACGAGAAGCTCAACATCGCCACCCGTTACCTGATACCCAAGCAGGTGAAGAACAACGGCTTGAAGGAAGAAGAGATCACCATCAGCGAAAGCGCCATCCGGGACATCATTCGGTACTATACCCGCGAGGCCGGGGTGCGCAATCTGGAACGGGAGATATCGAAAATCTGCCGCAAGGTGGTGAAACGTTTGCTCGTCGAGCAGGACACCACCCGGGTCATGGTGAATGCCCGCAACATCGACAAGTATCTGGGTGTGAAGCGCTTTCGCTTCGGTCGCGCCGACGAGGAGGATCGTATCGGTCAGGTCACGGGCCTCGCCTGGACCGAGGTGGGGGGCGATCTCCTCACCATAGAGGCCGCCATCATGCCCGGCAAGGGCAAGCTCAGCCATACCGGGCAACTCGGTGACGTGATGCAGGAATCCATCCAGGCCGCCATGTCGGTGGTGAGGAGCCGCACCGCCTTCCTGGGTATCGAAGAAGAGTTCTACCAGCAACACGATATCCACGTCCACGTGCCCGAGGGGGCCACGCCGAAGGATGGGCCGAGTGCGGGCGTGGGCATGTGCACGTCTCTGGTGTCCGTGCTCACGGGGATCCCCGTGCGCTCTTCCGTGGCCATGACCGGCGAGATCACCCTGCGAGGCGAGGTGCTGCCCATCGGCGGCCTCAAGGAGAAACTGCTGGCCGCTCTGCGCGGTGGCATTGAAACCGTGCTGATTCCGGAAGAGAATAGGCGCGACTTGGTGGAGATCCCCAACAATATCAAAAAGAATCTCGACATCCGGTGCGTGCGCTGGATAGAGCAGGTCCTGCCGGTCGCCTTGCAGCACATGCCGGACCATCTGCCGAAAACGGGCAAGGAAGGGGAAAACACCGACAAGGTCGTGGAGCCGGCGGCGCCCGTGAAGAAGAAGGGTGGTCGTATAACGGCCCACTGAAGGCGGCGGTCGGAGTTCCCTCCCGGGGCGACTCTGGACGGGGTTACCCGGGAGGGTGGCCTTGAGCGGTCGGGGTCACTTTGGGCAGACACTGTCCGGAAAATATATTTAACGGCTTTGCCGGCAATTCGTCGAGGGTTGGGCAGGGAAGATGATCGGTCGTCGGCGGCTATGCGATTCGTAGTCTCCCCCATTTGCCGGAGTTCCGGTTTATCTGCTTGGCACATGTGCTCATGGCAGGATTGGGCGCGTGTTGCCATGGGAAACAGTTTAGGGTTACGGATCAGGGGCAGGGCCCTGACACCGTGTTGTCACGGGGCCGAGGCCCTCCCTGGGCAAGTTGACTGTTCTCGGGCCCAATTGGTATAAAGCCTCCTTTGCTTGCAGGGGCGTATTGATTCGCGGCCTTCAATTATTCCGAGTTAGACGGGGGAAACGACTAGATGAATAAAGCTGAACTGATTGATGCGGTGGCCGACGAGGCTGATATCTCCAAGGCGGCCGCGACGCGGGCCGTGGACGCGATGGTGAACGCGATTGCGGGGGCCCTCAAAGGGGGGGATCAGGTGTCCATGGTGGGCTTCGGCTCGTTCATGGTCCGGGAGCGTGCCGCGCGCACCGGCCGCAATCCCCGCACCGGCGAAGAGATCAAGATCGCGGCATCCAAGATGCCGGTGTTCAAGGCTGGTAAAGCCCTCAAGGATACCGTAAACTAACCTGCTTTCCCCGGGGTGCTTAGCTCAGCTGGGAGAGCATCGCCCTTACAAGGCGAGGGTCGGGGGTTCGATCCCCTCAGCACCCACCAAATCCCGGGGACACGAGTTGTTCGGAGTGGTAGTTCAGCTGGTTAGAATACCGGCCTGTCACGCCGGGGGTCGCGGGTTCGAGTCCCGTCCACTCCGCCATTATCGGGGCGTCGCCCACTGGGCGCCCAAATTTGTATGAAAGAAACCGGCATGAAAAGACAAGGGTGCATCCTGGGATGCGCCCTTTTTCGTATCCGGTTCTTTAATGTGAAAGTCGCGTAGCACCATCTCCCCCTCTACCTTTGGGAGAGGGATGGGGTGAGGGAACGAACATGGCGATACGCGCTCCTCTTTCATCATCTTGGGCGGCGCGTATCGCCATGAGAGTTATCTTATCGGCCAAGACCCGTCCCACCCGCGGCTCGCCCAGGCATGGCGCGGCGCGCACTTAGACGACCGAGTGAATTGACACATGCTTCTCGCCATACGCAGTAAGTCCCAGTCCTGGGTGATGTGGGTTATCGTCATCCTGCTCATCATTCCCTTCGCCCTGTGGGGCGTGCACGAGTACTTCGGTGGCGGGGGGGACGTGATCGTGGCCGAGGTGAACGGACGAGAGCTGTCGGCCAGGGAGTTCGAAGACAACTTCCAGCGCCAGCGCCAGCGCCTGCAGATGATGATGGAGGGCCGCGGCAATGTATCCGATCTGGATCAGAAGCTGCTGCGGGATGAGACCCTCCAGGGCATGATCGACGAGGAGGTGGTGGTGCAGGCTGCCCTATCTGGTGGATTGCGCATCGGCGATGAACAACTGGCGGCCGCCATCCGCCAGCTCGATGTGTTCCAGGAAGACGGAAGATTCTCCCAGCAGCGATACGAGCGCTGGATCATGAGCATGGGGTACAGCCCCAGCGGTTTCGAGCAGACGTTGCAACGCAACATGCTGCGCGCGCAGCTGCGCCAGGGGCTCATCGGATCCGCCCTGGTGACGGACCGTGCCCTGACCGAGGCCAACCGTCTGGCGGAGCAGCGCCGCAGCTTCGGGGTGCTGACCGTCGGATTGGACGCCATGAGAGATCCCTCGGCGGTGACCCGGGAGGACATCGAGGCCTACTACAGGAACAACGAGGCCGATTTCACCATTCCCGAACGCGTGGTGGTACGTTACGTCGAGTTGTCCAGGGAACAGATTGCCGAGTCCGTCGAGATCAGCGAGGAAGAGGCACGCGGCAACTTCGAGAATTTCAAGCGCAGCTACATGGTGCCGGAGCAGCGTCGGGCCAGTCATATCCTGCTGACGTTGCCCCCCGGGGCGGACGGCGATGCCATCGAGGACGTGCGCCGGCAGGCGCAGGAGATCCGTGAGCGCATCGCCGCGGGGGAAGATTTCGCCAAACTGGCCGCGACCCACTCGGACGACGTGGGATCGGCGACCGTAGGAGGTGACCTCGGTTATTTCGAACGAGGGGCCACCGCGCCCCTTCTGGATGAGCCCCTGTTTCCGCCCGCCTTCGAAGAAGCCGTGTTCGCCATGGTAGAGGGTGAGATCAGCGACCCGGTACGGAGCAGCGAGGGCTTTCACATCATTCGTCTGGAGGACGTGCGGGCCGCCGCCGTCGAGTCCTTCGAGGACGTCCGCGACCAGGTGGTGGCGGATCTGCGGGGCACCCGGGCGGAGCAGAGGTTCTACGAGCAGGCGGAGCAGTTCGCCAACCTGGTCTACGAGCACGTGGATACCCTCGAGGTGGTGGCCGACTCCCTGGGTCTCCAGGTGCGCACCAGCGCGCCTTTCCCGCGCTCGGGTGGTGAGGGTATCGCCGCCTATCCGCGGGTGGTGGCGGCGGCGTTCTCGGAGGACGTGGCCCAGGGCATGAACAGCGAGCCCATCGAGGTGGAGCCCATGCATCTGGTGGCCCTGCGCCTCGAGGAACGCATCGCCCCCACCCTGCGGCCCCTGGCGGAGGTGGAGGACGAGATCCGCGTACGCCTGGAGTGGGAGGCGGCGCGGCAGCGTGCCATGGAGAAGGGCGAGGCCTTGATGACCCGCCTGCGGCAGGGTGCCGAGGGCCGGGTGCTGGCGCGCCAGGAAGGGCTCGAGTGGCGGGAGGTGAGCGGGGCCAGCCGGCGCGGCGACGAGGTGGGTGAGCAAGTCATCGACAAGGTGTTCCGCATGGGGCGTCCCGCGGGCAACGCGGTCATCGATGGTCTGTCCCTGGCCGACGGGGACTACGCCATCATCGTCCTCGAGGCCGTGGAAGATGGCGGACAGATAGCCGCGGAGGCCGCTGAGCGAAGGCGCCAGGTGTTGGCCGAGATGCAGGGGGAGGAGCAGTTCGATGCCCTGGTACAGGCACTACGCTCGAACAGCGATATCACCATCAACCGTTCGAGAATCGACCTGCCCGAATAACGGTCTCATGGCCGGTGGGGGGGGCCATGGCCGGTGGGGGCGCCGGGCATGGCCGCGGTTGCCGCTTGCCGCGGACAGAACGAACATCAGGGCCATCAGGCCGGCCTCCGGCACGGCCGCGGCACAGATGGCCGCCAGCAGGATCAGGGCATGTCTATGGGGCACCCGCCTCCGTGCCCATGGCGGTGATGTGGATGCCGGCATCCACGTACATCACTTCGCCGGTGATGGCCGAGGCCAGATCGGAGCACAGGAAGGCCACCGCGTTGCCCACCTCGTCGATGGTGACGTTGCGGCGCAGGGGGGCATTCTTCTCGCTGTAGTCCAACAGGCGCCGGAATTCCGAGATGCCGGCGGCGGCCAGGGTGCGGATGGCGCCCGCCGATACGGCGTTGACGCGGATCCCCTGGGGGCCCAGGCCGAAGGCCAGGTAGCGCACGCTGGCCTCCAGGCTCGCCTTCGCCACCCCCATGACGTTGTACTTGGGCACCGCCCGTACGGAGCCCATGTAGGTCAGCGCCACCAGGCTGGCGTTGCGCCCCGCCATCATGGGCAGGCCGGCGTTGGCCAGGGCGGTGAAGCTGTAGGCACTGATGTCGTGGGCGATCTTGAAGCCCTCGCGGGTCACGTGCTCGTGATAGTAGTCCTCGAGTTGCTCCTTGGGCGCGAAGGCCACGGAATGGACCATGGAGTCGAGGCCGTCCCAGTGGCCGGCGAGTTTTGCGTACATGGCCTCGATCTCGGCGTCGGAGGCGACGTCGCAGGGCAGGATGATCTCCACTCCCAGCTCCGCCGCCAGGGCCTCGACCCGGCTCTTGAGTTTGTCGTTCTGGTAGGTGAAAGCCAGCTCCGCACCCTCGCGGTGCATGGCCTTGGCGACGCCCCAGGCGATGGAGCGATTGTTGGCCAGGCCGACGATGAGGGCGCGTTTACCGTCGAGAAATCCCATAGTTGGTCCTTGAATCCTGATTGTTGTACGGGTGCGTCGTGGTGAAGCAAGTTCGCTCGCGCGGGCTCGATGAAGGCCTCACCCCGGTGGCGTAATGTGATGGCAGGGCCTTGGTTTATAATCGCCGCGACGCCGAAAGGCAAACCCAGAACCACAAAACGCCGTCGACCCTCCCATGCCGTTTGACCACAAGTGGTGCCCATGTCCCATGCCGGCGGTCGTGCTCTGCGCCTTGCTGGTCCTGGGAGGCTGTGGCGGCGAGCCCTGGAATCATCCCTACCCGGTGGCGCAGCACGGCGAGAATATCCTCTACGGGGCGTTCGCGGAACGGCCCAAGCACCTGGACCCGGCGCGCTCCTATAGCAGCGATGAATACCGGTTCATCTCCCAGATCTACGAGCCGCCCTTACAATACCATTATCTCCTCCGCCCCTACCGGCTGATCCCCCGCGCCGCCACTACCCTGCCCGCGGTGCGGCTCTACGACCATGAAGGCCGGAAGCTGCCCGCGGACACCGATGCCGACGCCGTGGCCTACAGCGTCTACGAGGTGTCGGTGCAGCCGGGGGTCCGTTTCCAGCCCCATCCCGCCTTCGCCCGCACGCCGGACGGCGATTTCGTTCATCACGACCTCGGTGCCGCGGCCCTCGGGGACCTGCGCGCGCCGGGGGAGCTGGCGCCCCTGGCGAGCCGGGAGCTGACGGCCGCCGATTATGTCTATCAGATCAAGCGCCTCGCCGACCGCCGCCTGCAATCCCCCATCGCGGGCCTGATGGCAAACTACATCCGTGACATGGCGGGTTTCGCCGAGCGTCTGGCGGCCCGGGCGGAGCACGGCGGGGAGCGGGAGCGCTTCATCGACCTGCGGGAACTCCCCCATGCCGGGGTGGCGGTGGTGGACCGCCATACCTTCCGCATCACCCTGGAGGGCCACTATCCCCAGTTCGTCTACTGGCTCGCCATGCCCTTCTTCGCTCCCATGCCGTGGGAGGCCGACCGCTTTTATCGCCAGCCCGGCCTCGCGGACAGGAACATCACCCTGGACTGGTTCCCGGTGGGCACCGGGCCCTACATGCTGGTGGAGAACAATCCCAACCGCCGCATGGTGCTGGCCCGCAACCCCGAGTTCCGCGGTGAACCCTACCCCCATGAGGGCGAGCCGGGGGACCGCGCGGCCGGTCTGCTGGCGGACGCGGGGGCCGCCATGCCTTTCATCGACAAGGCCGTGTATGTGTTGGAGAAGGAGAACATCCCCTACTGGAACAAGTTCATGCAGGGCTACTACGACGCCTCCAGCATCACCTCGGACAACTTCGACCAGGCGGTGCAGTTCACGGGCCAGGGGGATCCGGACGTCACCCCCACCTTCCGGGACAAGGGCATCGAACTGGCATCGGCGGTCACCACCTCCATCATCTATCGCGGCTTCAACATGCAGGACCCGGTGGTGGGGGGCTACGACGAACGGGCGCGCCTGTTGCGCCGCGCCATTTCCATCGCCGTGGACACCGAGGAGTACATTTCCATCTTCGCCAACGGCCGTGGCCGGGCGGCCCAGGGGCCCCTGCCGCCGGGGGTCTTCGGGCACCGGGAGGGGCGGGAGGGCATCAACCCTTACGTCTACGAGTGGGCCGGCGGCCAGCCGCGAAGGCGCCCCATCGAGGAGGCCCGCCGGCTGCTGGTCCGGGCGGGCTATGCGGAAGGGATCCGGGCCGATAGCGGCGAGCCCCTGGTGCTCCACTTCGACGTGCGGGCCACGGGCCCCGACGACAAGGCGCGCCTGGACTGGATGCGCAAGCAACTCGCCAAGCTCGGTGTCCAGCTGGATATCCGCGCCACCGACTACAACCGCTTCCGGGACAAGATGACCAAGGGCACGGCCCAGATCTTCCGCTGGGGCTGGAACGCCGATTACCCGGACCCGGAGAATTTTCTGTTCCTGCTCTACGGCCCCAACGGCAAGGCGCAGCACGGCGGTGAGAACGCGGCCAACTACGCCAATCCCGAGTTCGACCGCCTGTTCCAGGACATGCGCGCCATGGCCGACGGCCCGGAGCGGGCGGCGGTCATCGACCGCATGCTCGAGCTGGTGCGCCGGGATGCCCCGTGGATCTGGGGCTTCCATCCTACGGAGTTCACCCTGAGCCACCAGTGGTACGCCAACTTCAAGCCCCACATGATGGCCAACAACACCCTCAAGTACCTGCGTATCGACCCGCAGCTGCGGGAGGCCAGACGCCGGGAATGGAACCGCCCGCGGCTGTGGCCCCTGGGGGTGACGGCGTTGCTGCTGGTGTTCATGGTGGTGCCGGCGGCGGTGGGCTGGCGCCGGCGCCAGCGCCGGAGTGCCCTGGCATGATGGCCTACATCCTGCGGCGGGTGCTGTATGCCGGCCCCATCCTGCTGGGGGTCAACGTGCTCACCTTCGCCCTGTTCTTCCTGGTGAACAGCCCCGATGACATGGCCTATATGCACCTGGGGGAGCGCCACGTGACGCCCACGGCGGTGGAGAGCTGGAAGGAGGAGCGTGGTTACCACCTGCCCCTGTTCTGGAACGGCGAGGCCGCCGCGGCGGCTGGCTTCACGGAGACCATCTTCTACCACAAGTCCCTCGGCCTCTTCGCCTTCGATTTCGGGCGCTCGGACAGCGGCCGCGATATCGGTTACGACATCGGCCAGCGCATGGGACCCAGCCTCGCCATCGCCGTGCCGGTGTTGCTGGTGGGGTTGGCGGTGAACATCACCTTCGCCCTGGTGCTGGTGTTCTTCCGCGCCACCTACCTGGATACCTGGGGGGTGGTGCTGTGCGTCGCCCTGATGTCCGTCTCCAGCCTATTTTACATCATCGGCGGCCAGTTCCTCATGGGCAAGCTGCTGCGCCTGGTGCCCATCTCCGGCTATGCCGGCGGACTGGATGGCCTCAAGTTCCTGGTGCTGCCGGTGGTGGTGGGGGTAGTGTCCGGGATCGGCGCCGGCACCCGCTGGTACCGCACCCTGTTCCTGGAGGAGCTGGGGCGGGACTACGTGCGCACGGCGCGCGCCAAGGGGCTGCCCGAGTCCGTGGTGTTGGGCCGCCACGTGTTGCATAACGCTCTCATCCCCATCCTCACGGGGGTCGTGGTGCTGCTGCCCCTGCTGTTCATGGGCAGCCTCATCATCGAGTCCTTCTTCGGCATCCCGGGCCTCGGCAGCTACACCATCGATGCCATCCTGGCCCAGGACTTCGCCATCGTCCGCGCCATGGTGTTCCTGGGCTCGGTGCTCTACATCGTGGGTTTGGTGCTCACGGATATCTCCTACACCCTGGTAGACCCCAGGGTGCGCCTGGGCTAGGTCCATGTGGGTGATCCTGTGGACCGATGCCCTGGTCTACCTGCTGGTCGTCGTCGCCCTGCTGGGGGCCTGGCAGGTGCGCCGCAGCCCCCATGTGCTGGACAACTGGCGCCGGGTGGCACGCGCGCCGTTGGGCATGGCGGCCATCGTGGTGCTGGGGGTCTATGTGGTCATCGGCCTCGCGGATTCCGTTCATTACCGCGCGGCGGCGGCGGACGGCCAGGTGGTGAGCGTGCTGGATACCCTCCTGACACCGCTGCGGGAGTCCACGGAGACCTCCTATTCGGCCCCCTTCGCCACCCATGCCTTCACCAAGGTGAGCACCACCCATGGCGATGGCACGGTGACCCGCAAGTACCCGCGCCTCGCCCATGGTGGGGCCCACCTCGAGCACCCGGGACAGCGCGGGCGGGACATCCGGCAGCGGGCCGTGAGGGCCCTGGCCGTCGCGGCCCTGGTATGGCTGGCCCTGGCGGCGGCGGCGGTGGGATGGGTGGCGCGCCGCCGCACCCCGGGCTGGCGGGTGGCGCTGGGGATCATGGTCGGGGGCCGGGACGTGCTGCCGTGGCGCACCCTGCTGGCCACCCTGGGGGTACTGCTGGCACTGCTGTTCCTGGCCGTGGAGCTGGCCCCCAGATACCACGTGCTGGGTACCGACAAGGTCGGCCAGGATGTGTTCTACCAGACCCTCAAGAGCATCCGCACGGGGTTGGTCATCGGCACCCTCACCACCCTGGTGATGCTGCCCTTCGCCATCGGCCTCGGCGTGGCGGCGGGCTATTTCGGGGGGCTGGTGGACGATGTCATCCAGTATGTCTACACCACCCTGAATTCCATCCCCGGGGTGCTGCTCATCGCCGCCGCCATCCTCACGGTGCAGATCTACATGGCCAACCACGCCGAGGCCCTCGGCACCCTGGAAGACCGCGCCGATCTGCGCCTGCTGGCCCTGTGTATCATCCTCGGCATCACCAGCTGGACCAACCTGTGCCGGCTGCTGCGCGCCGAGACCCTGAAGCTCAGGGAGGTGGAATACGTCCAGGCCGCCCTCGGCTTCGGCGTGAGCCATAGCGGCATCATCGCCCGCCACGTGGTGCCGAACGTCATGCATATCGTCCTCATCACCGTGGCCCTGGATTTCAGCGGCCTGGTGCTGGCCGAGGCGGTGCTGTCTTATGTCAACATCGGCGTGGATCCCACCACCAACAGCTGGGGCAACATGATCAACAGCTCCCGCTTGGAGATGGCCCGGGAGCCGGTGGTATGGTGGAGCCTGGCCGCCGCCTTCATCTTCATGTTCACCATGGTGCTGGCGGCCAACGTCTTCGCCGATGCCGTGCGCGACGCCTTCGACCCGCGCCGCTCGTGAGTGCCCACGCGTCCCCTACCAACGAGTTGCCCATGACCATTCACACCCGGCGCCGCGGGGCTACCCGGTTACTTCCCTGCTCACCGGGGTCCGTTGGCCCGGTCTCTTGTCGGTGGGGCCCAGCGCTGTCATGGGATGACGGCTCCGAGGGAGTCATCGCCCCATGAGTGACGTATTGCTGCGGGTGGAGGGCCTGCGGACGGTGCTGGATACCGCCGACGGCGAGGTGCGGGCGGTGGACGGGGTGGACTTCGAACTCCATCGCGGCCGCACCTTCGCCATCCTCGGTGAGTCGGGCTGCGGCAAGTCCATGACCGCCTTCTCCCTCATGGGGCTGCTGCCACCGGGAGGGCGGGTGGCGGCGGGGCGGGCCCTGCTGGATGGCGTGGATCTGCTGCGCCTGCCGGAGAAGGCCATGCGGCGGGTGCGGGGCGGGCGTATCGGGATGATCTTCCAGGAACCCCAGACGGCGCTGAACCCGGTGATGCGGGTGGGGGATCAGATCGGCGAGGGCCTGGCGCGCCACCGCGGCCTCCGCGGCCGGGCCCTGCGGGCCGAGGCCCGGCAGCTGCTGGTCCAGGTGGGGATCCCGGACCCCGACGGGCGCCTGGACGCTTATCCCCACCAGCTCTCGGGGGGCATGAAACAGCGGGTCATCATCGCCATGGCCCTGGCGGGCCGCCCGGACATTCTCATCGCCGACGAGCCCACCACCGCCCTGGACGTCACCATCCAGGCCCAGGTGCTGGCCCTGCTGCGCCGACTCCAGGAGGAATTGGGCATGACCATCCTGCTCATCACCCATGATCTGGGGGTGGTGGCGGAGATGGCCCACGAGGTGGGGGTGATGTACGCCGGCGAGCTGGTGGAGACGGGGGAGCGGGACGCCTTTTTCGCCCACCCGCGCCATCCCTACGCCCGGCGCCTGTTCGCCGCCCTGCCTGGCGCGGCCAAGAAGGGGGGGCGGCTGGTGTCCATACCGGGGATGGTGCCGCCCCTGACCCGACGTTTCACGGGGTGCCGTTTCACCGAGCGTTGCGACCGCGCCTTCGCCCCCTGTGCCGGTGAGATACCCGCCTGGACCCCCGTCGACGAGTGCCAGGCGGTGCGCTGCCACCTCTACACCGCCGAGCCGCCGGCCGAGGCCGAGCGCAGCGCCGAGCCGTCCCCGCCGCCGCCGGCGGGTGGGGCCCCCGGCGCCAAGCGGCCGTTGCTGGAGGTGCGGGACCTCAGGGTCCATTTCCCGGTGCGCAGCGGCCTGCTGCGGCGGGCAACCGGGGCCATCCGGGCGGTGGACGGTATCGATCTGAGCATCCCCGAAGGGCATACGGTGGCCCTGGTGGGTGAATCGGGCTGCGGCAAGACCACCGCCGGCAAGGCCCTGCTGCAACTCATCCGGCCCAGCGGCGGCTCGGTGCTGTTCGATGGCATCGAATTGACGGCCCTGGGGGGGGGCGCCCTGCGGCCCTACCGCCGGGCCCTGCAGATCATCTTCCAGGACCCCTATTCCTCCATGAATCCGCGCATGCGCGTGGACCGCATCGTCGAGGAGGGCATGCGCTCCCAGGGGCTGGGGGGCGGCTCGGGGGAACGCCAGGCCCGGGTGGACCGGTTGCTGGAGCAGGTGGGGATGGATTCGGGGGTGAAACACCGCTATCCCCATGAGTTTTCCGGCGGCCAGCGCCAGCGTATCTGTATCGCCCGGGCCCTGGCGGTATCGCCGCGTCTGGTGGTGTGCGATGAGCCCACCAGCGCCCTGGACGTCTCGGTGCAGGCCCAGATCCTGAATCTGCTGCGGGCCCTCCAGGACGATCTTCGCCTCGCCTACCTGTTCATCACCCACAATATGTCGGTGGTGGAATACCTGGCCCACGAGGTCGCCGTCATGTATCTCGGGCGCATCGTGGAGTTCGGCCCCACGGACCGGGTCATGGCGGCGCCGGCCCATCCCTACACCCGTGCCCTGCTGTCCGCGGTCCCGGTGCCGGATCCGCGGGCCCGCCGGGAGGTCATCAGGCTGGCCGGCGACCCGCCGTCGCCCCACAGCCCGCCGGCGGGATGTCATTTCCATCCCCGCTGTCCCGAGGCCATGGATGTCTGTCGCACGGTCTTTCCGGAGACGGTGGAGCGGGGCCAGGGGCACCGGGTGGCCTGTCATCTGTATCCTGGGACGGGGGACACGCCCGCCCGGGACCTCGGGTGACGAACATCGAGGCGATTACGCCGGGAATTGCTTTAATCCGGCGTTCGGCTATTGTTTCCATGAAGGGGATGGAGCCGCTGAGGGCCTTCTTTAGCCCGATGGTCATGAACTGATATGGTAAGTTCCATCTACAACAACTGAAGGAGTCCGATATGCGCAGGATATATTTTCTGGTACCGGAAGTGGAAAGCGCATCGAAGATCGTGGATGAGCTTCTGCTCGCGCGTATCGAGGAACGGCATATCCACCTGGTGGCGAAGGACACCGCGGCCCTCGAGCAGGGCCACCTGCCGGAGGCCTCCCTTCTGCAGACCAGCGATTTCGTCCCCGCCCTCGAGCGCGGCCTGGCCGTGGGGGGTGTGACCGGGCTGCTGGCCGGCATCGCTGCGGTCACCTTTCCCCCTGCCGGCCTGGTGCTCGGCGGTGGCGCCATCCTCGGCACGAGTGTCGCGGGGGCCGGTCTCGGTGCCTGGATCTCCAGCATGATCGGCGCCTCGGCCCCCAACACCCAGCTCAAGGAATTCGAGCAGGCGGTGGAGGACGGTCAGATATTGATGCTCATCGACGTACCGAAGGCCCGGGTGGAGGAGATCGAGAATCTGGTGAAGAGCCATCATCCCGAGGCCGAGGTGGAGGGCACAGAGCCCACGGTGCCGGCCTTTCCCTGACGGCGGAATCCCCGTCGGTTGCCGGCGACCGGTAGGTCGGCCTGCGCATACACCCAATCAAAGCCTCCCGTAGGTTGGGGTGAGCCTGCGAACCCCAACTGTTCGCTGGATCCCTGGTCATGTTGGGGTTCGTCCTTCATCCCAACCTACGGGTTACGAGTTAACTCTCATGGCGATACGCGCCACTCGAAATGATGAAAGAGGAGCGCGTATCGCCATGTTCGTTCCCTCACCCCATCCCTGTACTCCGGGCATCCTGCCCTTCGCCCTGCGGGCCGCGCCAAGGCGCGTTCAAATCCGTTCCCGACGGATTTGTCCCAGAGGGAGAGGGGGAGTTCGTGCTTCGCGACCTTTACGTTAATTTAAACCGCCCGTCGGTTGCTACCGGCAACCGACATCCCGGCCTGAGACCATGAACCATCCATCGAAGGAGCACGACAAGACGGACAGAGTGCGGATGCGTCCGGCCGCGGTGGAGGACCTCGCCGCCATCAACGCGGTGGTGGAGGCGGCCGTGATGTCATGGGACCTGCCGGAACGGGTGAAGCGCCTGAGCCTGCCCGTCTACCGTTATGACCGTCATGACCTCGATGCCATGGGCTTCATGGTGGCGGAGGACGTCGGGGGAGGCGTGGTGGGGATAGCCGCCTGGGACCCCGACGACGCCACCGGCCCTGTCGCGGGGGATAAGGGATTGCTGCTGCATGGCCTCTACGTCGACCCCCGGTGGCATGGCAAAGGGGTCGGCTCACGCTTGTTCGCGTCGGTAGAGGACAAGGCCCGCGGACTGGGCCGGGACGGCCTGCTGGTCAAGGCCCAGGCCGGTGCCCGGGAGTTCTTCGAACATATGGGCATGCGGGCCCTGGCCGCGGTGGACGAGGAGCGGGACTACGCCAACCGTTACTGGCTTCCCCTGACGTCCCATGGAGAATGCAGGGAATAAGAAAATGCTGAATTGCCGGGTGGTTCCGGGACTGCCCGGGATTGTTTCTTTTTACGAGCGAGTGGGGTAAGGTTCCGGCGTCGCATCGTAATCCTTCGATAGGGCGGTATCTTCAGTCTCGCTGTTATTACTCCCATCCAGATATTGCAGGATCCGAGTGCGATATTTTAATTTTTTATGATAGAGGTATTTCTGTGACTACAGGAACAGTGAAGTGGTTCGACGATAAGAAGGGTTTCGGTTTCATCACCCCGGAGGGTGGTGAGCGGGACGTGTTTGTTCACTACCGGGCGATTACCGGCTCTGGATTCAAGACCTTGGCCGAAGGGCAGAAGGTGACCTTCGAGGTGGAGCAGGGCCCCAAGGGTCCCTCGGCCGCGAACGTACAGCCTGCCTGACGCGACGGCGCCTGCGCGGGCCGTACGGGAAGCCACCTTTCGGGGTGGCTTTTTTTATGGGCGCCACACGCGGGCGCCGCCGCGCCCGGTGCCCGGTGGACGCGCCGGTTGCATCGACCCCGCGTGCTTCGACTATGCTGTTCATGGTCGCCATGAGGGAGTGTGCAATGATCGATATCGAGAAACACCTAGAAGATGAATCCGAGTCGCTGCTGGGGCACCGCTGCGAGACCATCTCGCGGGATGCCCTGCATTTGCCCGGCCCGGACTACGTGGACCGGGTGGTGGCGGTCAAGAACCGCAAACCCGGTGTCCTGCGGGCCATGCAGACCCTGTTCGACCATGGTCGCCTCGGCGGGACGGGTTATCTTTCCATGCTGCCGGTGGACCAGGGTGTTGAGCACTCGGGCGGGGCCTCCTTCGCCCCCAATCCCGCCTATTTCGACCCCGCCAACATCGTCGAGCTGGCCATGGAGGGGGGCTGCAACGCCGTGGCCTCCACCCTCGGGGTGCTGAGTTCGGTGGCCCGCCGGTATGCCCACCGCATCCCCTTCCTGCTCAAGATCAACCACAACGAGATCTTGAGCTATCCCAATTTCTACGATCAGACCCTGTTCGCCTCCGTGGAGCAGGCCTTCGATATGGGTGCGGTGGCGGTGGGGGCCACGGTGTACTACGGCTCGGAGGAGTCCCGGCGCCAGATCCAGGAGATCTCCGAGGCCTTCCAACAGGCCCACGAGCTGGGCATGGCCACGGTGTTGTGGGCCTATCTGCGCAATCCCGCCTTCAAGCACGAGGGTACCGACTACCATACCGCGGCGGACCTCACGGGGCAGGCCAATCATCTGGCGGTCACCATCGATGCCGACATCGTCAAGCAGAAGCAGGCGGTGGGCAACGGCGGCTATCCGGCCATCGGCTTCGGCAAGACCCATCAGAAGGTGTATGACGAACTCACCACCGACCACCCCGTCGATCTGGTGCGCTATCAGGTGGCCAACTGCTACATGGGGCGGGCCGGGCTCATCAACTCCGGAGGGGCGTCCAGCGGCAGTGGCGATCTGGCCCAGGCGGTGCGCACGGCGGTCATCAACAAGCGCGCCGGTGGTATGGGGATGATATCCGGGCGCAAGGCCTTCCAACGCCCCATGGCCGAGGGCGTGGAACTGCTGCACGCCATCCAGGATGTCTATCTGAGCGACGCCGTCACCGTGGCCTGACGGCGTATGTCTCCCCATAGGCGCCGGCCGTCACGGCATGCCTCGCGATGGACGTGGGTTCCCGGTCGGGGATGGTGCCGTTTCCTCCACGGCCAAGGAGGGCGTGTCGAGGTTTCCACCGCGGGATGACGGGTTACAATGCCCCACGTTGGGTATGGCGTGGTGCCGGCCCCGTGCTCGTGAGGCGTGACAGGCAAAACATGACAGACCGTTCTCCCCGCGACGACGTCGGTTTACCCGACCACAAGCCGCGGCCGCTGGTAGACCTGCTGCTGGGCATCGTCATCCCCTCGGCCATTCTCATGAAGCTGAGTGGTGACGACCATCTCGGGGCCAGCGGCGCCCTGGTGGTGGCCCTGCTCTTTCCCATCGGCTGGTGGCTCTTCGAGCGGCTGCGCTATCGCAAGTTCAACATCATCGCGGTGCTCGGCCTGGTGAGCGTGTTGCTGACCGGCGGCATCGGCCTCATGGAGCTGGACCCCCAATGGCTGGCCATCAAGGAGGCGGCGATCCCGGGCATACTCGGACTGGCGGTGCTCATCTCCACTTTCACCCCCTATCCCCTGCTGAAGGCCATGCTCTACAACCCGACGGTGGTGGACACGGCCAAGATCCAGGAGCGCCTGGCCCAGCGCAATAACGAGGCCCTGTTCGAGAAGCGCCTGTTGTGGTCCAGCTATCTGCTGGCGGGCACGTTCTTCTTCTCTGCGGTGATGAACTACATCCTGGCCACATGGATAGTCACCAGCCCCGCCGGCAGCAGCGCCTTCAACGAGGAACTGGGCCGCATGACCCTGCTCAGCTATCCCGTCATCGCCCTGCCGTCCATGGCCATGATGATGGCCATCATGGTGCTCATCTGGCGTACCATCCGCCAGCTCACGGACCTGACCCTGGAGGATCTCTTCGACCTCGACGAGGAAGACGACAAGGATAAAGGGGGCTGACGGCCGGCGCTGGCCGCCATCAGCGCTCCAGCATGTTGAGGGCCTTCTCCATGCTGCGGCGCAGGCGGTTGAAGGCCCTGGCCAGGGTGGCGATCTCGTCGCCGCCGCTGTCATCCAGCTCGGTCTCGCCGAAATCCCCTTTGCTGAGTTTGTCGGCCTCCCGGGCCATGCGGGTGACGGGGGTGATGACCACCCGGCGCAGGGTGATGTTGAGGGCCACCATGAGCAAAAGGAAAATCGCCGTCAGGGTGGCCATGAAGGCCAGGAAGGTACGTTGGGCGTCGGCGACGGGGACCGCCATGGCCACCGACACCACCTGGGCCCCCACCACCTCGTTCATCTGCCAGCCGAAGCCGTTGTCGTCGCCGTAGCGTGCCACCATGCTGCGGGGCGCCCGGTCCGGGGTGCTGTGGCACACCAGGCAGCCCTCGTCGGTGATCTTGATGGGGCGGGCCAGGTACAGGGAACGGCCGGTGGGGGTGTCCCGCTCGCCGATGATCTCCCGGCTGTCCGCGAAGGGTCGATCCGCGCGTGTGCGGGGGAGCCACCAACGTCAAGATTTCCTCGACGTTCGCGGACGGTCGATCCCCGCGTGTGCGGGGGAGCCCAAACCCATGACCAGACCGTCTATTCGACGACGGGTCGATCCCCGCGTGTGCGGGGGAGCCGCTTCCACGATGGCCAGCGGGTAGGCGCGCCAGTAGTACAGCAGGTAGTCAGCGCGCTTCTGCTTGCCACGGCGCACGCGACCGCCGGTGACGATGATGCGGCCATTGGTGAAGGTGCGCTGCTCGCCGATCATGTGCGGCGCATTGCTTTGGCTGGGGTATTCGGTATGGACGGAACCGAAAATCTCGCCAGGCCAAAGAGTTACGTGGTTTTCTCCGGCTTTTGGCTCGGCAGTTTGGCGCAAGGCCGGCAGCTAGTCCGGCTTTGAGCCATAGCCAAGCTGGCTTGACAAAAGTGTCGCTTGGAATAGACTTTCGTGTTGAGTTCTCTGCCTATCGGCTTTGAACGTATCGAGGTCTCGGCCGCTGAACCCGCGTAGCGAATCAGCGGCCTTTGTCTTTTCTGGGCTGCCATCACGGGCCACCTCCCAGCAGGCGGAGGCATGCTGTCCGTGACCATGTCGGCGACCTTCTGATCTTTCCGATGCTGTTGTCGGCCTGGTAACAGGTCACGAAGTTGGCTTTCAGCGTGCCGTCCTGCTTCAGCCCCATCGCCACCACGACCACGAAGTCCTCGTACACCACGGCCACGCGGCGTGTCGCATCGTACCGGCGTGCGTTCTTGTCCCAGCCCTCGAACAGCGCGGCCTGAGGGTGTTCCAAGGTGGCTTTAATCCAGTCGATCCGCTGTGCTCGAACAGGCGAGAAGGCATTCTTGCGGCCATCCCTTGCCATGCTCTCGTAAAAGACGTGCCCGAACTTGCTGGCGGAGAAGTAAACGCGGATGTCGTCAAAGGTCTGGATGTGGCCCCGGCAGTAGACTCGTGCGTAATGCGAACGGTATTCACCGACCGTGGCGTAATGAACGAGAGGCGGTAACGCCATTACCAGCCTCCCTGCAGGCGTATCTTGAAGATGTTGAACTTCTCTTCGCCCTTGTGAGTCGGGGCGAGCGGTCGGCCCAGCGCTGATTCGAGACGCTGAACCACGGCGGCCTTGGCGGTACCGTCCCGCAGGGTGTCGTTGATGCGACTGCTGGCCGCGCCCAGCAACAGATCGCACAGCTGGATCAGTACCACCTCGTGAGACGGTAGCGACTGGATGCTCTCGATACTCGATGTGAGATTCGCGCGCGCCAGACACTTGGTCAGCACAGGCAGACGCTTTGGATCGCGGTTGCTCTTGACGTCGCAGAAGATCCGGTAGGCGTTGAAATCCAGAATCCAGTGATGTAGCAGCTGGTAGTAGAACTTGTAGAAGCCCAGCTCGCCATCGTTGTCGTGCAGCGCCAGATTGAGCTGGTTTCGATCAACGGCAATACAGCGGAAACGCAGATTGTCGCCATAGGCGAAGAACAGATCGATCAGTTCGACGTAGAAGTCGCGACGGTTGGGCGACACCTTGCTCCACTTGATCTCGCCCCAGGCTTGGTGGCGCTCCCGCAGTGCCCCGACACGTGATTTGATTTCGTTACGCAATTCTTCGGGTAGCCAGAGACTGCCGATCATGAGGTGTCGCGCACGCGGATTCGCGGATGTCAGTACATCCGGATTGGCCTCGTCGCAATACACCTCGAACTTCATCGCTGTTCCTCTCAGGTCAATCCAGCACAATCAGAAACTCGGTGGCCAGTGTCTCCGGGCGCACGGCGCGGGTGTCCGGGCTGCGTGCAGTTTGACCAGACCGTGGCGCTCCAGGTGACGCAACGTGCGTGACAGGTTCCTTGCCGCGCGACCCGACCACTCGGCCAGCTCCAGCACAGTGCGCGGCTGGCGCTCGCGCATCAGGCGCAGCAACGCGCACCAGGTCAATCATTTGCTGGCGGAACTCCGGCGCTTAGGGGGCATGTGTCTTGGGCATAATGAACACATCTCATCCAACGCCTTAGGGTGTCCACCGAAGCGGGTCAACTCCACGCCAGCTCACGGACCTCACTCTGGAGGACATCTTCGACCCCGAAGAGGGTGATAACAAGGGGAAGGGCTGAAGGGCACAGGGTCCTCCGTGGTCCCCGGGAATGGGTCGCCGCATCTGTCTCGCCCGGGTGTTACCCACTGGATGGATATGGGCCACGTGGGTCCGGGCCTGTGCCGGACGCCATGGCCGGCGGGTCAGCGCTCCAGCATGTCGAGGGCCTTCTCCATGCTGCGGCGCAGGCGGTTGAAGGACCGGGCCAGGGTGGCGATCTCGTCGCCGCCGCTGTCGTCCAGATCGGTGTCGCCGAAGTCCCCCTTACTGAGTTTGTCGGCCTCCCGGGCCATGCGGGTGACGGGGGTGATGACCACCCGGCGCAGGGTGATGTTGAGGGCCACCATGAGCAAAAGGAAAATCGCCGTCAGGGTGGCCATGAAGGCCAGGAAGGTACGTTGGGCGTCGGCGACGGGGACCGCCATGGGCACCGACACCACCTGGGCCCCCACCACCTCGTTCATCTGCCAGCCGAAGCCGTTGTCGTCGCCGTAGCGTGCCACCATGCTGCGGGGCGCCCGGTCCGGGGTGCTGTGGCACACCAGGCAGCCCTCGTCGGTGATCTTGATGGGGCGGGCCAGGTACAGGGAACGGCCGGTGGGGGTGTCCCGCTCGCCGATGATCTCCCGGCTGTCCGCGAAGTTGCGGAAGCGGTTGATGATGTCGGCCTCCCAGTCGGCCGCACGGTCCCGCGGATTGGTGGGGTTGAGGGTGGCCTCCTTGTACACATACTCGGGATGCAGGGTGCGCAGGTGCTGGAAGGCCTGGGTGGCGGAGTAGGCGGGCACGCTCTGGGGCAGGAACTCGTGGGCCATCTGATCTGCCAGCAGGGGCCTGATCTCCCCCACGGTGTAGGTCCTGATGCCGCCGGCGGCGCTCATCATCAGACCCGCGCTCTCCACCACGTGGCGCCGCGCGTTATCCTGCAGCACCTTGTAGGTCACGGCGCCGGTGGCCGCCAGCCCCAGCAGGAAGGCGGCCACGATGATCAGATTGAACTTTGCGGTCAGACTCATGGCTTTCTCATCCTCGCGAGGAAGGCCTCGGCGCTGGAGTGGTCGGGGAGTTCGTCCGCGAGCTCCCGCAACAGGGCATCACGGTTCGGCGCCGAACGGGCGTAACGCTTCACCAGCACTCCGGCGATGGGTCCGAGGTATTCCGCCAGTTCCTCGCGCAGCCGCGCCAGCAGCTCGGCATCGAAACCCGGATTGGAGGGCGGGGCTGGCGCAGCAGGGGCCGGTGCCACGACCTCCCGGCCCGTGACCTCGTGCACCCGCGCGCGGAAGGCGGCGCGTCTGTCGGGGGCCGGAATAAAGCGGGCGAGGGCCTCCACCAGGGCCGGAAAGTCGCGGTGACCGGCGGCCACGCCCCGCACCAGTTCCAGGGAGCGGGGGCCGATGTAGCGCGCCAGCACGGCCTCCAGGTCCTGGAGCAGGGATTCCTCCCAGGGGGAGCCCGTGCCGGTGGTGGCGGGCGGGGTGCCGGCGGGCATGGTATCCATGTTCTCCATGCATACCTGCTGTTGCCTGCGCTTGCCGTCCGAGCCGCGGCGCAGGTCGTCGAGGTCGCCGCCCTCGAGGGCCGCGATGACGTCACCGGCGGTCTGGGGCCGATCGGCGGGGTAGGGGCTCAGCATCCAGTCCAGGACGTTCAGGAAGGCCTCGCCGCAGGTCCCGGCCGCCGCGATCTCCGCCAGCCCGTCGCTGAGGGGATCCTCCGTGCCGGCCATCAGTTCGGTGATGCGCTTGGTGCAGACCGGCGGCGGGCGCCCGTAGACGCAATGAAACACCGTGGCTCCAAGGGAGTAGAGGTCGGCGCTGGGCAGGGGCTGGTCGCCGTCGTGGAGCTGTTCGAAGGGTGCATAGGCCGGTGATCCCATCACCGTCATGGTATTGGCGGCCTGCCCGAGATGCTGGCGGGCGCAGCCGAAGTCCAGGAGGATGGGGAAACCGTCTTCCCGCAGGTAGATGTTGTGGGGCTTGATGTCCCGGTGCAGGTAGTGGTTCTCATGCACCGTGGCGAGGCCCTTCAGCAGGGGATGCAGGAGGGCCCGGGCCTCGGCCTCGGACATGGGATTACGGCCGATACGCTCATAGAGGGACTCGCCCGCCAGGTAGTCCATGACGAAGTAGGCCGTGCCATTGGCCTCAAGGTAACGGATCACGCGGATGATGCTGGGCTCGTTGAAGCGGGCCAGCACCCGGGCCTCGTCCAGGAAACGCCGCAGACCCCAGGCATAGCTGTGCTCGCTGGACTGGGAGACGGGGGAGAGGGTGCGGCTGTCGGCCTCCCGGTAGGCCAGGCCGCTGGGCAGGTACTCCTTGATGGCCACCTCCCGTTCCAGGGTATGGTCGGTGGCCTTGTAGGTGATGCCGAAGCTGCCGGTGCCGAGGATATCGGTGATCTCGAAGCCTTCGAGCAGGGTCCCGGCAGGCAACGCGTGGGCGTGGACTTCGTTCATGGTCGTTGTGGCGCCGGTGGCCGAATATCCGTAGAGGATAGCAAAGTGCCCGGCCGGAATGTCGGCAGGGGGTTCCCGGCAGGGGCGTTTCCGGTCTACGCTTTTGTTCTTCAACAAGAACAAGCCGCGGCGATGCGGACAGGGACGAGGGAGGAGGAATCACGCCATGACCCGGCTGATGCTGTTGGCCGCCCGCTATCCGTGGCCGGTGCTGGTGCTCCTCGCGCTGCTGACCGGGTTGGCGGTGCTGCCGCTACCGCGGCTCACTGTGGACGTCTCCTCGCGGGCCCTGCTGCCGGCGGGCGGTGAGGCCCGGCAACTGCACGACGCGGTCCAGGCCCGCTACGGTGCGGCCGAGGGCATGGTCATCGTGCTCAGCGACGACGAGCTGCTGGCCACGGAGCGGCTGCAGGCCATCGCCAACGTCATCGACGACCTGGAGCGGTTGCCTTTCGTCGCCGCCACCCGCAGCCTGTTCTCGGTGCCCCACGTGCGGGTGGTGGACGACTTCGTTCACACCGAGCCCTACCTCGCGCAGTTGCCGCAGACCGCGCAAGGCCGTGACCGGCTGTTGCGGGCGGCGCGCTTCAACCCCATGGTGGTGGGCAGCCTGCTGTCCGCCGACGGCCGCACCCTGGCCATCGACGTGGAGTTCGACGGCGATGCCGAGGCGGGGGACGCCGCCGTGGTGGCGGCGCTGGAGCGGGCCGTCGCGCCCCTGCGCGGCGTGGTGGACGAGATCATCCAGGTGGGTGGCCCACGGGTGCGGGAGGCCATCAGCCAGCGCATCGCCGAGGACCAGCGCCGCATCATCCCGCTGTCGGTCGCGCTGCTGGTGGTGACCCTGGCGCTGCTCTTGCGCAGCCCCGGTGGCGCTCTGCTGCCGCTCGCCACCGCGGGCCTCAGCGTGGTGTGGATCCTGGGCCTGATGGCGGCACTGGCCATCCCGTTGGGGGTGATGACCGCCATCGTGCCGGCGCTGCTGGTGGTCATCGGCTCCACCGAGGATATCCATCTTCTCACCGAGTACCGCGCCGGTCTCGCCGGCGGTGGCGGGCGGCCCGCGGCGGTGCGTCACATGGCCCGGCGCATGGGTGCCGCCGTCACCCTGACGGCGGTGACCACCTACGTGGGTTTCCTGTCCATCGCCCTCAACGATCTGCAGATGTTGCGAGAGTTCGGGCTGCTGGCCTCCACCGGCTTGCTGTTCAACTTCCTCATCACCGTCACCCTGGTGCCGGCGGTCCTGGCCGTCGTGGGGTCCCACCGTGGCTTCCCGGCTAGCGTCCGTGGTGGCGGCGACGGCGTGGCGCGGGTACTGACGGCCGTGGCCATGGGGCGCCGCGGCACGCTGTTGGTGGTGACCCTGCTGGTGGTGATGGTGTTCGCCTGGGGCGCCGGCGGCTTGCGCATCAACAACAACGCCCTGGACTTTCTGCCGGCGGGGGACCCGGTGGTGGCGGATACCCGCCTGGTGGAGGAGCGTCTCACCGGCACCGAGGCCTTTTCGGTGGTGGTGCGGGCGGGTATCTCCGATACTTTCCTCAAGGCCCGTTACCTGGAGTCCGTGCGCCGCCTGCAACGCCGCATCGACGCCCTGCCGGGTGTGGACCGTACCCTGTCCTTCGCCGATTACATGGCCCTGGTGAACACCGTCATGACCGAGGAGGAGGGTGACCAGCTGTACCTGCCGGAAGCCGACGACCTGCTTCGGGAGTACAGTCTGTTCCTGCGCCGCGAGCATGTGCGGCCCTACGTCTCCGCCGACTTCAGCGAGACCCGCATCGTGGTGCGCCACCACGTTCGTGCCAGCGCCGAGCTGGTCGGCCTGCTGGAAGGCATTCGCGACATCGCCGGGGAGGAGCTGGAGAGCGGGCTCACGCTCCATCTCACCGGGACCTCGGTGCTGTCGGCCGAGGCCGCCCGCGGCATGGCCGTGGGCCAGGCCCAGTCCCTGGCCCTGATGGCGGCCATGATCTTCGGCGTGGTGGCGGTGCTGTTCTGGAACCCGTGGGCGGGGGTGGTGGCGGTGGTCCCCAACGCCGTGCCCATCGTGGTGCTGTTCGGGGTCATGGGCTTTGCCGGCATTCCCCTGGACAACGGCACCGCCATGGTGGCGGCCATCGCCCTCGGTGTGTGCGTGGACGATACTCTGCATTTCCTGGTGCGTTACCACGAGAACAGCCACGCCGGCGCCCGCGAGGAGTCGGCGCTGGCGGCCACCATCCGCGACGAGCTCGGTCCCATCGTCGCCACCTCGGTGGCCCTGGCCCTGGGCTTCGCCGTACTCGCCCTGTCGGGCTTTCCACCGCTGGTGCGCTTCGGGCTGCTGGCGGCCATGGTGATGGTGCTGGCGCTCATCGCCACCTTCCTGGTGGCACCGGCGATGCTGGCCAGTGTCCGGCTCATCACCCTGTGGGAGATGCTGTCCCTGCAGCTGCGCTCGGAGGTGATCTGCCGCTGTGCCCTGTTCCGAGGCTTGAAGCCCCGTCAGATCAAGCAGGCGGTGCTGCTCGGCGGTATCGAGGCGCATCCCGCCGGCAGCCGGGTGGTGAGCCAGGGTGCTGCCGACCGGCGCATGTTCGTGGTCCTGGAAGGGTGCGTGGACGTATGGAAGTGGCGGGCCGACGGCACCCGCGACCTGCTGAGCGTGCTGGGTCCCGGCGAGGTGTTCGGCGAGATCGCCCTGGTGTCCAGCGCGCCGCGCACCGCCGACGTCATCGCCGTGGAGCCGGCTCGGCTGCTGGCCCTCGACTGGCAGGGCCTGGAGCGGGTGGCGCGGCGCAACGCCCCGCTGGCCGCCAGGCTGTTTCGCAATCTGAGCGACATCCTCGCCCGGCGCCTCGCCCACAGCGAAGAGCAGAGGACCCTGATCCGGGACCTGCCCACCGGGGCCTTCTCCATGGCCTATTTCAAGGCCCACCTCGGCCTCGAGGTGGAAAAGGTGCGGCGCTATGCCGAGCCCCTGACGCTGCTGGCCTTCGACGTGCTGGCGGGCGACGAAGAAGCGGCGGACAGCCCGGCTATCGAGGAGGTGGTGCTCAAGGTCATCGCCGACTACGTGCGTGAGGCCACCCGTACCGTGGACCTGTTCGCCCGCTGCGGTGGCAACCGCTTCATCCTCATGCTGAGTCGCACGCCGCTGGCGGGGGCGGAACTCATCGTCGAGCGCCTGCAGGCCCGGGTGGTCACCCTTCCGGGCTACTCGTTACGCACCGCCGTGGTGCCCTATGACGACGGTGACGATCCCGAGGCGGTGTTGGAGCGGGTCGCCGCTGCGCTTGGCGAGCCGGCGGCGGGCGCGTGAAGGAAGTCCGGTCAGCAGCTGCCGTCGGTCTTCACCCATTTGCCGAAGCTGCACTCGTAGCCGGTGCCGCCGTCGCATACCCGGTCGCCTTCGGCGAAGTCCTGGTCGTTCCAGGCGCAGGTCCGGTCGCTGCCATCGAGCATCACGGTGGAGTCCTCGTCGGCGGGAATGGCGATGGGCGAGTTGCGCTTGCCCGGATCCATTGGGTCACGATTATCTTTCTCTGCATCTACCCGATTCCGGCTCTTTTGTCACCGGTTGCTTGCCGCCGCCCGCTTGCTGACTCAACGACTGATTTGCCTGGCAATCAATCCTTCGCCAGTTCGACCGGATGGCGCACTCTCCGAGCGCCTGCTGGATACGACACAGACAATCGAGGTCGGCATGAAATAGGACGGATGGCCCGCCGTTACGGGATGGTTCGGGACGCAGAGGTGGACTGCTACTGGGCAAAGTTGTAGCGGATGGCCGCATACAGGTTGGTGTCGTCCTGAAACTGACCGAAGAAGGTGTGCTTCTCGTCGCCGAAGAACCAGTTGGCACCGCCCTCCAGGGTCCAGTGGTCGTCCACGGAAAAGGTCGCGCTCGGCCTAACATAGCCGTCGTCATCCGACGGTGAATAAAACACAAACAATGACAGACGCAGGTTCTGATCCAGCTCCAGCCGGGTCAGGCGTGTGGTCAGCATATGCCGGCTGCGGTCCTGCGACGGGTTGTCCGGGGGCAGACTGTCGCGATAGTCGCCGTAGTCCTGCATGCGTTCCAGGTAATACTGCAGGCCGAGCGTCAGGTCGCGGGCCAGTTCCTGACGATATCCGGCGAGAACACGGAGTTCGCTGTTGCGTATGCCAGGATCGTCGCCGTCGCGGTCGTCTCTGGAGTCGTAGTACCCGATCTCGAGATTGCCGATCCCGGCGGCCAGCGGCCCCTCTACGCTGGCACCGACCACCGAAAGCGCGGGGAAGATGCCGTCGCCGTTGGTCAGATCGAAACCTGCCGGGCTTTTCCAGTAACCGCGGTAACCATAAACCGCGAACTGATAACCGAACAGTTGACGGTGCAGGCGCAGCGCGAACTCATCATCATGCCACCATTGGTCCGGGACGTCGGTGTGCAGATTATCATCTTCACCCACCAGGCGATTCTCTAACGGATTGAAAAAAGACAGCCGATCACCGTCAATATAGCGGTCCGGCTCGAAGCGCGGTGTGTAGACCAGATCGAGGTTGGCAAAGTCCGAGAACAGCGCCAGCTTCACCGAGGTAGAGGGGGCCTTGAGGTATTCCACATCGCGACCGATCAGGAACGATACCCAATCCTTGGGAAACAGATCGTTGACAAATATGAGATCGCCGGTCCCCCAGGTCAGTATCTGGCGGCCGGCCTTGATATCGGCCTGCTTAATCACGCGGAAGGCCAGGCTGGCCTCGCGCAGATCGACATAGCCCTCGCCGTCCGCTTGATCCAGGCCATGCTGGTCCTGGTCCTGCACAGCGTCGAGCAGAAAGTCCGTGGTCAGTCTCGCGGTCACCCGCTCGTCGGCATGCTCCAGGCGCAGCTGCAGGCGGGTCTCGCCGAGAGTCGCCTGGTTTTGGTTCGGATCGTCCTGGGTGCGTATGCCGGACCGCCCCTCCCAAAAGCCCGCCAGCGTTAGATCGCGCGACAGCGCCGAATCCGTCTCGTCCACGGCGCTGTCGGCCGCAGGCGGCGACGTACCCAGCCCACCCAGACCCTTGGGCAGCGCCGGGGCCGCACCCCAGGCGCCGCTGCAGACCAGGGCGAACGCAATGCCTAGGCAGCGGACGATCACTTCAGATAGCTCACCGGGAGATGACGCAGGTATCGCTCGGAGAAGATTTCCTCGGGCAGACCGAGATCGTAGGCGACCCGGTCGAAGGCCAACACCGTCTCACCGCCATCGCGCAGATCTTTCATACGCGATTTCATCACCGTCGGGTGTCCCTGGATCGTGGCTACCTCGAGGACCTCGTATTCCCGATACTTGCGGTCCTGCGCGTCGAAGTATTCGACCCGCACCGGAACGAAGCTTTCGCGGTGGATCCACATGGTGAAGCGAGCGAAGTCGACCTGTTCGGGCTGCTTGGGCGCACTGTCCAGGACATAGTAATCGTCAGTGGTCGTGGTCAGCCTGTGACGGTCTTTGTTGATGCTGCGGCCGGAGATATCTTCGTAGTAGAAATCCGAGCCCAGAAAACTGGTGCGCTGGTCGCCGGCCGCGATGCGTTTGACTAGGTCCAGCGCGGGCAGATAGAGCCAGCGGTCGTCATCGCGCTCAGGATTCTTCCATACCATGAAGACGGTGTTCTTTACATCCGCCGGATACTTGATGTAGACGAAGTATTTCTGCTGCGCGGTGTCCTCACCCGCGTTCTCGTCCTGATCCCGGCGCAGGATCAGGAAGCGGCGGTTACGCACGCGATCCTGGCCGTCGGTGATGGTCATGGTCACACGCGCCTTTCCATCGTCCCCTTGATAATAGGCCACCTGCTCGGTGCGTTGCACGATCTCCTCCACCGTCAGGCCGTCAGCCAGCGCGCCGCCGCCGACCATGAGCAGCGCCAGCACGCCCAAGCCTCCAAAGCTTTTCATTCGCATACCGTTCACATTACTGCTCCTTACTGCTTTCGTTATCGCCGGACCCAAGCGCAGCATCTGCTTGCACGACCTGCCTGCGCCGGTGCGCCAACGGCTGGCACAACAGGCCGGCGCCGATCAGCGCGGCCAGTAGTGTCCACCCGAGGGTATGCAGCGAGACACCGGCGAACTGATTCAGATTCAACAGCACGATGCCCACCAGCGCCAGCGACAATAGCGTGCAGGTCAAATAGTTGCAGGTCATGCGGCAACCCTCGCTGCGTGGAAACAACCAGGGCTCCAGCACCCGGATCAGTGCCGGCAGCAGTACCAAGGTGGCGGCGCCCGAGGCGATCAGGATCGCAGCGATCAACGCACCGACCGTCTGATAGGGTACCAGCGGCGCCAGCAGCAGCGGCAGAAAACCCAGCGAGACCACCAGGCCGTTGCGGGTTATCGCGCGCGCCGGCGCGCCGAATACCGGTCCGGCCGCCACTTTCCAGGAACCCCGCTCGGTCGCCAGTATTCGTGCGCGTACCAGGAAGTGGATCGCGAAGTCGACCGCGAGGCCGAGCGAAAGCGATGACAGCACCGCCACCGGCATGTCGTAGTCCTTTCCGATCAGGCCGATGATGCCGTAGATGGAGCCGATCGTCATGGTGAGAGGGATCATCGACAACAGCGCCCAAAGGCCCGAGCGTAGCATCACCAGCATCATCAGAAACACGATCAGAAAGCTGCCGAGAAAGGCGTGCAGCATGCCGGTGACCATGCGTTCCTGCCAAACCATGTTGATATAAGTGAGACCATACCAGCGGGCCTCTAACTCCACCGGCGGTGGATGCGCAGCCAGGTAGCGGTCGACGCTGTCCACCACGCGCGTCATGTCCAGATTGTCGCCACTGGTCATCTGTACCCAGATGCTGGCGCGACGAAAATCTGGGGTGACGAAATGCCAGAGATCCTGCGGTCGGTGACTGTTCTGGAATACCAGCAGGGTCTGGGCGACCGCTGTGGCCGAATCAGGGATACGAAACTGCGCCGTCTCGCTGAGCAGCAGTTCACGGTGCACCGTCTTGACGATATCCACCATCGAGTTGGTTTTGCCGACGCTGCCGGTGGCCGCCAGCGCATCCTGCAGACCCGCCAGATAGGCCAGTACCTCGGGCTGCTTGAACACCTGCAGACGCAGGCGCTCGGCAGCGACAAACTCCGCTGCCTGTTCCCATGCGTCGCCCATCGCACCCCGTGCCGCCACCAGCCGCCCCTGTACCAACTCACCGAGCGCGGCCAGTGCCTCGCTGTCGTTTCTACCGGCACGCGCAAGGCCGATGGCCTCGCGCTGCAAATCGGTCAACACCTGCTGTTCTGGACCAGACGTCGCCTGTTCTTTCCCCCATTCCGCAAGGCGTTCAAGTATGTTGCTGCCGTCGTTGGGCTTCAGGCTCAGGTAGGCCATATAGGTGCCGCCGAAGTGTTCATTGAGCACCGCGTCAGCGATTCGAATCTCATGTGACTCCGCGAACCAGCGGATGGGATTGTCATTGATGACGATGCGCGTAATGCCATAGACGGAAATGGCGCTGCCGACCACGGTGAGCAGCAGGATGGGCTTGGCCCAGCGGAAGGTCTGGTTACCGAGCCAGTGCAGTAGGCGCGCCATCAGGGGATTGCGCGACGAGCCACCCGGACCGCCCGGCATGCCGAACCCCTGCAGAGAGGCCTCCGGCATGCGCATGATGTAGGCGGGGATGAAGGTGATGGTGAGCAGCCAGGCCAACATGACGCCGAAGGCCACGAACAGGCCGAACACCTGGACCGGCGGGATGGGTGCGAGCGCCAAGGAGGCGAAACCGGCCGCGGTCGTGAGGGAGGTGTAGAGCATCGGTTTGAAGAGATCGCGCATGACCCGCTCGATGGTCGTGCGCCGGTCGTTGGTTTCCTGATAGCGGTCGAAGAACTGCGACAGGATGTGCACCGAGTCCAGCACCGCGATCGGCATAATGAAGATTGGGATCATGGAACTCATGATATGGACGGTGTGGCCGGTCACGATCAACAGGCCCATGGTGCAGATCACCGATACCATCGCGATGATCATCGGCGATACCACAAGGGACAGCTTGCGGAAGAAGAACCACATCAGCAGGAAGATGATTAGCATCGACAACGGCGCGGAGATGGCCATCTGGATGAACATTTCGACCCCGAAGTTGTCCTCTGCGACCGGCAGTCCGGTGATGAAGTAACGCTCGTCACCCTCGAACTCGGCGATACGATCACGCAGCTGCGTATAGGTGCGGTAGGTCAGGTGTTTGCTGTTGAGCGGCAGATACAGGCTCAGGGCCTTGCCATCCTCCGACACCACCGTGCCCTTAAGAAAGGGGATTTTCAACGCCCGATCGCGTACCACCGCCGCCTCTTGCTGGGTGGTCGGTGGTGCGGGCATCAGCCAGTCGAAGCGAACGGTACCAAGCCCGTCTTGCTCTATGTTGTCCAGCGTCGATGGAGCGAGGATCTCAGACTCGATCACGCCGCCCATACCATCGGGCGCCGCATCGTCCGGCCAGCGCAGGGTCTTCGCAAACTCGGTCAGAGCATACACATTGCCCAGGGTCTGCGGATTGAATACGCCGGCGGGATGCGTGTCGTTCACCACACCGACGACCACCATGTCGTAAATGGAGAATTCGCGCTTCATCCGATTATGGAATACTCGCACTGCCTCGTCCTGAGACAGCATGTTCTCCGGATCGGTATCCACCTTCAGCGCGGCCAACGGAAAGAACATCTGAGGCCAGATACTGGGTAGTGCCGCCAGAAGCGCCAGGACGAGCGTAAGCAGCGTAGTTATCCGGATCACCCATCCAGGGTGGCCGAGCGAAAATCGAATGATCGGTTGAGTCGGCTGGTCGCTCGCTTCGACGCGCTTCATGCCCTTGGCCCCCCGCAGGCCGATACCGGCTTGTTGGCTGTTCCCTAGCTCGACCGTAAGTCAGCGTCGGCCGGAGCCCTCTTGAATGCATGCAGTAAGACTGCACAAAGGCCAAAATAGTATGGCTTGTATTTGGAGACGAGCACAAGCACGATATCTGCCGGCTTTTAGCCGTTATTTGAGTCAGAATACGTGCTGGGGAAAGAAAAAACCCTTCAAACGAGTTGATCATTGCCCAAGGGAGTTGTGTCCTGCTTTTCAACCAAGAAACTTAACGTGAAAGTCGGGAAACGCTTGAGCGTTGGTTCTATCGCACAGAAACGGCACAGAAACGGCACAGAAAAGGGGGACAGCAGCGGCTTGGCAATGCCGCACGTTCTACCTACCACCGGGGCCTTCTCCATGGCCTATTTCAAGGCCCACCTCGGCCTCGAGGTGGAAAAGGTGCGGCGCTATGCCGAGCCCCTGACGCTGCTGGCCTTCGACGTGCTGGCGGGCGACGAAGAAGCGGCGGACAGCCCGGCTATCGAGGAGGTGGTGCTCAAGGTCATCGCCGACTACGTGCGTGAGGCCACCCGTACCGTGGACCTGTTCGCCCGCTGCGGTGGCAACCGCTTCATCCTCATGCTGAGTCGCACGCCGCTGGCGGGGGCGGAACTCATCGTCGAGCGCCTGCAGGCCCGGGTGGTCACCCTCCCGGGCTACTCGTTACGCACCGCCGTGGTGCCCTATGACGACGGTGACGATCCCGAGGCGGTGTTGGAGCGGGTTGCCGCTGCGCTTGGCGAGCCGGCGGCGGGCGCGTGAAGGAAGTCCGGTCAGCAGCTGCCGTCGGTCTTCACCCATTTGCCGAAGCTGCACTCATAGGTGATACCGCCGTCGCATACCCGGTCGCCTTCGGCGAAGTCCTGGTCGTTCCAGGCGCAGGTCCGGTCGCTGCCATCGAGCATCACGGTGGAGTTCTCGTCGGCGGGAATGGCGATGGGCGAGTTGCGCTTGCCCGGATCCATTGGGTCAATCTGGATGATGTCGGACATGGGGTTCTCCTTATCGGACTGTATGGATTGGCATCAACCGCGCAAGTGATTCATGGGATCTTCTTGGAGAAATGGCGTATGCGCCGGCGCTTCGTGGTTCATTATAGAGATGCTGGGCTTCATAGAGATCCCGGGCTTCGGGGTAGTCTCAGGACCTCGGAATCGATGCCGCCATCGCTGTCGAGGAGCAGGCGGCGGTAACCCGGGGGCCTGGGGTCGAGGGCGAATTCGGGGCTGTGGGGTGTGAACTGCAGGCCGGTTGAAGGGGACGCCATGAGCCGGATCCGGCTCCGGGTGGTGTCGAAGGCCTGGTGGATGTGGCCCCACAGGACACCTTTTACCCGCGGGCTTGGGTCCACCACGTCCCAGAAGGCGGCGGCATCACGCAGTCCGTCGGTGTCCATCCAGGCCGAACCCACCGCCACCGGCGGGTGATGGAGGGCGATGAGCACCGGGCCCTCACCGCCGGCGAGTTCGGCCGTCAGACGCTGCAGTTCCATCTCGCCCAATTCGCCTCCCACCGCGCCCGGGAGGTGGCTGTCCAGCATCAGGAGGGTCCACGGCGCGGCCTCGTGGAGACCCTGCCAGGCCAGGGCGCCCCTGGGCAGGGCCCCGGCGAGGGCGGCGGGGTCGTCGTGGTTGCCGGGAATGCACAGGGCGGGGACGCCGAACACGTCGAGATGGTCGGCGAGACGCCGGTAGCCCTCGGGGGCGCCGTCATGGACGAGATCCCCGGTCACCAGCACCAGGTCCCAGGGGTGGGTGGCGGCCATCCCGATTACGGCTTCCAGGGTGGCTTCCGTGTCGAGGCCGCGATGCCGCGCGTGGGGCGTAGCGAACAGGTGGGTGTCGGTGATGTGGAGTACGCGCAGGGTCACGGTGGCGATGGCCTCATGGGTTGTTGCTGAGTTTCTCGCTGGTATGGGTCAGGCGGGTCACCAGGGTGCGCAGGAACACCTTGAGGAACTTCAACTGGCACTCGGTGGAGGTCTGCTCGATGAGGGACTCGTTCAGTTTCATGGTGGCCACGTCGTTGACGGCATAGATGCTGGCGGTGCGCTGGCTGCTGGACAGGTAGGCCATCTCCCCGAAGCAGTCGCCGGTCTCCAGCATGCCCAGCAGCTTGGGGCCCTTCTTCACCATGACGTCGCCGTGGACGATGATGTAGAAGGCCTGGTCCACATTGCCTTCGGTGATGATGCGGTCGGCGGTGGTGTAACGCTCCCACAGGGCGGCCCGCAACACCTCCCACAGTTCCGCATCCGTGAACTCGCCGAAAAACTCCAACTTGCGCGCGATGTTGAACTTCTCGTCATCGTCGATGGTGCTTTCGGCCGCCTCCAGATAGCCGAAGGCGCGGCTGAGATCGGCGGCAAGGTCATTGCCGCGCTGGTAGCGGCGCGTGGGATCCTTGCGTAGCAGCCTGTCGACGATGGGTTCCAGATCCGCCGGCAGGTCCGGTCGCACCTGGCGCAGGGCGGGCGGGTTGTCGTTGATGATGGTGTAGATGAGGTGGGAGAAGGTCTTGGCCGTGAAGGGCTGCCTGCCCGTCAGCAACTCGTACAACACCACCCCGAGGGAGAACAGGTCCGAGAGATGGGATACATCCCCTTCCTGGGCCTGTTCGGGAGACATATAACGGGGCGAGCCGATCATGCCCAGCATCTGGGTGGTCTCGGAGGCGATGCGCTGGGCGATGCCGAAGTCGCCGATCTTCACGTCGCCGCTCTCCGTCAGCATGATGTTGGTGGGCTTGATGTCGCGATGCACCACGCCCTGGCGATGGGCGTAGTCGAGGGCGCGGGCGCATTTGAAGACGATCTCCACCACGTCTTTCACCGGCAACAGGCGGTCCCGGCTGCAATGGTCCTTGAGGGTGCGGGCGGTGGCCACGTACTCCATCACGATGTAGGGCAGGTCCTGCTCCACCCCGGCATCGTAGACCGTCATGATGTTGTTGTGGTCCAGCAACCCGGCGGTATGGGCCTCGTTGAAAAACAGCCGGCGCTGGAAGCGCAGGGCGTGGTCGTCTTCGCCGCTGGTCTTGTGCACCTTGAGGGCCACCTTGCGATCGGCGAAGGGATCGTAACCCAGGTAGACCTCGGCCATGCCGCCCTTGCCGATGAGTTCCAGGACCTCGTATTTGCCGAGTTTTTCGGGCACTTGAAGCATGGCGGAAGATTAACCCATGGGGCGCCGGCGGACACGCGGCGTGGCGCGGTTCGGGGCCGGGTATGGCAGCGGCCACATCGGGCCGCGGTGGGAGTGGGCTCAGGCGGTGCTGGTGGGCGGTCGGAGTGCCAGCACCTGGCCGGGGCGCAGCACGGTGTCCCTGGACAGGTCGTTCCAGCGGGTCAGGTCGTGGACTCGGACGTTGAAGCGCCGGGCGATGGCCCACAGGCTGTCGCCGGAGCGCACCGTGTAGGCGCGGGTGGTGGCCGCGCCGGCGGGGGCGGACGCCGTGGTGCCGGGAGCACGGGGCACCTTGAGGTCGCGGCCCACGGCCAGCAGATGGCCCGACATGCCGTTGAGTCGCATCAGGGTGTCGACCGAGGTGCCATAGCGGCGCGCGATGACATACAGGGAGTCTCCCCGGCGTACGCGATGGCGGTGCCAGCGTACCCAACGCGCGGAAGGTGTCCTGGCCAGGGCCCGGCGCAAGGCATCGGCCCTGTCGGCAGGCATCACCAGATAGTGGGGGCCGTCTGGGGCGCTGGCCCAGCGCAGGTAACCGGGGTTCAGGTCGCGCACGGTGGCCGCATCCAGGCCGCTGAGCTCCGCCGCCAGTTCCATCTCCACGGCGGCCTCGAGGTCCACCACGGCGAGCCGTGGCCGGTTGTCGATGGGGTGCAACCGGACACCGTGGCGCTCCGGGGCCGCGAGTACCCGGGCCAGGCCCAGGATCCGTGGCACGTAGGTCTCGGTCTCCCGCGGTAACTCCAGGGACCAGTAATCCGTGCCCAGGCCCCGGAAGCGGTTGCGCTCCATGGCCCTGCGCACCGTCCCCTCGCCGGCGTTGTAGGCCGCCAGGGCCAGCAGCCAGTCGCCATCGAACAGATCGTTGAGGTATTCGAGGTAGTCCAACGCCGCCCCCGTGGAGGCCACCACGTCGCGGCGGGCGTCATACCACCAGTCGCTGCGCAGCCCGAAGTGGCGCGCCGTGGCCGGCATGAACTGCCACAGGCCCGCGGCTTCCAGATAGGAGCGGGCGTGAGGGTCGAAGGCGCTTTCCACGAAGGGCACCAACGCCACTTCGCCGGGCATATCGCGGTCCTCTACCCGGGAGACGATGAAGTGGAGAAAGGGCTCGGCGCGCTCGCTGACCGTGGTGAGATGCCGTCCCCGCTCCTGCCAGTGTCGGGTCTGTTGCCGGATGCGATCATGACGCGCCGCCGTCAGGCGGAAGCCGCCGCGCAGTCTCGTCCACAGATCGGGTGGCGGGAGGGGAGACTCATGGGCCGTCGGCGGGGGGTGATCGGCCGCGGCCGGGGGCGACGGCGCGGGGGCGGCCCCGGTGGCCGGCCCCGTCACCGTGGCCTCGGGCCCACCGCGGGAAGGCAGCATCCCGCACCCGGACAAGGCCAGGGCGAGGGCCAGGGCCAGCACGGCCAGGACCGGCAGGCGAAGTGATGATGGCTTGTATCCTCCCGACATGGCGGGCAATGCTAGGGAGGGGAGGGGAGGCGGTCAAGTCCGGCAGACGCTCATCCCGGCGGCATCAGGGTGGGGTCGCGGCGGGGGCGGACGGGGTGCCGGATGCGCTATGATCGCCGGCGTGACCGTGAGCTATGCTCAGGTCACCCGTATCCCAAATGCGATTTTCCGCCCGTCAGCGTCCGAGTCGAGTCATGTCCCTGGAAGAACGAGAACAACCGTATAGCACGGCCGCCGGGTCACTGAAGGCCGAGAGACGGCGGCGGCTGAGGGCATGGTTCCGCACCCGCCCCGGCGCCTGGGTATTGGAGGAGGAGGTGGCGGCCCTCGGTCAGGTCCTGCCGGATCTGTTCGGCTATCACCTGCTGCAGGTGGAGTCCCTGGACGGCGTGGATCTGCTCGAGGACAGCCGGGTGCAGAACGCCATGATCATGGGCGTCGGAACTCCCCCGTCCCATCTCCGGCACAGCTTTTTTCGTGGTATTCCGAAGGCCCTGCCGGTGGCCTCCGAGAGCATCGACGTGGTGGTGTTGCCCCACGTGCTGGAGTTCGAGGACCACCCCCATCAGGCATTGCGCGAGGCGGAGCGGGTCCTGGTCCCCGAGGGCCACCTGGTGGTCACGGGCTTCAATCCCTGGAGCCTGATGGGGCTGCGACGCCTGTTCGACCGGCGCCGTGGCAGCGCGCCGTGGAACGGTGACTTCATCAGCGCCAGCCGTCTCAAGGACTGGCTGGCGTTGCTGGGTTTCGACGTGATCGTCACCGACAGCTGCTTCTATCGCCCCCCATTGTCCCAGCCGGCGCTGATGGACAGGCTGCGATTCCTGGATGGCGTGGGGCGGCGGCTATGGGGCATGGGCGGCGGGATCTACGTCATGGTGGCACGCAAGCGGGTGGTGGCCGTCACGCCCCTCAAGCCCCGCTGGCGCCCCGAACGACGCCTGCTGCCGTCGGGGCTGGGGGCGCCCACCACGCGCCGCGCCGCCCGGGTGGTCCACCATGGCTGACGAGGCAGTGGAACTCTACACGGACGGCGCCTGCAGCGGCAATCCCGGACCGGGTGGGTGGGGGGTGCTGATGCGCTACGACGGCCATGAACGTACCCTGTCGGGGGGCGAGGCCGCGACCACCAATAATCGCATGGAGTTGATGGCCGCCATCCAGGGTCTGGAGGCCCTGAAGCGTCCGTGTACGGTGCGCCTCTACACCGATTCCCAATATGTCCAGAAAGGCATCAGCGAATGGCTGGCGAACTGGAAGGCCCGGGGTTGGCGCACCGCCGCGAAGAAGCCGGTCAAGAACGAGGACCTGTGGCGTCGCCTCGATGCCGCCACCGCCCGCCACGCCGTGTCATGGCACTGGGTCCGGGGGCATGCCGGGCACCCGGAGAATGAACGTGCCGACGCCCTGGCCCGCGAGGGTATGGCGAACCGGCGCAAGGCAGGAGGTTCGTCATGAGGCAGATCGTGCTGGATACCGAGACCACGGGGCTGGATCCCCTGGATGGTCACCGCATCATCGAGATCGGTGGCGTGGAACTGATGAACCGGCGCCTGACCGGCAACAACTACCATCAATACCTCAATCCGGATCGTCGCATCGATGCCGGCGCGGTGGCGGTGCATGGCATCGACAACGAATTCCTGGCGGACAAGCCCCGCTTCGCCGATGTGGTGACGGAGTTCCTGGATTACCTGGGGGATGCCGAACTGGTGATCCACAACGCCCCCTTCGATGTCGGCTTCATCAATGCCGAGCTGCAGTATCTGATGAAGAATCTGGGGCGCATCGGCGACCGCTGCCGGGTCCTGGATACCCTGCTCATGGCTCGCGACCGCCACCCCGGGCAGAAGAACAGCCTCGATGCCTTGTGCAAGCGCTATGGAGTGGACAACTCCGGCCGCGAACTTCATGGGGCGCTGCTGGATGCCCAGATCCTCGCGGAGGTATATCTGGCCATGACGGGGGGGCAGGCGCCCCTGCTGCTGGCCCGTGAGGACGAGGGTACGGACGCCGGCGGCGGCGTCAGGCGGCTGGCGTCGGGACGGCCGCCCCTGCGGGTGCTGCGTGCCAATCCCGACGAAGTGGCCGCCCACGAGGCGCGCCTGCAGGAGATCCAGGCGGCCAGTGAGGCGGGGTGCCTGTGGTTGGAGGACGGTGCGGATGGCCCTTCCTGAGCGCCCCCGGGCTATCCCCGGGGGCGGGGCCGGTTACCCCCGGTGGACGCCGTGACTTATCTGCTCCTCAAGCAACTCCACGTCGCCCTGGTGCTGCTGTCCCTGGGTGGCTTCGTGTTGCGGGGCTGGTGGATGTTGCGGGAGTCGGCGCTGCTGCGACGGCGTCTTACGCGGGTGCTGCCCCATGGGGTGGATACCCTGCTGCTGGCCAGTGGCGTCGGCCTGGCGCTGTGGGCCCACCTCAATCCCCTTCATCAGCCCTGGCTCATGGCCAAGCTGGTGGCCCTGCTGGTCTATATCCTGTTGGGCACCCTGGCCTTGAAGCGGGGCCGTACCCGCACCATCAGGATCGTCGCCCTGGTGGCGGCGCTGGGGGTATATGGCTACATGCTGGCGGTGGCCATCCACCATGACCCCTGGCCGCTACCGGCCTGACGGCGTCCTGTCGCTGCAGGTGGCCCCCGGGCTCAGGCCTCCTTGGCGCTGGCAGTGGCGCTATCCACCATCTTCTTCAACTCGCCCTTCTCGTAGAGTTCCAGGGTGATGTCGCAGCCACCGATGAGTTCGCCGTTGATGTAGATCTGGGGGAAGGTGGGCCAGTCGGCAAAGCGGGGCAGGTTCTCGAATATCTCGGGATCGGCCAGCACGTTCACGTAGCCGAACTCCTGCTCGCAGGCCGACAGGGCCGCCGCGGCGCGGCTGGAGAAGCCGCACTGGGGAAACTGGGGCGTACCCTTCATGAAGATGACCACGGGGTTGCTTTCCACCGCGTCGCGGATCCGGTCCATTACGTCCATTGCGCTACCTCGTTCAGCTGTGTCTAAAAATTAGAGTCTCTCAGTCTAGGGGGCGGGGTCGGCACGATAAAGGTGTGGGTTATGAGGCTATTCGCTCCGCGGATCAAGCGCCGTCCACGTTGCGTTGCAACCACAGCTCCAGCAGGGCCAGATGCCACAGCTTGCTGCCCTGGAGGCGGGTGAAGTGGGTCTCCGGCTCGGACAGTAAGCGTTCCACGTAGCTGCGCTGGTAGAGTCCGCGTCCCAGGCAGGCCTCGGAGTTGAGGATGTCGCGCATGAAGTCCAGGAAGGGCCCGCGCACGAACTTGAGGGCCGGCATGGGGAAATAGCCCTTGGGGCGGTCGATGACGGCGTCCGGTATGAGGCCGCGGGCGATGCGCTTGAGCACGTACTTGCCACCGGCCCCGAGCTTCAGTGCGGGGGGCATGGCCGCTGCCCGTTCCACCACCTCCTGGTCGAGAAAGGGCACTCGCGCCTCCAGACCCCAGGCCATGGTCATGTTATCCACCCGCTTCACCGGGTCATCCACGATGAGCATGGTGACGTCCATGCGCAGCACCTGGTCCAGGAACTCGTCCCCGTGGGGCCGGGCCAGGCGCTCGGCCACGGTACGGGCGCTGTGGTCGGGTCCCCAGTAGGGAGTGGTGACCATGGCGAGGTACTCCTCGTGGTCGCGGTCGAAATAGTGACGCGCGAAACGCTCGGTGGGGGTGCCGTCGCCGTCGGCGTACATGCGCGGGTACCAGAAGTAGCCGCCGAACACCTCGTCGGCCCCCTGGCCGCTCTGCACCACCTTGACCTCCCGGGCCACCTGCTCCGCCAGCAGGAAGAAGGCCACGGCGTCCTGGCCCACCATGGGCTCGGCCATCTGGTCCACGGCCTCGGGCAGGCGCGCCAGTACGGCGTCGTTGGGGATGCGATATTGGTGATGGCGGGTGGCGAAGCGTTCCACCACCTGGTCCGAATAGACGAACTCGCTGCCGGCCTCGCCGGCCACGTCCTCGAAGCCGATGGAGAAGGTGCGGATGTCGGCCACCCCGGCCTCGGCCAGCAGACCCACCAGCAGGCTCGAATCCAGGCCGCCGGACAGCAGCACCCCGACGGGCACGTCGGCCACCTTGAGGCGCTTTTCCACGGCGCGCCGCAGGGCGTCATGGATGTCCTCCACCCATTCGTCCTCGCTGCGGGGCGCGGCCGGACGCTCCGCGCGCAGGCTCCAGTAGCCGCGAGTCTCGGTGCGCCCGCCGATATCCACGGCGAGGGTGGTGGCCGGCTCCACCTTGCGCACGCCCGCGAGCACCGTGCGCGGCGCCGGCACCACGCCGTGGAGGGTGAAATGATGATGCAGGGCCACCGCGTCGATGCGGGTGTCCACGCCGCCCGCCGCCAGCAGGGCCTGGGGATTGGAGGCGAAACGCAGGCGCTGGCCATCCAGGGCATAGTAGAGGGGCTTGATGCCGTAGCGGTCCCGGGCCAGCAGCAGGCGCCGGCGCTCCCGGTCCCACAGGGCGAAGGCGAACATGCCCTGGAGGCGCCGGAGGCAGTCGTCGCCCCACTGCCGGTAGGCACGCAGGATCACCTCGGTATCACCCTCGGATTGGAAGGTGTGGCCGAGGCCGGCGAGTTCGTCCCGCAGGGCACGGAAATTGTAGATGGTGCCGTTGAACACCAGGGCCAGGCCGTGGGCCGTATCGAGCATGGGTTGGTGGGCCCGCTCGCTGAGGTCGATGATGGCGAGGCGGCGATGGCCCAGGGCCACGGGGCCGTCGAAGAACTCGCCCCGGTCGTCGGGGCCGCGGCGCGCCAGACGTGCGCTCATGCGCTCCAGGGGTTCAGCCTCGGGCGGGGCGCCGTCGAACCGTAACTCGCCACAAATGCCACACATCGATCATGCACCTCCCATGGTTCCGTCGGACCCCGATCCTAACAGTTCCGCCGCGCCCCACACCCTGGCGGGATCAAGCCGGGCGCGATCTGCGTGTTCGTCTGGCTGTAAAAAAAGCGGACTCGTCAGCAGAATTCGTGGGTGTAGAGAGGAGAATTTCCTCTCGCCAAGAACGCCAAGAACACCAAGGAACCTGTTTGATTGTCGGGATAAATCCCGACCTACATCCGTGCCGAAGGAATGGGCGGTGGGGGTGTATCTGGCCGGGATGTCGGGATGAATCCCGACCTACATGCGTGCCCCGGGAACCGACGGTGGGGGGGGTGTTTGTAGGTCGGGCTTCAGCCCGACAGCTCGTAGGTTGGGGTGAGGAACGAAGCCCAACAAGGCTACTCCTCGGCGGCACCCCAGCCGCCGCCGCCGGGGGTCTCGATGGCGAGGCGGTCGCCGGGGTGGGCGGTGAAGGTGGTCTTGGACGGCAGGGTCCGGTCGTTCAACAGGTTGCGGCCGGGGCTGCCGTCGCCGCCGCCCGCGAGGCCCCAGGGGGGGTGGCGGCGGCGCTCCGTCAGCAGGGTGACGGTGGCCTCCTGCAGGGAGGTCATCTCTCGTACCAGGCCGTCGCCGCCACGGCGCCGGCCGGCGCCCCCGGAACCCCGGCGCAGGGCGTAGCGGGTCACCCGCAGGGGGTAGCGCATCTCCAGGGTCTCGGCGGGGGTGTTGAGGGTGTTGGTCATATGGGTCTGGACACCGTCCAGGCCACCGCCGTCCCGGCCTGCCCCCATGCCGCCGCCGATGGTCTCGTAGTAGTCCCACGGGGTCTTGGTCTTCCGGGCCCCCATGGCCAGGTTGTTCATGGAGCCATGGCTGGCGGCGGGGATGCGATCCGGCAGGGCCGCCGCCAGGGCCCCCAGCACCGCATCGACGATGCGGGTGCTGGTCTCGACGTTGCCTGCGGCCACCGCCGCCGGGCGGCGGGCATTCACCAGGCTGCCGGCGGGAGCGGCGATGGCGAGGGGGCGCAGGGCACCGTCGCAGGCCGGGGTGGGGGCGGGCATCAGGCAGCGGAAGACATAGAACACGGCAGCCGCGGTCACCGACAGGGGGCAGTTGACGTTGCCGGTGACCTGGTCGTGGGTACCGGCGAAATCGACCGTGGCCGCGTCGCCGGCGATGACCAGTTGCACCCTTATGGGCAAGTCCAGGGTGCCGGCGCCATCGTCGTCCAGGATATCCGTAAAGGTGTAGCGGCCGTCCGGGATCTGCTCCACGGTCTGGCGGGCCAGGGTCTCAGCATAGGCGTTCAGGGCGCCGAGGGCGCTATCGAAGGCGCCTTCCCCCATGGTCTCCATGAGCCCCTGGAGCCGTTGGACGCCGCTCAGGTTGGCGCTCAGCTGGGCGATCATGTCGCCATGGCAGTCGGCGGCATTGGCGGTGGCGGCGCAGAGGTTGGCCAGGCGCTGGTCCAGCAGGCGACCGTGGCGGGCGATGAAGGTGGGTGGGATCACCAGGCCTTCCTCGTCCAGGGTGGTGGAGACGGGCATGGAACCCGGGGCCGTGGCTCCGATGTCCGCGTGGTGAGCGCGGTTGGCTACGAAAGCCTTGAGGCGACCGTGGAGGAACACCGGCGAGACCAGGGTGACGTCGGGCAGGTGGGTGCCCCCCATGAAGGGATCGTTGAGGATGAGGGTGCTGCCCGGCTGCCAGTCCTGTTCCCTCACGATGGCGGTCATGGCGTAGGCCATGCTGCCGAGATGAACCGGAATATGCGCCGCCTGGGCGCCCAGGCGGCCGGCATGGTCGAAGACGGCACAGGAGTAGTCGCGGCGGTCGCGGATGTTGGTGGACAGGGCGGTGCGTCGCAGCACCGCCCCCATCTCTTCGCATACCGCCTGGACGCGGCTATGGAACAGGCTGAGTTCGATGGCGTCCATGATCAGGCCGGGCCATGGCTCCCGGGGTGGCGGGGAACATGGCCGTCACGGGGCCGCGGTTGTAATGCCGGGCATTTCTTGAAAAGGTGATGGGCGGACATTAGACTAAGTCTACTTATTTGCTCGGGTATTCTTCCGGTCGCGGCCGGTCGGGGCCCGGGTAACTCTCATGGCGATGCGTGCCGCCCGAGATGATGAAAGAGGAGCGCGTATCGCCATGCTCGTTCCCTCACCCCATCCCTCTCCCAGCGGGAGAGGGGGAGATCGTGCTTCGCGACTTTCACGTTACGCGAAGCTTCAAGAAAGCGGTCCTCCGATTGGAGGCCGTAACTCGCAAGTCAAAGGAGAAGTAAATGGTACATGAACTGCCGCCGCTGCCCTATGAGAAGAATGCCCTCGAGCCCCACATCTCCGCCGAGACCCTGGAGTACCACTACGGCAAGCACCACCAGACCTATGTGACCAACCTCAACAACCTCATCGAGGGGACGGAGTTCGCGGACATGTCCCTCGAGGACGTCATCACCAAGTCCAGTGGGGGCATGTTCAACAACGCCGCCCAGGTGTGGAACCACACCTTCTACTGGAACTGCCTGTCTCCCACGGGCGGCGGCGAGCCCGCCGGTGCCCTGGCGGATGCCATCGATGCCAAGTTCGGGTCCTTCGCGGACTTCAAGGAGGCCTTCACCAAGTCGGCGGTCACCAACTTCGGCTCCGGCTGGACGTGGCTGGTGAAGGGGGCCGACGGTGGGCTCGAGATCGTCAATACCAGCAACGCCGCCACGCCCCTGACGGACGGTAAGACGCCGCTGATGACCTGCGACGTCTGGGAGCATGCCTACTACATCGATTATCGCAACGCCCGTCCCAAGTACCTGGAGGCCTTCTGGAACCTCGTGGATTGGAACGCGGTGGCCGGCCGGCTCTGAGCCCTTCCCTGCCATGAAGTGCCCGGGACGCCACCTTCGGGTGGCGTCCTGCTTTGGGGCCGCCGCCCGGGCGTGACTTGTTTTGTAGCGCGTAGCCTGATTAACTATCCAACCCCTGTGGATTCCCGCGGCAGCTTCGTGCTGCCGCGTTTGCTTTGGATGATACGAAGAATCGGCGGAGTATGACGGTCTTGTTCAATACCTACGCACGGCAGCCCGTGGCATTCGACCGCGGGGAGGGCGTGTGGTTGTGGGATACGGCGGGCAGGCGCTACCTGGACGGCGTCGCGGGTATCGCGGTGTGTGGCCTCGGCCATGCCCATCCCGCCATCACCGAGGCGTTGCAGGACCAGGCCTCGCGTCTGGTGCATACCTCGAATCTCTATCAGATACCGTTGCAGGAGCAGGCGGGTGAGTTGCTCACCGCCCGGGCCGGCATGGAACGGGTGTTCTTCTGCAACTCCGGCGCGGAGGCCAACGAGGCCCTCATCAAGCTGGCGCGGTTGCATGGGCATCAGCGGGGCATCAAGTCCCCGGTCATCGTGGTGATGGACAACAGCTTCCACGGTCGCACCCTGGCCACCCTGTCGGCAACCGGTAACCGCAAGGTCCAGGCGGGCTTCGAGCCCCTGGTGTCCGGCTTCCTGCGCGTGCCCTTCGGTGATTTGTCCGCCCTCGAGTCCCTGGCCCGGGGCGACAACGACATCGTGGCGGTGCTGGTGGAGCCCATCCAGGGCGAGGGTGGCGTGAACGTCTCCGGGGAAGGCTATCTGCAAGGTTTGCGTCAGCTATGCGACGACGCGGAGTGGCTGTTGCTGCTGGACGAGGTGCAGACGGGGATCGGCAGGACCGGCCACTGGTTCGGCCACCAGTATGAGGATATCCAGCCCGATGCCATGTCCCTGGCCAAGGCCCTGGGCAACGGCTTTCCCGTGGGCGCGTGTGTGGCCCAGGGGACGGCGGCGTCCCTGATGGGCCCCGGCAGCCATGGCACCACCTTCGGTGGCAGTCCCCTGGCGTCGAGGGTGGTGTCGGCGGTACTGGAGACCGTCCATGAGTTGCATCTGGTGGAACGGGCCGGCGTGCTGGGGAGGCGGCTGCGGGAGCGTCTCAGCAGCGGCCTGGCCGGGCTCCCGGGCGTGGTGGAAATACGGGGGCGCGGTCTGATGATGGGCATAGAGCTGGACCGGCCCTGCGGCGAACTGGTGGCGCGGGGCCTGGAGCAGGGGCTGCTCATCAATGTCACCGCTCAGCGGGTCATCCGCCTGTTGCCGCCCCTGGTGATGAGTGACGCGGAGGCGGATCAACTGGCCGATGGTGTGATCCATCTGGTCCGGGGGTTCCTCTCCTAGCCATGGCCATGCCGCGCCAACTCCTTTCCCTGCTGGACCTCTCGCCGGATGAACTCACCCGTATCATCACCCGCGCCAGCATCCTAAAAACCCTCCATCGTAGCGGCGACGTGTTCGAGCCCCTCAAGAACCGCACCCTCGGCATGATCTTCGAAAAGTCATCCACCCGTACCCGAGTCTCCTTCGAGGTGGGGATGCAACAGCTGGGAGGCGGGGCGCTGTTCCTGTCGCCGCGGGATACCCAGCTCGGCCGCGGCGAGCCGGTGGAGGACACCGCCCGGGTGTTGTCGCGGATGGTGGATGTGATCACCGTGCGCACCTTCGAGCACGCCAAGCTCGAGCTGTTCGCGCGCTATTCCCGGGTGCCGGTGATCAATGCCCTCACGGATCGCTTCCATCCCTGCCAGTTGCTCGCGGACATGGAGACCTACGCCGAGCACCGGGGAGACATCCGCGGTCGTACCGTGGCCTGGGTCGGGGATGGCAACAACATGTGTCACTCCTATATCAATGCCAGCCGCCAGCTCGGTTTCAAGCTGCGTATCGCCTGTCCCGAGGGCTATATGCCGGACCCCGATATCCTGCAGACCAATGGCGACGCGGAACTGGTGCGGGACCCGAGGGACGCCGTCGAGGGGGTGGACCTGGTGGTCACGGACGTGTGGGCCAGCATGGGCCAGGAGGGCGAGCAGGTGGAACGTGCCGCCCGCTTCGCGCCCTATCAGGTCAATGCCGGGCTGATGTCCCGGGCCCACCCCGAGGCCCTGTTCATGCACTGCCTGCCGGCCCATCGCGGCGAAGAGGTGACGGTGGACGTGCTGGAGGGGCCCCAGAGCGTGGTGTGGGACGAGGCGGAGAATCGTCTCCACGCCCAGAAGGCGCTGCTGGAGTTCCTGCTGGTGGGCCCTGCCTGATCCCATCCCCGGCCCAGGTGCGGTGCCGCGGCGTTTGGCCGTATACTTCGCGCCGGCCATCATGCCCGGCCCGTCGCGGGTACGACGGTCGTCGTGGCAGGGGGCACACATCATTCATTCTCGCGCCGGCCTCCATGTTCGGCGTGGCGGGGTAGACGCGTGCGCATTCTGGTCAGCAACGACGACGGTTATCAATCTCCGGGTATCGGGATCCTGGCGGCGACTCTGGCGGAAGTCGCCGAGGTCACGGTGGTCGCACCCGAGCGCGATCGCAGCGGGGCCAGCAACTCCCTGACCCTGACCCTCCCCATGCGCGCCCGTACCGCGCCCAACGGCTTCATCTACGTGGACGGCACGCCCACGGACTGCGTCCATCTGGCCATTACCGGGTTGTTGGACGTGGATCCGGATATGGTGGTGTCCGGGATCAACGCGGGTGCCAATCTGGGGGATGATGTCATCTATTCCGGCACGGTGGCGGCGGCCATGGAGGGTCGTTTCCTCGGCCTGCCGGCGCTGGCCGTCTCCCTGGTAGGAAAAAGTGGAAACCATTTCGCCACGGCGGCGCGGGTGGCGCGCCAGCTGGTGGAAGAGGTGGCCGAGAGCCCCATGCCACCGAGCACCATACTCAACGTCAACGTGCCGGACCTGCCCTGGGAACGCCTGCAGGGTATCCAGGTGACCCGGTTGGGTCATCGTCACAAGGCCGAGCCCGTGATCCCCATGACGGATCCCCGCGGTGACACGGTCTACTGGGTGGGGCCTCCGGGGCCTGAGCAGGACGCCGGCGAGGGCACCGACTTCCACGCCGTGAACAATGGCTTCGTATCCATCACGCCCATTCAGGTCGACCTGACCCGCTACAGTGCCATGGACGAGATGCATGAATGGGTGCGGGGCGTCGACCTCGGGTGAAGGCGAACCTGCGAGGTAAAGGCATGACCTCCCAGCGCACCCGCGACCGATTGGTGGCGCGGCTGCGCGCTGCGGGCATCAGGGACGAGGGGGTGTTAGCCGCCATTGGCGTGACTCCCCGCCACGTGTTCGTGGACGAGGCCCTCTCCAGCAGGGCCTACGAGGATACCGCTCTACCCATCAGCTTCGGACAGACCATCTCCCAGCCCTATGTGGTGGCCCGTATGACCGAGGCCCTGCTGGCCGATGGCCCCATCAACAAGGTGCTGGAGATCGGTACCGGCTGTGGTTATCAGACCTCGGTGCTGGCGCAGTTGGTGGACCGGGTATACAGCGTCGAGCGTATCGGTGCCCTCATCAATCAGGCGCGGGAGCGCTTCTATGCCCTCGGTCTTCACAATATCAAGGTCAATCACAGCGATGGCAGCTGGGGTTGGCCCGAGTATGCCCCCTTCGGCGGAGTGCTGGTGACGGCGGCTCCCGCCGCGGTGCCCATGGAACTCTGCCAGCAACTGGCCGACGGTGGGCGCATGGTGATACCGGTGGGTGAGCAGCATGGGTTACAGTACCTCAACGTCATCACCCGGCATGGCGATGAATTCAAACGCGAACGACTCGAGGCCGTGAGTTTCGTTCCCATGCTGGGTGGGCTCCAGTAACGATCCTCGCGGCGTTTGCTCATGTCGCCGATACCATCCCTCATCAAACCGCTGCTGCTATTCTGGCTCGCCGCCATGCTGGCGGGCTGTGGCGGGTCGCCGGCCCGTGCCCCCGTCGAAGGGCGCCAGGCGCCGGTCGCCGAACGGCCGGCGGCCGGCGTCCATACCGTGCGCAAGGGCGATACCTTGTACAGCATCGCGTGGGCCCACGGTCTCGATTTTCGTGACGTGGCGCGCCGGAACGCCATTGCGCCACCCTACCGGATCTATCCCGGCCAGCGGTTGTCCCTGACCGCGCCATCCGGGTCAGGGACGGTGGCCCGGCGTCCCCCGGCCAGGGAGACGCCGGCCAAGTCTGCGCCCTCTGTCAAGTCCCAGCCGCAGCCCGCGCCACCGGCCCGGAGTCCTCCAACCTCTGCAGCTCCCGAGACCGCCGGGAAACCCAAGTGGCGGTGGCCCGCGGCGGGCCGTCTGGAAGCGCGGTTCGATGGCGGCGGGGGCAACAAGGGCATTGACATCGTAGGCCTTCCCGGTACGGCGATAGTCGCTGCGTCGGCCGGCAAGGTCGTGTATTCGGGCGGTGGACTTCGAGGCTACGGCAAGCTTATTATCGTCAAACATAACAACACCCACCTGAGCGCGTACGCGCACAACGAGCAGCTGCTGGTACAGGAAGGGGAATGGGTGGATGGAGGTCAGCTCATTGCCCGTATGGGGCAGTCCGGTACAACCCGGGTGAAGTTGCACTTCCAGATTCGTCGTAACGGTCAGCCAGTCGACCCTTTGCTTTATCTTCCGGGGAAGAAACCGCCAGCGGAGAGAGCAGATGCTTGAAAGAGACGAGGACAGGGATGAAATCCTGATGGTCGAGCGTGACGACGATACCGATATTATCGCCGATGGTGTCCTCGATGTGGACGACGACGGCGATACCGACCTCTCCGGCGACACCATAGGAGCACCGGATATCCCAGCCGATTCCGACATGACACCAGGGGCTTCCAAGGCAACCACCTTCGGGCCTCGGGAGATGGCGGAGGGAGAGATGGATGCCACGCGTCTCTACCTCGGCGAGATCGGTTTTTCCCCCCTCCTGACCGCCGAAGAAGAGGTGTACTTCGCGCGCCTCGCCCAGAAGGGTGACGATGCGGCGCGCAAGCGCATGATCGAGAGCAATCTGCGGCTGGTGGTGAAGATCGCGCGCCGCTACATGAACCGAGGGCTGGCGCTGCTCGATCTCATCGAGGAGGGTAACCTGGGACTCATCCGGGCCGTCGAGAAGTTCGATCCGGAGCGCGGCTTTCGTTTCTCCACCTACGCCACCTGGTGGATCCGCCAGACCATCGAGCGGGCACTGATGAATCAGACCCGCACCATCCGCCTGCCCATCCATGTGGTCAAGGAGATCAACGTCTACCTGCGTGCCGCCCGCAAACTGGCCCAGCAACTGGACCGCGAGCCGAGCCCCGAGGATGTGGCGGAGATGCTGGACAAGCCCATCGGTGAGGTCAAACGCATGCTTGGGCTGAACGAGCGCGTGACCTCGGTGGATGTGCCGCGGGCCCCGGACAACGACAAGTCACTGCTTGATTCCATTCCCGACGAGAACAACGCCGATCCATCCGTGTTGCTCCAGGACCGGGACGTGCAGGCCCATATCGAGTTGTGGCTCAGCAAGTTGAACGACAAACAGCGTGCGGTGGTGGAACGCCGCTTCGGTCTCTACGGGCGCGAGATAGCGACCCTGGAAGAGGTGGGGAACGAACTGGGCGTGACCCGCGAGCGGGTGCGCCAGATACAGATCGAGGCCCTGCGCAGGCTGCGCGATATCCTGGAGCGGGAAGGCTTCTCGGTGGAGACCGTCTTCGAGCCCTGAGTTCCACACCTTTCAAATCATCATCAGTCCCGCCGCGATCCTGCGGCCCTCGGCCAGCAGGATGTTGTAGGTTCGGCAGGCTGCTCCGGTATCCATCACCTCGAGTCCCACCTGACGGCGGATCAGCGGTTCCATGACGCGGGTATCCGGGAAGATCTGACGCGCACCCGTTCCCAGGATTATGACCTCGGGCTCCAGGGCGAGGATGGCCTCGAGGTGCCGGGGTAACATCTCCCGCACATCCCCGGGACCCCAGTCCCGCACGAGCCCCCCCGGTCCGACGATGCATGATCGGGTGAGCCGCTCTTCGTTCACGACCACCTGGCCCACACCGTAGGATGTGATGGCGAACTGACTGTCGCCGCTATCGAGTTGTAGTTTCAAGTGAACCCCGATGGTCGATGGTGATGAAGGCGGGTGCGTGCGATACCGCCTCAATGACTTCGATTAAATCACAGGGTGGTATCGATGAAAAACCCGGCCTCTCCGCGGAGTTCGTGAAAGGATATGTCCTCGCAATGATCGCCGCGTGAAGAATCGATTTCCCGGCGCGCATTTGGTCTTAACGAGGGTCGGTTGTTTTTCCTGGTGCCACGAATTTTGCTGAAGGGCGCGAAAACGTAGGTTTTGAAGGCTTCAACCTTGCATAGCGTGCACCGTGGACTAAAGTAAGCCTAGGTATGTAGGTCATGACGTTCATCATGGTGGGGGAGATTGAAGATGGCTGTAACGAAAAAGGCGGCGACTAAGAAGGTCGTGAAGAAGACGGCGCTGGCGAAGAAGGCCGCTACGAGGAAGACGGCATCGGCGACCAAGGTGGCTCCGAAGAAGGCTGCTCCGAAGAAGAAGGCCGCTCCGAAGAAGGCCGCTCCGAAGAAGACCGCTCCGAAGAAGAAGGCCGCGCCCAAGAAGGCCGCCCCGAAGAAGGCCGCTCCGAAGAAGAAGGCCGCGCCCAAGAAGGCCGCGCCCAAGAAGAAGGCCGCGCCCAAGAAGAAGGCCGCGCCCAAGAAGAAGGCGTCGCCGAAGAAAAAGGCCGCGCCCAAAAAGAAGGCAGGGGCCAAAACCAAAGCCGCACCTAGTAGCGCCGCACCCGGGAGTGAAGGTGCGGCGGCAAAGGGGGCAGGGAGTGCGCTGCTGGCCCGCATGGAGCAGGCCAGGCAGAAGGCCATCGAGGCCTTCGCGGCCAAATGGGAACGTGAGTTCTGGCGCAACGAGAAGTTGAAGGAAAAGGCCAGAGCCTTGCGCCGCAAGGAACAGGCCCGTATCAAAAAGCTCGCGGCAGCCCAGAGAGGGAAATAATTCCGGCTCGTCCGCAGATATAGGCCCCGCCTGTCGGGCTGAAGCCCGACCTACAGCCCGACCTACAAAGACAAGACAACGCATCTTCCTGTGGCACGGATGTAGGTCGGGATTCATCCCGACATTCAAACCCGCCGCGCATACCTCACGCCGGGCCGGTACCACCCGCCAGCGCTGGGTGTCGGGCTGAAGCCCGACCTTGTATGTTGGAGTTATCTGGCATGTTAGGTTTTTTGCCAGACACCGGGGAAGCCGTCCCGACCTGGAGGCAGGAAGTTTCTGACCTCGCGCGTAGATGGGCTCCCCGCCTCATTGCCGATTTCGAGGAGTATCGGGAAGCCAGCCTGGCTGGACTTCGTATCACAAGGTCGAACCGGCAAGAAATGCGAGGTCGGGGAACCGGTGATCAGTGTGACGCAACCGACCCCAGAAGGGAAAGGAGGAACAACGATGAGCGTTTATATCGGCATTGATGTCGCCGCACGCTCCTTCGACTTGCTCTGCCGTCGTGACGGCAAGAACAGTAAGGTCTACACCTTCCCACAGACTGCCCAAGGTCACGCCCAGGCGATCCGCAAGCTGCAGGCGCTGCAACCGGCGGGCATCGTGCTGGAGGCCACTGGCATCTACTACCTGGACCTCGCGCTGGCCCTGCACGAGGCCGGGCTGCCGGTGTCCGTGATCAACCCGCGCAGCTTCCGGCATTTCGCCGAAATTACGCTGCGCGGCAGTAAGACCGACCCGCTCGACACCGCCCTGTTGGCCGAATACGCCGAACGCATGACGCCTAGGCGCTGGACCCCGCCGCCATCGACCTATCGGGCCCTACGCGACTTCGGCCGGCATCTCAATCGCCTAATGGACGCGCGGACCCAGGCCAAGAACCACCTGCACGCCCTGAAGGCGCAACGGGGCACGCCAGCCCTGCTGATCGAGGATGCCGAGGAAAGCATCGCTCAACTGGACCAACGCATCGAACGGGTGCAACAAGCGGCCCAGGACTTGATCCAGCAGACCCCCGAGCTGGCGCAACATCAGGCCCATCTCTGTGCCGCCACCGGCCTCGCGGCAGCCAGCAGCCTGGCTCTGCTGGCCGAGCTATCCACACTGCCCAGGGACCTGAAGGCCAAACAAGTCGCTCGTCATGCTGGGCTGGACGTGCGCCTGCATGAGTCGGGCTCTAGCGTCCATCGACCCGGGCGCCTAGCCAAGACCGGCAATGCCTACCTGCGTAGCGCCCTGTACATGCCAGCGATGGTGGCGATCGTGCATGACCCGTATGCCAAGGCGTTCTATAACGCTCTGGTGGCCCGGGGCAAAAAGCGGATCCAAGCCTTGTGCGCCGTCATGCGCAAGTACCTCACCGGAATCTGGGCCTGCATGCAGCATGATCAGCCTTTCGACTCCTCCAAGCTGTTTAGCGATCAGCATCTCCAAACCGCTTGACAGGAAACGGAGTATCTACAGCCCGACCTACAGCCCGACCTGCACAACACCCCTACTGCGCATTCCTTTGACACTGATGTAGGTCGGGATTCATCCCGACATCCCTTCGCCCCATGCGCCCGCCCAACATCCCCTCATCCTGTCCTTCTCCCCAAGGGAGAAGGGACCTTCCCATGACGTCGATGCGCGCAGCAACGTAGGGTGGGTCAAGCGCAGCGGACCCACCAGCTCGCCTCGTTATCGGGATGTAGATACTCCGTTTCCCGTCAAGCAGTCTGTAGGTCGGTTGCTCTCGGCAACCGACATCCGCGCCCGCAAAGCGCCGAGTTTCCGTCGGCCGCCAAGAGCAACCGACCTACGCCTCTGTCCTTCTCCCCCGGGGAAAGGGGAAATGTGAAAAGGGAAATGGGAAAGGGGAAAAGATTACCACCCGTGCGTCCGCTCTGCTGACGCCGAAACGGTGGATCCGCTGCGCCTTTTCGAACTGCCACTCCTCCCTGACCTTCTCCCTTTTCGCGTCACTCGCGTCTTTCGCGGTTACGCTTCTTGTAGGTCGGGATTCATCCCGACATTCAAACTCAGCGCAGGCTGATGATGGGCCAGTCCCGCTTCGTCGCCTCCTCCCGCAAGACCGCGTCGGGGTCTACGGCGACCGGGTTGTCAACGCGTTCAAGCAACGGTATGTCGTTATGGGAGTCGCTGTAGAACCAGCTTCCATGGAGGCTTTCTTCCCTGCCATTCAACCACTGCTCTAGCCTGCTGACCTTGCCTTGGGCATAAGATGGCGTCCCGGAGACTTCTCCGGTAAAGCCTTCGTCAGAGACGGCGGGTTCCGTGGCGATGAGGTGCTCCACCCCCAGTTCCCGCGCGATGGGTTCGGTGATGAAGCGGTTCGTGGCGGTGATAATGACGGGCAGGTGGCCGCGATGCCGATGGGACGCCACCAGTTCCCTGGCGCGTGGCAGGATGATGGGCGAGATGCGGGTCTCCATGTAGTCATCGCGCCACTGCATCAGAGTGGCCAGGCTGTTGTCCGCCAGGGGCGCCAGCTGGAAGCGAAGGAAATCGGCGATGTCCAGGGTCCCTTCGAGGTACTCGCGATAGTAGCGGTCATGTTCCCTCTTGAACCACTCCCGGTCCACGGCACCGATGTCACACAGATGCTGGCCCCACAGGTAGTCGCTGTCACCGCCGATGAGAGTGTTGTCGAGGTCGAACAGGGCGAGAATCATGGGGACCTCACGAAGCCGGAAGGGCGCGCAAGCATACACAGGAGAGGCCCCCGCGTACAGGCGGTTTGCCGCCCTCTGGCAGATATGAAACAATCTCCATAAGTGGGTGTTTCCAGGGTGGTCAACCGTGATAGACGAGGAAGGCTTCAGGCCGAATGTTGGGATAATCCTCGTGAATGACCGTGGCCGGGTCCTGTGGGCGCGCCGCATCGGCCAGGATTCGTGGCAGTTCCCCCAGGGCGGGATCCGCCAGGGCGAGCACCCTGAAGAGGCCATGTACCGCGAACTCCATGAGGAAGTGGGGTTGACAGCCAGCCACGTTAGAGTGATGGGCTGCACCCGGAGCTGGCTGCGCTACCGTCTGCCCAGGCGCTATATCCGTCGCAACTGCGAACCCATCTGCATCGGCCAGAAGCAACGCTGGTACGTCCTGCGCTTCCTCGGTGAGGCCTCGGATGTGCGGCTCGACGCCGGTGATAAGCCCGAGTTCGACCACTGGCGGTGGGTTCATTACTGGCGTCCGCTGCGCGAGGTGGTCTTCTTCAAGCGCAGCGTCTACAGACGCGCCCTCAACGAACTCGCCCCCCTCGCCTTGCCCCAGCCCCAGCCGACCCAGGCGGCGGACGGGGGAATCCAGCACTACGTCGTGCGCGCGCGGATCCAGACGGCCCGTTAGATCGTTTAAAACGGCGTTATTCATCGGTCGACCCGTAACGCACGTCCACGATGAGGTAACGGGCACGCCCCGCCGGCGTCTCCACGGTAAGCTCCTCGTCCACCCGGCGGGTCAACAGCGCCCGAGCCATGGGCGACTCCACACTGATCCAATTGTGCCGGGGATCGAATTCGTCCGTGCCCACGATGCGGTAAGTCAGTTCCCCGCCGCCCGCATCCTCCAGGGTGACCCAGGCGCCGAAGAAGATCCGCTCCTCGTCGTCGGGGCGGGAGTCCACCACCCTGAGTTCGGGCAGCCGCTTCTGCAGGTAGCGGATGCGCCGGTCGATCTCCCGGAGTTCCTTCTTGCGGTAGATGTATTCTGCGTTCTCGGAGCGGTCTCCCTCGGCCGCGGCGTCCGCCAGGGCCTGGGTGGTCAGCCGGCGGCGGCGCCATAGTTGGGCGTTTTCCTCCTGGAGACGTAAAAACCCTTCGGGCGTGACGTAGGGTGAAGCAGGGGCGGCAGGAGGACGGTAACGGCCCATGGTCTTGCCTCGTTCGGTTAATGTTGCCGCGGCAAGGTGCGTCAAATCGTGGGGGTGGTCAAGGGCGCCGGCCCCGTGCCGCGGCTGCGGACCCTCTGGTGGGCGATCTAGTGCATGGGGCCATGAAGGTCTGTCACTATAGGGGCATGCTGAAGGTCACCGTCATCCCCGTTACCGCGTTTCAACAGAACTGCAGCGTACTCCGGTGCGAGGGCAGCGGGCGCGGTGCGGTGGTGGATCCGGGGGGGGAGCTGGAGCGCATACTCGAGATCATCCACCGGGAGCGCGTGGAGGTGGAACGCATACTGGTTACCCATGGCCATGCCGACCATGCCGGCGCCGTGGCCGATCTGTCCGAGTATCTCGGGGTACCGGTGGAGGGACCCCATCGGGACGACCTCTTCCTGGTGACGGCCATGGCCGAGCAGGCGCGGCAGTTCGGCCTGGCGGCCTGTCGCCCCTTCACGCCCGATCGCTGGCTCGTCCACGGCGATACCGTGGCGGTGGGCGAGACCACCCTCCAGGTATTGCACTGCCCGGGCCACACGCCGGGGCACGTGGTGTTCTTCGACGCCGCGGATGGTTTCGCCGTCTCGGGGGATGTCATCTTCAAAGGCTCCATCGGGCGCACCGACTTTCCGCGCGGTGACTTCGCCACGCTGCTGTCATCCATTCGCGAGCGGCTGTTCCCTCTGGGGGACGACGTGACTTTCCTGCCCGGGCATGGTCCCGTGTCCACCTTCGGCGATGAGCGTCGTTCCAACCCCTTCGTGGGGGATGCCGCGGTGGCGGGAAGTGTCCCATGACCGAAGCCCTGGTGTGCTGGCATTGTGGCGCTTCCATCGCCGGGCTGCCCCTTCCCCTGTCGCGGCGTGCGGAGTGCCCGGCCTGCAGTGCCGATCTGCACGTTTGCCTGATGTGCGCCTTCTACGACGAGACGGCGGCCCAGTCCTGCAGCGAGCCCGTGGCGGACGAGGTGAAGGCGAAGGATCGGGCCAACTTCTGCGGTTACTTCGAGCCGCGGGCGGGTGCCTATGCGCCGGCCAACGACGACGCGGCGGCCCGCGCCAGGGCGGAACTCGAGGCCTTGTTCGGCCTGGCTCCGCCGCCGCAGGCGGGCGCCGAGGAGAGTGAAGAGGTACGGCGCGCCAGGGAGGAGCTGGAGCGCCTGTTTCCTTCCCCCGGGGATGATAGCAAGGGTTCCTGATGGAACGAGGAGGGTCTATGCAGGCGATACACATGACGGCGGCGGGGGGCGTAGAGGTATTGCAACCCCGGGAGGTGGCTGTTCCCGCGTTGACAGACGATGATCAGGTACTGGTGCGGCTGCGGGCCGCCGGGGTCAACCCGGTGGATACCAAGATCCGCGGTCGCGGCCTGTTGACCGGCTCTCTGCCGGCGGTGCTCGGTTGCGACGGTGCCGGTGTGGTGGCGGCGCTGGGCCCCGCCGTGAATCATCTGGCGGTGGGCGACGCGGTGTGGTTCTGCCATGGCGGCCTCGGCGGCGCGGCGGGCAACTACGCCGAATATGCCCTCGTCCCGGGCCATGTGGTGCGCCCGAAACCGCGGGCCTTCGGTTTCGTCCATGCCGCCGCCGCCCCCCTGGTACTGATCACCGCCTGGGAGGCCCTGTTCGATCGGGCTCTGGCGGAGCCCGGCAAGGTGGTGCTGATCCATGGCGGTGCCGGGGGTGTGGGCCACGTGGCCATCCAGTTGGCGAAACACGCCGGCGCGCGGGTGATCACCACGGTGGGCGGGCGCGACCGCGCCGAGTTCGTGTGTGGCCTGGGGGCCGATGAGGTGATCTATTACCAGGAGCAGGATTTTGTCTCGGAGGTGAATCGCCTCACCGACGGCCGGGGGGTGGACATCGCTCTCGACACACAGGGCGGAGAGGTCTTTCAGCGCACGGTGGAGGCGGTGGCCCACTACGGCGATCTGGTGACCGTTCTCGACCCGGGCGCGGCCGAGTGGAAGGAGGCCCGCAACCGCAATCTGCGCATCGGCCTGGTGCTGATGCTCACCCCCATGCTGCGGGATCTGCCCGCCGCCCGTGCCCACCACGGCGAGATCCTCGATGCCTGCGCCGCCCTGGCCGATGAGGGCCGGCTCCATATCCACGTGAGCCATACCTTTCCGCTGGCGGAGGCGGCGGCGGCCCACGCCTGCCTGGAGGCGGGGCACATGCAGGGCAAGGTGGTTCTCAGGATGCCTTCCTGAGCCCGTCTCCCGGGAGGCCGACCCTTTGACGGGGGAGCGATTCGCGGGGATCAGACGGGTCTATGGCAGCGCGGATGCCGGACGCCTCGCGGGGCTGCATATCTGCGTGGTGGGGATCGGCGGCGTCGGCTCCTGGGCCGCCGAGGCCCTCGCCCGCACGGGGGTGGGCCGCGTCACCCTGATAGACAACGACGATGTGGCGGAATCGAATATCAACCGCCAGGTTCACGCCCTCGGCGATACCGTCGGCCGCCAGAAGGTGGAGGTCATGGGGGAACGCATGCTGGCCATCAATCCCATCATGCGGGTCGACGCCATAGATGACTTTTTGACCATGGCCACCATGGAGACCTATGTGAATCGCGGCTACCACTGCGTGGTGGATGCCATCGACAGCATCAAGTTCAAGACGGCCCTCATCCATTCCTGCCGTCGCTCCCGTATTCCCGTGGTGGTCACCGGCGGCGCGGGGGGCAAGCGCGACCCTTCGCGGATCCAGGTCGCCGACCTCAGTCGTACCTCCAACGATGCCCTGGTCGCCCGGGTGCGAAAGCAGCTGCGCCAGGACTATGGATTCCCGCGGAACCCGAAACGCGCCTTCGGGGTGCCCTGCGTCTTTTCCACGGAAGCGCCGGTCTACCCGCGCGGCGACGGCTCGGTGAGCCCCGCCAAGCCAGGGATCCACGGCGTGTCCCTGGATTGCAGCTTCGGCTACGGTGCGGTGTCCACCGTCACCGCCACCTTCGGTTTCTTCGCCGCCGCCACGGCCATGGAGCGCGCCCTGCGCCGGGTCAGGCTCATGGAGGCGGGGGGGCCGCCGGCGGGTCCCGGGGCATGACCCCGCGGATCCCGGAGGACGGCGGCTGTTTTTCCCCCGAGCGGCCCATATAATAAGCGCATGGTCATTAACCGCAGTGAGAGGGAAAGAGATGCCTACCTATGATTATCGATGCGACGCCAACGCTCGCGTGGTGGAGGTGAAACACCCCATGTCCGACAGCGTGGAAAACTGGGGCGATCTGTGCGAGCGCGCCGGGATCGACCCGGGCGACACCCCTCGGGAGGCCGCAGTCAGCCGGCTCAGCACCGGGGGACACGTGATCGGTGCCGAGCGCTTGGGCAACCCGGCCCCGTGTGGAACGGGCACCGCCTGCCCGACAGGCTCCTGCCCGAGCGGAGTCTACGGACTGAACTGAATAGCCGTTCGGAACCCCGTGCCAGCCGTTGCCCTCAGTCAGGCCGTCCCGTCAGGGATGACAGGACGAGCGTGCAGGGGCACGCCGCGAGCAAAAGCCCGCCCCGTGACGTGAGTTTCCGCCCATCCGGACGGTCCATGGATAGGCGGATAAATTGAAGGGGAGCGCGAGTATGGTCTCAATACGGGTGTTGGTGGCCGGCCTGGGGTTGGCCCTCGGTCTGGCCCTGCCCTTGGCGGGTGCCGCCGAATCCGCGGTGCCGAGCTATGGCGAGGCCCTGGAAGAGTTCCAGGCCTCACGCAGAGGCGGCTCCTCGCCCCTCGGTGCCGCCGACCGGCAGGTGATGGAAGAGGCTGCGCAGGACCTGGCCCGTGACATGCCGGATCCCGGTCTCAAGCCGGGGGATGTGGCGCCTGATTTCACCCTTCCCAACGCCCGCGGCGAGCAGGTCCGCTTGAGCGCGATGCTCGAAGACGGGCCCGTGGTGCTGGTGTTCTACAGGGGGGCGTGGTGCCCCTATTGCAACCTCCATCTCAATGTCCTGCACCGCAGCCTGCCCGCCATCGAGGCCCTGGGTGCGCGCCTCGTGGCGGTTACGCCTCAGCAACCGGACAAGTCCCTCGGCCAGGTGGAGGAGGACGGGTTTCCTTTTCAGATACTGAGCGACCTCGACAGTGCGGTGATGAAGGACTACGCGCTGTACTTCGAGGTGCCACCGGCCCTCACCCACGTCTACCGGGAAAGACTGGGCCTGGACCTCGAGGAATTCAACGGGCCCGGGCGCAACGTGTTACCGGTTCCGGGTACCTTCGTCATCGATGAGGACCGCCGCATCGTGGCGGCCTCCGCCCATACCGATTACCGGCAGCGCATGGAGCCCGCGGAGGTCATCGCCGCCCTGCGTGCCCTGAATCCATGATCCGACTTCGGGGCGTCGTGGCGTCGACCTCGTTCCCCCGCATCATGCCGGCCATCCCCGTCACACGTTGGCATCCCGGTGCTTGACGCGCTCCAGCATGCGCTTCAGCCAGTGGCTGAAGCCCGGCAGGTGAAACTCGTCGGAAAAGGCAGGGTTGGGAAAAACCTGCATCTCTTCCAGCAGGGCGGCCGGATCTTCGGCGCCGTGTAACAGAAATTGCCGCAGTTGCTCGTAGTCCGCGGCATCGGCGCCGGTGAAGCGAAGCCCCACGCGATGTTGTGCCACCTCCACCACCTGACAGCGGATCCGCACAGGGGTCGGTCGGGGGGTGTCCGTGACGCGCAGCTCCAGGGTGCAGGTGCTGCTGGGGCCGTCACCGGGTTGGCAGGTCTCCTTGCTATCGCACTCGAGGTAGGCGCCGCCGAAACTGATGTCCCGCACCAAGCCGTGCTGGCGGCTGTCCCCGGGCAGGTGGAGGACGGCGTCCACGTGGCAGGCGATGCGGGTATATTCTCTACGCTCCATTGGATTCCTCTTAACGTGGTCTAGCCCGTTGGGTTCATCGCCTGTGTCGGCCCGCCGCCGCCATCACTGAGGGGGCTTGTGTCTGATGGGTCACATTGCCGATGACTGTGGAGTTCCCGGGATCGACGCGGTTGCTTTTTTGTGACCGGCCTCCGGGAATTGCGGCATGCTCCGTTGTTGCGGCGGCGCGCTGGCGTGGGAGACGCATGTCGGCGCTCCTGAGCCCTGGGGAACCGGGTTTGCAGGTGGCACGGGCATGGGGGATCATGGGCCCGCCATGAGTATCGATCATACGACCTACCGGGATATCGGCAACGGCATCCGCTGCATCGATACCGGTCTCTATCGCAGCCGCCACGCCGCCTGTTATCTCATCCAGTCCGGAGACGAGGCGGCTTTCATCGACACGGGCACTTCGCATACGGTGCCGCGGCTGCTTGCCCTCCTGGATGAACTCGGCGTGGCGCGCCGCCAGGTCAGGTACGTCATTCCCACCCATGTCCACCTCGACCACGGCGGCGGCGCCGGGGCCCTCATGGCCGAGCTGCCGGAGGCCCGGCTCGTCGTCCATCCCAAGGGGGCGCCGCACATGATCGATCCGCAGAAGCTGCGGGCGGGGGCCCTGGCCGTCTACGGGGAGCGCGAGTTCGAGGCCCATTTCGGCGCTATCGTCCCGGTGCCCGAAGATCGGGTGGTGGCGGCGGATGATGGGGCCACTTTTCCCCTCGGGCGGCGGCGGTTGGAATTCCTGGATACGCCGGGTCACGCCAATCACCACGGCTGCCTGTTCGACGACGAGACCCGGGGCTTCTTCACCGGCGATACCTTCGGTGTGGCCTATCCCGACGTGGCCGCCGGGGACGCGCGGCTGGTGTTCGCCCCCACCACGCCCGTGGCCTTCGATCCCGAGGGTTGGCGCCGCAGCCTGGATCGCCTCATGTCATACCGCCCCGCGGTCATGTATGTCACCCATTTCGGTCCCATCCATGACGTGGGGCGTCACGCGGCCGAGTTGCGGCGCAGCATAGCCGATCACGAGGCCCTCGCCCTCGAGGAAGAGGGCCGCGACGGCGAGGACCGGCCGCAGCGTCTCACGACTGCCGTCCGCCACCTCCTCCGGGAGCGCGCCCGGGACCATGGGATCAGACTCGATGCCACCGACGAGGAGGCCCTTCTGGGGGTCGATATCCAACTCAATGCCCAGGGTCTCGAGGTGTGGCTGCAGCGCCGTGCGCGGGCGGCTTCCGCCGCCGGAGCCAGCTGATGGATATCCTCGTGGCCCTCGCCATCGTGGGCCTGGTGTTGTGGTTCTGGTCCGACAGCCTGCGCTGCCGGGAGGTTGCTCTTATGGCCAGCGAGCGGGCCTGCCGCGAGATGGGGGTGCAGCTCCTCGACCAGACCGTGGCCCTGAGCGGCATGAGGCTGCGTCGCAACGAGGCCGGCCGGCTCAGCCTGCTGCGCATCTTCGGTTTCGAATTCACGGTGGACGGCGTGAGCCGGCTCCAGGCCCGAGTGATCATCCTGGGGCGTCGCATCGATCTGGTGCACATGGATTTCCCCGACGGAGCCACCATCCTGGACGGGCGCTTCAGGGTCGTCGATGCCGTCCAGTAAGGTCCACCCATCCGTGTACCCCGTCGCCGTCATCGCACCCTCGTTCCAGCGTGTCCATGTCTGGCATGATGCACGGCCGCGGTGGCTCCGGGCCGCGGTCAGGGGGAGCGGTCGATGAACGCCGTTTCGGATCCCGTGGTCCACAGCCTCGTGCTTTATCGGGGCCGGCCCGCCCGGGTCACCGCGGTGACCGACAAACTGGAACTCGACCTGGGGCAGGGGCGGACCCAGCGCGTGCGTCCCAAGGACGTGACCTTGCTCCATCCCGGGCCGGTGCAGTCCCTGGCCGGCCTCGACGTCGAGGACGGCGAGGTGGATGCGGCATGGGAACTGCTGGAAGGCGGGGACACCAACCTGGCCGAGCTGGCGGAGCTGGCCTTCGGCGCGTTCACGCCGGCCAGTGCCTGGAGCACCTGGCGGTTGGTGGCCGAGGGGGTGCTATTCAGCGGGACCCCCACGGGCATTTCCGTGCACTCGCGAGAGGCCGTGGAGGCCGAGCGTCAGCGCCAGGAGGAGGTGGCGGGACGGGAGGCCGCGTGGAGTGCCTTTCTGGAGCGCATGAAGCGGGGCGAGAGCACGCCCGCGGATGCCGACCATCTCGCCGAGGTGGAGGCCGTCGCCGATGGCCGCAGTGAGCGCTCGCGGGTACTCAAGGCCCTGGGACGCGAGGAGACGCCGGAACAGGCCCATCGCCTGCTGCTCAAGGTGGGTCACTGGACACCCCACCGCAATCCGTATCCCTACCGCTGGGCACCGGCGCTGCGTTCCGCGGAGGGCGAGGTACCCCCGTTGCCCGAAGAGGATCGTCTGGACCTCACCCATCTGCCCGCCTATGCCATCGACGACGAAGGCAATCAGGACCCGGACGATGCCCTGAGTTGGGACGGCGAGCGGCTGTGGGTCCACGTCGCGGATGTGGGCGCGCTGGTGGTGCCCGGCGACACCCTGGACGCGGCGGCGCGGGAACGCGGGGCCAATCTGTATCTGCCCGAATCCACCCTTACCATGCTGCCCGGCGGCATCACCAGCCGCCTCGGCCTCGGGCTCCAGCCCGTATCGCCGGCCCTGTCCTTCGCCCTGCGGGTCGGGGATGACGGGGCCATCCACGAGGTGGAGATGCATCCCAGCCTGGTCAGGGTCAGCCGTCTCAGCTATCAGGAGGCGGATCGGCGTCTGCATGAAGAGCCCCTGCGCACCCTGGCGGAGTTCGCCGCCCTCTACCGGCAGCGGCGCGTGGCCCAGGGGGCCCAGCTCATCGAACTTCCCGAGGCCAAGGTAAAGGTGCGCGATAGCCGGGTGGAGGTCATCCCCATGGCGCGTACCCGCAGTCGCGACATGGTGACAGAGGCCATGCTCATGACGGGTGAGGCCACGGCGCGCTTCGCGACGGAGCACGTCATCCCCTTCCCTTATACCGTGCAGCCGGCGCCCCAGGGGGGCGTGAAGGGTGACGGGCTGGCCTCCATGGTGGCGCGCCGCCGCCAGATGCAGGCCAGCCAGAAGCGGGCGGCGCCGGAGCCCCACGGCGGCCTCGGCCTACCCATGTATTCCCAGGCCACGAGCCCCCTCAGGCGCTATTTGGACCTGGTGCTTCACCAGCAGCTCAGGGCATGGCTGGCAGGGAAGGCGGTGCTCGACCGTGACGAGATCATGGCGCGGGTGGGGGAGGCGGACTACCTGACCGGCCGCATCCGGCGCGCCGAGCGGGAGTCCAACCTGCACTGGAAGCTCGTGCATCTCGCCGCGCAGCCGGACCGGGTTTGGCAGGCCACGGTGGTGGAGGAGCGAGGCCGCTCCCAGGTGGTAATCATCTCCGAACTGGCCCTCGAGACCCGCATCCCCTCGCGCCGGGGGCTGGTTCTGGATGACCAGGTGGAGCTGAAGTGTCGTGAGGTGGACCTGCCCGCGTTGACGCCGCGTTTCACGGTGCTATGAGGTACCGGTCCCGGAAACGTTGGGTTTATTGATCGAGGTCCATAAAGTTGGATAGCGTCCCAGGTTACAATATTGTCAGACTCTGATGGAGAAGCCGCAGGGGCCCTGGTTCATTCAGGCTGCGGGAGATGACATGGGGTAAAGATGCTATGGTGTCGGACGATATAGATCATGTGGTAGAGGAGATCTGTACCCAGGGCTGTCGTGTGGTGAGGGACAAGGTCTCCCGGTTGTCTGCCGGCGAGAACCTGCCGGAGACCCGCGGGCTCGGCGGTTATGAGCGCAACATGGTTCTGCTCGAACTGTCGGAGATCATGGAGGTCTATGGGGATGAATGTGCCGGAGAAGTGACCTGCAAGCCGCAGCCGGTAACCCATGCCATCAACCGCTATACTCTACAGAGATCCTAGCCGATGCAAGTGAATAGCGTGATTCAACCCCCAGGCAATACGACCCAATCGACCAACCGCGAACGGGTAGAGGCCCGCACCGTGTCCTCTCAGGCCCCCGTGGCGCCCAACGCCGCACCGGATCGCGCCGTGACCCAGGTGCCGGAGGTGGAGGAATTACCCGACGGCAACATGGTGAATGTGGAGCAGGCACGGGAGGTCTTCGCCCGTGAGGCGGGAGGTGATGGCGGGCGTACCCCCCAAAACCCCCTCGACGGTGCGGAGGAAGCCACCCGGGTGGCCGCCACGGTGCGGGAGCAAATCCAGTCCGCTAGCGGTGAGGCCCTGATCGCCCAGGCGAGCCGCCCGCCCGGCGATGCGGCGGCGTTGCTACGCACCCCCTGATACCAGCCCGCGATACCCGTGCCCTCGTTGACCTGGGCACCCTGGGTGTGTTCAAGAAAACCCTGGCCTCGAAATCGGCCGGGGTTTTTTATGCCGATTCAGTTGGCTGTGGACAAGGCGGTGAGATACAGCACCACGGCGATGAACGACAGGACTGCGGCGGGCGGTGTCGTCCAGGCCTGTCGTGGGTTGGGATCCCGACGTGGGTATTCCATGATGGATGCGACGCGGTTTCTCACCTGGTCACGCATGATGTACTGATTACTCGAAGCCATGACGATGCCACCTCCGGGTGGGGATTTCAGGAACAGGTTGCAACTCACTGTAAACGAAGGGTAAAAGACTTTACGTTTTCCGTTCGTTTCCCCTATGTCGCTACCTTATCAGGTGGAGAACGAAAAGAAAACACCGGCATGGCAACGCGTGCGCGTGGTCGCGAGGGCTGTTGCGCTCTGGAATGGCGGCGAGGACAGGGATGCGGGTCGGAGAGCGGACAGAGTCGGCGCGGCGCATGGATGGCCGATTACGACGGGGTTTTCGCATCGACGGCCATGGCGTCAACGTGAATTCCCAGTGGCAAAATTTGGAACATAAGAATATACTTATATTGTAAGTTACAACCAAGTACGGAAGGGTATTTCTGTATGTCTATCTGCGTAAGATTCGGTCGCCGCATCTGGCCTTTTACCATCGTCGTGTTCGTGGCCGGCTTCAGCGCCTTCCTCACCTGGCTGACCCTGGCTTCCGCGGGCGTGGCCGCCCATGTGAACTTCGGCTGGACCACGGCCGTGTTCCTGGGGGTGGTTACGCTGCTGCTCGTCTACGTCATCAACTGTCTGCGGCGCCATTGCGCCGGGGGCTCGCGGGATTCAGGTTCGTCGCAGGATGCACCCGTCTCCCGGCCGTCATCCTCGGGCGGCGCCTGAAACGCACCTTTCTCCGGCGGCTAATCCACACGCCTCGAGGCGATGCCACGAGGCATGGGAGTGGCCGATGCCGGCAGGAAAAACGAATTCCCGTTAGTTCCTGTTAATTCAAGGCGATAGGGTCTAAACTTAACCTGATTTTAAAGGGTTGGAGAGACAATCTCCCGAGGAGTCCCGTGCCCCATTTCTGCAACCCCGACGGCAGCGGTGGATAAACGCGCCTTCCCGCGCGTCCCCATGCGCCTCGACGCCCTGCTGATGGATCGGCAGGGGCGCACGGTCGCGGGTGTCATCCATGACTTCTGCGCCGGTGGCGTGTTCATGGTTATCGATATGGCGCGTCCCGATGGCGGGGATGTGCTGGCCGAGGGGGAGGGGGTGACGGTCAATGTCAGCGTCAGGGATGAGGATTTCGCCATCACCGCCAGGGTGGTGCGTCGCCTGTCCAACGGCGTGGGGCTCGCCTTCCGCAACCCCGATCGGGCGGCCCTCTCGGCGCTGCAGAAGATGGCCATCGACAGTCACCGGAGGGTCTCCGGGGTGTCCCTGGATCGTGCTCCGGAGGTGAATGAGATCCTCGAGGCGTGTCGCCATCTCGCCCGCGATGCCTTGTCCCCCCTGATTCGCCATTTCAACGCCCATATCGGCAACGATCTGGTGGATGCGGCGGCTGCCGCCGCCAGCAACGTGGAGCAGTCCCGCTACTTCGATGCCGCCACGGCCATCAAGCCTATGCGTGCCGGCATCGAAGCGGCGCTGCGCGACCAACTGCCCGATCACGTGATGGAACTGGGGCGCTTCGCCCTCCAACCCAGCGACATCCTCGAGGCCACGTGGTCCGGCAGTCTGTCCCTGGTCGATGAGGACATCTTCGAGGACTTCCTCGCCCTCAGCGAGATCGCGGTGCGTGCCAACGATCGCTACACGGATCGCCTACAGGAATTGAACCGCCGTTTCAGCCGTCTGGCCGGCACGTCCATCGAGCAACGCACCAACCCGTTGAGTCCCGAGGCCGTCTGTGAAGTCTTTCGGGACGCCATCAAGGACCTGCGCGCCCACCGCACGGCCCTGCTGGTGATCTATCGGTCCTTCGAGACCCATGTAGTCAAGGGACTCGGGGAGCTCTACGACACGGTGAACCAGCTCCTCGCCGAACGCGGCGTGGAACCGGCCGAAGACCAGCGCCTACGGGTCGTGCGTACGACGCCCAAGGGGCCGTCCCCCGGCCATGTCCCACGAGAATCTCCCACCGCGGCGGCACCACGCGAGCATGCCGGCGAGCAGGCACCGGAGCCCCATACCAAAGAAGCGGGGGCCTCGTGGCCGGTGCAACCGGTGGCCCTCCCATCTGGTGCGGATGACGCACCGGCCCGGCCGGCGCCCGCCGTGTCTGCGGTCGCCGCCCCAGCCCATTCTGCGGCAGCGCCGGCCGGGGAGGGCGCGGCGTCCGCATTGACGGTATCCGCCGCGGAACTGGCCGAACGCTCGCGGGTCATCGATGCCGCCTACCATACCGCACAGCGTCTGCTGGACATGGAGCAGGGTCTGATCGAACACACCCAGGAACTGACCCTGCCCCATTCCATGGTCACCCAGGGCGCAGGGGCCTCGAGCTACTCCAGCCGCGAGGTGGCGGACGGTCTGGCGGACCTCCAGGAGCGCCTTCCAGCGGCAGAGGCAGGGGGCCTGTCCTTCGACGAGATGGAGGATCAGCTCTTTCGCCAGCTCATGTCCCGCCACCCGGAACACGGCCGGAAGCGGCTGGCACAGCGGGAACGCAACAACATCCGCCTCATCACCAACCTGCTCACGGCGCTGCTGTCGGACGACGAGGTGGCCGAAGCGGTCAAGGAGCGCATCCGCCGGCTACGGGTACCCATCCATCGGGTGGGTCTCGAGGACGAGAATTTCATCACCGACCAGAACCACACCGCGCGCCAAGTGTTGGACAAGCTGGCCGGCCTGGAGATGGACATGGAGGTCACGGGAGGCGTCGTGGGAGACCACCTCGATGCCCTGGTGGAACGCATCCTCGACGAGCGTCAGGACCCGGCCCGGGCTTTCGAGGAGGCCCTGCCAGAGGTGGAGGCCCTGCGCCAGGAGCAGGCGCAGGTCTACAGCAGCGGCATCGCCGACGTGGTTAAGGAATGCCGGCAACGTGCGGAATTCATGCGTTCGCGGCGCAAGGAGGGCCAGGAGGATCCGCCGGCCCGGCGCATGGTGGGTACGCCCCAGGAACAGCAGGCTTGGCGCCAGTGGACGCAGCGGGTGGACCGCCTCAAGGAGGGCGACGCCCTGATCTTCGATCGTGGCACCCCGGCGGCGCGGCGCGGCCAGCTGGTGTGGGTGGATGACAGCCGTGACGAGTTCGTGTTCGTCGATGGCCGGGGCCGCAAGAGCGATGCTCTGAGCGCCCACGAACTGGCCATGGGGTTGCGGCGCGGCACCGTCGAGGTGCTGCCGCCCCACTCCCTGTCGCCGGTGGAACGGGCCATGCTGGACATGCTGCGGGGGGCGCAGGAGCGGCTCCAGCGCGAAGCCACCCACGAGCCCCTCACCGGCCTGCCCAACCAGCGGGAGTTCCGCCGCCTGCTGGCGGACGCCCTGCACCGCGCGGTGCAGGAAAAGACGGACAACGTGGTGGGCTATCTGTCTCTGGACGGCTACAAGGACGTCTTCAGGCGTCTCGGCAGCGATGCCGCGAGCGAGCTGCTGAGGGTGGCCAGCGCGGTCCTTGAAGAGGCCGGCCAGGGCGGCCAGGGCGGCCTCGGCTTCGCGGATCTGGGGCAGGGGCGCTTCGGCATGCTGCTGGAAGACGCCACCCCGGCTGCCGCCGGGGAGCGCCTGGAGCCGCTGCTCCAACCCGGGGAGGATGATGCCCTGGAATGGGAAGGGGAGAACATCCCCGTCAGCTTCGTCATCGGCGTGGCGGAACTGGGGCCCGATACCGAGAGCGTGGAGTCCGCCCTCGAGGAGGCCACCCGGGCCTGCCATCGCGCCCGTAGCCAGGGGGGCATGCTGGGCGTCGCGTCGGACGGGGAGAAGCGGGCCCAGCGCAAGCGTCTCATGGCGGATTGGGCGGGTCGCCTGAATGCCACCCTCAAGGAGGACCGCCTGTTGTTGCGGGCCCAGAAGGTGGCACCCCTCGAGGCCGAAGGCGGTGCGCGGCCTTTCTACGAACTGCTGCTGGGACTGCGGGACGAGGATGGGGAGGCCATATCGCCCCGCGAGTTCCTGGAGGCCGCAGAGTATTACAATCAGCTCCTGGCCGTGGATCGCTGGGTCATCCGCAACGTGATCCACTGGTTGTCGGGTAACCCGCCGGGGCTCGACCGCATCGATGGTTTCACCATCAACCTGTCGGGGGCATCCCTGGTGGACGAGACCCTGGGGGATTACGTCCTCGAGCTGCTTCTCGAATCCAGCGCGCCGCCGGGGCGGTTATGCTTCGAGGTTTCCCAGTCCGACGCCCTGGCGCACCACTCCAATGCCGAGCAGTTCATCCGCACGGTGACGGATCTGGGATGCCGTATCGCACTGCACAACTTCGGCCATGGTGACAGCTCCTACGCCTACCTCAAGGATCTGCCCGTGGACTACATCAAGATCGGCGGTAGCTTCGTGGCCGGCATGGCCCGCAGCCCCAGCGACCATGCGGTGGTCAACTCCATCAACGAGATCGCCCATATGATGGGCAAGCGCACGGTGGCCGAGCACGTGGAGAGCGAGGCCGCCATGGTGCGGCTGCGGGACATGGGTGTGGACTTCGCCCAGGGCTACTACGTGGCCCGACCCCGCTACCTGGAAGAACTCATGGCGCAGGGGCTCGATGGCTGACCCGGGTCGTGATCCCGTCCGCCGCCGCGGGGCCAGCGGGAACAGCCCGATGTTCACCACGCAACGGGTTAGCCGCCATCGCCCGTGGTTGTTATGCCCGGTGGCCGTTATGCTATGAGCCATGAGTGACATCCCCAAGACCCTGGGCAGGTACGACATCCACGGCGAGGCCGGCCGTGGCAACATGGGCGTGGTGTATGCGGGCCACGATCCCTTCGTCGACCGCAAGGTGGCCATCAAGGTACTCGCCTCGCCCCGTTCCCCCGACGACCCCGCCACCCTGCGGGCCAAGCGTCTGTTCTTCAACGAGGCGCGCTCGGCCGGCCACCTGGACCACCCCAATATCCTGCGCATCTACGATGCCGGCGAGCATGACGGCCAGCCCTTCATGGTCACGGAGTTCGTGGAGGGGGTTCAGAACCTGCGCCAGTACACCGCCAGCGGCGAAGGTCAGGACGTGGACTGGGTGGTGATGTTGATGATCCAGTGCGCCAGTGCCCTGGACTATGCCCACGGCCGGGGAGTGATCCACCGTGATATCAAGCCGGCCAACATCATGCTTACCCAGCAGGGGGTAGTGAAGATCGTCGATTTCGGCATCGCCCAGCGGGACCATGCCGATGCCACCATGGTGCTGGGGGTGGTGGGCTCGCCGCGCTACATGTCGCCGGAATCGGCCCAGGACAACAAGGCCACCCGCACTTCGGATATCTACTCCCTAGGGGTGGTGATGTACGAGCTGCTGGCGGGGCGCCCGCCCTTTCAGGCCACCACCCTGCCGGCCCTGCTGAAGAAGATCCTCAACGAGGATCCGGAGCCTCTGGAGGCCATCCGCCCCGATGTGCCCGAGGCGGTGTGCCGCATCGTCTACAAGGCCCTGGCCAAGGACCCCGCCGAGCGCTACCAGAGTGGCGCGGAGATGGAGGCGGAGCTGCGGGCCGTGGCCGCGGGCCGGTCCACCAGCGGGCGCATCGAGCCCGATGACGACGAGAAGCTGGTGCTGTTGAAGGCCCTCGGCTTTTTCGAGGATTTTCCCGACGGCGACCTGCGGGAGGCGATAGGCGCTGGGCGCTGGGAGTTTCACGAGCCGGGCGCCGAGATCATCCTCGAGGGAGGGCGGGAGCGGGTGCTCTATTTCCTGGTGGAGGGCCGGGTGACGGTGGCGCGCAAGGGCACGACCATCGCCACCCTGGAGGCCGGTGAGTGCTTCGGCGAGATGACCTATCTGTCGGGCCGGCCGCGCAGCGCCACCGTGACGGCCGTCTCAGAAGTGGCGGTGCTGGCCATCCACAAACCCCTCGGCCAATGGGCCCCCCTGGCCAGCCAGCTGCGATTCACCAAGGCCTTCCAGCAGTCTCTCATCGCCCGCCTCGACACCACCAGCGCACGGCTGGCAGAGCGTTGAACAAGCACTGACTGGCTCGCCAGCAGAGTTCGTGGGTGTAGAGAAAAGAATTTCCTCTGGCCAAGAACGCCAAGAACGCCAGGGAACCGGTTTGATTGTCGGGATGAATCCCGACCTACATCCGTGCCAAAGGAATGGGCGCTGGGGTGTCGTGTAGGTCGGGTTGTAGGTTGGGCTGTAGGTCGGGCTTCAGCCCGACAGCCCGCCGCGATGGCCATCTATTCCACGCGCAGCTCGATGGTGCCCCGCACGTCCACCTGCAGGCGCTGTTTGCCCGCCTCCAGCACCGGGGCGCTGTCGGCATTGGCGCTCTCCATGGCCATGGCGCGCATCATGGGAGGGCGGCCGCCGTCGCTCGAGGTGTTGATGTCGATATGAACGATGCGATAGCCGGGGCGTTCCAACTGGTCGACGATGTCGTCGGCCCGTTGCCGGAACAGGGCCAGGGCCTCGGCCATCAAGGACTTCTCGGCCTGCTGCCGGGCCTCCGGGGACACGGTGTAGTCGAGGGATACGAGGTTGAGCCCTTCCTGCAACTCGGCCAGCAGCCCGCTCAAGCTGGTGCTGTCCCTGCTCTCCAGGCGCACGGCGTGGCTCACCCGCCACGCCACCAGGTTCTGCTGGCGGTAGACGGGCCGGGTCTGGTAATCGAGGGTCTGGACCTCCACTCCGGGCACCGCCTTGGCACGGTCCACCGCCCGGCGCACCCGCCGGTTCACCTCCCGGGCGAGGGCGGCGGTGTCGTCGCCTTCGGCCTGGGCGCGCAGCACCACCACCTGGATGTCGTTGGCGATCTCCCGTTCCGCGGATGCGGACAGGCTGACACGGTCATAGCTGAGAGGCTCGCCGCCGGCCATGGCGGGGGCGGCGAGGACGAGGGTAAACAGGCAGGCCAGAAGATGCATGGCAAGGGCTCCAATGCTAATAGTGAAAGATGAATCATGAAGGGCCGGCAGGCAATAGGGAATACGGTGGCGCCAGAACGGGTCGGGGCGCGGGGCTGATCATGGCGATGCCGCGGGCCGGGGTGGTGGCGCTGGATGTCGCCTACTACGGGCTTGCCCTCGGCTTGGCCTGGGCCCTTGTGACGGCCGCCGGCCACGGTGCGGCTGTGTATCGGCGGTTGGCATCCCTGTCGGACTCCGAGGGGCGGGCCCGGGCACTGCTGGACGGGTGGCTGGACAAGCTCAGCTTCGGGTATCTGGGTGATGCCGCGGACCATGCCGCGGAGATGGCCCTGCTGGCGGAGGCGGCGGCCCGCCACGACCGTCTCGCCTGGATGTGGGCCGTCGCCCTGGGCACCCTGAGTGTGGTCTTCCTGGGCTGGAAGCTGTGGCGCTGGTATCGCGGCGGCACCCTGGCGGAGGCACTGCGCCATGGCTTCGGCGTGTCCGGGGTGTTTCTGGCCGTGGGCCTGGCTGCGCCCATGTTCACCCTGTCGGCCTTCGGCGATGTGCCGGTGCTGGGACGGGTGGTGTTGAGCCACGAGGTGAAGAGCGTGCTGTCCATGATCGCGGGGCTCGCGGACAGCGGCAACCTCTTCGTGGCGGCGCTGTTGGCCCTGTTCAGCGTGGTGACGCCCGTGGTCAAGATGGCGCTGTCCCTGATGGTGCTGGGGCTGGCCCACGGTGGCGGGCGGCGTCTCGCGCTGGCCACCATCCACCACGTGGGGCGGTGGTCCATGACGGACGTGTTCGTGGTGGCCGTGCTGCTGGCCTTTCTCGCCGCCAACCAGGCCCGGACCACCGATGCCGCGGTGGGGATCGGGCTGTACTTCTTCGCGGGTTACGCCTTGCTGTCCCTGGCCGCGGGACATCTGCTGGTGCACTTCGAGGAGCGACTGGCGCCGCCCGCGAGAGATGCCCCATGAGCCGGGAATATCTCTACCTGGCCTATGGTTCCAACCTGCACCCGGAACGCTTGCGCCAGCGCACTCCGTCGGCACGGCTGCTGGGCACCACCTCCCTTGAAGGCTGGGGCTTGCGCTGGCACAAGCGCAGCGTGGATGGCTCGGCAAAGTGCGACGTGGCGGCGGCACCGGGTGGCGCGCTCGTGGTTCACGGCGCCGTGTATGCCATCGCCGCCCCGGAGTGGGCGGCCCTCGACGCGGCGGAGGGGGCGGGCTACGCCGCCCATGCCCTCGAAATACCCGAATACGGCCGGGTGTTTCTGTACAGGGCGCGTCCCCAGTATGTGGTGGAGGGTCTGCGCCCTTACCGCTGGTACCGGGATTACGTGCTATGGGGTGCCCGCTACCACGGCTTTCCTGCACCCTACATCGCACAGATCTTCGCCCTGCCGTGGGACGAGGACCCGGACCCCCGGCGGGCCCGTCACCACGAGCGGGCCGTGGCGGCCCTGTCCGCCACAGTCCCACGGGACTGATCCCGGCGGTGCCCGGTATCAACAACAAAGTTGGAGAGCAAACCCATGTTCATGCGCGAGAAACGTGTCGAGATGCCGGGGCCGGAAGAGGCCCTGCCGGGCCGCGAGCGGCCCATGACGGTGACCAACCGGCATCATGTCAACGGCAACCCCATCGAGCCCCCCTACCCCGAAGGCATCGCCCTGGCCCTGTTCGGCCTCGGCTGCTTCTGGGGTGCGGAACGCAAATTCTGGCAGATCCCCGGCGTGTTCAGCACGGCGGTGGGCTACGCCGGCGGCCTCACCCCCAACCCCACCTACGAGGAGGTCTGTTCCGGCCTCACCGGGCATAACGAGGTGGTGCGGGTGGTGCACGACCCCGCCCGGGTGGATTACGAGACCCTGCTGGGGGTGTTCTGGGAGTCTCATCAGCCCACCCAGGGTATGCGCCAGGGCAACGACGTGGGCACCCAGTACCGCTCGGGCATCTACTGCTATACCGACGAACAACTGCGGGAGGCCCTGGCCTCCCGTGACCGCTACCAGCAGGCCCTCGCCGCCGCGGGATTCGGGGCCATCACCACCGAGATCTTGCCGGCACCGGAGTTCTACTATGCCGAGGATTACCACCAGCAATACCTGGCCAAGAATCCCGGGGGCTATTGCGGTATCGGCGGCACCGGCGTGGATTATCTGACGGTGGCATGAACGAAGCCCCGCCGGGCCTTGCCGCGCCCGCGGCGCTATCGCCGGAGGGCGATTCCCGTCCCTTGTCAAGGCCTTGACAGTCACCTTATGCACATGCGTGAGACTGCTGTATTAAAAATGAAACAACATTCATCAGGGTGTCGGGGCGGTTTATTAACGATTTCTTAAGTTGTTGATATTAAAGGCTATATATGGATTGGCTAAAGTATCGCCAATCTGAAGAAGGCCCTGTGGGAATGCGGCTTGGCGGCGCATTGCCCCAAAGCATCCACAACCTTATCCACAGACTTTGTGGGCAATCGGGGTTTTGTTTGCATCCTTAATGGATTAGCCCTCGAGAGTTCACAAACCACCTTAAAAAGCCGGCGTAACGGAGATGATGACGAGGTCGTCGCCGTGCACTGAAATGGATCCCTCAGGGGTGGCGTGCGAGGGCGCTCAGCAGGTGCTGCCACTCGGCCAGATCGGCGTCGGGGGCGTCGCCATCCGGTACCAGTTCGATGCCGAGAATATGCTCGTCCTCCAGGTCCCCGGCCATCGCCCAGCGGACTTCGCCGGTGAGGAGGAAGGTGCCCGGATGTTCGGGCAGCTTCGCCCACAGGTCGAGCCGGGTGCCCACCTCCACGGGGTAGTCCAGGGCCAGTCTCAGGCCACCGCTGGACACATTGGCGGTGGTGCAGCGGGCCGTGGTGCCCTTGAGGCCGGGATGCCGGTCCGATTCCAGGATGCGCACGTAGAGGCGCTCCCGGCGCGGGACGCGGGGCACCTTGCGGCGTGAGGGGCGCTCTTCGCTCATGGACGGGACCTGTGGCGGACTACCGTGGAGTGTAGCGCCCCGGCGCGGGGGCTGTCCCCCGCCGGCTCAGGTCGCCGTGCCGGTCTCATCCGGGGGCGTGGGCCAGGGATTGAAAGGGTAGGGGCGCCGGTCGGTGACATAGGTCAGGTAGCGCATGATCTCGAAGACGTAGCCGCTCAGGTGACGGCCGAAGTCCAGCAGGTGCCGGTTGGTGTCCCCGGTGATGAGGGTATGGCCGAACTGAAACACGGCCACCAGCAGCACCAGGGCCTCCACCACGTTGTAGATGACCACGAACAGCAGCATGTAGAGACCGCGGAACCAGTGGGGCCGGGCGCCGCCGTTAGCCGCCGCCTTGCCGTCCTGTTCCGCGGGCACTAGCGACATTCCCCCACCGAATCGTCCTGGCACAGGCGGCGGTCGACCCAGCGGGTCCTGCCCAGCCTGGCGCCCTCCAGGCGGGTCTCGACGAGTTCGGCGCCCACCAGGCTGGCATCGCGCAGATCGGCCTCCCGCAGATCGGCGTAGTGGAGCCGCGTGGATTTCAGGTTGGCACCCTCCAGGATGGCGCCCCTGAGCCTGACGTCCTCCAGGGAGGCCCGCTCCAGATCGGCCTGGCTGAGGTCGGCCTGCTCCATGAAGGCGAAGTCGAGGGTGACCTGGCGCAGGTCGGCCTCGCGCAGCACGGCGCCTCCCAGCCGCGCATCCGTCAGGTCCGACTGCCAGAAGGAGGCCCCCGTGGCACGCACCCCCTCCATGTCGGCCTTCACCAGCACGGCGCGGTGGATCTGCGCGCCGTTGAGGATGGCATCCTTGAGATTGGCCTCTTCGAGATCGGCGCTGAGAAAGCGCGTATCGTCGAGTCGCGCCCCTTCGAGGTTGGCCCCCGCAAAGTTGGTGAAGCTGAGGTCGCTGCCACCGAGACGCGCACCGGCGAGGTTGGCGCCGCTGAAATCGGTGTGGGTGAAGGTGCCGTTGCGCAGTTCGGCGCGGCCGAGATCCGCTCCCTGCTTGTCGCAGCCGATCCACTTCACCCCCCGTGCCGGCGGATCGTCGCAGGCGGCATCAACAGGTCCGGCGGGAAGGATGGTGAGCAACAGGGGAAGAACCAAGGGCTTGATGGGGGACACGGGTACTGAGATCTGGTGTGACGGAGGAAGCAGCAGCATAGCCCGCCGCGCCTGGGATATAAACCCGCAAGGCCTGGCGTTGCTCCGCGGCACCGGAGGCAGCGCTTCTCAGGCGCCATGTAAAACCACTTAAACTATGTTAGTTTAAACGGGCCCTGAGTCACCGTTAATCTTTCCCGAGGTTGTTGATGATCCCCCCCGAGTCTCCCGAGTCCGCTGCCGGTGGCGCGCCGCCGGCCACCGCGACGGAGTCCGGCGAGGCGCCGGTGCCGTCCACGGACGAGCCCTCCTGCGTCGTCGGCCTCGGCGCCTCGGCGGGCGGCTTGGAGAACTTCGAGCGCTTCTTCAGGCACACGCCCCCCGACAGCGGCATGGCTTACGTCCTGGTGCAGCACCTGGATCCCACGGCCAAGAGCCTGCTCATGGAGCTGGTGCAGCGCTATACCCGCATGCCGGTGGCCGAGGTGGAGGACGGCATGGCGCTGTCCCCGGACCATGTCTATATCATCCCCCCGAACCACGACCTGACGATTCGCGGGGGTCGCCTGCGGCTGCAGGCCCCGGAGATGCGTCGCGGCCCATCGTCCCGGTCCAGGGCGGCGGCGGCCAGGCGCCGCCAGCCGGGGGGCCGGACGCCACCGGCCTCAAGCAACTGGTGCGCCGGCTCACCGAGCAGACCCTGCTGGACCACTTCGACGCCGCCTGCATCACCATCGATCCCGAGGGCGAGATCGTCTATGTCCACGGCAACACCCGGCCGTTCCTGGATCACATCCAGGGCGAGCCCAGCCTCGACCTGTTGCGCCTCGTCCGCAAGGGGCTGCGGCCGGTGCTGGCCAGCGCCATCGCCGGGGCCCGGCGCAGCGGCGAGCCCATCCGCCACGAGCGGGTGCGGGTGAGCCAGGAGAACGGCGACCGGCTGTGCAACGTGACCCTCCACGCCGTGCTCCAGCCCGCCGCCCTCAAGGGGTATCTCACGGTGCTCCTGGAGGATGCCGGTCCGGTCCCGGAACCGGTCGCCGCCGAGACTGCCGGCGACACGGGCGAGTATGTGGCCACCCTGGAGCGGGAGCTGCGGGATACCCGTGGCTATCTCCAGGCCACGGTGGAGCAGTTGGAGTCCACCAACGAGGAGCTGACCTCGGCCAACGAGGAGTTGCAGTCCGCCAACGAGGAGTTGCAGAGCACCAACGAGGAACTCCAGGCCTCCCAGGAGGAACTGCGTTCGGTGAACGAGGAGCTGATCACCGTCAACACCGAGCTGGAGACCAAGGTGGAGGCCCTGGACCAGGCCCACAACGACCTCTCCAACCTCATGGCCAGCACCGAGCTGGCCATCCTGTTCCTGGACACCGATCTGCGGGTGCAGCGCTTCACGGCGGCCACCACGCGCCTGCTGCACCTGGCCGAGGCGGACATCGGCCGCCCCATCGACCATATCGCCGGCGAGCTGGACTATGCCCGACTGGTGGAGGATGCCCAGGCCCTCCTCGACACCCTGCAATCGACCGAAAAGGAGATCAGGAGTCGGGACGGGCGCTGGTACCTGCTGCGCCTGCGCCCCTATCGCACCACCGGCAATGTCATCAGGGGGGTGGTGCTGGCCTTCGTGGACATCCACGCCCAGAAGCGGGGCGAGGAACTCAAGCGTCTCACCGAGGCCCTGGAGCAGAGCCCGGTGACGGTGATAATCACCAACCGTGAGGCCGAGATCCAGTACGTCAATCCGTCTTTTACGGAGGTCACGGGCTACGGCGCCGACGAGGTGCTGGGACAGAACCCGCGGCTGCTGAAGTCGGGCGAGCATCCCCCGGACTTCTACCGCGAGCTGTGGGACACCATCAGCGCCGGCCAGGTGTGGCGCGGGCGTTTCTGCGACCGCAAGAAGAACGGCGAGCTGTTCTGGGAGTCGGCCTCCATCTCGCCGGTGCGCGACGAGGCGGGGCGCATCAGTCATTACGTGGCGGTCAAGGAGGACATCACCGGGCGCATGCACATGGAGATGGCGCTGCGCGCCAGCGAGGCCCGCTACCGGGAGATGGTGGACAACCTCAACGCCGGGGTGGTGGTCTACGAGGCGACGAACGACGGGGAGAATTTTCTGGTGCGCGACATGAACAGCGCCAGCGAACGCCTGAGCCGCCTGGAGCGCGGCGCGGTGATGGACCGCCCGGTGACCGAGGTCTTCCCCGGGGTCGCCGAGCTGGGGCTGCTGGCGGTGTTGCAGCGGGTGTGGCGCAGCGGCGTGCCCGAACACCTGCCGGCCGCCAGGTATGCCGATCCGCGGCTCACCCAGTGGGTGGAGAACTACGTCTACCGCCTGCCCACCGGGGAGGTGGTGGCCATCTACGAGGACGTCACCGAACGGCGTGCCGAGGCCGAACGCCAGGCCGTGGCGGAGGCCGCCCTGCGTCGTGCCAACACCATGCTCGCCGTCCTCGGCGCCTGGTACCGCGGCATGGCCCAAGACGATGACGATGATGATGACGATGACGGGGCGGCCCGGGCCGCCGCCCTGTGCCGGCTGCTGGTGGAGCAGGGGGGATATCCCATGGCTTGGGTCGGGATCGCCACGGATGGCGACGACCACGCCGTGCGACCCATCGCCCGGGCCGGCGTAGCGGCGGACGACATCGGTAACGGCACCTTCACCTGGGGTGATGATCCCCACGGCCGGGGCCCCACCGGCACCGCCATCCGCAGCGGCCGGCCGGTGCGCATGCGTGCCATGGATACGGACCCGACCTTCGCCCCGTGGCGCGAGGCGGCCCTGGTCCGTGGCTTCAAGAGTTCCATCGCCCTGCCGCTAACTTTTTATAAGAAGGTGTTCGGGGCCCTCACCATCTACAGTGCCGAGGTCGAGGCCTTCAGCGACGAGGAAACGGACCTGCTCGAGGAACTCGCCGCCAGTCTGGCGGCAGCCATGAGGGGCCACCAGGCGCCGGAGGATGCGAGACCATGATGATGAAAGTTGATAAGGGTGCGGGGGAGCGGCTGCGCGAACTCGCGGAACAGCGCGCCGCCGAGCGGGGTCCGCCCGGGGAGGCCTCCAGCCGCGCCGACGCCATGAGCCTGATTCACGATCTGCAGGTCCACGAGATCGAACTGGAGCTGCAGAACGACGAGCTGCGGCGCACCCAGAATGACCTGGATGACATCCGCGAGCGCTACCAGGACCTCTTCGACCAGGCGCCCATCGGCTATCTCCTCGTGGATCGTGAGGGCCGCCTCATCGAGGCCAACGGCACCATGGCGGACCTGCTCGGGGCGGCACCCCGCCGCCTCGCCGGCAGCGAGTTGGCGCGCTGGTGCAGCCCGGACTCCCAGGACACCCTCCACCTCCACCTGAAGGCCGCCTGTGGGGACGAGACCGGCGCCCAGTGCGAGGTGACGGTGGTGGGCGCCGAAGCGCCCGGGCGCCGGGTGCGGCTGATCACCGCGCCTGCACCCGGCGCGGCCGAGGCGTTGCGCATCGCCGTCGTCGATATCAGCGCCCAGCACCGTGCCGAGGCGGCCCTGGCGGCCAGCGAGCAGCGTTATCACGAGATGTTCGAGCACGCCCCGCTGCCCTATCTGTCCATGGACGAGGAAGGCGTCATCCTGGACGTCAACCAGGCCTGGCTCGCCACCATCGGCCATGACGAAAAGTCCGAGGTGGTGGGGCGCTATTACGGCGACTTCCAGACCGCGGCCAGCCGCGCCGAGTTCGAGGCCCGGCTCCATGAGGCCCGCGCCACCGGCAAGCTGCACCGGGTGCGCCTGGACCTGGTGCGCCGTGACGGCACCGTGCTGAACACCCTGGCCGACTGCTCCTTCGTCACGGATCCCGTGAGCCGGGCCCGGGTCACCCAGTGCATCTTCGCCGATGTCACCGAACAGTACCGGCTGCTGGCCGAACTCACCCAGTTTCGCGCCATGGTGGACCACAGCGCCGACGGCATCCTCACCATCGACCGCGTCGGCGGCACCGTCACCGACTGCAACCAGGGGGCGCTGCGGGCCCTGGGCTACGAGGCCGGGGCTCTGGTGGGCATGGACGCCGCCGCCCTGGGCATCGGCCCCGATTGCCTGGCCGAGGGGGGGGGCGGTGACGGGGCCGCCGTCGCCGAGTGCACGCTGGTGCGGGCCGACGGCAGCCGGCTGCCGGTGGAACTGGGGGTGACCCCCATGCCCGCCCCCCATGAGCACTTGCTGCTGGTGGTGGCGCGGGACATCAGCGAGCGCCTCGAGGCCGAGTACCAGTTGCGGGAGAACCGGCGCGAGATCGAGCAGGCCCACCGCGAATGGCTGGCGGCCTTCGACGCCCTGCGGGACCCCATCTTTCTCCACGATGCCGAGGGCTGGGTGCTGCGCGCCAACCGGGCCTATGCCGAGGAGGCCGGGTTGTCCGTGGCCGAGGTGCCCGGCCACCCCTACTGGGAGCTGTTCCCGCGCCTTTCGGGGCCCTCTCCCGGCTGCGTCCAGGCCTTCGACGACAAGGACCAACGGGAGACGGAAGAGGAGCTGGCGCTGCCGGACGGCCGCATCTTCACCTCCCGGGCCGGTACCATTCGCGACGGCGAGGGGCATTACCGATTCTCCATCCATATCCTCACGGATATCACCGAGCGCCGCCAGCACGAGGCCCAGTTGTTCCAGGCCATGGAGTCCACGGTGAGCGCCATCTCCCAGGCCATGGAGATGCGGGACCCCTACACCGCCGGCCACCAGATGCGGGTGGCGCGCCTGGCGGTAGCCATCGGCGGGGCCATGGGCCTGTCCGGCAGTATTCTCAACGGCCTCGATTTCGGCGGCCGCATCCACGACATCGGCAAGATCTACATCCCCGCCGAGATCCTCAGCCGCCCGGGGCGCCTGCCCCCGGAAGAGTTCGCCCTCATCAAGAACCACACCACCGCCGGCCATCTCATCATCCGGGACATCGACTTCCCGTGGCCGGTGGCGGAGATGGCCCTGCAGCACCACGAACGCCTGGACGGCACGGGCTATCCCAAGGGCCTCGAAGGCGATGACATCATCCTCGAGGCACGCATCATCGCCGTGGCCGACGTGGTGGAGGCCATGACCAACCATCGCCCCTACCGCCCCGCCCTGGGCCTGGAACAGGCCCTGGACGAAGTGCGGGCAGGACGCGGTGTGGCCTTCGATGCCGACGTGGTGGACGCCTGCGTGGCCCTGTTCGAGGACGGCGGGTTCACCCTGTAGTCACCGCTATTGAAAAAAAGCAACCACGAAAGACGCGAAATAACGCGAAAAAGGATACTGAAAATGACAACCACGAAAGACGTGAAATAACACGAAAAAGGACATGGCGGGGAAGGCGTGCGTGGGGGGCGAACGCAGAGGCCCGATTCCTCGTCATGCCGGGCCCCGACAGGTTCAAGACAATCGCCTATGCCCGGGGCACGAATGTAGGTCGGGATTAATCCCGGACATCCAGCCGCGCCAAAAGCCCCCAGGGCCGGGCCGGAATCCCCGCCGGCGGGCTGTCGGGCTGAAGCCCGACCTACAAACACCCCCCCCACCCCCTGTTCCTTCGGCACGAATGTAGGTCGGGATTCATCCCGACATCCCGGCCGGATACACCGCCACCGCACGTTCCCGGGCTACGAATGTAGGTCGGGATTAATCCCGACATCCCGGCCGGATACACCCCCACCGCACGTTCCCGAGGCACGAATGTAGGTCGGGATTAATCCCGACATCCAGCCGCGCCAAAAGCCCCCAGGGCCGTACCGGAATCTCCGCCGGCGGGCTGTCGGGCTGAAGCCCGACCTACAAACACCCCCCCCCACCCCCTGTTCCTTCGGCACGAATGTAGGTCGGGATTCATCCCAACATCCCGGCCGGATACACCGCCACCGCACGTTCCCGAGGCACGAATGTAGGTCGGGATTCATCCCGACATCCAACCCCGCCCCATGCCCCCAGGGCCGGACCGGAATCCCCGCCGGCGGGCTGTCGGGCTGAAGCCCGACCTACAAACGCCCCCCCCACCCCTGTTCCTTTGCCACGAATGTAGGTCGGGATTCATCCCGACATCCAGCCGCGCCATATGCTCCCGCGCCGGGCCGGAATCCCCACCGGCGGGCTGTCGGGCTGAAGCCCGACCTACAAACACCCCCCCCCACCCCCAGGTCCGTCGGCACGAATGTAGGTCGGGATTCATCCCGACATCCAACCCCGCCCCATGCGCCCGGGGCCGGGTCGGAATCCTCGCCGGCGGGCTGTCGGGCTGAAGCCCGACCTACAGCCCGACAGTCCGACCTGCAAAGACAAAACACCGAAGCGTGGGTTTCGCGGAAACGCCTGTTATAATTACGGGCTTTTTCCACATCCCCAGGCACAGGCGATCCACCCATCCATGCCCTCACTCATCGAGGAAATCTCCCGGCGTCGCACCTTCGCCATCATCTCCCACCCCGATGCCGGCAAGACCACCCTGACGGAGAAGCTGCTGCTTTACGGCGGCGCCATCCAGCTCGCGGGCACGGTCAAGGCCCGCAAGTCGGCGCGCCACGCCACCTCCGACTGGATGGCGATGGAAAAGGAGCGCGGCATCTCCGTCACCTCCTCGGTGATGCAGTTTCCCTACCAGGGCCGGGTGGTGAACCTGCTGGACACCCCGGGCCACGCCGACTTTTCCGAGGACACCTACCGCACCCTGACGGCGGTGGACTCCGCCCTCATGGTCATCGACGTGGCGAAGGGCGTGGAGGAGCGCACCATCAAGCTCATGGAAGTGTGCCGGCTGCGGGACACCCCCATCTACACCCTCATCAACAAGCTGGACCGCGAGGGCCGGGAGCCCGTGGAACTCATGGACGAGGTGGAGGATGTGCTCAAGATCCCCTGCGCCCCCATCACCTGGCCGGTGGGCATGGGCAAGGGTCTCAAGGGGCTCTACCATCTCTATGACGACACCGTGACCCTGTACCAGCCCAACAAGGCCACCCAGAGCGCCGACGGGCGCGTCATCGAGGGCCTGGACAGTCCCCTGCTGGACGACCTGCTGGGGGGCGATGCCGACGGCCTGCGGGAGGAGATCGAGCTGGTGCGCGGGGCGAGTCATGCCTTCGATGAGACGGCGTATCGCGAGGGTCGCCTGACGCCGGTGTTCTTCGGCACCGCACTCAACAACTTCGGTATCACCCACCTCATGGACAGCTTCGTCGAGCACGCCCCGGAGCCCCTGCCTCATCCCACCGCCGGCCGTGAGGTGGCGCCGGACGAGGAGCAGTTCTCGGGCTTCGTTTTCAAGATCCAGGCCAATATGGACCCGGCCCACCGCGACCGCATCGCCTTCCTGCGGGTGTGCTCCGGGGTCTACCGCCGCGGCATGAAGATGCATCACGTGCGCATCAACAAGGGTGCCCGGGTGTCGGACGCCCTCACCTTCATGGCCGCCGACCGTTCCCATGCCGAGGACGCCTGTGCCGGGGACATCATCGGCCTGCACAACCACGGCACCATCCGTATCGGCGACACCTTCAGCGAGGGCGAGGACCTGCAGTTCACCGGCATCCCCAACTTCGCGCCGGAGCTGTTCCGTCGCGCCCAGCTCCGCGACCCCCTGAAGATGAAGGCCCTGCAGAAGGGGTTGGGCGAGCTGTGCGAGGAGGGGGCCACCCAGGTCTTCCGCCCCCTGGACAGCAACGACGTCATCCTGGGGGCGGTGGGCGTGCTGCAGTTCGACGTGGTGGCGGCGCGGCTGCGGGACGAGTACCGCGTGGAGGCCGTATTCGAGGCCGTGAACGTGGCCACCGCGCGCTGGGTGAGCGCCACCAGCAAGGCCAAACTGGCCGAGTTCCGCTCCAAGGCCAGCGCCCACCTGGCCCTGGACCACGGCGGCGAGCTGGTGTACCTGGCGCCCACCATGGTGAACCTCAACCTCACCCAGGAACGCTGGCCCGATATCGAGTTCCACGCCACCCGCGAGCAGCACTGACACGGTCCCAGGGCGGGGCGTCCTGTCATGATCCCTTAACCCCCCTGTCAACCAGCCGTCACTTGGCCTGCCCATACTTGTCTCCATAATCATGGGGGCAATGGCATGTACACCAAGGCGGGTGGTTTGTTCCGGCACTTCGACGAGGCGGAGCTGGGGATGTGCCTGCGCCTCAACCGCGTCTCCGCGCGGCCGCGCCTGCGGCGTCTGTTCGCCCGCGTCAGCCGTCTCGGGGACGGGCTGTTCTGGTATGCCCTGATGGTGTCCCTGCTCCTGCTCCATGGGCCCGCCGCCCTCGGCGCGGTTCTCCACATGGTGGCGGTGGGCGTGGCGGGGGTCCTGCTCTACAAGCTTCTGAAAATCCGCATGGTGCGGGAACGGCCGTTCATCACCCATGCCGGCGTCGCCCTCGGCACCGCCCCCCTCGATCGCTACAGCTTCCCCTCGGGGCACACCCTGCACGCCGTGGCCTTCACCACCGTGGCCACCGCCTACTATCCCGGGCTCACCTGGCTACTCACGCCCTTCGTGGCCCTGGTGATGCTGTCCCGCGTGATCCTGGGCCTGCATTATCCCACCGACGTGGTGGCCGGTGCCCTGGTGGGGGCCTTGCTGGCCAGCGCCAGTTTCCTGGTGATCTGACGCCGGATGTCGCGGCAGCGTAGTCCCCGCGGAGCGGCCCGCGGGCGAGGGGGCCCGGCTTGCGGATATTGATGTTCTCGGACGTCTATTTCCCCCGCATCAACGGCGTCTCCACCTCCATCCAGACCTTCCGTGAAGAGTTCCTGGCTCGTGGCCACGAGGTGGTGCTGGTGGTCCCGGACTATGGCCACGCCTGGGGGGACGACGCCGACATCCTGCGCATCCCCGCCCGCCGCGTGGTGCTGGACCCCGAGGACCGCCTGATGCGAGGCCGTTCCATGCGTCGGCTCACCGCCACCCTGGCGGCACGGCGCTTCGACCTGGTGCACATCCAGACCCCCTTCGTGGCCCACTACGCGGGGCTCGCCATGGCCCGCCGCCTCGGCCTGCCCCGGGTCGAGAGCTATCACACCTTCTTCGAGGAGTACCTGTTCCACTACGCCCCCCTGGTGCCCAGGACCGCCCTGCGCCTGGCGGCACGGCGTTTCTCCAGGTGGCAGTGCAATGCCATGGATGCCATCGCCGTGCCCTCCACCGCCATGCTGGAGCATCTGCGGGCCTACGGCGTGGTGACCCCCGCCGAGGTGCTGCCGACGGGGATCCCGGCCGAACGCTTCGGCCGCTGCGACGGCACCGCCTTCCGGGCCCGCCACGGCATCCCCGGTGAGCGCAAAGTGCTGGTGTTCATCGGCCGGGTGGCCCATGAGAAGAACATCGACTTCCTGCTGGAGGTGGTGGCCACTTTGCGCCGGCGGCGTCCCGACGTGCTGCTGGTCATCGCCGGGGAGGGGCCGGCGGAGGGCCACCTGCGAGGCCGGGTGGATGCCCTCGGCATCGGTGCAAACGTGCGTTTCGTGGGTTACCTGGAGCGCGAGCGCGAGCTGCCGGAGTGCTATTGCGCGGCCGACGCCTTCGTCTTCGCCTCCCGCACCGAGACCCAGGGGCTGGTGCTGCTGGAGGCCATGGCCCTCGGCCTGCCGGTGGTCTCCACCGCCGTCATGGGGACCCGGGACATCCTGGCCGCGGGACGCGGCGCCCTGGTGCCCGCGGACGACGTGGCGGACTTCAGCGCCGCGGTGGAGCGCCTGCTGGCCGACCCCGGCCTCGCCGCGCGCCTGGCGCAAGAGGCCAAGGAGCACGCCCGGCAGTGGTCCGCGGGGGCCCTGGCGGAACGCATGCTGGAACTCTACGCGCGGGTGATCAGCCCTCGCCCCGCGCCACGGCCGTGATGGCGATGGGACCGCGGTACTGGCGCACCACGGCGGCGGTGAAGCCGTCATCGTAACCCTCCGCCTCCCGCGCGAAGGCCGCGGGCAGGGCATGCCAGGACAACTTCGCCTAGCGTTTGGCCTCCAGGGAATTGAACGCGGCGGTGAAACCGGACAGGGACACGGGGACGTTGACGGCGCGGCCGGTGCCGTCGGAGAAGGATACGGTGGCCTCGGTGCCCGCCTTCAGGGCAGCCACCTGGCCGTCGTCCAGGGGGATCACGGCGCGGCAGCCGATGGTGATGCAGTGCTGGAAGGCCACCCGGGTGGGCTCGGTGTCCTCCGTCACCGCCAGACCCAGGCCGGCCGGCAGGGACACCCCCAGGGGTACCATCACCACCGCCGTGGGGGTGTCGGCGTCCTCGTTGGGGAAGGCGACGGCGAAGTTGAGCAACTGGCGCTGGCTGTCCCGCATCACCAGGTTCTGGAACATGAAGCAGCGCTCCGGCGCGCTGCCATCCTCGGGCTTCTCGCAGCGCACCCGCCAGTCGGCATGGGTCTCTTCGGAGGTCTCCACGTTGGTCTCGTCCTCCTGGGCCCATGCCGGGAGTGCCCCGAGGCCAAGGGCGAGGACGGTGAGGAGGGTGATGCCCAAGGGCGTGCGGCGCGGCGTGATGAAGAGGAGATCCATGGTATACCTGCAGTCTGTTTTGAACATGGCTGAAACTTTAAAGTTTTGGCCCCGGCATTGCCAGTTCCCCCACCCGAAAAGTAAAGCGGGTAACCACGAAAGACGCGAAATAACGCGAAAAAGGAGTGGCGGGAAGGCGTGCAGGATGGAAGTAAGGCAGTGGCTCCACGCCTCGCCATGCCGGGCTCGACCCGGCGGTCAAACAGCGAAAGGCGTAACCACGAAAGACGCGAAATAACGCGAAAAAGGAGTGGCGGGAAGGCGTGCAGGATGGAAGTAAGGCAGTGGCTTCACGCCTCGCCATGCCGGGCTTGCCCCAGCGGTCAAACAGCGAAAGGCGTAACCACGAAAGACGCGAAATAACGCGAAAAAAGAGTGGCGGGAAGGTGTGCAGGGTGGAAGGAAGGCAGTGGCTCCACTCCTCGTCATGCCGGACTTGCCCCGGCATCCAGGGCGGCGGCGTGGCGGCCGGGGCGGTGCCTCTGGCCTGCACGGGTGCGACGGCCCTGGATTACTCGCTGCGCTCGCCCTTCGGGCCGCCCTGCGGGCGTTCAACGCTTCGCTTTTGTGCGGCGTTCGCCGCAATGACGAGGTGCCAGCCGCCACCCCGCCGCGTCGCCGCCTAAACTATTCACCATTCACCATTCACTATCCTGTCCCCATTTCCCCAGATCGTAGGTTGGGGTGAGCCTGCGAACCCCAACGGGTACTCGCCAGATTCATGGTCACGTTGGGATTCGTTCCTCACCCCAACCTACGAGCTCATCCAGCAGGTAGGCGTGACGCCACGGCCCGCCGGAGAAGGCGGCGAGGCGCTCCATAAGGGCGGGATTGGGCACGGCCTCGGCCGGGTAGACGCCCCAGATGTCGATGAAGCAGTTGGCCACCGCCGCCGTCTTGCGCCAGTTCAGTGACACGGCGGCGGTGACGGTGCCACAGGCGTTGCAGCGCAGCTCGGGCCCGCCGTCTCCCGGCAGGGCCTCCCAACGGTGCTCGCGGGCCCCGCAGGTGGGGCAGGGCGGGGTGATGGTGTTGCGCCCGCGGCGCAGCCGCGGGGCGCTCAGGGGGCCGGTGAGGCCCACGTTGACGAAGTCCATGGGGCCCGGCGCGGGAGGCGGCTCCAGCATCACATGGGGTGCGCACCCCAGGAAGGTCACCAGGTTGAGCAACTCGTCGCCGGTGGCGTAGTGGGTATGTCCCTCCATCGGCACGGCATCGCCGATGAGCCCCATGGTGGCCAGCAGGTCCACGAGGGTGGCGGCCTCCCCTGCCTCCACCGGGTGGTAGTGGGGATACAGCACGAGGATGGCGGTGGATTCCATGGCGAATTCGGGGGCGGTGCCGCGGGGCGTGGTGGGGGATCATGGGCTCTTTTACCCGCCGAGGCCAAGCGCCCACAGCGTATTCTTTACGGTGACGGTGACGGTGACGGTGACGGCGGTGGTCCGGTAATCCGGCGTCCTTTCCGGGACTCCCTGGCCGTGGCGGGATGGGGGGCTGCCTGCCGCCGGCCGCACCCCGGCCGGCGCCACGCTACACTGCCTCGCCGGTGATCCGGCATGCGCCGGCACATCCCCGTCCGGGGGATTCGGTCGGCGGATGATCTTCGCGGCGCCTCGCCCCTACAATCCGGTATGGCGAGCCCCCTTCCCCCGCGTCCTGGCATGCACCGGCCACCCTTCGAGACGCCCTTGTCCCCCCGGGAGCGCTTCAAGGCCGACACGGCCCGCGCGGATTTCGTCCATGATCCCGCCCAGGCGGCTGCCGTCGCCCATACCCAGCGGGTCTACGAGGAGTTGATGGCGCCGCCGGCGCGTCCGGCCTTGTGGCAGCGCCTGCGGGGGCGGCGACCGCCACCGGTGAAGGGCCTCTACCTGTGGGGCGGGGTGGGGCGCGGCAAGACCTATCTCATGGATTGCCTGTACGAGGCCCTGCCCTTCGCCGCCAGGCGGCGCGTGCATTTCCATCGCTTCATGGGCGAGGTCCACCAGCGACTGGCAGCCCTGCCCCGTAACCCCGACCCCCTGGTGGTCGTCGCCCGGGAGATCGCCAGCGAGGTGCGGGTGGTGTGCCTGGACGAGTTCCATGTCCATGACATCGGCGATGCCATGCTGCTGGGCGGCCTGCTGGCGGCCCTGTTCCGCCATGGGGTCACCCTGGTGACCACCTCCAACGCCGCTCCGCGGGACCTCTACCGCAACGGCCTGCAGCGCCAGCGCTTCCTGCCCGCCATCGCCCTCATCGAGGCCCATATGGAGGTGGTGGAGCTGGGGGGCGAGGTGGACTACCGCGAGGAGTTGCTGGCGGCGGCGGGCACCTACCATGTGGCGGGGGAGGAGGGGAACGCGGTGGCGACGCGCTTCGCCGCCCTGGCGCGCACGGCGGTGACGGAACATGCCGCCCTCGCCGTCAACGGCCGGCGCATCAACACCCGCGCCCTGGCCGCCGACGCCGCCTGGTTCACCTTCGGCGAGCTGTGCGAGACCCCGCGGGCCGCCAGCGACTACCTGGAGCTGGCGGCCACCTTCCCCACGGTGTTCCTGTCCGGCGTGCCGGTGCTGGAGCCCCGCCTGGACGCCGCGGCCAAACGCTTCATCCATCTGGTAGACACCTTCTATGACCATGGCGTCAAGCTGGTGGTATGGGCCGCCGCGCCCCCCGCCGAGCTTTACCGCGGGCGCCACCAGCGGAAGGAGTTCGAACGCACCGCCAGCCGCCTGCTGGAGATGGCCAGCCACACCTACCTGGCCGCGCCCCATCGCCCCGGCTGAGGCACCGGGACGATGCTCCTGGCACCGCAACCAGACAAAGAAAGAAACTACGAAAGACGCGAAATACGCGAAAAGTAAAGCGGGTAACCACGACGGAAACGAAATAACTCGAAATTCTGGAAAGGACTGTTGGGGTGGGCTTGCGGACACCAACGGCTATCCGCCAGAGCCATGGCGCCAGTTATGGTCATGATGGGGTTCGTCATGCCAGGCTTGACCCGGCGGCCAAACAGCTAAAGGCGTAACCACGAAAGACCCGAAATAACGCGAAAAAGGAGTGGCGGGAAGGCATGCAGGGTGGAAGGAAGGCAGTGGCTCCACGCCTCGTCATGCCGGGCTTGCCCCGGCATCCAGGGCGGCGGCGTGGCGGCCGGGCCGGTGCCCCTGGCCTGCGCGGGTGCGGCGGCCCTGGATCCTGGCGTTCGCCAGGATGACGGGGGAGAGCCAGGATGACGAGGTGCCAGCCGTCACCCCGCCCGGGACGCCGGCGAAACTATTCACCATTCACTATCCTGTTCCCATTTCCCTTTTCCCCACCATAACCGTCCACCGCGCCTGGCCCACCCTACGTATTGTCCACGCTACACGCCCCCCTCATTCAAAATTCAAAATTGCCGCAGGCTCCCCCCTGTCGTATGGCCCGATGGGAAGCGCTAGACTATGTTAACGTGAAAGTCGCGAAGCACGATCTCCCCCTCTCACACTGGGAGAGGGATGGGGTGAGGGAACGAACATGGCGATACGCGCTCCTCCTTCATCATCTTGGGCGGCGCGTATCGCCATGAGAGTTAGCGGTTATTGATGGCTTCCGGATGGCCAAACCGGGGCGCCCGCCCCCATCAAACCAGCGAGGACACCGGTTCGTGGAGCGGATTTTCCAGTACTTGACCGAGAAAGAGGAGATCGCCCTGCTTCAGAAAGGGGGGACCTCGCGTTTCTCACCGGAGTCGGTGATCGTCCGCGAGGGTGACCGCCACAGCGCCATCTACGTCATTCGCCATGGCGAGGTGCGGGTGGAAAAGGGCAGCATGGGCTTCCCCCTGGAGCTGGCCCGCCTCGGGCCCAGCGAGATCTTCGGCGAGATGTCCTTCATCGACGGCTCCCCCGCCAGCGCCAACATCGTCGCCGACGACTTCGTGGAATGCTACGTCATCGACCACATGCTCATGAAGCCCCTGCTCAAGAACTATCCCAGCATCTACGGCCGCTTCTATCAGTCCCTGGCCGCCATCCTGGCGGTGCGCCTGCGGGAGACCAGCGCCCTGGTCAACGCCGACGAGTCCGATATCCCCTCCTGGACCCCCGAAATGGATCGCCGCTGAGCGTCACGCAGGCTGGGTCTCTCCTCAAGAACTCCCGCCTTCGACCGAATAGGAATGAAAGGCGTCGTGCCGTTTTGCGGTGGACGCGGCATGGGATCAGGGGTGGCAATCGACGTGCTCGGCAGCAAATGGTCATTGCCGGTTTCTCCGGCGCTTATCGTCTGGCTCGCCCTGATCTGGCTGCTGGCGCCACGGCCCGTGGTGGCGCAACAGGGGCCGGTGGACCTGCGGGTACTGGTGGATGTCTCCGGCAGCATGAGGAAAAACGACCCCCACAACCTCAGGGCCCCGGCGCTGCGCCTGCTGGTGGGGCTGCTGCCCGACGACGCCCGCGCCGGCATCTGGACTTTCGGGGAGCATGTGCAGGAGGCGGTGCCCGTGGCCGCCACCGGGGCGGCCTGGAAGGAGCGGGCCCGCCGCGCCGCGCAGCGTATCCGCTCGGACGAACTCTACACCGACATCGAACAGGTCCTGGGGGTCGCCACGGCCGACTGGTCTGCCACCGAGAGCACCGGGGGCCGTTACGTCATCCTCCTCACCGACGGCATGGTGGACGTCGGCGGCAGCGAGGAGACCAGCGCGGCCTCGCGGGAGCGCATCCGCACCGAGGTGCTGGCCGCCCTCGAAGAGAAGGGGGCCACGGTCCATACCATCGCCCTGTCCGCCAACGCCGACGCGGAACTGCTGGAGGCCCTGGCCCGGGGCACCGGCGGCTGGTCGGAGCAGGTGGATGCGGCGGAACAGCTCAACCGAGTGTTCCTGCGCCTGTTCGAGAAGACCGCGCCGCCGGATACCGTGCCCCTCGACGAAGGCAACCGCTTCACCGTGGACGACACCGTCAGCGACATGACCCTGCTGGTATTCCGCCCCCCCGGCGCCATGGCCAGCCAGATCGTGCGGCCCGACGGCAGCCTGCTCTCCAGCAGGAATCCCCTCCCCGACAACGTGCGCTGGGAGGTGGAACAGGCCTACGATCTGGTGACCATCAACGATCCCCCGGCGGGTCGCTGGCGTATCGACGCCGCCACGGACCCCGACAACCGGGTGATGGTGGTGACCAACCTGCGCCTCGCGGTGGACCCCCTGCCCAACCACGTGCTACAGGAGCGGTCCGTGCCGGTGGTGGCGCGGCTGTTGCGCGATGACGGCACGGTGACGGACCCCGCCTTCCTGGGCCTGGTAAGCTTCCAGGTGGCGGCGGGCCGGGAGAGGGGGGAGCAGGTGTCCTCGGGCATGTATCCGGAAGGCGACCCTGGCAACTACACCCTGAGCGTCGATGTGGGGCCGGGGGAGGGGACCCTGGTGATCACCGTGGTGGCGGACGGCCGCACCTTCGCCCGCCAGCACCGCCACGAGATCCGGGTGCACGAGGAACCCGGCGCCATCACCATGACCGCCGGCGCGGACGGCGCCGTGACTCTCGCGGCCACCCTGGCCGACGGCCTCATGGACCTGGCCACGGCGCGCCTCGCCTACCGTGCCCTGGACGGCGACCGGCTCGACTCGGTCACCGTGCCCGCCGGCACCCCGGGGGAGTGGAGCACGGTGCTGCCCCGGGCCCTGGCCGGGCGCATGATCGAGGTGCGCCTGGAGGCCCGCCAGGTGGACGGCGATGACTACCAACTGGCCATCGAGGGTCTGGTGCCCGGCGAGCCGGTACCCCTGCCACCCCTGCCCCGGGAGGAACCGCCGGTCGCGCCGGCACCGCCCCTGGACTGGTCCATGATCTGGGTGTGGCTGGGGGTGGCCAACCTCATCCTGTGGCCCCTGGTGGGGCTGGGGTGGTGGCTGTGGCGTCGCGCCCGCGCCCGCCGGGCCGCGGCTGTCGCCGAGGCTCTGGCCTGATGGACGACCTCACCATCGCCCTGCAACTGGTGGCCATCGAGCTTGGGGTGCTCATCAGCGGGCTGCTGGTGGTGATCATCGTCATGTTCTCCCGCCGCTACCGTGCCCACCGCCGCTCCGCTCGTACCCTCATCAACCGTTTGAAGGACGACCGCCCCCAGCGGGAGCAGCGGCGGCGTGAGCTGTTGCAGCAGATCAGCGTCCTCAATGAGGACCTGGTGAAAGAGGGGCTCGACGACCTCATGCGCCGGGAGAACACCGTATTCGCACGCATCCTCAACGCCCTTACCGGCGACGACAGCCAGGCCCTGGAACACCTGGACGAGGATATCCACGGCCTCGTGGCGGGTTACCTGGCCCTTGTCGCCGACGTCGTCAATCCGCGCTCCAGCGGCCGGGACGAGCTGCTGGTGAAGCTGCGGAACGAGATCAACAACATGGGCGCCCGCTACCGCGAGTTGAAAGAGGAGAACGCGCGTCTCGAGGCGGAGCTGGCCCAGGTCACCGGCGAGTACCACAAGCTCTACGAGCGCGAGCGGCTGCGCCAGGAGCAGCACAAGCGGTCCCCATGATCCGGTGTATGGTGGGTTCCATCCCAAATACTAAAAAGCGTAACCGCGAAAGACGCGAAAAGGGAGAAAAAGGCGTCACCACGAAAGACGCGAAATAACGCGAAAAAGGACAAGATCGGGCGGTCGGTCGGGTGGCCGGTCGGGCTGTCGGATTGTAGGTCGGGCTGTCGGACTGTAGGTCGGGCTTCAGCCCGACAGCCCGCCGGCGGGGATTCCACCCGGCGCGGGGCGCACACGGCAGGGCCGGATGTCGGGATGAATCCCGACCCACATCCGTGCCCCGGCAACGGACGGTGGGGGGGGTGTTTGTAGGTCGGGCTGTAGGTCGGGCTTCAGCCCGACAGCCCGCGGGCGGGGATTCCGGCCTGGCCCCGAGCGCATACGGCGGGGCCGGATGTCGGGATGAATCCCGACCCACATCCGTGCCCCGGGAACGTGCGGTGGGGGGGTGTTTGTAGGTCGGGCTGTAGGTCGGGCTTCAGCCCGACAGCCCGCCGGCGGGGATTCCACCCGGCGCGGGGCGCATGCGGCGGGATTGGATGTCGGGATGAATCCCGACCCACATCCGTGCTCCGGGAACGGACGGTGGGGGGTGTTTGTAGGTCGGGCTGTAGGTCGGGCTTCAGCCCGACAGCCCGCGGGCGCGGATTCCACCCGGCGCGGGGCGCACACGGTGGGGCCGGATGTCGGGATGAATCCCGACCCACATCCGTGCCCCGGGAACGTGCGGTGGGGGGGTGTTTGTAGGTCGGGCTGTAGGTCGGGCTTCAGCCCGACAGCCCGCCGGCGGGGATTCCACCCGGCGCGGGGCGCATACGGCGGGGCTGGATGTCGGGCGGGGCTGGATGTCGGGATGAATCCCGACCCACATCCGTGCCCCGGCAACGGACGGTGGGGGGGTGTTTGTAGGTCGGGCTTCAGCCCGACAGCCCGCGGGCGCGGATTCCACCCGGCGCGGGGCGCACACGGTGGGGCCGGATGTCGGGATGAATCCCGACCTACATCCGTGCCCCGGGAAGGGGTGGTGGTGTATTTGACCGGGATGTCGGGATGAATCCCGACCTACATTCGTGCCCCGGGAAGGGGCGGTGGTGGTGTATTTGACCGGGATGTCGGGATGAATCCCGGGTTACACCCGGGCCATGAGGCGGTTCAGGCGCTCGCCGATGTCGTCGAATACGGCGAAGATGCTGGTGCGGAAGTCGTTCCGGGACCAGGACTCGGCGTCCGCCAGCCGGAGCTGGGCCATGTGCTCGTCGGCCTTGCGGCGGCGCGCCAGCAGCTTGTCCAGTTCTTCCTGCAGCCCCTTCTGGCGATAACCCTGGGCAGCCGCCACCTGGTGTCGGAGATCCTGGATCCTGGTATCGAAATCGGCAAGCCATGCCTCGAAGCGTTGGGTATCCTGGTGCAGTGTATTCATGGTGCCCATCCAAGGTCGTGAAGCCACGGGGTCCCGCTATGGCGGACTGCGAAAGCGGTCCGCCTGTTAAAAGGATAGGCCCGCCGGGCGCCATGGCAAAGGTGCCCGGGTCAAGGCCAGCCGGATCATGGCCACAGCGGCGGGATGCGGAGCCCTGGCCGAGGCGAATCGCTGCAGGTTATGTCACCATGGGCGGCCCATAACATCCTGTTTCCAATAGATTAAAATATTCCGGATTCCTGACATGCGCGCGACCCTCTATTCCCTCTATTTCGGCCTGGTACTGCGCCGGCCCGTGGTGGCCCTCCTGATGGTGGGGCTGTTCATCCTCGCCGCCGCCTGGTTCGCGCGGGATTTCAAGCTCGACGCCTCGGCGGATTCCCTGTTGCTGGAGAACGACGCCGACCTGCGCTATTACCGCGAGATCCGCGAGCGCTACGGCTCCGATGACTTCCTCTTCGTCACCTACACCCCCCACGGCGACATGTTCTCCGATGCCACCCTCGCCGCGGTGGGGGCGCTGCGGGACGAGCTGGCCCGGGTGGACCGGGTGGCCGAGGTGACCTCCATGCTGGACGTCCCCCTCATCGAGAGCCCGCCGGTGACCCTGCGAGAGATCCAGGAAGGGGTGCAGACCCTCACCAGCCCGCAGACGGATCGCGAGATGGCGGCCCGGGAGCTGCGCACCAGCCCCCTGTACAAGAACCTGCTGATGAGCGAGGACGGCACCACCACCGCCCTCCAGGTGACCTTCGAGCGCGATGAGCGCTACCGCGCCCTGCTGGAGGCAAGGGACGACCTGCGCATGAAGCGTATGGAAGAGGGGCTCACGGCGGACGAAGAGGTGGAACTGGAACGGGCATCCGAGGCCTTCGCCGATTACAAGGCCCGCTACCAGGAGCGCGAACAGGCCACCATCGCCGCCGTGCGGGAGGTGCTGGAGCGCTATCGCGACGGCGCCGACATCCACCTCGGGGGCGTGCCCATGATCGTCTCCGACATGATCGATTTCGTGGAGAACGACATCCGGGTGTTCGGCATCGGCGTGTTCTGCTTCATCGTGGCCCTGCTGGCCGTGGCCTTCAAACGCGTGCGCTGGGTCCTCATCCCCATGGTGATATGCGCCGCCGCCGGCATCGCCATGGCGGGCTGGCTGGGGCTCGCGGAATGGCGGGTCACCGTGGTGTCGTCCAATTTCATCTCCCTGCTGCTCATCATCACCCTGTCCCTCACGGTGCACCTGGTGGTGCGCTTCGAGGAACTCCACCACGAGGCCCCGGCGGACGATCACGACAGCAAGATAGCCGCCACCATGCGTTCCAAGCTGGTGCCATCATTCTTCACCGCCCTGACCACCATGGTGGCCTTCGGCTCCCTGGTCTTCAGCGCCATCCGTCCGGTCATGGACTTCGGCTGGATGATGGTGGCGGGGGTGGCCATGGCCTTCGTGCTGTCCTTCCTGCTGTTCCCCGCCCTGGTGGCCATGCTGCCGCCCCGGGACCCGGTGCGCCGCCGGGTGGATGTCACGGGCGCCGTCACCCGCGCCTTCGCCGGTCTCATCGAGCACCGCCGGGTGGGGACCCTGGTGCTCTACGGCCTGGTGTTCGCCGTGAGCGTGGCGGGCATCACCCGCCTCACGGTGGAGAACAGCTTCATCGATTATTTCAAGGACACCACCGAGATCCACCAGGGCATGCTGCTCATCGACCGCAAGCTGGGGGGCACCACCCCCCTGGACGTGGTCCTCGACCCCGATGAGGACTTCCAGGAATACCAGCAGGAGATGGCGGCAGAGGACGTGGCCTACGGTGGCGGCGGCGAGGCGGGGCTCTCCGGCGACAGCTTCTGGTTCAACACCTTCACCCTCGAGGACGTGACCCGGGTCCACGAGTACCTGGACAGCCTGGACGAGACGGGTAAGGTGCTGTCGTTGCACACCACCATGGCCATGCTCACCAAGCTCAATGATGACCAGCGCCTGGACAACCTCACCCTGGCGGTGATGCACAAACGCCTGCCGGAGGACGTCAAGACCACTCTCTTCGACCCCTACATGAGCGACGACGGCAACCAGGTGCGCTTCGGCGTGCGCATCATCGACTCCGACCCGGACCTGGAGCGGGACGAACTCCTGACCCGCATTCGCGCCGGCCTGGAGGAGTTGGGATTCGAGCCCGGCCAGATCAACATCACCGGCATGGTGGTGCTCTACAACAACGTGCTTCAGAGCCTGTTCCAGTCCCAGATCATGACCCTGTCCGTGGTGTTCGCGGCCATCCTCCTGATGCTGCTGGCGCTGTTCCGCAACCTGCGCCTGGCGGTGGTGGGGGTGATGCCCACGGTGGTGGCCGCGGCCCTCATCCTCGGCCTCATGGGCTGGACGGGGATCCCCCTGGACATCATGACCATCACCATCGCCGCCATCACCGTGGGCATCGGCGTGGACGACACCATCCACTACCTTCACCGCATGCGCGAGGAGTACGCCGTGGACGGCGACTACCGGGCCGCCATCCGCCGCTCCCATGCCAGCGTCGGGCGGGCCATCTACTACACCTCCATCACCATCACCCTGGGTTTCTCCATCCTGGTGCTGTCCAACTTCATCCCCACCATCTACTTCGGCCTGCTCACGGGGCTGGCCATGATCATCGCCCTGGTGGCCAACCTCACCCTGCTGCCCCTGCTGGTGGCCCTGGTGCGGCCCTTCAAGGGGGACGGGCAAGGCCGCCCGGTGACGGCCTGACGGACGGGCTGTCCTTGCGGTGGGACAGGTCTGATGCTAAATACCGGCTAAGTTTTATGGCTCGTAAGAATAGTTTGTGGGTGTAGAGAGAAGAATTTCCTCTCGCCAAGAACGCCAAGAACGCCAAGAAATTGGGCCAAGGGATTACGAGCATGACGGGAGACCCGATTGGGAGGCTTCCAGGTTGAAAACCAAGTCTCGATTCCAATCGAGCACTAAAGCACTAAGACGTCCAATTCGGCGAGGCGCTCATGGAGCACGGCATCACCCGCATGGTCAATCGGCTGGAAGACACCGCTGTTCCCTTGGCGTTCTTGGCGATCTTGGCGAGAGCCTGTTGTTCGTGGCGGAAAAACCAACCTGAAGGTGCACCACGCCGCCAGCCTTTGTTTTGCATATCATCTACTTGGCGCTCGCCGCGAGCGAAATTTTCACCCACGGATTCTGCGGACGAGCCAGCTTTTATAAGTCAATTCAGGCGTCCCCGGCAGGTGAGGGCGAAGCGCTGATCCGGGGCCGCCAGCGAGCACGTATTTATAAAATGACCATCAACCACGCGAAGGTATCCTCCGGCATCCGGGGCCTCGACACCATCCTCGATGGCGGCTACCCGGCCGGTACCGCCGCCCTGCTCACGGGCGGGCCCGGATCCGGCAAGACCGTGTTCGGCCTGTCCTTCATCCATGGCGCCCTGGCGGCGGGGGAGGGGGCGGTCATGGTTACCTGCGACGAGCGTCCCGAGCGCCTGCTGAATTACATGGACGCCCTCGGCATGGCGGGCAGCCGGGCCCTGGACGAGGGGCGCCTGCAGCTCCTCGACATGCGGCCTGGGGCCGACGAACAGGTGGCGGGGGCCTATGATCTCGGGGTGATCCGCCTGCGCATCGAGAGCGCCCTCGCGGCCACGGGGGCCACCCGCCTGGTCATCGATTCCCTGGACAACCTCCAGATCGCCCTGGCGGGCGACCGGCTGCGCAGCGAGATAGTGGCCCTGTTCGAGTGGCTGCGGGATGCCGGACTCACCACCCTGGTCACCCTGGCCGCGTCCACCGGCGCCGGGGTCATGCACCGCTTCGAGGAGTACGCCTCGGATTGCGTGATCCACCTCAGCCAGCAGCTGAGGGAGCGTCTCATGACGCGTTATCTGCGGGTGGTGAAGATGCGGGGCGCCGGCCACGGCACCAACGAGTATCCCTTCCTGCTGGATGGGGGGGGCGTTACCATCCTGCCCGTGACGGGTACCGAGTTGAAGGCGGCGGCGCCCACCACTCGCACCACTACCGGCGTCGCCGGCCTGGATGCCATGATGGGCGGGGCGGGCTACCTCGACGGCAGCACCATCATGGTCTCGGGCTCCGCCGGCACCGGCAAGAGCCTCCTCTCCGCCAGCCTGCTCCACGCCGCCCTGCAGGCGGGCCGCAAGGCCGCCCTCATCTCCCTGGAGGAGTCGCCGCAGGAGATCCGCCGTAACCTGCGGGCCGTGGGTATCGACCTGGCCCCCTTCGTGGAATCCGGGGCCCTGGAGATGTACTCGATGCGTTCGGTGGAGATGGGCCTGGAGAGCCATCTCATCTATATCTCGAAACGGGTGGACCAGGCCGCGGTTCAATTCATCGTCATCGACCCCATCTCGGCCCTGGCCGACCTCGGCTCGCCCCTGCAGGTGAAGATGATGCTGATGCGTTTCACCCATCACCTCAAGGCCCGGGGCGTCAGCGTGCTGCTCACGGAACTGCTGCCCGACGGTGCCCGGGGCACCAGCACCATGAACATCTCCAGCCTCAATGACGTGTGGATCCGCACACGCCAGGTGGAATCCGGGGGCGCGGTGAAGCGCGTCATCCAGGTGGTTAAGGCCCGCGGCGGCGCCAGCTCCGGCGACCTGCGGGAGTTCACCATCGGCGCCGATGGCATCCGGATCGAGGGAGATTGAATCGCCATGGAAAAGTACACCATCCGCCTCTACGTCCTGGGGGAGACCCCCATGGCCCGCCGCGCCATCGAGAATCTCAAGGCCATCTGCGCCGAGCCCGAGGTGGGCGCCCACTACGAGGCCGAGGTGATCAACCTGCTGGAGCACCCCCAGCTCGCCGAGGACGAGCGCATCGTCGCCACCCCCATGCTGGTGAAGCACCTGCCGCTCCCCATGCGGCGCATCATCGGCGACCTCTCGGACCACGAGAAGGTCCTCATCGGCCTGGATATCCACCCACTGCCGCCCGACGACGCTTAAGCAGCACCTGCCGCCGCGTGGTTCGGCGTCGGGGGCGCGCCCATGCCTCGCCGATGAGAGGGAGCCGATAATCGGCTATTTCCTAAAGGGCTACCCGTTCCCGCCGCCACAAGGGAATGACTATCCAGGATCAAGGGATATGACCGAGCACACCATCCTCATCGTCGACGACCAGGCCGCCAATCTGGCGGTGCTGGACCATGCCCTGGCCGTTGACTATCGCGTCCGCGCCGCCACCTCCGGGCCGCGGGCCCTCGAAGTGGCCGCCAGCGAGCCCCGGCCCGACCTCATCCTGCTGGACGTCATGATGCCCGGCATGGACGGCTACGCGGTGGTGGCGGGCCTCCAGGAGTGCGGCCTCGGCCATATCCCCGTCATCTTCGTCACCGCCCGCGAGGCCGCCGAGGACGAGGAAAAGGGCCTGCGCCTGGGGGCGGTGGACTACATCACCAAGCCCGTCAATCCCGCCATCCTGCGCGCCCGGGTGCGCGCCCACCTGGCCTTGAAAGATGCCAACGACCGCCTCCATGACCACAACGACTTCCTGGAGGCCGAGGTGGCGCGGCGCCTGGAGGAGAACCAGATCGTCCAGGACGTCTCCATCCGCGCCCTGGCCCACCTGGCAGAGACCCGGGACCCCGAGACCGGCGATCACATCCTGCGCACTCAGGCCTACGTGGAGCGCCTGGCCGTCCTGGTGCGGGACCACCCGCGCTTCCGGGACACCATCGACGATCAGTTCATCCGCCTGGTCACCAAGTCGGCGCCCCTGCACGACATCGGCAAGGTCGGGATCCCCGATCATGTCCTGTTGAAGCCCGGCGGGCTCACCCCAGAAGAGTGGGCCGTCATGAAGACCCATGCGGAGATCGGCGCCCGCGCCATCGAGCGCGCCGAGGCGGAGGTGGAGCGGCCGGTGGTGTTCTTCCGGCTGGCCAAGGAGATCGCCCACTGGCACCACGAGCGCTGGGACGGCAGCGGCTATCCCGACGGCCTGGCGGCGGAGGACATCCCCCTGTCGGCGCGGCTGATGGCGGTGGCGGATGTCTTCGATGCCGTCATCTCCCAGCGTGTCTACAAGCCCGCCATGTCCTTCGACGAGGCCCGGGAGGTCGTCGCCGCGGGCCGGGGCACCCACTTCGATCCGGACCTGGCGGCCGCCTTCCTGGCGGACTACGGGGCCTTCACGGCCATCGCCCAGCGCCACCGTGACGGCGTCGCGGCGGCCTGATCCCATGGCGGGCCCCGCGACCTCTCCAGCCGGCGGGTCCCGCACCCCCGTGCTCCTCTACGCCCTGGGGGCCACCCTGTGGATCCTGCTCTCGGACCTCCTGGTGGCCACCCTGGTGCGGGACCCCTGGGCCCTCAGCGTGGTCGGGGCCTTCAAGGGGCTCGCCTTCGTCGCCGTCACCTCCCTGCTTCTCTACTGGGCCCTGGGGCGTGGCCGGGAGGTCGTGGCGGGCCCGGCGCCGCCCGCCGCCCCCTGGCTGACGGCGGGCCTGGTGACCCTGGGGCTGCTGTTGGTGGCGGGGGGTGCCTTGGGGGTGCGGGGGCTGATGGCCGAGCACGACGACCGCTACACCGCCCAGTTGCGGGCGGTGGCCGCCCTCAAGACCGACCAACTCGACCGCTGGCTGGAGGAGCGGCGCCGGGACGCCGAGCAGGTACGGAGCAGCACGACCCGGCTCGAACTGCTCCAGCGCTGGCGCGTCGAGGGCGACATGGCGGCCCGGGAAGAGGTGCTGGTGCGCCTCGCGGCCATCGCCGAGGAAAAGGGCTACGGCATGGTGGCCCTGATGGACGAGTCCGGGCGCTATCCCCTGGGGGCCGGCGACCATCTGCGGGCCGGTCCGGCACTCCAGGCCGCCCTGGAGCGGGCCCGGGCCGACGGCGCGGTCCATCTCTCCGGCCTCTACCCCGACGGTGAGGGGGAGGACGGTCGTTTCAACTTCGACATCGTGGCGCCCCTGCCGGATACCAACGGCGGCGAGGGCCTCGCCCTGCTGTTCCGCCTCCACGAGGACGATTTCCTCTTTCCCTTCCTCGAGGGCTGGCCGGTGCCCAGCCCCAGCGCCGAGACCCTGCTGGTGAAGCCCGACGGCGACGGCGTGCTGTTCCTGAACGACCTGCGCCACCGCTCGGATGCCGCCCTGCGCGTGCGGGTGCCCCTCACGGCGACGGAGGTGGTGGCGGTCCAGGCCGTGGCGGGGCAGGCCGCGCCGGGTACCCTGCTGCGGGGCGTCGACTACCGGGGCGAGGCGGTGATGGCGGTGGCCCGGCCGGTGCCGGGCACCCCCTGGCATCTCATCGCCAAGGTGGACCAGAGTGAGGTCTATGCCGGCCTGTCCCGGGACGTCGCCCTCGCCCTGGCGGTGCTGGCGCTGGCCCTGCTGGCCCTGACCGGGGCCGCCCTGGCTTGGCACCAGCGCCACCGCCTGGACTGGACCACGGACCGCCTGCGCCTGGAGCGTGAGGCGGCGGCGGAACGCGAGGAGCGCCTCGCCCTGGCGGAGCGCTTCCGCCGGCTGGTGGACAAGGCCCGGGACATGGTGCTGCTGATGGACGACGGCGGGCGCATCGTCGAGGCCAACGCCGCCGCCGAGCGGGCCTATGGTTATAGCGCCGCCGAACTGGCCACCAGGACCATCGCCGATCTGCGGGCCCCCGAGGCCCTGGTCGATCTGGAACCCCAGTGGCAGGTGGCGGGGACGGACAAGGGCGCGCTCTTCGAGACCATCCACCGCCGCCGCGACGGCAGCCCCTTCCCGGTGGAGGTGAGTTCGGCGCTCATCGAGCTGGATGGCCGGCCCTACCGCCAGGACTTCATCCGCGACATCAGCGCCCGCCAGGAGGCGGAGCAGGCGCGGCGGGCCGCCGAGGCCTTCCAGCAGGCCATGGTGGCCTGCTCCCCCCTGCCCCTGATGAGCGTGGACCTCCAGGGCCGCGTCCTCACCTGGAACGCCGCCGCCGAGCGCGTGTTCGGTTGGCCGGAGGCGGAGGTCATCGGCCGCCCCAACCCCATGGTGGCGCCGGAGGACTGGGGGGAGTTCGAGACCCACCTGCGGGAGGCGGCCGCCGGGGCGACGTTGGCGGGGCGGGAGATACGGCACCGCCGCCGGGATGGCGGCACCATTCCCTTGCGGCTCAACGCCGCCCCGGTGTGGGACTCCCAAGGCGAAGTCACCGCCATCATGGCCACCCTGGAGGACATCAGCGAAGCCAAGGGCCTGGAGGCCGCCCTGCGCCAGGGCGAGGAGCGCTTCCGGCGGGCCATCCTGGAGGCCCCGGTGCCGGTGATGATCCATGCCGAGGACGGCGGGGTGCTGGCCCTGAGCAAAGCCTGGGTGGAGCTCGCCGGCTACGACCGCGGCGAGCTGACCACCACCCGTGAGTGGACGCAGCGCGCCTACGGCGACCTGGCGCCGGAGGTCGATGCCGTCATCGCCGAGGCCTACGGCACCACCGCGGCCCGGCCCCAGGGAGAATTCCGGGTGCGCTGCAGGGACGGCGCCGAGCGCATCTGGGCCTTCAGCTCCGTGGGCCTGGGAGAGCTGCCCGACGGCCGGCGCATCGCCATCAGCATGGCTGCCGACATCACCGAGCGGGTGGCGGCAGAGATGGCCGTCTTCGAGGGCCGGCGGCGCCTGGCGGTGCTCATGGACAACCTGCCGGGCATGGCCTACCGCTGCCTGGACAGCCACGGCTGGCCCATGGCCTTCGTCAGCCGCGGCAGCCTGGCGGTCACCGGCTACGCCCCCGAGCGTTTCCTGGAGGGCGGGGATCTCCAATACGAGGACCTCATTCACGGCGAAGATCGCACGACCGTGCGGGAGGAGGTGGCCCAGGCGGTGGCAGCGGGCCTGCCCTTCGAGCTGGAGTACCGCATTCTTACCGCCGACGGCGGCGAGCGGGTGGTATGGGAGAAGGGCCAGTGCGTGGCCACGGAGGATGGGGGCGGGCGGTGGCTCGAGGGCTTCATCATGGATGTCACCGAGCGCCGGCAGGCGGTGGCGGCCCTGGAGGCCAGCGAGGAGCGCTTCCGCCTGCTCTCCAACGCCAGCCACGATGTCATCTGGGACCTCGAACTCGCCACCGGCACGGTGTGGCGCAGCGAGGGCATGGAGACCAACTTCGGTTACGCCGCCGGGGACCTGGGGCCCACCAAGGAGGTCTGGCTGTCCCGCATCCACCCCGAGGACCGGGAGCGCGTGACGGCGGAGCTGACCGAGGTGCTGGAGGGGCGCGCCGCGGTCTACCGCGCCGAGTTCCGTTTCCGCCGCAAGGACGGCAGCTACGCCCTGGTGTTTGATCGGGCCGAGGTGGTGCGGGACGCCCGGGGCGTGCCCCTGCGGGTGGTGGGGGGCATGAGCGACATCACCGAGCGCCGGGCCATGGAAGAGGCCCACCGCGCCGCCGAGGAGCGCTTCCGCCGGGCCATGGAGGAGGCCCCCTTCCCGGTCATCATCCACGCCGAGGACGGCGAGGTGCTGGCCCTCAGTCGCACCTGGACCGACATCAGCGGCTACAGCCGCGAGGACATCCCCACCGTGGCGGACTGGACCGAGCGCGCCTACGGCGAGCGCCGGGCCCCGGTGCAGGCGCGCATCGATGCCCTCTACGGGCTCACCGGCCGCAAGGCCGAGGGGGAGTTCACCATCCGGTGCCGGGACGGCAGCCGGCGGGTGTGGGACTTCAGCTCCGTGGGCCTCGGGCCCCTGCCCGACGGGCGCCGGGTGGTGGTGAGCATGGCGGCGGACGTCACCGAGCGCAAGACGGCCGAGGAGGCCCTGCGCCGCAGCGAGGAGCGCTTCCGGACCCTGTTCGAGAGTGCCGCGGTGGCCATCTTCGTCCATGACGCCGATAGCGGCGAGATCGTCGACGCCAACCGCCGGGCCCTGGCCCTCCACGGCTGCACCACCGTCGCTGAACTCAACCGGGAGGCCGTATGGCTGGACGAGCCGGCCTATTCCCACGCCAAGGCCCTGGAGAACATCCATATCGCCGCTCGTGATGGTGAAAACCGCACCGAATGGAAGAGCCCGGATGCCGAGGGCCACAGGGTGTGGCTGGACGTGCTCCTCACCCGGGTGGTGCTGGATGACGTGCCCCGGGTGCTCGCCTTCACCACGGATATCACGGACCGCAAGGCGGCCGAGGAGCAGTTGCGCAAGCTCTCCCTGGCGGTGGAACAGAGCCCCGAGAGCATCGTCATCACCAACACCGACGCGGAGATCGAGTACGTCAACCAGGCCTTCGTGGACAACACGGGTTACCGGCCCTACGACGTGGTGGGGCAGAACCCCCGCATCCTCCACTCCGGCAAGACCCCCCCCGAGACCTACGAGGCCATGTGGACCACCCTCACCGGCGGCGAGACCTGGCGCGGCGAACTCTGCAATCGCCGCCGCGACGGCTCCGAGTACCTCGAGTTCGCCATCATCACCCCCATCCGCGGCGAGGACGGGCGCACCAGCCACTACGTGGCGGTCAAAGAGGACATCACCGAGCGCAAGCGCATGGGGGAGGAGCTGGACCGCCATCGCCATCATTTGGAGGAGCAGGTGGCCGCGCGTACCGCCGAGTTGATGGAGGCGCGGGCCCGGGCCGAGGCCGCCAACCTGGCCAAGAGCACCTTCCTGGCCAACATGAGCCACGAGATCCGCACCCCCATGAACGCCATCATGGGCCTCGCCCACCTGCTGAACCGGGAGCACCCGACGCCGGAGCAGGCCGCCCGCCTGGCCAAGATAGACGAGGCCGCCCGCCACCTGCTGGCCATCATCAACGACATCCTCGATGTGTCCAAGATCGAGGCCGGCAAGCTCACCCTGGAGAAGAGCGATTTTCATCTCAATTCCGTCTTCGACCACGTCCAGTCCATGGTGCGGGAGCAGGCCCGGCGCAAGGGCCTGACCCTGGAGCTGGACCGGGACGCGGTGCCGGTATGGCTGCGGGGCGATGCCACGCGCCTGCGCCAGGCCCTGCTGAACTATGCCGCCAATGCCGTCAAGTTCACGGGCCAGGGGGGTATCGTCATGCGTGCCGTCAAGGTCCGGGAGGATGACGCTGAGGTGGTGGTGCGCTTCGAGGTGGCGGACACCGGCATCGGGGTGGAGCCCGCCACCCTGGAGCGCCTGTTCGGGGCCTTCGAGCAGGCCGACGGCACCAACGCCCGGCGCCACGGCGGCACCGGCCTCGGTCTCGCCATCACCCGCCGCCTGGCCGAGATGATGGAGGGCGAGGCGGGGGCCACCAGCAGCCCCGGCGCGGGCAGCACCTTCTGGTTCACCGCCCGCCTCCAGCGCGGCCACGGGCCCGCACAGGCCCCCGGCGCCCCGGTTGCGGCGGGGTTGGTCCTGGCCCCGGAGCAGCAGGGCGCCCGGGTGTTGCTGGCGGAGGACAACCCCATCAACCGCGAGGTGGCCGAGGCCCTGCTGGCCAACCTGGGCCTCGAGGTGGATGCCGTGGACAACGGGCGGCGGGCCGTGGACCGCCTGCGGGGCCGGCACTACGACCTGGTGCTGATGGACGTGCAGATGCCCGAGATGGACGGCCTGGAGGCCACCCGGGTCATCCGCTCCCGCCCGGATGGCGCCGAGCTACCGATCCTCGCCATGACCGCCAACGTCTTCGAGGAGGACCGGCGGGCCTGCGAGGAGGCGGGCATGAACGGCTTCGTGGCCAAGCCCGTGGACCCGGAGGAGCTGGTCCGGGTGCTCGCCCGCTGGCTGCCGCGCCAGCCGCGGGAAGCCCCGCCCGCAGAGGCCGCCGCCCCAGGGCCGGCGGCGGTCCCGGTAGGTATCCTCGCGGCGCCCATGGCGGGGGTGGATACGCGCCTCGGCCTGCGCAACCTGGGCGGCGACGCGGCCGTCTATGAGCGCCTGCTGCGGCGCTTCGCCGCCGACCATGGCGATGACGGACAGGTGATCATGGGGCACCTGGCGGCGGGCGGAACGGACGAGGCCCGGGCCCTCGCCCACACCATCAAGGGCGCCGCGGGCAACCTGGGCCTGGTGGCCATCGCCGAGCGCGCCACGGGCCTGGAGACGGCCCTGCGGGAGGGCGAGACGGACCTCGCACTGCAGGCGGAGGCCCTGGCGGCGGCCCTCTCCAGCTTCGTGGACACCCTGGGGGCCCAGGGCCCGCCACCGGCCGTCCCCCCGCCCGGCGGGGATGGGACCGATGTGGAAGATATGAAAAAGGTGCTGGAGGCCCTGATCCCGCTGCTGGCCACCGACGACACGGCGGCGGGGGCGCTCTTCGCCCGCCACCAGGCGGGGCTGGAGGCGGCCTTCGGCGAGCCCATGGTTGCCGCCGGACACGATATCGAGACCTATGACTATCCCCGGGCCCTAGCCCTTCTCGAACCCCTCGGCGGCGGGAACGGATGAGGGCCGTGGCCCCATCGAATGGCCGCGGCTATCGCCTGTGGGTGGCCCTGATCCTGGTGGCCGGCCTGGCCGTCGCCGCGCTGGCCTATGGGCAGCAAGCATCCGTAGTCGCTGTGGCCATGGCCGTGCTGGCCGTGTTGGCCCTGCTGGCCGCGGCCCTGGTGTTCATGCAGGGCCGCGGGGCGCGGCAGCAACGCCGCCTGGTGGCGGAGCGGGACGCCGCCCACCGGCAGTTGCAGGCGGCCGACGAAAAGATGCGCGCCATCTTCGACGCGGCCCGGGACGGCATCCTGCTGGCGGATGCGGACACGGGGCGCCTGGTGCTGGGCAACCGCGCCATCGGCACCATGCTGGGCTATACCGCCGCCGACATCCCCCGGCTCACGGTGGCCGATATCCACCCGGCCGATGAACTGGAGCGGGTGCGCGCCCTGTTCGCCGAGTCCATGCGGGACAGGATATCCCTGGTGCCGGATATGCCGGTCCGGCGCCGGGACGGCAGCGTGTTCCATGCCGAGATTAACGCCGCCCCCCTGGTGCTGGAGGGGCGCCAGCACGTGCTCGGGGTATTTCGCGACATCAGCCGTCGCCGGCACATGGAGCGGGTACTGGAGGAGAGCGAACGCCGTTTCCGGCGCGCCATGGAGGAGGTGCCCTTTCCCCTGATACTTCATGCCGAGGATGGCGAGGTACTCGCCCTCAGTCGCAGCTGGACCGAGATCAGCGGCTATGCACGGGAGGAGATCCCCGACCTGCCCACCTGGATGGAGCTGGCCTGTGGAGCCGAACGGGTGCGGGTGCGTGAGGCGGTCGCCCGCACCTACGGCTATGGTCATGCCACCGAGGACGGCGAGTTCCGGATGCGCTGCAAGGACGGTACGGAACGGGTGTGGGCCTTCCAGTCCGTGGGTCTCGACCCCCTGCCCGACGGCCGCCGCGTGGCGCTCAGCGTGGCGGCGGACGTCACCACGCGCCTCGAAACGGAAGCCATCCTCGACCGCCAGGCCCGCCGCGCCGAGGCCCTGTTGGAGTTGCCGCGGGTGGTGGAGACTCTGCCGGAGGTCGATTTCATGCAGCGCGGCCAGGAACTGGCGGAGGACCTCACGGGCAGTCGGGTCTCCTTCATCCACTTCGTCAACGACGACGAGCAGACCATCGAGCTGGTGACCTGGTCCCGGCGCACCCTGGACCACTACTGCTCCGCGGTCCACGACACCCACTATCCGGTGCAGCAGGCAGGCGTCTGGGCCGACGCCCTGCGGCGGCGGGAACCCGTGGTTTTCAATGATTACGAAGCCTATCCCCACAAGCATGGCCTGCCCGAGGGTCACGCGGAGCTGCGGCGCCTGATATCGGTGCCGGTCATCGAAGGGGGCCGGGTGGTGATGCTGGCGGGGGTGGGCAACAAGGATACGGACTACACGACCATGGATGTGGAGACGGTGCAGCTCATCGCCAGCCAGGTGTGGCGCCTGGTGCAGCGCCAGCGCATCGGCCGGGAGCTGGAGCAGTACCGCCACCACCTGGAGGACCTGGTAGACCAACGCACCGAGCAGTTGGTGGAGGCGCGCCGCCGGGCGGAGGCCGCCAACCTGGCGAAGAGCGAGTTCCTGGCCAACATGAGCCACGAGATCCGCACCCCCATGAACGCCATCATGGGTCTCACCCATCTGCTGGGCCGGGAGCACCCGACACCGGAGCAGGCCAAGCGCCTGGCCAAGATAGAGGAGGCCGCCCGCCATTTGCTGGCCATCATCAACGACATCCTGGACCTGTCCAAGATCGAGGCGGGCAAGCTGGTGCTCGAGGAGACGGACTTCTCCCTGGCCGCCGTCTTCGACCACGTGGCCGCCATGGTGCGGGAACCCCTGACCGCCAAGGGGCTGTCCCTGGCGATGGACCTCGACGCCGTGCCGCGGTGGCTGCGGGGCGACCCCACGCGCCTGCGCCAGGCCCTGCTCAACTACGCGGCGAACGCCGTCAAGTTCACCGAGCAGGGTGGCGTCACCCTGCGCGCCCTGGTGCAGGAACAGGCAGGCGAGGGGGTGACGGTGCGCTTCGAGGTGAGCGACACCGGCATCGGCGTGGACCCCGAGCGCATCGACGGCCTGTTCGGCGCCTTCGAGCAGGGCGATGCCACTACCTCGCGCCAGTACGGCGGCACCGGTCTCGGCCTGGCCGTCACCCGCCGCCTGGCCGGGATCATGGGGGGCGAGGCGGGGGCCACCAGCACCCCCGGCGCGGGCAGCACCTTCTGGTTCACCGCCCGCCTGGCCAGGGGGCGGGAAGGGGGCGAGCCGGTACCGGCGGAGGAGGGCGCAACGGGCGGGCCCCTGGCCGGGGCGCAGCGTGGGGCCCGGGTGCTGCTGGCGGAGGACAATCCCATCAACCGCGAGGTGGCCGTGGTGCTGCTGGAGGGCGCGGGGCTGGTGGTGGACACGGCGGAAAATGGCCGCGAGGCGGTGGAACGGGTGCGCCGGGATGACTACGATGTAATCCTCATGGACGTGCAGATGCCGGAGATGGACGGCCTGGAGGCCACCCGTATCATCCGTTCCATGGCGAGCCATGCCCGGCTGCCGATCCTGGCCATGACGGCCAACGTCTTCGAGGAGGACCGGCGGGCCTGTGAGGCCGCGGGCATGAACGGCTTCGTGGCCAAGCCGGTGGAACCCGATGAACTCTACCGCACCCTGGCCGCATGGTTGCCGCGGCGCGCGAATGGCGAAGGACACGGGGCGGAGGCGGTCGGGGCGCCGCCGCCGGACGGGACACCGGTGGCGGCATCCGGCCCGGAGGACCGCGCGGCGCCCATCATCGATCCCGCAGCCCTGGGACGGCTGTTCGGCGATGACGCCGCCCGCGGCCGGGAGTTCGTCGTCAAGTTCGCGGCCCAGAGCCGGGATACGGAGGCCGAGATAACGGCGGCCGTGGCGGCCCAGGACACCGAGCGCCTGGGCTTCCTGGCCCACCGCCTCAAGTCGTCGGCGCGCACCGTGGGTGCCAACACCGCGGCCGATCTGTGCCAGGCCCTGGAGACGGCCGCCGCTGCCGGGGATGAGCCCGATATGGCGCGCCTGGCCGCGGAACTGGCGGCGGCCCTGGAGGCGGTGCGGGACCATGTGGCGTCATCCTGATATCAGGGGGGGAAGACAAGGGTTATGGCCAAATCACATGATCTGAGTGCCAAGCGCATGCTGGCGGTGAGCGACTCGGCCGAGGAACTCGCCGATCTGCGCCACCTGTTGAGCGGCGAGTACGGGCGCTATCTCGAGAGCCACGACGAGGCCGGGGCCCTGAATCTCTTCATCAAGCACCACCCGGCGGTGCTGGTGCTGGCCTTCCGCAGCATCGAGAAGGCGGAGCAGTTCTACCTCACCCTCTACCGCCGGGACGAGCGCATTCACGAAGTCCTGCACCAGACCCTGCTGCTGTGCAGGAGCACCGAGTCCGAGCAGGCCTACCGGCTCTGCAAGAACGGCACCATCGACGACTACGTGGCCGACCGCCCCCTCTACGACCCCTTTCGCCTGCGCCTGTCCGTGGCCCAGGCTTTGAAGCGCCACAGTCAGATGCGCTACGTGGCCTCCTTGAGTGCCGACATCGCCGACATCACCGACAAGCTGCACCAGTTCGACCAGCTCATCGGCCAGCGCCTGGCCTTCGGCGGCGGTCAGCATGACGGCACCATTCGTGCATTCCAGGGCTTCACCCGCACCATCGGCTCGGACCTCAAGGGCCTGGAAGAAACCCTCAAGGGCCGGCGGGTCGGCAGTGGCGCGGGCCACGACGACATCGACGAGCATTTCAATGCTTTTCGGAGGAACACCCTGGAGTCGGGGCAGGAACGGGTACTGGCGCAGATGAAAGAGACCGGAAGCGTGTTCAAGGAACTGGAGGACGGCTACCAGAACTACACCCAGACCTTCAAACAGTATGCCCACAGTCCGGACACGCCGCGGGTGATGCTAGTGGACGATGACGACGCCTACCGGGAGATCCTGGCCACCATGCTGAAGGATGCGGGGCTGCAGATCCTCGAGGCCGGTGACGGCGCCACCGCCCTGGCAAGCCTGCGCCTCATCAAGCCCGACGCCATCCTTCTCGATTACCGCATGCCGGGCATGGACGGCATCGCCACCCTCCAGGAGATCAAGGCCAACCCCGAGACCCGGGATATCCCGGTGGTCATGCTCACCGGCGCCGGCGCCCGGGAGGTGGTGGACCAGAGCGTGCGCGCCGGCGCCCGCGGCTTCATCGTCAAGCCCAGCGACCGCAAGACCATCCTCGACAAGATCAATGCCGTCATCGCCCAGGCCGGCGAAGCCCGCCCCCGGCCGCCGGATTGAAGCCCGATCCACGGATACACCACCCGGGCCACGAATGTAGGTCGGGATTAATCCCGACATCCGGCCAGATACACCGCTACCGCACGTTCCCGCGGCGCCAAGGTCGGGATTCATCCCGACATCCCGGCCGGATACACCGCCACCGCCCGTTTCCGGGCCACGGATGTAGGTCGGGATTCATCCCGACATCCGGCCAGATACACCGCCACCGCATGTTCCCGGGCCACGAATGTAGGTCGGGATTCATCCCGACATCCAATCCCGCCGTATGCGCCCGGGGCCGTGTTGGAATCCCCACCGGCGGGCTGTCGGGCTGAAGCCCGACCTACAAACACCCCCCCCACCGCCTGTTCCTTCGGCACGGGTCGGGATTCATCCCTTCGGCACGAATGTAGGTCGGGATTCATCCCGACATCCGGCCAGATACACCGCCACCGCCGGTTCCCAGGGCACGAATGTCGGGATTCATCCCGACATCCAAGCCCCGCCCCATGTGCCCGGGGCCGGGCCGGAATCCGCACCGGCGGGCTGTCGGGCTGAAGCCCGACCTACAAACCCCCTCCCACCGCCTGTTCCTTCGGCACGGGTCGGGATTCATCCCTTCGGCACGAATGTAGGTCGGGATTCATCCCGACATCCAAACCCACGCCTATGCGCCCTGCGCCGGGCCGGAATTCCCACCGGCGGGCTGTCGGGCTGAAGCCCGACCTACAAACACCACCCCCACCGCCGGTTCCTTTGGCACGAATGTAGGTCGGGATTCATCCCGACATCCAATCCCAGCCCCATGCGCCCTGCGCCGGGCCGGAATTCCCACCGGCGGGCTGTCGGGCTGAAGCCCGACCTACAAACACCCCCCCCCTCACCACCTGTTCCTTCGGCACGGGTCGGGATTCATCCCTTCGGCACGAATGTCGGGATTCATCCCGACATCCAAACCCCGCCCCATGTCCCCGGGGCCGGGCCGGAATCCGCAACGGCGGGCTGTCGGGCTGAAGCCCGACCTACAAACACCGCTCCCGCCGCCCGTTCCTTCGGCACGGGTCGGGATTCATCCCTTCGGCACGAATGTAGGTCGGGATTCATCCCGACATCCAACCGCCTGGATGTTAAGGCCATCTATGGTTCCAGGAACAGGTCCGGATTATCTCCGTGAGCCAACCAGGTGCAATGCCAGTATGGGTAATCCCGGAGAGAAACGGCGATGCCCGCGCGAACGGGGTTGGCGAGCAAATAACGCGCGACGGCACACCGATCCTCTTCCTTACGCAATGCGTGATCGTGGAAGCCCTCCTGCCAGGTCGGTCCGCCGAGGGCACGCGCCGATCGCCCCTTCAGCAACCGCATGATATCTGGCAAGCAGCGATTGCCCTTCAGTCGGAGCAGACCGTGGAAATGGTTCGGCATGACGATCCAGGCCAACCAATCTACATCGCCTTGTGTTTCAAGCCTGCGGATCTCCGCCACGAACAAACGCATGTTGGTTGCATTGGAGAAGACGGGGCGTCGTTCAGAGCAGACTGTCGTAACGAGGTATTCCTGCCCCTCGATGCATCTCCTTCCCTTGCGTAGATCCCCATATCCCATGGTGCCTCCTTCCGTGGATTGGTTGTCCCGAGAGCATTATCCTAGCTGATAACGTCGTAACAAGGTCGGGATTCATCCCGACATCCAAACCCCGCCCCATGCGCCCTGCGCCGGGCCGGAATCCCCACCGGCGGGCTGTCGGGCTGAAGCCCGACCTACAAACCCCCTCCCACCGCCTGTTCTTTCGGCACGGGTCGGGATTCATCCCGACATCCGGCGCAACCTCCCGAGGATAATCGATTGCCTGTTTCAAACGGTTGTTTAACAATGCACCCATGATCCCGGTCGAAGACAGCCCGCGGCGTTCGCAAGCCACGCGGGAGCGCCTGATGGCGGCGGCGGTGCAGGTATTCGCGGAGCGCGGCTACGAGGCCGCCACGGTGCGAGACATCTGCCGGCGGGCCGGCACCAATGTGGCGGCGGTGAATTACCATTTCGGTGACAAGCATCGACTCTATGGGGCCATCTTCGACACGGTGTTTACCCTGTTGCGGGCCCGGCGCCGACGCTTCCTGCCGCCTCACCGGCCGCCTGAAGAACGGCTGCGGGTGTTCATTCAGGCCCTGTTCGAGGAAATGTTCCACTGCCTCGGGGATGCGGACGAATGCACGCGGCTGGCCGCCATGTACCTGATGGAGATGGTGCGTCCCACGGATGTGCTGGATCGGGTGGTGCAGGAGTATATCCGTCACGACGCCGAGGAACTGCGGGACATCGTGGCCGCTCTCCTCGGGCCGCGGGCGGGCCGGGACACGGTCGTCGACTGCTCGGCCAGCATCATCGGCCAGGTGCTCTACTATTACCATGCCCGCCCCCTCATCGAGCGCCTGCATCCAGAGGGACCACCCCCGGAACAGCGCATTACCGAACTGGTGGAACACATCAGTCGTTTCTCCGTCGCCGGGGTCAGGGCCGTGGGCGCGAGGTCCGAGCCATGACGGGTCGTGCCTTGATGGCGGTCTGCCTGGGGTTGGCGGCCATGACGCTGGCCCGGCCGGTGGATGCCGTTAATGACGTGGTGAAGGCCGGCGCGGCCGTGCGCGAGGTGCGGCTGTCGGGCTTCACGCGGCCGCGGGCACGCCTGCAGGTGATCACCGAGGAGGCCGGACGGGTCCTCGAGGTGCCATGGGAGGTGGGGGAGGCGGTGGCGGCGGAGGGGGTCTTCGCGCGCCTGGATACCACTTTCCTGGCCCTCGAGCTGGAGGCCAACGAGGTGGAGCAGGCGCGCCTGCGCGCGCGCATCGACTATGACCTGAAAGAGACCCAACGCCAGCGGGTGCTCGCGGAGCGGGGGGATTCCTCCCGGGCCGCCCTGGACGCCGCCGAGCAGGCCCTGCGGGATGGCCGCTACGCCCTGCAGGCCCTGGAAGTGGCGGCCCGGGTCCTGGAGGAGCGCCTTCGACGCACTCGCATCCACGCGCCCGCCGGCTGGCGGGTGAGTCGCCGCCAGGTGGAGCCGGGCCAATGGGTCAACGTCGGGGACCCCCTCGGGGAGGTGGTGGACCTGTCCCTGCTGGTGGTGCCCTATGCCCTCACCGCCGAGCAATTCAACGCCCTGAAGGTCCGGCCCGATGGCTTGCGACTGGAACTGCCGGAACTCGCTGAGACGGTGGCGGCCGAGGTCCACCGTGTATCCCCGCACTTCGACCCGACGACCCGCAAGATCCCCGTGGAGCTGGCCCTGCGTCTCGAGCCGGAACAGGCACGGGGCGGCTGGCGGGCGCTGCTCACCCTGGAATTGGCGGCGGAGCCGGGCACCGTGCAGGTGTCGCGGCGGGTCCTCCGGGGCAGCTACGAGGAGCACTGGCTGGTGCGCGAGGGCGGCGAGCGGGTGCCGGTCACCGTTTTGCGCGGCCTCGATGCCGATAGCGTCACGGTCAACGCCCCCGGTCTCGCCCCCGGCGACCGCTTCCGTGTCCGCCCCCGGGACTGACCCGCCGACCATCATGGCTCGTCCGGGAATAAAGGGATCGATCTCGCTGCGCGAGCGGGTTCCGGGATGACGCCGTCATGACCCCCGTCGTGCGCTTCGCCCTCGGCCAGACGGTCCTGTTCAACCTCGTGTTCGTGCTGCTCATGGTGGCCGGGGCCTTCTCGGTCATGCAGATGCCGGTGGAGCGCTATCCCGAGGTCAACTTCGGCAAGGCCCTCATCGTCACGGTCTATCCCGGCGCCTCGCCGCGGGACGTGGAGGCCCTGGTGACCCGGGAGGTGGAGGACTCCCTCGAGGGTCTGGAAGAGGTGGAGTTCATCCAGGGCAGGTCCACCCGCGAGGTGTCCACGGTGATGGTGAAGTTCCGGGACGACACCGACTACGAGGCCCTCTACGACGAGCTGCGCTTCCGGGTGCTGTCGGTGCTCGACGAGCTGCCGGCGGGTGTCGACCCGCCCACTTTCAATCTCGTCCGGACCTCCGACTGGCTGCCGGTGGTGGCGGTTAACCTGGTGGGCGAGCGTTCCAACCGTGCCCTGTCCCTCATGGCCGAGGAGCTGCGTGTGCCCCTGGGGACCATCCCCGGGGTAATGGATGCGGAACTGCAGGGGGAGTACGTACGGGAGTTTCATGTCTACCTGGACCCCCACCTCATGGAGGCCCACGGGGTCAGTTACGAGCAGGTGGCCGCCGCCCTGCAGGACGCCAACGTATCCATACCGGCGGGTGACTTCACGGATGCCTCGGGGGAGTTCGTGGTCAGCGCCGACGCACGCTTCCGCAACCGCGACCAGGTGGTCTCCACCGTGGTGCGCCGGGACGCCGACGGCTCCTTCGTCACCGTCGGCGACGTGGCCTCGCGGGCGGTCATGGGTCACCGCGACCCCGATGTCATCACCACCGTCAACGGCCGGTCCTGCGTCACCATCAGGGTGTTGAAGACGGACCGCGGCAATGCCCTGGACATCTACGACGGGGTGCAGGCGGCGGTGGCCGACTTCGCCCCGGCCCTCGCCCGCCAGGGCGTGGAGGTGGTGCTGACCCAGGATTCCACCACCTACATCGAGGAGGCCATGACCACCCTGGGCTCCAACCTGGCCCTCGGGATCCTGCTGGTGAGCCTGGTGATCTGGTACTTCATGGGGCTGCGCAACGCCGCCATCACCACCGTCGGCATCCCCTTCGCCTTCCTGGTGACCATGGTGTTCATGTACCTCACCGGCAATTCCCTGAACGAGATCACTCTGTTCTCCTTCGTGCTGGTATCGGGCATCGTCGTGGACGACGCCATCGTGGTGGTGGAGAACATCTACCGCCACGTCCAGAACGGCGAGGAGCTGGAGCAGGCCATCGTCAACGGTGCCGCCGAGGTGCTGATGCCCGTGGTGTCCGCCACCGCCACCACCGTGGCCGCCTTTCTGCCCATGCTCATCATGACCGGGGCCACGGGGGAGTTCTTCGCCCTCATCCCCAAGGCCATCGCCTTCGCCATCGTCGCCTCCCTCATCGAGTGCATTTTCATCCTGCCCATCCACTTCAAGGACTACGGCCCGCGACCGAACGGCCGCGGGGTGCCGGACGAGGACCACGACAACGCCCTCATGGTGCCCCTGCGCCGGCTCACCAACCGCCTCATCCATGTCACCCTGCGGTTCCGTATCACCAGCGTCGTCACGGTGCTCATCGCCTTCGTGGTGTCCCTGGCCATGCTGGCGGTGTCGGTGGCGGGGATCGCGCCCCTCATTCGCATCAAGTTCTTCCCGGACGACTACAACCTCTACTACGCCTTCGTGGAGGGGCCGCCCCATACCCCCATCGCCGACACCTCCGAGCGGGTGCGGGCCATCTCCGAGTTCATCATGGCCGATGGTCCCGGCGCCGCCCGGTCCGCCGCCGGGTTCGCCGGCTTCGTCATCGACGAGAACTACGAGCAGCAGTTCGGCCGCCATCTGGGCACCGTGATGGTGGCCCTGCCGGCGACGGCGGACCGCGACTTCGAGGACGCCCTGGACCACCTCGAGGAGATCGCCGGGCGGCTCGAGGCGCGCTTCGGCACGGATGGTTTCCGCATCCGGGTGCGGGCGGAGAAGGACGGGCCGCCGGCGGGCAAGGATGTGAGCATCCGCGTCGTGGGCAGTGACGACGGGGCGGTGGAGCGTCTCGCCGACGGCATCCTCGGGGCCCTGGCGGCCAATCCCGATGTCGCGCCCCATCTGTCCCAACTGGCGGATGACCGCGGCGAGCCGGCACGCCTGTATCGCTTCGAGGTGGATGAGCAGCGGGCCCATGAGTATGGCCTCTCCAAGGCGGCCGCGGCGCGCCTGGCGGCATCGGTCCTGGACGGGCGCTACATCGGCAAGTACCGCACCGGGGACGAGGAGGTGGACCTCAAGCTGCGGGTGGACCCCGCTTACCTGGAGCGCCCGCACAAGGCCCTGGACATCCCGGTCCTGGAGCACCCCAGCGGGCCGGTGCGCCTGGGGGACGTGGCGCGGGCGGTGCCGGCGGTGGAACTCGATGAGCTCGCCCGCTACCAGGGCCAGCGCAGCCTCACCATCACCGCCGACATCCGCAGCGGCACCCCCATCTCCACCCCGCTGGTGGTCAAATGGGTGAAGGGCCATTACGCCGCCATCCGGGACGATTACCCGGGTGCCACCATCACCTTCGGCGGGGCCTTCGACGACACCCAGCGCTCCTACCGCTCCCTGACCTATGCCTTCGGCCTGGCGGTGCTGCTCATCTACCTGATCCTGGCCACCCAGTTCAGGTCCTACGGGCAGCCTCTCATCGTCCTGTCCGCGGTGGTGTTCTCCATCATCGGCGTGGTGCTCGGCAAATTCGTCTCCCAGTCCCTGTTCACGGTGAACAGCTTCATCGCCGTGGTGGGGGTGACGGGGGTGGTGGTGAACGACTCCCTGGTGCTGCTGCACTTCATCAACCGCAACTATCGCGCCGGCATGAGCCGCCGCGCTGCCATCCTGGAGGGCGTGCGGCTGCGCCTGCGGCCCATCCTACTGACTACCCTCACCACCAGTCTCGGCCTGCTGCCCATGGCCGTAGGCGTCCCCAGCTACTCCCTGGTGTGGGGTACCATGGCCTCGACCTTCGTGGCCGGCCTGGCCACCGCCACCTTCCTTACCCTGTTCATCATCCCCGTGGAATGGGACCTGATGATGGGGTGGCAGGAACGCCGGGCGCGGCGCCGGCACCGGCTGGCGGCAGCGGGGGGGGCGACCTGATAGGTCGTTCCGAAGGGTGCAGGACGCCGCGGGATCCGGCGTGGCCCCCGCGGGTGGGCAAGGCAATGCGGGCCCGGGGCAACCCACCGCCGGGGCCGCGGTCCAACACCATGACTCAGGGGGCATGGCCCGTGCGCCGGCGCCTCGGGCCCGGCCGGGAGGCCTGCCCGGACCAGGGAGACCAACCATGAAACGGTTGTGGATTATCGTGTTGCTGTTGATGATCTCCGCCGGCGCCCGGGGCGAAGCCGCCGTGTGGGTGGCGGAGAAGGGCGGTGAGCGGGTGTTCCTCGCCGGCACCATCCATATGCTGCGCCCCACGGACTACCCGCTGCCGGCGGAGTTCGAGCGGGCCTACCACCAGGCCGATACCCTCTACCTGGAGACCGACGTGGAGCGCATGGAGTCGCCGGCCCTGGCCGGTGAACTCCTCCGGCGCATGACCCTGCCCACGGGGCGCACCCTGGAGGACGTGTTGTCCCCGGAGGCCTACGGGGCCCTCCAGGCCTATGGCGAGGCGCGCGGCGTCGCCCTCCAGAGTCTCGAGCGCTTCAAGCCGGCCATGGTGATATTGAGCCTCATCGGCCTGGAACTGGAGCGCCTCGGGGTGGCGGCCGAGGGGGTGGGCAGCTCCATGTACCGCATGGCGCGGCGGGACGGCAAGACGGTGGCCGAGCTGGAGAGCGTGGAGGCGCAGCTGGATTACCTGGCCGCCATGGGCGAGGGGCGGGAGAGCGCCTTCGTGCTCTACTCCCTGGAGGATCTCGAACGCACCGATGAGCTCATGGAGGAACTCATTACGGCCTGGCGCGGCGGCGACATGGAGACCCTGAGGGAACTCTTCGTGACCGACATGAAACGCGCCTTCCCCGGCCTCTATGCCAACCTGCTGGTGAAGCGCACCCGGGAGTGGTTGCCCCGGGTGGAGGGCATGTTCGAGGAGCCCGGCACCGAGCTGGTGCTGGTGGGGGCGGCCCACCTGGTGGGCGAGGAGGGGCTGCTGGCCCTGCTGGAGCGCCGCGGTTACCGGGTCAGGCCCCTGTAGGCGGGAACCATCCCGATATCAACGGATGCGGGTCGGGATTCATCCCTTCGCCACGAATGTAGGTCGGGATTCATCCCGACATCCAATCCCGCCCCATGCGCCCGGGGCCGGGCCGGAATCCCCATCGGCGGGCTGTCGGGCTGAAGCCCGACCTACAAACACCACCCCCCACCGTCCGTTCCCGGGGCACGAATGTCGGGATTCATCCCGACATCCAATCCCAGCCCCATGTGCCCGGGGTCGGGTTGGAATCCCCACCGGCGGGCTGTCGGGCTGAAGCCCGACCTACAAACACCACCCCCCACCGTCCGTTCCCGGGGCACGGACGTAGGTCGGGATTCATCCCGACATCCAATCCCGCCGCATGCGCCCGGGGTCGGGTTGGAATCCTCACCGGCGGGCTGTCGGGCTGAAGCCCGACCTACAAACACTCCCTCCCACCGCCGGTTCCGTCGGCACGGATGTAGGTCGGGATTCATCCCGACATCCGGCCAGATACACCCCCCACCGTCCGTTCCCGGGGCACGAATGTAGGTCGGGATTCATCCCGACATCAGCCGCCGTCTTCTTCGACCTCGTAGGTGATCACCGCCTTGGGGCCGTGCTTGAAGGAGCACCCCAGGCTGATCAGGCCGCTGCCCTCGAGGGCGATCTCGTCGCGGCGCGCGAACACCACCTCTTCCCGGTCCGGCAGGATGTAGGTGCCGTTGGTGCTCTGGTCCACCACGAAGAATCGGTTCTTCCTGAATTCCAGCCGCAGGTGGTGGCGCGACGCCGTCATCTCGTTCACCACCAGGTCGCAGGTGCTGTCCCGCCCCACGAGGACGCTGGGGTTGTGCTCGCCCACCCCCACGGTCTGGTCACCGCAGCGCAGCACCAAAGTGCGCGGTGCGGTGACGCCCCCCGACAGGGTGAGTTCCGCCAGCACCGTGGCATCGTCCGGGTGGCATATGAACTCGTACATCTCCATGGGTTCCTGCTTGCCCTTCACCGTGGCGTGATCCACGTAGCGGGTGCAGGACTTCAGCATGGGGGATATCTCGCCGCGCACGGCGCCGCTGACGATGATCTGGCGCGCCTTGGCCTGGGCGGTCATGCGGGCGGCCACGTTGATGGCATCACCAAAGACATCGCCGCCCTCCAGGATGGCGGGACCCACGTGGATGCCGATGCGCATGGCGAGGCGGTTGCCGGCCTCGTCGTCCACACCCTTGAGGCCGGCCAGCTGGTCGTGGATGACGCAGGCGGCGGAGATGGCGTCCGCGCAGGTGGGGAAGAGGCATAACACCTCGTCGCCGATGGTCTTGACCACGCGCCCCTTGTTGTCCCGGGTGATGGACGAGGCCATGGCCAGACAACGGGTCACCTTCTCCAGGGCCATCTCGTCGCCCAGTCGCTCGTAGAGACGGGTGCTGCCACTGACGTCGGCGAACATGATGGCCATGTCCTCGGACTTGACAGTGGCCGCGTCGTCCACGGGCGCGGGCGCGCTGGTACTGCCTTGATGGTCGTTCATCGCTCAGTCCCTGTCGGACGCGCCCTCGGTGCGAACTACCGATGTTACTGTATCTGAAGCGGAAATTACCCCAGTGGGCGGATGAACACAACGTACCCGCCCGGCGCCCGGAGCACCGGCCAATACGCGCCGCCACGATACCCCGAGCCTTGGATGTCCGAAGCTCACCAGCCGTCTCCCGCCTTGGACATCAATCCCGGGCCGCTGGAGCACCTGGGTGGTGGCCCGTCAGGGCGTCTGGGTCGCCGTCCGAGGCGATAAGATACCATCGTCCGGGTGCTCACAGGCACCTCGCCCATGCCGCACAAGGGCGCGCGCCGGCGGATGGCCGGATACGGCCCGCGTTCATTTCGGCCCGGGATGGCTTAGGATGGATGGAAAGGCACCAGGATGGTGTGCCTTCCCCACCATCGGCACCCGCTCCCGGCAGCGGGCCGCCCTGGCAGGCGTGTGAGTGATGAAATCCGAATCCGAAAAGCTGCGGGAGCGCCATCCCGACCTCGTACACACCGACATGGCGAAGGTGACCTCCCATGTGCAACGGGTGGAGGGTGAGTGGTATGTCAACACCCTCATGGTGGAGGGCCACGAGGTGGCATTCCGCTACAAGCGCAAGAAGCGCTATCGCAGCCTCCAGGGCGCGCGCGTGAACCTCACCTACTACCCCTCCACAGTGACCGTGGCCGGCATCGAGATGGAGGTGATGAACGTGGTGCGCATCAAGCGTTCCTGACGAGGATCATCGACCCGGCGCCCCCGTAAAGCAGGGCTCGCGGTTCTGCCGGTGTACGACCGGGGCCTGCCTTACCACCGCAGGTCGACGCATTGTGGACGACGATATTCAGACCCCTCCTGCATTCGGACTGCGACCCCTACCGTGTGCGCGGTCCGGGTCGGGTGTCAGGTCTCCTCTTCCGCCACGGCGTCGCCCTCGTTCCCGCGGCGCGCGGCGTTCATCCCCCCGTACAGGGGATGGGAGGTGATGACGGGTGCGAAGAATCTCATGACGGCCCCCCGCGGATGCCGGGCCTGCGGGCCCGTGGGAAGGTTACAGGTTAACCCGATCCAGGCGGTTGGGGGATAAGCGCGGGAGGTGCGCGGTAAGGCTATCCCGTCGGTAGCTCCCGGCTACCGATATCGCCGCCCGCGCCCGGCCCGTGGTACGTGCGATGGGGTTTGGATGTCGGGATGAATCCTGACCTACAAAAGCGTAACCGCGAAAGACGCGAGTGACGCGAAAAGGGAGAAGGTCAGGGAGGAGTGGCAGTTTAAAAAGGCGCAGCGGATCCACCGTTTCGGCGTCAGCAGAGCGGACGCACGGGTGGTAATCTTTTCCCCTTTCCCGTTTCCCCTTTCCCATTTCTCCTCGGGGGAAAGACAGAGGCGTAGGTCGGCTGCTCCTGGCAGCCGACGGGATCCCGGCGGGTAGCGGGCGGGATGTCGGTTGCCAGGAGCAAGCGACCTACATCCGTGCCGCAGGAACGGGTGTTGGGGGGGGTGTTGGTCGGGCTTCAGCCCGACTGCCCGCTTACCACGAGGCCATCAGGGCCTCGTAGTCCATGGTCTCCCCCCGGCCCTCCTCGTCCTCGAGGCGGGGCTTGGGGGCGCCGGGCCGGGCCAGCCAGGCGGCGGGGTCGCCGGCCTCGCCGATGCGTGGTTCGCAACGCTCGAAGGCGCCGCGGGCGGCGAGGCGGGCCATGGACTCGTCGAGACTGGCGGCCAGGGCGTCCAGCACCGCCTGGGGCGAGGCCCGTCCGGCCACGGCGCGGGCGATGTGGGTCCACCACAGCTGGGCGAGGGTGGGATAGTCCGGCACGTTGATGCCGGTGGGGGTCCAGGCGCGGCTCGCGGGGCTGCGATGGAACTCCACCAGGCCGCCGAGGCGGGGGGCGGCCGCGGCCATGGCGGGGGACTGGAGGTCGCTGTCGCGGATGGGGGTGAGGCCCACCAGGGTCTTCCTGAGGGACACGCTCCTGCAGGTACAGAACTGGGCGTAGAGCCAGGCCATGCGCCGCCGTTCCGGTGGGGTGCCGGCGGGCAGGGTCCAGGCGCCGCAATCCTGGTAGCCCCGCTTCATGCCCGGCTCCCAGTAGGCGCCGCGGGGCGAGGGGGCGACCCGCCAGCGGGGGCTGCCGTCGGGGTTCATCACCTCGGAGCCCCGTTTGATCATCTCCGGGGTGAAGGCGGTGTACCAGAAGATCTGCTGGGCGATGTCGCCACGGGCCGGTACCGGGCCGGCGTCGGAGAAGTCCATGCGCCGGGCTTCGGGCGGGGCGAAGCGTTCCAGCCATTCCAGGTATTTGCGCAGGGCATACACGGCAGCCGGGCCGTTGACGGCGCCGCCGCGGGCCACCGCCGCCCCCAGGGGATGGCAGGCCTCGGCGCGGATCCCCCATTCGTCCACCGGCCGGCCGTTGGGCAGGCCGGGGTCGCCGACGCCGGCCATGGACAGCCAGGCATCGGTGAAGCGCCACCCGAGGGACGGATCCGCCTTGCCGTAATCCATGTGGCCGTAGACCCGCCGGCCGTCCAGCTCCTTCACGTGATGGGTGAAGAAGTCGGCGATGTCCTCGTAGGCCTTCCAGTTGAGGGGCACTCCCAGCGGGTAGCCATGGCGCCGCCGGAAGGCCGCCTTGAGGTCGTCCCGCTGGAACCAGTCGTGGCGGAACCAGTAGAGGTTGGCGAATTGCTGATCCGGCAATTGATAGACCTTGCCGTCGGGGGCAGTGGTGAAATCGAGGCCGATGAAGTCATCCAGGTCGAGGGTGGGGAGGGTGGAGGCCGCGCCTTCGCCGGCCATCCAGTCGGACACCGGCACCACGGCGCCGCTGCGGTAATGGGTGCCGATGAAGTCCGAGTCGTTGACGTAGGCGTCATAGAGGTTGCGGCCGGTGCGGGCCTGGCGCTGGAAGCGCTGCACCAGTTCGCCCTCGTGGAGCAGGTCGTGCTGCACCCGCACCCCGGTGATCTCGTGGAAGGCGCGGGCCAGGACGCGCTGTTCGTAGACGTGGGTGGGGATGGTCTCCGTGGCCACGTGGATGCGCTGGCCGTGGTAGGGGGCGGCGGCCCTTATAAAGAAGGCCATCTCGGCCATGCGCGCCTTCTCGTTGAGGGTGGAGGGGGTGAATTCCCCCCGCACCCAGCGCCGCGCCGCCGCTTCCCGTTGGGGATCCGCAGCGGCCTCGAGGGGCGCGGCGGCCGCCAGCCGGCCGAGGCCGACTGCCGCCGCCGCGGCGAGCAACTGGCGGCGCCGCGGGTTCGGCAAAGAGGGACGGTGGGCCATGACTCCGGTGTCAGCGGAAATGGACGTTGGTGGGGTCCTGGAGCGCCAGGTAGAGCAGCCCGGCCAGCACCGCCCCCAGCAGCGGACCCACCACGGGCACCCAGGCATAGCCCCAGTCGCTGTCCCGCTTGCCCCCGGGCATGGGGAGCAGGGCGTGGACCAGGCGTGGTCCCAGGTCCCGGGCGGGGTTGATGGCGTAGCCCGTGGTGCCGCCGAGGCTGAGCCCGATGGCGAGCACCAGCAGGCCCACGGGGAGGGCGTCCAGGGCGCCGAGGCCGAACACCGATACCGCCAGGAACAGCACCGCGAACACCAGCACGAAGGTACCGACCACCTCCGACACCAGGTTGGCGGGGGCGTCCCGCACCGCCGGGGCGGTGCAGAAGCAGGCGAGCTTGAGGTCAGGATTATCGGTGCGTGCGAAGTGCGGACGGTACACGAGCCACACCAGGGAGGCCCCCACCATGGCGCCGAGGAACTGGGCCGCCACGTAGGCCGGGACCTGGCCCCATTCGAACTTGCCTGCCACCGCCAGCCCCACGGATACGGCGGGGTTGAGGTGGGCGCCACTGAAGGCCGCCACGGTGAACACCGCCACGAACACCGCCATGCCCCAGCCCCAGGCGATGACGATCCAGCCGGCACCGTTGGCCTTGGTGCCCGTGAGCACCACGTTGGCCACCACGCCGTTGCCCAGCAGGATGAGCAGGGCGGTGCCGATGACCTCACCGATAAAGGGATTCATGACGCGTCTCCTCCATGCGGTCCGCCACCGGCGTGATGCGGGATCATGCCGGGGACGCCGGCGACCCGGCCGGCGCCGTGGTGTTGACGGACCCGAAATATTCATCGTAGCGGGCCCGGGCCTGGTCGCCGAACAGGATCTCGCAGGCCTCCATCAGCCCCTCGGCATCGCGGATGTCCTCGTGGCGCACCACCTGGGCGATCTTGGAACGGCGGCGCAGGAAGTCTTCCAGGGTGACGATCATCTCGCGGCGCCGGGCGAGGCGGATCTCACAGCGCGTGTAGTCGGTGCCCTTGATGAGCACCTCGGCCTGGCGCGGGTCCTCGCGGATCTCGTCCAGCAACTGGAAGGCATCCTTGTCATAGCGCCGCCACAGGCGGCTCGAGAGGGACTCGATGGCCTCGGGGGCGGTGTAGTCGTCGAGACGCATGAGGGTGGCCTGGTGCATGTATTCCTTGCAAACGGAGGGATGGGGCTCGCCGTACCAGTGGTAGTGCGGGTGGTCCAGGCCCACGCCGAGTTCTGCCACCCGCTCCGACACCTCGTCGCCCACGTTGACGCAGTCCGTGAGCTTGCCGCCGAAGACGGACAGGTGGGCGTGCTCGCGATCCACGTCGATGGCGTGCTTGCGGGACAGCTGCATCCAGTCCCGGGCCTGGCCCTCGGCCTGCTTTTGCACCACCAGCGGCCGCACGCCGCAGCGCTCGGCGATGATGTCCTCGCGGCCCAGGGGCTTCTCCAGGCGCAGGCGCTTGTTGATGTTGTCCAGCACGAAGTCCCGGTCCTCGTCCGTCACCCCCGTTTCCGGGTCTTCCACCCGGGTGTCGGTGGTGCCGATGCAGGTGCGCATGCCCATGGGGATGACGAAGAACAGGCGCCCGTCGTCGGCGAAGAAGCTGAGGATCCGCGGATTGGGCGTGATGCGGGGCACGATGAGGTGGATGCCCTTGGAGAACACGTGATGGTGGGTGGTCTGCTCCCCGGTCTTCGCGTTGAGTTCGTCCACGAAGGGGCCGGCGGCGTTGATGAGCACCCGCGAGCGGATCTCCAGGGTCTCGCCGGAGCGTACGTCCCGGGCCTCGGTGATCCACTGGCCGTCCTCGCGGCGTGCCCCCAGGGATTCCACGTAGTTGGCGGCGATGCAGCCGCGGTCCATGGCGGAGCGGATGAACTGGAAGACGAAGCGCGAGTCGTTGTCGTGGAGATAGGCGTCCGAGTACTCGAAGCCCCCCTGAGCGTTGGCGGTATCCACCACCGGTTCCTCGGCGTCGATGCGGCCGCTGCCCATCAGGCGCGGGGTGCGGGTGAAGCCGTTGCCGAACAGCCAGTAGACCCAGGTGCCCAGCCACAGGAACCAGGGTGGATAGCGGAAGCCCTTCTCGATAGTGGCCAGGAAGCGGATCTCCTTGACCCGGGTGGGGTAGCTGCGGATGAGGCGGTTGCGCGACAGGCACAGCTTGCGCACCAGGCCGTAATCATGGCTCTCCAGGTACTTGATGCCGCCCCAGGCCAGGTTGGAGGACTGCTGGCTGGTGAAGCCGGCGAAGTCCCGCTCATCGATGAGGGCCACCCGGGCCCCCTTGCCGGCCAGGGCCGCGGCGGCCACGGCGCCGTTGATGCCGCCGCCGACGATGAGCACGTCGAAGGTGCCCTGAGGTAGCCTTTGAATGTTGTTCTCGCGCAGGGTCAGGGTCATTGTTCGTCCTCCAGGGCCCAGCCTTTGGACAGTTCCACGGCCTGGTGCCAGCGTTTGAACAGGCGTTCGCGCTTGGCCTCGTCGAAGCGCGGGCGGTAGCGGACGTCCAGGGCCCACTTCTCGGCGATCTCGTCCTTGCTGTCCCAGTAGCCCACGGCCAGGCCCGCCAGATACGCGGCCCCCAGGGCGGTGGTCTCGACGATGCTCGGTACCTCCACCTGCACGCCGAGGATATCCGACTGGAACTGCATCAGGACGCTGTTCACCGAGGCGCCGCCGTCGCAGCGCAGATCCTTCAGGGTGATGCCGGAGTCCCGCTGCATGGCGTCGATGACGTCCCGGGTCTGGTAGGCCATGCTCTCCAGCACCGCCCGCACCACGTGACCCCGGCTGGTGCCGCGGGTGATGCCGATGAGCAGGCCGCGGGCGTAGGGGTCCCAGTGGGGGGCGCCGAGGCCCACCAGGGCAGGTACGAAGTAGACCCCCTCGTTGTCGGGCACCGAGCGGGCCAGCTCCTTCGTCTCCGCGGCCTTGGTGATGATGCCGAGGCCGTCCCGCAGCCACTGTACCGCGGAGCCGGTGACGAAAATGGCGCCCTCCAGGGCGTAGGTGACCGGTTCGTCCCCCACCCCCCAGGCGATGGTGGTGAGCAGCTTCTCGCGGCTCGCCACCGCCTCGTTGCCGGTGTTCATGAGCACGAAGGAACCGGTGCCATAGGTGTTCTTGGCCATACCCGGGCGGTGACAGGCCTGGCCGAAGAGGGCCGCCTGCTGGTCGCCGGCGATACCGGCGATGGGAATGTCGCGGGTGCCGAAGAACATGCCCGGATCCGTGTGCCCGTAGACCGCGGAGGAGGGTTTGACTTCGGGCAGCATGGCCGCGGGGATACCCAGCAGCTCTAGCAGATCCGGGTCCCAGCGCAGCTCACGGATGTTGTAGAGCATGGTGCGGGAGGCATTGGAGTAGTCGGTGATGTGCACCTGCCCCCCGGTGAGGCGGTAGACCAGCCAGGAATCGATGGTGCCGAAGGCGATGTCGCCGGCTTCGGCGCGGGCCCGCAGGCCGGGGTTGTTCTCGAGGATCCAGCGCACCTTGGTGCCTGAGAAGTAGGGGTCGATCACCAGGCCCGTGCGTTCCCGAATCATGTCTTCGTGGCCGGCGGCCTTCAACTCGTCGCAATAGCGCGCGGTGCGCCGGTCCTGCCAGACGATGGCGTGGCCCACGGGCCGACCGCTGGCGCGCTCCCACACCACGGCGGTCTCGCGCTGGTTGGTGATGCCGATGGCCTGGATGTCGTTGGCCTGCACGTCACCGGCCCGCAGGGCGTCGGCGATGACCTTCATGGTCACCGTGAAGATCTCTTCGGCGTCGTGCTCCACCCACCCTGGCTTGGGATAGTGCTGGGTGAACTCCGAGTAGGCACGGCTTTTGACCTGGCCGTCGTGGTCGAAGATCAGCACGGTGGAGCCGGTGGTGCCCTGGTCGATGGACAGGATGTAACCGTCATTCATGGAAGATTCCTCCGCCGCATCTGTGTCACGAATATAGCCATCCCGGAAGGCCTGATCACGGTGGCCAAAGGTCTGCATGTCCCCGACTGCCTTGTCCAGCTCCCCGCTTGGAGCCGGCGCCTGCGGTGGTCGCCAGCCGGGACCCCCCCCGGTTCCGGGTTGCAGGGACGGGGGAGACCGGGCCCCACGGTTCTAACCGGCCGGCCGTGGGGCTGATGGACGGGGAGGGCGGGGAAAATGGATGGCCCATATCAGTGGACTGGCGTGACGAGGCTATAATTCGAGTATAGAAACGGATCCCGAATCCTGTAAGTAACGGTAAGGGTGCCGGGTTTTGCGGCTCACGGGGTCCGTGAAAGGCCTGGGGGCATGGTTATGAACAAGACAGATGAGGATGCGGACAAGAACGAGGTCCGCTGCAATTACTGCAGTGAGTGGCTGCCGGGCGATGAGGCCGTCAGTCCCGAGGGCGATGACTATGTTCTGTATTTCTGCGGGGTGGAGTGCCACGCGTTGTGGGAGGCGGAGCGCGCCGCCGAACTCGAGCAGGAATTCGCGGCCCATAGCGGGGTGAAGAAGGAACGGCCCGAAGGTGGTGGTTGAGGCAACAGGGGCGTCTTCGGTGCCAGACATGCTTTTAAATTAACGTTGACTCAGGACGAAAAAGGAGCGAGCGATGAAGGTGCGATTCACGATGGTCTTCCTGTGGGCGATGGGCGCGATGGCCCTGACGCCGGCCCACGCTCAGTACCTCACGGACAGCCGGGGGGAGGTGGTACGCAATGCCTACGACGAGTGCTGGCATACGGGTTTCTGGACGTCTGCCGATGCCATCGTGGGCTGCGATGGCAAGGTGGCCGAGGCACCGGCGCCCGAAGTCACCAAGCCGGTTCCGCCCTCACCGCCGGTGCCTCTCGATCCAGTGGTGCTGAACGCGGACACCCATTTCGCCTTCGACAGTGCCAGGCTGCTTCCCGGGGCCAGGGCGGTGCTCGACGCGCTGGTGGAGGAGGTGCAGGGCTATGAGTCGGTGGAGTCCGTGACCATCACGGGGCACGCGGACCGGATCGGCGACGCTACCTATAATCAGCGGCTGTCCGAACGCCGCGCCCAGACGGTGCGCCAGTACCTCATCGATAACCGGGCGCTCAGGCCGCAGCTCATCCAGGTGTCAGGCAAGGGCGAGACCCGGCCCGTGGTGGTCTGCGAAGGGCTCCGCGGCCAGCCCCTCGTCGAATGCCTGGCCCCCAACCGCCGGGTGGAAGTGGTTATCCAGTGCGTGGGCTGTGTCGAACCCTGACCGCCAGCCACGGCCCGCTCTCCGCCTGGGGCGGGGAGCGGGTTTCCTTGGTGTCGCGGAGGGATTAAACTAGAGGGCTTAAATTCTTCCGCCGCCATGGACTGTCGGCGGCGTCTGGGGTGGTCATGGTGGCCCGCCAGAGCATTTCGAGGCCCTTCGGGGCCTTTTTTGCTTTTCGCCGCGCCGGCGATGGGCTTTCGGTTTTTGGGTGTCCATTGAGAGGTCAGTTCCATGGAACCACAGGTCGGCATCATCATGGGGTCCGTCTCCGACTGGGAGACCCTGCGTCATGCCGCCGAGACGCTGGAGCGTCTGGGCGTTCCCCATGAGGTGGAGGTGGTCTCCGCGCATCGCACGCCGGACAGGCTGTTCGACTACGCGGCCGGCGCGGAGGCCCGCGGGCTCAAGGTGATTATCGCAGGTGCCGGTGGCGCCGCCCACCTGCCGGGCATGGCGGCGGCCAAGACCGTGGTGCCGGTGCTCGGCGTCCCCGTGCAGTCCAAGGCCCTCAATGGCATGGATTCCCTGCTCTCCATCGCCCAGATGCCCGCCGGCGTGCCCGTGGGCACCCTGGCCATCGGCCGCGCGGGGGCGGTCAACGCCGCCCTCCTGGCGGCGGCCATCGTCGGTCATCTCGAGCCCCGGGTGCTGGATGCCCTGCGGGCATACCGGGCCGAACAGACCGCGGCAGTGCTCGCCCGTCCCGATCCGAGGGACGGGGATTCATGAAGGTGGGTATTCTGGGCGGCGGTCAGCTCGCCCGCATGCTGGCCCTTGCCGGTCATCCCCTGGGCATAGAGACCACGGTGCTGTGTCCCGTGGAGGATGCCTCCGCCGCCGCCGTCACCCGCCATCTCCATGGCTCCCTCATCGATCATCGGCTCCTGGGCGTGCTGGCCGACGCCGTGGACGTGGTGACCTACGAGTTCGAGAACGTGCCGGTAGAGAGCCTCCAGGTCCTGGACGGCCGGACGGTGGTTCAGCCGCCGCCGCGGGCCCTGGCGACGGGGCAGGATCGGCTGGCGGAGAAGATGTTGTTCCGTCGCCTCAGCATCCCCACCGCCGATTTTCATCCCGTGGAGCGGGATGCGGATGTGGCAGCGGCCATATCCGCCCTCGGTCTCCCGGTTCTGCTGAAGACCCGGCGCGAGGGCTATGACGGCAAGGGCCAGGTACTCCTGCGGACGGCGGGAGATGCCGCGGGGGCCCTGGAACGTATCGGCGGAGGACCGGGGGTGGCGGAGTCCTTCGTGACCTTCGAGCGGGAGGTCTCCATCATCGCCGTGCGGGACGTCCGCGGTCGGCTGTTGTTCTATCCGCTGTCCGAGAATACCCACGAGGGCGGCATCCTCAAGGTGGCGGTAAGCCGGCCCGGCGATCCCATGCAGGCTCGCGCCGAGGACTATGGACGGCGCCTGATGGAGCAACTCGACTACGTGGGCGTGTTGGCACTGGAGCTGTTTCAGGTGGGGGACGCCCTGCTGGCCAACGAGTTCGCGCCCCGGGTCCATAACTCCGGCCACTGGACCATCGAGGGTGCCGAGACCAGCCAGTTCGAGAACCACCTGCGGGCGGTGGTCGGCCTCGAACTGGGGGACACGGGGGCGTTGGGGCTGACGGCCATGGTGAACTGCATCGGTGCGCTGCCCGCCCTGGCGGACGTGATGGCCGTGCCGGGGGCCCACATGCACGACTACGGCAAGGCGCCGCGGCCCGGGCGCAAAGTGGGCCATATCACCCTGCGCGCCGCCGACCCGGGTGCCCTTGAGTTCCGGCTCCACGAGGCCCTGCGTCTCGCTGCGGCGGGGGAGCAGGCCGGGACGTCTTAATGTGTCAGAGTCGCGAAGCACGAACTCTCCCTCTCCCTCTGGGACAAATCCGTCGGGAACGGATTTGAACGCGCCTTGGCGCGGCCCGCAGGGCGCAGGGCAGGATGCCCGGAGTACAGGGATGGGGTGAGGGAACGAGCATGGCGATACGCGCTCCTCTTTTCATCATCTCGGGCGGCGCGTATCGCCATGAGAGTTAGTCTGCCCTGTTTGTGCTGTACGCCCCGGCCGGCGCGGCCCCTGGGCAGGTTCCTCGCGGACCGGCCGGCTGTGATAGAATCGCCCGTTCAATGGTGGCCCGCGTTGGTCCCCTCGCAACGCTAGATCGTGAACCCCGTCAGACCCGGAAGGGAGCAGCGGCAGCGGTCGATGCGTGTGCCGGGGTGTGGCTGGCGTGGGTCGCCACCCTATTCGAGGTCCGGCTCGCGGATTTCTCATCCCCCCCGCAACGGTTAGAATCACCCTTTCCCGACATGACCGCGCCCCGATTCACCACCGGCGTACCGGCCCACGAGGATCGCCCTGTTGCATGATGTTCCGGACATGATCCACCTGGCATGATTCACCCCGCATGACATACCAGGTCCTCGCCCGCAAGTGGCGGCCCCGCGCCTTCGACGAGTTGGTGGGGCAGGGCCACGTGGTGCGCGCCCTCACCAACGCCTTGGACAGCGGCCGCCTGCACCATGCCTATCTGTTCACCGGCACCCGCGGGGTGGGCAAGACCACCATCGCCCGCATCCTCGCCAAGTGCCTCAACTGCCTGGAGGGTGTCAGTTCGCATCCCTGCGGTGAATGCCAGGCCTGTCGCAGCATCGACGAGGGCCGCTTCGTGGACCTCATCGAGGTGGACGCGGCCTCCCGTACCAAGGTGGACGAGACCCGGGAGCTGTTGGACAACGTGCCCTACGCGCCGGCCTCAGGCCGCTACAAGGTGTACCTCATCGACGAGGTGCACATGTTCTCCAACCACAGCTTCAACGCCCTCCTGAAGACCCTGGAGGAGCCACCGCCCCACGCCAAGTTCCTGCTGGCCACCACCGATCCCCAGAAGGTGCCGGTGACCATCCTGTCCCGCTGCCTGCAGTTCAACCTCAAGGGGCTGGCTGCCGCCGAGATCGCCGAACAGGTGACGCGTATCGTCCGCGCCGAGGGCATCGAGGCCGAGCCGGGCGCGGCCCAGCTCCTGGCGGTGGCGGCGGACGGCAGCGTGCGCGATGCCCTGTCCCTGCTGGACCAGGCCATCGCCTTCGGTCACGGCCGCCTGGTGGAGGCGGATGTGCGGGAGATGCTCGGTACCCTGGACCGCGGCCGGGTACTGGATGTGCTGGAAGCCCTGGCGGCCGCGGACGGGGCGGGTGTGCTCCGGCAGGTGGCGGAGATGACGGCCATGGGCCAGGACCTCGATGGGGCCTTGGCGGAACTCGCCACGGTGCTGCAGCGCATCGCCGTGATCCAGGTGGTGGGTGCCGAGGCGGTGGCAGAGGACCTGGAGCAGGAACGCATGACGGCCCTGGCCGGGACAATGAGCCCGGAGGATATCCAGCTGTGGTATCAGGTGGCCGTCCACGGCCGCCGCGACCTGCCCTATGCGCCCGACCATCGGGCGGGCATGGAGATGACCCTGTTGCGTATGCTGGCCTTTAGGCCGGCCGAGGCGGTGGCCCTGCCGGCGGCTGCGCCGCCCACCCCGCCCCGCGAGCCCGCGGATCGGGGCCGGCAGCCTCAGGCCCGCGCCACCCCGTCTCCCGAGCCGGCACCGAGCGGGGCGCTCGGGCCAGCGGCGGTCGCCGACACCGCAGGGCACCAACTGGCCGCCGCCACCTGGGCGGACACCGTGGCCGCTCTGGACATCAAGGGCCTGGCCCGGGAGATGCTCTACAACATGCAGTTCAAGGGGCTGGAAGGCGATACGGTGCATGTGCTGCTGGACCACGGCCATCGCCATCTCCACGGCAAGGAGCGCGAGAGCCAGGTGGCGGCAGCCCTGGGCGCCTGGATCGGCCGCCCGCTGAGACTGGCGGTGGAGTTCGGTACCCTCGACGGCGAGACGCCCGCATCCGTCCGCAGTCGTCGCGCCGGCGAGCGCCAGCGCAGCGCGGAACAGACCATCGAGCGCGACCCCAATATCCGGCACATGCAGGAAGCCCTGGGGGCCGTGGTGGTGAATGACTCAATCAAACCGGCGGACTGACCGCCCACGAGGTGAGCAATGAAAGGCGGATTGGGCAACCTGATGAAGCAGGCCCAGCAGATGCAGGAGAACCTGCAGAAGGCCCAGGAGGAACTGGTGAACGTGGAGGTCACCGGCCAGTCCGGTGGCGGCATGGTGGCAGTGGTGATGAATGGCCGCCACGATGTCAAGCGCGTGACCATCGATCCCGCTCTGATGGGCGACGACAAGGAGATGCTGGAGGACCTGGTGGCGGCGGCGGTGAACGATGCCGTGCGCAAGGTGGAGACGGCGGTGCAGGAGCACATGGCCGAGGTCACCTCCGGGCTCAACCTGCCGCCGGGGATGAAGCTGCCTTTCTAGTATGGTGGGGTACCGCAAATGAGTGGCAGTCCCCTGCTGGACAAGTTGGTGGAGGCCCTGCGGGTGCTGCCAGGGGTAGGGCCGAAGTCGGCCCAGCGCATGAGCTACTACCTGTTGCAGCACAACCGTGACGGCGGGCGCCGCCTGGCGAGCGCCCTGGCCGCCGCCATGGAGCATATCGGCCACTGCAGCGTCTGCCGCACCCTGTCGGAACAGGAGGTGTGCACCCTGTGCAGCGACATCCGGCGGGACGCCGGCCTGCTGTGCGTGGTGGAATCCCCCGCGGACGTGGCCGCCATCGAGCAGGCCACGGATTTCCGCGGTCGTTATTTCGTCCTCATGGGCCATCTCTCCCCCCTGGACGGCATCGGCCCGGAAGATCTGGGCCTCGACCGCCTGGAAGCCCGTCTCGCCGACGGCAGTATCCGCGAGATCATCCTCGCCACTAATCCGACGGTGGAAGGCGAGGCCACCGCCCACTACATCAGTGAATATGCCCGCGAATGCGGCGTGCGCGCCACCCGCATCGCCCACGGCGTGCCCATGGGTGGCGAGCTGGAATACGTGGACAGCGGCACCCTCTCCCACGCCTTCAGCGGGCGGCAGGAGGTTTGACGAGCGAGGGAGTGGGAGGTGGGTGAAACCCACCTACTCGAACTGAACCGAGAGCCCGCAGGCGTTCGCAGTCAAGTGGACGGGCAATGAAGAGAAGGCGGCATATGCGGACCCGCCACCGATTTCGGCCGTTTATACGGGTCAGTCGATGCATGGTTGGGCTACAAGTACACGCAGAGTTAATAGATGGCAACTAAGAAAAAATGGAAGGCGTCGAAAGACCCACTCTATAGAGGTGACGGGAGACAGTCAGTCTGCGTGCCGAGACCGGATGCAGATGATTCGATAGTGCGTCACGTTATGTATTTTGAAGACCCCGGAAGAGAAACGCCATAGTTGTCCACCTCAGAAGAATTCGAATTGGCTGAAAAGTTTTCAAATGGCGCTGTTTGGCAGACGCTTGTGAAAATCGCAAAAGCAGAAGCAGTTGGGCATATTAGTCGGGCAGAGCTATTATCCTTAATAAAGGGGAACGGGAAAGGAAAAGCTAAATGGCTAAATGCATTTGAAGTTATGCAGGCACGCCGTTACGTGGAGCAATGGGGAGAACACTTGCTCGATTTTCGCGGAATAGGAGAACCTGCGCCTGTCATCAAAAAGATATTTGAGAAATCATGAGACTTCACTCTTGTCAAAACTGTTGGTTTAACGGGCTTCAATACGGGGCGCTCGGCTTGGCTGTCGGATATTGTTCTAGGCATAAAAAAATACTAAACGTTGCAGATGGTACTACCTGCGGATTGCATTTAAGAAAAGACCTCTCAGTTAACCGAGCAAAAGAAATTTCAATCGTTCATCATGAACACTACACGAGCGAATGTGTAAGTCGAATAGTAGACGCCGAGTGCTGTGAGCCTGATGTATCGGACAGTGATAAAGATAAAATTCATCTAAGAAAAGACGCTGTGGCCGGCGCGGCATTAGATTATGGCGAACTCGGATCAACTATTGAGTCGCTTGCTGAATTAAAGGCGTTGCCTGGCGCTCGGGCCGAGTTAGCAATGCTAAGCCTTGGTCGTGCGTATGTTTCCAACTGTATGTCAAGAAACGGAAAGTGGACTAGTGGTCTGCACATGTATTGGTGGAGCAGGGGGCGATTGGCAGATATGCCAGAAATTAAGGTCGAAGATTTACGGAGTGTTGGGGCAACAAATCTAGCTAGGCAATCTGATTTAACTGCATGGTCATTGGTGATGCTTCGTGTGACGTTTATTGAAGATATAACAACGTATGCAGGTCAGCAGAACGATCCCTTAGGAAAAGTTGACAGCTTGACGGAACAAGCTGCTTTATCTATGGATACATTCAATCTGCGTAATTTAAAGAAATGGTTAACAAATGAAGCAGCCCCTCAACTGGATGCGAGACTCTCTCATGATCGATACGTGGAACTGGCGACGAAGCTACACAAAGATCGAGAAAACGGCGAAGCCCAACAAGGCGCTTAACTCGGCTGCTTCAGCGAGAATCTCCTTTGTCGGCATCCTTCGAACCCCGACGAGTTGATGAATTTTCACCGCATTGTCAACCATCGGCCTCCCCGTCGCGTCTTCCGTCATCTCCCCCTATCCCTTGTCTTGGCGAGAGCCTATGGTTCGTTGCGGAAAAACCAACCCGAAGGTGTGCCACGCCGCCATCATTTATCCGTGTGCATGATATGCTTAGCGCTCGCCGCGAGCGCAACATTCACCCACAGATTCTGCGCACGAGCCAAACGTAAGAATGCGTTTCAGCGGGCTCCGAATCGCGGCTTAGCCGAGCAACGGCCCGGCGACGCCGATGACGGTGATCAGCAGCCCGCGGGAGAGGTTGGTCACCACCACCGGGCGGGCGCGGGCCATGGCGCGCGCGGCTCGGGGCGTGTCCCCGTGTCTATGACGGAAACCAGCGGCGGTCACCGTGGTTGGCTGCACCGGGGCGGCTGCCTCCCCACCATGGTGTACCGGCATTCCCCACCCGGGGTGCGGGCTGCCCGAAGATGATAAGCTGACTGGCGATCCTCACCGTCGTTGACGCAACCCCTCTTCCAATGCGTGAAGCCTTCATCCTCAGCCTGCGTTTGCACGGCCGCTGGCTCCGCGAGGCCCTTGGTCCACGGGGGCGGCAGGTGGCACCCCTCACTCCTTACCGGTTGCTGGTGCTGGCTCTCCTGCTGCCGGCTTACGCCCTGCTTCAGGCGGCACACTGGCTGGGCTTCGTGGCGGATGAACTGCTTTTCCCCGGCTACCGCAATGCCCCCGTGACGGCGCCGCTGTTCATCACCGGTATCCCGCGCAGCGGCACCACCTTTGTCCACCGTGCACTGGCCGGGGACGAGGCGAGCTTCACTACCCTCCGCACCTGGGAAGCCTTGTTTGCACCCTCGGTAAGCGAGCGCCGGCTGCTCCGCGGCATCGCCCGGCTGGACGGGCTGCTGGGGCGTCCCCTGTGGCACCTGGCCGAGGCCGTCACGCGGCGCCTTACCGGCGGACTGGCCGCCATCCACGAGGTGGGCCTGGAGGCGGCGGAGGAGGACTATCTGACCCTGCTGCCGGCGGGGGGCTGCTTCATCCTGGTGCTGGCGTTCCCCGCCAGCCCTTCGCTGTGGCGCCTGGGGCGCCTGCAAGAGCTGCCGGCGCCGGAGCGGCGGGTGCTCGTCGACTTCTACCGGGCCTGCCTCCAGAAGCACCTCTATGCGGCGCCGCCGGGCCGCCGCCTGCTTTCCAAGAACGCGGCCTTCGGTTCCTGGCTCCCCGAACTGGCCACGCGCTTCCCCGACGCCCGCTTCCTGGTTTGCGTGCGCGAGCCGGTGGAGGCCCTACGCTCCCAGCTGGGGGCGTTGCGAGGCGGCCTGGCGTTATTCGGCACCCTGCCGGCGGCCGATGCCGTGGCACGTGGGCTGAAGGCCAATGTCACCCACGCCTACGTAGTGCTGCGGGACTGTGGGCAGCGGCTTCCCGCCGGGCGCCTCGCGGTGATCGACCAGGGGCGGCTGCGGGCGGCGCCCCGGGGTGAGCTGGAAGGGGCACTGGCGCGGCTGGGGGTGCCGGTGGTCCCGTCCCTGGAGGCAGCCCTGGAGGCGGCCCTGGAAGTAGCAAAGCGCCGGACGGGGGATGGTGAAGACAGGGGCCATCGTCACCCGCCGGTGACCGGCGGTGAGGACCCCGATCCGGGCCCGGTAGTCGCCCGCCTGCACCACGACCTGATCAACGGCATGGCCCCGCTGGGCCGTGAGTTCGACCATGAGTTGGACCATGAATTGGACCATGAGCCGAACAATGAGCCGAGCAATGAGCCGCGCGATTGATGACGAGCCAGACGGCTCCGCGGGCGCCTTGACGCTGCCGGCCCGCCGCGAGGCAGGTCGGCTGCGGGTGGCTATCTTTTCCGACGCCCTGCCGGAGCGCAACGGCGCCGGCGCCTACTACGAGGACCTGGCGGTGCAGCTGGGACCGAGGCTGGCGGCGCTCCGGCTCTTCCGGCCGGCGGTTAAGCGGCGCCTGCTCGGACTCGCCCTGCCGCTGCCCGGCGACTCCACCCAGAAGCTCATTACCCCCAACGTGATGCGTATCGGGCGGGAGCTCAAGGGGTTGCGGCCCCACCTCATCGTCGCGGTGACCCCGGGCCCCTTCGGCCTGCTCGGCCTCTACCATGCGCGACGCCGCGGCTGCGGCTTCCTCACCGCCTTCCACACCCATTTCGAGGGGCTGGCTGAACTCTACGGCGGCACCGTGGCGGTGCGACTGGCCCAGGGCTACCTGGAACGCGTCAATCACCTGCTATGCCGCAACAGCGACGCCGTGCTGGTGAACAACGATGCCCTGCGCGCCACCGTGGAGCGCCTGGGGGCGCGCCGGGTGGACGTCATGGGTACGCCTCTGGCCCGTGCCTTCTTGGACACTCCGCCGCTGCCGCCGCCGCCGCGCCTGCGCCAGGTGCTGTTCGCTGGCCGCCTGGCCCCGGAAAAGAACCTCTCCGAGATCCTGGAGGCCAGCCGCGCCCTGCCCGGGCTGCGTTTCGTGATGTCCGGCGACGGGCCCCTGCGCCGGGAACTGGAGAAGGCCGCCGCGCAGCTGCCCAACCTGCGGCTGACGGGGTGGCTGAGCCGCGACGCCCTGCGGGCGGAGATGGACGCCTCGAGCCTGCTGCTGCTGCCCTCCCACATGGAGACCTTCGGCACCGTCGCCCTGGAGTCCATGGCCCGGGGGCGTCCGGCACTGGTGGCGGAGAGCGCCGGCATTCACCACTGGCCCATCCTGGGCGAGGCCCTGTTTCCGCTGGCCGCGGGGGATACCGTGACCGCCGCCCTCGTGGAACTGGCGGCCCTGCCCGCGGAGGTATGGACGACCAAGGCGGCGGCGGCGCGGAAGGCCGCCGAGGCCCTCAACCAGCACACCCTCATGCAATGGCTGGACTTCGTGGAGCGCTACGGGCGGGGGCCCCGTGACTGATTCGGCGGGGCGACCGGCGGCGGTGGTCTCGGTGCACGACGTCATGCCGGAGACCCTCGGGCGGGTGGAGGCAGTGCTGGCCCTGGCCGAGGGCCTAGGGGTGCCGCCGCCTACCCTGCTGGTGGTCCCAGGGAGGCGTTGGGAGGATGACCCGCTGCGGCGGTTGGGGCGGCTCGCGGCGGCCGGTTACCCCCTGGCGGCCCACGGCTGGAGCCACCGGGTGGAGTGCTTCGGCGGCTTCTACCACCGCCTGCATGGGGCCGTGGTGTCCCGCGACGTGGCCGAGCACCTGGCCCTCGACGGTGCCGGCGTCTGCGCCCTGATGTGTCGCTCCTATGGCTGGTTCGCGGCCCATGGGTTGCCGTCTCCCACCCTCTACGTGCCCCCGGCCTGGGCGCTGGGCCCGCTGGCGGCCGCGCAGCGCCAGCGGCTGCCCTTCGCCCACATCGAAGTGGCGCGCGGCGTGGTCGAGGTGGCCTCGGGCCGCTTGCGGCCGCTGCCTCTGGCGGGCTTCGAGGCGGATACCCCCCTACGGGCCGCATTCCTGCGGTCCTGGAACCGGGCCCAAGTGGCCCTTGCCCACCGCCGGCCCCTGCGCATCGGCATCCACCCCCGCGACCTGGAGCTGCCGCTTAGCGACCAGCTCCGCGCCCTGCTGCAGCGGGACTTCCGCTTTCTGAGCTACGACGAGGCCATGGCCGTCGTGACGTGATGGCGGCTTAGGGCAGCTGTTGGGCGCGCCGCCAGCGCTGGAACAGGGGCTCCTCCAGGTAGCCCTTCTTCAGCACGTAGTCCAAAACATTGTTCAGGCGGTCGAACTGGATGACGGAATCCACGCGTATCACCTCGCTGCCGTGTTCGTCGAAGAACACCAGGGTGGGGGTGTAGAAGAGTTCGAGATCGCGTCCCCATTGGAAGGGCGTGGTGCGGTGGCCGCCGGGGGTGAGGACCGGGGTCTCGTCGTCCCACATGCTGAGCTGCACGATCTCGAAGCCCTCCAGCTTGTCCCGCACCCTGGCATCCTGTAGCGGCTCGGCGTGGAGGACGTCGCAGGCATGACAGCGGGCCTGTTCGAAGATCACCAGCAGGGGCTCGGGGGCGGCGAAGCGGGAGCGGTCCAGGGCGTACGGCGGGTCGCTGAACAGGGGGTCCGGGATGAGTTCGTCGTCCTCGATGGGCACCAGGATCTCGGCGCGGGCCAGATAGTCGCGGTAGGACATGCGTTGGTAGTGGCCGTCGGCCACGTATTCCAGGGCGGCGCGCATCTTGTAGGGCGGGTAGTAGCCCCTCAGTTTCAGGGCCTGGCTGCCGTCGGCGCCGTAGAAGATCAGCGACGGAGTGAAATGGGTGCGTTCCCGGATGGCGTATTCCTTCACCGTCAGGGTGTTGCCCTGGGGATCCGTGAGTTCCTCGTCGCCGAAGATGTTGAGGGCGATGACATCGAAGTGGCTGGTGACGTAGTGCACCAGGTCGGGCTTGGACAGATTCACCTCCTGCATGGTCTTGCAGTAGGCGCACTCGGGTTGGTGGAAATAGATGATGAGGCCCGACTTGCCCTTGTCCAGGGCCTCCTCCAGATCGTGGCCGAGTTCCAGCAGGCTCATCTTGAACCAGGGTGGTTTCTGGAGATTGAAGTCGCCGGGGCTATCGTCGAAGGAGAGCAGACCCTGGTCGGGGTCGTCGGCGCCATGGGCGGTGAGACCGCATACCAGGACCATTACGGTGATGATGAGGCGTACCGGCATGGTGGAACCTCGCTGTAGTTATCCAAGGAGGCGGCTGGCAGGCCGCAGGGTGGGCAGGCCCGGCCGTTGCTGTTGGTATGGCCCAGTATGGCCCATGGCTGCAGCATATCGGAAGCCCGCCGCCGTACCCCTCAGGCCGGCATGTTGTGGATTTCGATCTCCGGCAGGGTGTCGGCGCCACGTAGGCCGAACACCTTGAGGTAGAAGGCCAGCTCCGATTCCAGGGCGCGCTGGATGTTGGCCGCCTGGCGGAAGCCGTGCTGCTCGTCCGGGAAGGTGACGTAGGCAACCGGGGTGCCCGCCTTCTTCAGAGCCGCCACCATGCCCTCGGCCTGGGACGGTGGCACCACCTTGTCTTCGAGGCCCTGGAGGAAGATGAGGGGGACGGTGATGCGGTGAGCGGCATACAGCGGCGAGCGGGAGTGGTAGAGCTGGCGCGCGGCGGGATAGGGCCCCACCAGTTGGTCGAGGTAGCGGGACTCGAACTTGTGGGTGTCCCGGGTCAGGGTCTCCAGGTCGCTGATGCCGTAGAGGCTGGCCCCGGTCTTGAAGAAGTCCTGGAAGGTCACCGCCGCCAGCATGGTATAGCCGCCGGCGCTGCTGCCGCGGATGATGAGGCGTTCGGGATTCACCCAGCCCTTGTACACCAGGTGGCTGGCGCCGGCGATGCAGTCCTCCACGTCCACCTCCCCCCAGCCGCCGTAGAGGCGCTGGCGGTAGGCGCGGCCGTAGCCCGTGCTGCCGCGGTAGTTGACGTCGAGGATGGCGAAGCCGCGGCTGGTCCAGTACTGGTAGTCCGGGCGCAGGGTCAGGGTGGCGGCCGCGGTGGGGCCGCCGTGGATGCGTACGATGAGGGGCGGCAGTTCGCCCGCCGGGGCGCTGCAGTCGTCGTTCCGGGGAGGATAGAAGAAGCCGTGGGCCGTCTCGTCGCTGCCGGTGGGGAAGCTCACCGCCGTGGGCTCGGATATGTAGCTGGCAGGGATGTCCAGGGCACCGGCCCGGGCCACCACCTCCACGTGCCCGGACTCCGGTTCCACCCGCACCAGTTCGTCCGGCCGGTCGGGTGCCCCGCCGATGAGGCAGGCGCCATCGGTGGCGCCGGCGACACCGTGCATGTGGCGGTAGGGGACGGGGATGTCCCACAGGGTGCCGTCGCCATCGATGCGGGCCAGGAACCATTCGCCGTCCATGGTATAGATGCACACCACCTGGCCGCCGGCGGTGAAGCCATAGGTGGACTGGCCGAACACCCACTGTGGCAGCCCGAACTCGGCCGGCGCATCGAACAGGGGCTCGGCGTGGACCTCCTCCCAGCGGTAGATGTTCCACCAGCCCGTGCGGTCGGAGACGAAATGGAGCTGCCCCCGGGGTGACCAGGCGGGCTGGAAGATGGACTCGTGTTCGCCGCCGGCCACGGGCTGGGGTGGGCCGAGGGTGCCGTCCTCGTGGATGCCGGCCAACCACAGTTGGGAGCCGTCCCACGGCATGCGGGGATGTTCCCAGCTTATCCACGCCAGGCGGCGGGCGTCGGGGCTGAGGCGCGGCGAGGCCACGAAGTCGTGGCCCGCCACCAGCACCTTGCCGGCATCTTCGCCCCCCCAGACCACGGCCACCAGGGTGTTGACGGGTTCGCCGTCGCCGCCGTGGTCCTCCCGCACGCAGATGAGGCGCCGGCGGGGGGCGTCCACCACCAGGTCGGCATAGTGCCACGGGCCCTCGGGTGTGAGGGGCCGGGGGGCGGCATCCGGCGCCTGGCAGTAGAGGCGGCCGTCGGCGTCGTTGGAGAAGAATACGATGCCCCGGTAGACGGCGAAGGCGCCGCCGCCGTACTCGTGGACGCGGCTGCGAACGCTGAAGCCGGCAGGCGTTACATCCCGCCTGTTGCCCGCGGGATCCCGCGTGACCACTACATTGCGCCCGCCTTCGGCGGGCCGGGATTCGAGCCAATAGGGCGTGTCCCCGTCCACTGACGGTGACCCGATGCCGATGGTCTCGGCCACGATGCTGGCGGCGGTGATGGGAGACGGCCAGGTGCCGTAGGGCCGCGCCCCGGTCCCGGATCCCGGTGGTGTCGAGCCGTTCGCTTTCAATGGAACGGTGGACTGGCTGGTGACGTCATGGTTGATGGAAACGGCCCCGTAGTGGCGTTCCCACGCCCGACCCCCCGGTTCCCCGGGGGTGGCCTCCCTGCTTGTAGTCGAAAAGTGCCGGGCCTGACGGGGCCGGACTACGGCCCTCCAGGCTGTCATGGCGCGGCTATTGTCCCCGGGTCTTCGCCCGGCTGATACCAATAGTCTAACACTCCGCCTCTTTTTCCGGATCAGGCGGCGAGCTGGCGCAGCACGTAGTGCAGGATCCCACCATGATGGTAGTAATCCCACTCCTTGGGGGTGTCGATGCGCACCCTGGCATTGAAGGTGAGTTCCCGGCCATCCGTGGCGACGGCGGTCACCTTGATCTCGCGGGCGCCGGGTTCCAGTCCGTCCACGGTGTAGGTCTCGCTGCCGTCGAGGCCGACTTCTGCGGCACTCTGCCCCGGCAGAAACTCCAGGGGCAGCACCCCCATGCCCACCAGGTTCGAGCGGTGGATGCGCTCGTAGCTTTCGGCGATCACCGCTCGTATCCCCAGCAGCCGGGTGCCCTTGGCCGCCCAGTCCCGGGACGACCCGGTGCCGTACTCCTTGCCGGCGATCACCAGCAGGGGTACGCCCTCACTCTGGTAGCGCATGGCGGCGTCGTAGATGGTCATCTCGTCGCCGGAGGGTTGATGGCGGGTCCAGCCTCCCTCGGTGCCGGGGGCGAGGCGGTTGCGCAGGCGGATGTTGGCGAAGGTGCCGCGCATCATCACCTCATGATTGCCCCGCCGCGAGCCATAGGAGTTGAAATCCCGCGGCGCCACGCCGTGGGCCTGGAGATACTCGCCGGCCGGGCTGTCGGCCTTGATGGCGCCGGCCGGGGAGATGTGGTCGGTGGTGATGGAATCCCCCAGCAGGGCCAGCACCCGCGCCCCGGCCACGGGGGCGATGGGTGGCGGCTCCATGGTCATGCCCTCGAAGTGGGGCGGGTTGCGCACGTAGGTGGAATCGTCGTTCCAATCGTAACGGTCGGAATCCGGGGTCTCGATGGCATTCCAGCGGGAATCGCCGGCGAACACCTCGGCGTAGCTGGTGCGGAACATGGCGGAATTCATGGCCGCCGCCATGGTGTCCTGGATCACCGCCTGGCTCGGCCACAGGTCCCGCAGATGCACAGGCTGGCCCTCGGTGTCGTGGCCGATGGGGTCGCGGTCGAGGTCCGTGTCGACGGTGCCGGCCAGGGCATAGGCCACCACCAGGGGCGGCGAGGCCAGGAAATTCATCTTCACCTCCGGGTGCACCCGGCCCTCGAAGTTGCGGTTGCCCGACAGCACCGAGGCCACCGCCAGGTCTCCTGCCGCGATGGCGCCGGACACCGCCGCGGGCAGGGGCCCCGAGTTGCCGATGCAGGTGGTGCAGCCGTAGCCCACCACATGGAAACCGAGGGCCTCCAGGTCCTCCAGCAGGCCGGCCTTTTTAAGGTATTCGGTGACCACCAGGGAGCCGGGGGCGAGGCTCGTCTTGACCCACGGCGGCACCGTCAGGCCCCGCTCCCGGGCCTTGCGGGCCAGCAGGCCGGCCCCCAGCATCACCGAGGGGTTGGAGGTGTTGGTGCAGCTGGTGATGGCGGCGATGACCACCGCGCCGTCCCGCAGCTCGCCATTGCCCTTGAGGGGGGCGCTGCCGGGGCCCTCGCGCCCCGCGGTGAGTTCCGTACGGGCCGTCTCGAAGGTTTGCTTCATATCGCCCAGGGCCACCCGGTCCTGGGGCCGGCGCGGGCCGGCCAGGGAAGGCACCACGGTCCCCATGTCCAGTTCCAGCAGGTCGCTGTAGCGGGGCTCCGGCGCGCCGGTGGTGCGGAACATGCCCTGGGCGCGGGCGTAGGCCTCGATGAGGGCGACGTGGGACTCGTCGCGGCCGGTGAGGCGCAGAAAATGCAAGGTCTCGGCATCGATGGGGAAGATACCGCAAGTGGCGCCGTACTCCGGGGCCATGTTGGCGATGGTCGCGCGGTCCGCCAGGGGCAGGTGGTCCAGGCCGTCGCCGAAGAATTCCACGAACTTGCCCACCACGCCGTGGGCCCTGAGCATCTGCACCACCGTGAGCACCAGATCGGTGGCGGTGGCGCCCTCCGGCAGGCGCCCCGTGAGGCGGAAGCCCACCACCTGGGGGATGAGCATGGTGATGGGCTGGCCCAGCATGGCGGCCTCGGCCTCGATGCCGCCCACCCCCCAGCCCAGCACCCCCACGGCGTTGATCATGGTGGTGTGGGAATCGGTGCCCACCACCGTGTCCATGTAGGCGCGGTGGCCGCCGTCGCTGGCATCGTCGAACACCACCCGCGCCAGGTGCTCCAGGTTCACCTGGTGGACGATGCCGGTGTCCGGCGGCACCACGCGGAAGTTATGGAAGGCCTTCTGGCCCCAGCGCAGGAAGGCGTAGCGCTCGCCGTTGCGTTCGAACTCCCGGGTGGCGTTGTCTTCGGCGGCGGTGGCGGAGCCGAAGCTGTCCACCATCACCGAGTGGTCGATGACCAGTTCCGCCGGGGACAGGGGGTTGATGCGGGCGGGGTCGCCCCCGAGACGCTGCACGGCGTCCCGCATGGCCGCCAGGTCCACCACCGCCGGCACGCCGGTGAAGTCCTGCATGATCACCCGCGAGGGGGTGAAGGCGATCTCGCTGGCGGGCTCCGCCGCCGGGTCCCAGGCGGCTACGGCCTCGATGTCGGCGGCCCGCACACTTACTCCGTCTTCGTGGCGCAGCAGGTTTTCCAGCAGCACCTTGAGGGAGAAGGGCAGGGTGGCCACGTCGAAGCGCCCGTCCAGGGCCGGGATGCTCCATATCTCGTAATCGGTATCGCCCACGGGAAGGGTGGTGCGGCTATGGAAGGTGTCGGTCATGGTGGTTCCAGCGGTGGGTTTATGGATGGCCGCCTCCCCGCGGCTGTGGGAAGGGCGCGCGGAGTATTTGGCTAAGTGGACCGATTCTCCTCTGGATCCCCCCGCGATTTCCAGCCGCGGAGTGGTGGCGCCGCAGCCGAATAAGGGTGTCAGGAACCCTTTCCAGGCTAAGGGAAAGGCTCCTGACACCTTATTTTGTGGGTCGCGGGCCTACAGTTCCAGCAGCAAGCGGACTGGGTCTTCCAGGGCCTCCTTGATGGCCACCAGGAACTGCACCGCCTCGCGGCCGTCGATGAGACGGTGGTCGTAGGACAGGGCGAGGTACATCATGGGCCGGATCACCACCTCGCCGTCCCGGGCCACGGGGCGGTCCTGGATCTTGTGCATGCCGAGAATGGCGGTCTGGGGCGGATTGACGATGGGGGTGGACAGCAGGGAGCCGAACACCCCGCCGTTGGTGATGGTGAAGGTGCCCCCCATGAGATCCTCGGGGGCCAGCTTGCCGTCCCCGGCGCGGTCGGCGAAGGCGTTGATGGCCTGCTCGATGGCGGCGAAGGATAGGGTCTCTACGTTGCGCAGGATGGGCACCACGAGGCCCCGCTCGGAGCCGATGGCGATGCCGATGTCGCAGTAGTCGTGATAGACGATGTCGCCACCGTCCAGGTAGGCGTTCACCTTGGGGAAGCGGGTGAGGGCGGACACCGCCGCCTTGGCGAAGAAGGACATGAAGCCCAGGCGGACGCCGTGGCGTGCCTCGAAGGACTCCTGGTGGCGGGCGCGCAGGGCCTTCACCGGGGCCATGTCCACCTCGTTGAAGGTGGTGAGGAGGGCGGCCGTCTGCTGGGCCTCCACCAAGCGCTCGGCCACCCGCGCCCGCAGCCTGGAGACGGGCTCTCGGCGCTCGCCGCGGCTGCCCACACCTGGGGAGGGCGGTACAACGGCCCGAGGCTCAGGGGACGCCGGCTCTGCCGGGGGGGGCTGCCCTTCGGCCATCTCGGCCTCGCGGCGGGCCACCAGGTCGAGGACGTCGGACTTGAGGATCCGGCCGTCCTTGCCGGAGCCGTCCACGTCCAGGGGCGTGAGGCCGTGCTCCGCCAGCAGCCGCCGCACCGACGGGCTCACGGGCGGTTCGCTGGCCACGCCTTCGCGCCTGGCCTCATCCAGGCTCATGACCTGGGGCGGGGCGGCATCGGTCTCCTTCTCCCGTAGCGGGGCCTCTTTGCCCCGGGCTATGGGCCGCTCCTTGTCCTGGGGGCGCGTGGCGGATGCTCCGTCGCTGTCCAGCACCGCCAGCACCTCCTCGCTGCCCACCACGTCGCCCTCAGCGTGTTTGATCTCCTTGAGGACTCCATCCCCGGGGGCGGTCACCTCCAGCACCACCTTGTCGGTCTCCAGCTCGATCAGCAGGTCGCCTTGCTGCACGGTGTCCCCCGGCTGTTTCTGCCAGGCCATCAGGGTGGCCTCGGATACCGATTCGGCGAAGGTCGGGACCTTTATTTCTGTCAACACGAGTGGGGTTCCTTCAATTGGGTGAGGAGGTCTGTCGATCGGAAGAGGTGGAGCCCTCGTACGGGGCCTGCTGGCTGTCGTCCCTGGCGCCGCGCTCGATGCCGGAGAAGTCCAGAGCCTTGGCCACCAGTTGCTGCTGCTGCTGGAGGTGGATGTGGTAATAACCCACCGCCGGCGAGGCGGAGGGTGGCCGGGTGGTGCAGTCGAGGCCCTGGTCGGGGGAGAGGAACACCTTGAGGTTGGGGTACATGTAGAACCACGCCCCCTGGTTCCAGGGCTCCTCCTGGACCCAGCGCACATGAACGGCGTTGGGGTAGCGGTCCAGCATCTCCACCACGGCCTCCTCGGGGAAGGGGTAGAGCTGCTCGATGCGCACCACCACGGTGTCCTTCAGGTCCTGTTCGCGGCGTGCCGTCAGGAGGTCGAAATAGACCTTGCCGGAGCACAACAGGATATGGCGCACGGCCTCGGGCGGCAGTTGATCCACCTCGTCGATGATCGGCCTGAAGCCGCGTTCCGCGAGGTCGTCGAGGCTGGACACCGACAGCTTGTGACGCAGCAGGCTCTTGGGAGACATGACGATGAGGGGGCGCCGGGAATGGCGCAGCATCTGCCGGCGCAGCATGTGGAACATCTGGGCGGGCACGCTGGGATAGCACACCTGCAGGTTGTTCTCGGCGCACAGTTGCAGGTAGCGTTCGAGGCGTGCCGAGGAGTGCTCGGGCCCCTGGCCGTCGTAGCCGTGGGGCAGTAACATCACCAGCCCGCTGTAGCGCCTCCACTTGACCTCGGAGGAGCTGATGAACTGGTCGATGACCACCTGGGCGTTGTTGGCGAAATCGCCGAACTGGGCCTCCCAGATCACCAGGGTCTCGGGATCCGCGGCACTGTAGCCCACCTCGAAGCCGAGGACCGCGGCCTCCGAGAGCAGGGAGTCGATGACCAGGAACTGGGGCTGCTTCTCGGCCAGGTGGCGCAGGGGCAGGTAGCGCTCGTTGGTCTCCTGGTGGTGGAGCACGGCGTGGCGGTGGAAGAAGGTGCCGCGACTGCTGTCCTGGCCCGACAGGCGGACGGGAAAGCCGTTCTCCAGCAGGGTCGCGTAGGCCAGCATTTCCACCGCCCCCCAGTCCAGGGCCCGCTCTCCCTGGGCCATCGCGCGACGTGCCGACAATACCTTCTGTACCGCCGGATGGACCTTGAAGCCTTCGGGGATGACGGTGATCTCCGTGAGCAGGCGGCCCAGGTCGCGGCGGGATACCGTGGTGTCCACCTCCTCGTTCCATGGCCCACTCACATAGCGGTTCCAGTCCACCGCGTAGGTGGTGCGGTAATCGTTGAGGATGGGGCGGGACAGCACCTTGCCCGACTCCACCCGGGCGGTGAATTCCTCCGTCATGCGCTGAAAGGCCGCCTCATCCACCACCCCCTCCGCCATCAGCCGGTCCCGATAGATGTCCCGCACCTTGGGGTGCTTGCGGATGGCGCGGTACATGAGGGGCTGGGTGACCGAGGGCTCGTCCGCCTCGCTGTGGCCGTGGCGGCGGTAGCACACCAGATCGATGACCACATCCTTGTTGAAGGCCATGCGGTAGGCCAGGGCGATGCGGGTGATGCGCACCACGGCATCGGGGTCGTCGCCATTCACATGGAAGATGGGGGCCTGGATCATCTTGGCCACGTCGGTGCAGTAGAAGGTGGAACGGGAGTCCAGGGCCTCGCTGGTGGTGAAGCCGATCTGGTTGTTGATGACGATATGCACCGTACCGCCGGTGGAATAACCCCGGGTCTGGGACAGGTTCAGGGTTTCCATCACCACCCCCTGTCCCGACAGGGCCGCGTCACCGTGTATGAGCACCGGGAGCACCTGGTTGCGCTTATGGTCGCCGCGGCGTTGCTGGCGGGCGCGCACGGAGCCCTCCACCACCGGATTGATGATCTCCAGATGTGAGGGGTTGAAGGCCAGGGCGAGATGCATGGGGCCTCCCGGGGTGTCGACGTCGGAGGAGAAGCCCTTGTGGTATTTCACGTCGCCGGAATGGCTGGCCTCATCGAACTGGCCCTCGAACTCCTGGAACAGGTCCCGTGGACTCTTGCCGAGGATGTTGACCAGCACGTTGAGACGCCCGCGATGGGCCATGCCGAGGATGGCCTCCCTGATGCCCTGGGCCCCGGCGTCCTCGATGAGCCCGTCGAGCAGGGGAACGAGGCTCTCGCCGCCCTCCAGGGAGAAGCGCTTCTGACCCACGTACTTGGTATGCAGGTACTCCTCGATGCCGGTGGCGGCCACCAGGCGTTCGAGGACGTGGCGCCGCATGGGTGACGGCGGGATGAACTGTCCGCCCTCCAGATGCTGCTGGATCCAGCGCTTCTGGGTGGTATCGGTGAGATGCATGTATTCCGCACCCACCGTCTCGCAGTACACCGCCTTCAGGTGTTCGAGTACGGCCGCCAGGGGTTGGCCGGGCTCCATCACCAGGGAACCGGTGTCGTACACCCGCTCCAGGTCGGACTGATCCAGCCGGTGGTAGGCCAGGTCCAGGTCCGGCGCCGGCGGGCGTTCGGCGATGCCCAGCGGGTCCAGGCGGGCGCGCCGGTGGCCGCTGAAACGGTAGGCGTTGATGAGTTGCAGCACGGCGATCTGCCGTTTGCGAGAGGGCAGGGACTTCGTGCCTGACGGTGCCTTGGGAACGGCCGGAGGTGTCGCGGGTCCGGTGGCGGCGGGCTTCGAGGCAGGGCCCGGGTGCGGCTTATCCTCCAGAGCAGCGAAATAGCTGCGCCAGGATGCGCTTACCGAGGTGGGATCATCGAGGTATGCCTCGTACTGTGCCTCCAGCAGTTCGGCGCTTCGGCTGTTGGTGAGCAAGTCGTGGTTCATGAACACATGGTCGAATGGGTTGGATGAACAGGATTGAGGCAATGCTATTCAACCCGTCGTGGATCAAATCGGCCTCGGCCGTTCGGCAGATGTCCTTACCGGCTCTGCCAAATCAATCGATCCCATGATAAATCACTCCCATGATCGCGGCGGCGGCCCTTCCATGGGCCGTCCTGGAGATGACGAATTCCTGGCATCTCGTTGATGTCTTGACTATAGAACTTTACAAACCCGCTGGCCATGGCAGCCAGCGACATCTACGCTAACTCTCATGGCGATACGCGCCGCCCAAGATGATGACAGAGGAGCGCGTATCGCCATGTTCGTTCCCTCACCCCATCCCTGTACTCCGGGCATCCTGCCCTTCGCCCTGCGGGCCGCGCCGAGGCGCGTTCAAATCCGTTCCCGACGGATTTGTCCCAGAGGGAGAGGGGGAGTTCGTGCTTCGCGACTTTCACGTTAAAAGAAGGGGCGAGGATCTTCAGCGGGGAGGCTTGGACACCTGTTGCAGGATCTCACCGCCGAGTCCATCGTCACCCGCACGCAGCGCCAGATCCCCGAGGGAGACGATGCCCACACAGCGGTCATCGTGGTCCACCACCAGCAATCGTCTGACCTGGCTTTCCTCCATGATCTCCGCTGCCTCGGCGATGTCGTCATTCTCCCGCGCGAACACCACGCCCGGGCTGTAGATGCGGGATACGGGGGTGTCATCGGGCGCGGCTCCGGTGGCGGTGCCGCGGATGGTGATGTCTCGATCCGTGATCATCCCCACCACCTCGTCTCGTTCGCTGACCGGCAGGACGCCGACGTCGAGTTCGCGCATCATGGTGGCGGCCTGACGCAGCGAGGCCGTGCTGTCGATGGTCTTGAGGCTACGGGTGATGACGTCTCGTACGTGCATGATTCCACCTCCGTCGGTCTGAGGGCGCATTACCCCGAAGGAAAGGCATCTGCCAACTGAATTGAGTCCATTACCGTGGCAGGTCTAATGCATGAAGCGGACCAGCACGCCATGCTTGTCATGGGACGCCAGTGTTCTCGCCCGCGGGTCTTTTGCCCCGGGCCGCGGTTTCTTTGCCCCGTAAATAGTGATAACGGTGTTCCCGGGCGAGTCGGCCCGCGCCCGGGACCCTTCATGCCTCCTCATTCTGGCCGGTCCGATATGCGGGGATCCCTGAGCACCCGGGTAACGGCCGCAATCGAGCCATGGCCGCATTAACAAACGACAATGTAAAGGCCCTCATGCCCACCTTAAGGTTACGTGTGTGCGGGGCGTTCTCCTATTCCAGGGAGAGGGTCCCATGGATGATCCATGGAGGCGTGACCATGACCGATTCCTTGCTCTTCATCGAAGACCGGGCGCCCCTGGGCAAAGAGCCCTCCCACCGCACCGCCAGAACCCAGCGTAGCCTGCGCCTGCACAAAGACGCCGGCGCTCCGCGCTATGGCGTCGCAGCCTTCGCAGGGCGCAGTACCGCTGCCCGGCGTATTCGTGACCTGCTCCGGCGACTGGCGGGCGTGCCCATGAGCGCCCTGGTGATTAACGGCGAGACGGGCACGGGTAAGGGATTGGTGGCGCGCATCCTCCACCACTCGGGCCCGCGCGCCGACCGGCCCCTGGTGGAGGTGAACTGTGCCGCGCTGCCGCGGGAACTGCTGGAATCGGAATTGTTCGGTCATGAGGCCGGCGCCTTCACGGGGGCCAGCCGCCGTCATGTAGGTTATCTGGAGCAGGCCGATGGGGGCACCCTTTTTCTCGATGAGATAGGCGAGATGGACCTCGACCTCCAGGCCAAGCTGTTGACTGCCATCGAGGATCAGGTTCTGAGGCGGGTCGGTGGCGAGAAGCCGGTGACCGTGGACGTGCAGGTGCTGGCCACCAGCAACCGTGGCCTGGAGCAACAGGTGAGGGATGGGACCTTCAGAAGCGATTTGTTCCATCGCCTGAGCGTCTTCACTCTGGATCTCCCGCCTTTGCGCGACCGTCTGGAGGATCTGGAGGATCTGGTGCCCTTGCTCATGGCGGACGTTAACGCGGCCACGGGGCATGGGGTCGAGCGTGTCTCTGACCGCGTCTACGATATCCTGGCGGCTTACGATTGGCCGGGCAACATCCGTGAGCTGCGCAACGTGGTGGAGCGTGGGGTGCTGCTGGCGGAGGGCCCCGAACTCACGGATGAGTGGTTGCAATTGGGCCGCGAGGTGCGAGGTGATGGCGGTGGGGCTCCGCGAACCGATGGTTCGCGGGTGGTCATCCCCGTCGACGGCTCCATGACCCTGGACGAGATGGACAGCTATATCATCCAGACTGCCCTGGACCGCAAGGGATACAATGTCACCGCAGCGGCTCGGGCATTGGGTACCACCCGGGAGACCTTGCGTTACCGCATCGACAAGTACGGTCTCAGGGTGGAGCAGGGTGTCTTCGCCCCGGACGGCGTGTGACTCGACGTCAGGAAGTGTAGGCGCGCCCTTGGGCGCGAACGGCCCGCGCACCTTGTTCCGGCCACCGGTGTTCGCGCCTGAGAGAACTCCGACAGGCCGGTGCTGTCCCCGTGCAGGCGGGCGCGTCGAAGGAAGATGCACCGGAAAACCGGCCCTGGCGGCGGCGTACTCCAGGCTTCCAAAGCCATCCATCGAACCGGATATTCCCTGTGGCAGCCACCTGCTTTATTGTGCGCCGATGTCTGATGTCGTGTAGACGAACGGCTGGTGGTAACCAGCGCTCATCCCAACCCGAGTCGAGGAACTGTCATGAGTAACGACACGGTAACGATTACCGACCACCGCACCGGCGAAAGCATCGATTGCCCCATCCTCGAGGGTACCCACGGGCCGGCGGTGGTGGACATCGCCAAACTTCAGAAGAAGCTCAACCTCTTCACCCACGATCCGGGTTTCGTCAACACGTCCAGTTGCGCCAGCAACATCACCTTCATCGACGGAGAAGAGGGGATCCTGCTCTATCGCGGCTATCCCATCGCCCAGTTGGCGGAGCATAGCAATTTCATCGAGGTGTCCTACCTGCTGATGTACGGTGAGTTGCCGACGGCGGCGCAGCTCCAGGGCTTCCGGGACAGTATCTGCCATCACACCCTGCTCCACGAGGAGTTGCTGCGCTTCTATCGTGGCTACCGTTACGATGCCCATCCCATGGCCATCCTCGTGGGTATCGTGGGGGCGCTCTCCGGTTATTACCATGAGGATCTCGATATCGACGACCCGGCGCATCGCGAGATGGCCGCCCACCGGCTCATCGCCAAGATGCCCACCATCGCCGCCAATTCGCTCAAGTATGGCCAGGGGCATCCCTTCAACTACCCGGATAACACCCTCGACTACGTCGAGAATTTTCTCATGATGATGTTCGCCGTGCCCACGGAGGCCTACAAGGTGAACCCCATCTCCGCCCGCGCCATGGAACTCATGCTGATCCTCCATGCCGACCATGAACAGAACGCCAGCACCTCCACGGTGCGCCTGGCGGGTAGCTCGGGTGCCAACCCCTTCGCCTGTGTGGCTGGGGGCATCGCCACCTTATGGGGGCCGGCCCACGGCGGGGCCAACGAGGCGGTGATCCGCATGCTTCACGATATCAAGAACCCCAGTGACATCCCCAAGTACATCGAGCGTGCCAAGGATAAGAACGACCCCTTCCGCCTCATGGGTTTCGGCCACCGCGTCTACAAGAACTATGACCCCCGCGCGACCATCATCCGCCAGGCCTGCCATGATCTGCTGGACGAGATGGCTGCCCACAACCTGCCCCTGTTCGAGGTGGCCCTGAAGCTGGAGGAGATCGCCCTCAAGGACGACTACTTCATCGAGCGCAAGCTCTACCCCAACGTGGATTTCTATTCCGGCATCATCCTCACGGCCCTCGGCGTTCCCCTCAACATGTTCACCGTCATCTTCGCCGTGGCCCGCTCCGTGGGGTGGATCTCCCACTGGATGGAGATGATGGGCGGCGACGACCAGCGCATCGGCCGTCCCCGCCAGCTCTACCAGGGCGCCGCCCGCCGCGACTTCGTGCCTATCGACATCCGCAGTTAATGTGAAAGACGTGCCGCAGGCACACAGCGGCCCCCTCTCCCTCTGGGAGAGGGATGGGGTGAGGGAACGAACATGGCGATACGCGCTCCTCTTTCATCATCTTGGGCGGCGCGTATCGCCATGAGAGTTAACCCCACCCCTGCCGCCAGCACGGATGGCGTGGAGGATTCCCCAAAAGCGCCCCGACCCGCTATAATCGGCCCCACACCGCCGGTGTAGCTCAGTCGGTAGAGCAACTGATTCGTAATCAGTAGGTCGGGCGTTCGATTCGTCTCACCGGCACCATAAAAATCAGACAGTTACGAGATTAACCCGATACTTTTATCAAGAATTATCTACCCGATTATCTACTAACGCTCCGGCAATGGGTTCGACAGAAAGGCCGGAGTCGCCTGGGTTGATAAGAAGTACGCCGCGCCGCCCTTCCGTCGGCAGTTCCTCGAGGCAGAGGCCGGAGCCTGGCATGGGGTTGTGGGGTCGGGAGTTCGAATCTCCCCGCTCTGACCAATAAAAACAAGCACTTAGACGTTAGTCTCGGTGCTTTTTTTATGTCCGATAGGAAATAGGTACCAAAAGAATCGCCACTAAGAAAACGCCTCGCACTAGCCGAGGGGCGGCAGCACGCTACGATGCAGAGGGCCGGCAGGCGCCGGTACGGACGTCATGGCTGCGACTGTGGCCAAGCTGCGGGCCAAGCCGCTCCTGTTCGCCATTTATGCGGGTTTGGACAGCCGTCAACAGGCGCTGCTTAACTGAGGGCGTTGAAGCGGGAAGTCGGCTGAAAGAGGCTCGATTGGAATCTGATCTGATCTTTCCGGACCGTTGCATTGCCCATCTGGATATGGATGCCTTCTACGCGTCCGTGGAGTTGCTGCGCTACCCACAGCTACGCGGCCAGCCGCTCGTGATCGGCGGGCGTCGCGCAGAGCCGCCGGTCAAGGGGAAGGACGGTACCTGGCAGTTTGTCCGCCTGGGCGGCTACCGGGGCCGCGGCGTGGTGACCACCGCGACCTACGAGGCGCGTGCGCTGGGGGTGCATTCCGGCATGGGGCTGATGACCGCCGCCCGCCTCGCGCCGCACGCGTTTCTGCTGCCGGCCGATTTCACCGCCTATCGCGACTACTCGGCGCGCTTCAAGGCCGCGGTCGCAGCCCTCGCGCCGCAGATCGAGGATCGGGGGATCGACGAGATCTACATCGATCTGGCCACGCATCGGTTGGATCCGGGGTTGGATCCGGCCGGTATCGCCCGAAGGCTCAAGGAAGCAGTACGCACCGCGACAGGATTGTCCTGCTCCATCGGGGTCGCCCCGAACAAACTGCTGGCGAAGATCGCCTCGGAGTTCGACAAGCCGGACGGCCTCACGCTGGTAGGTCCGGAGGATCTGACCACACGGATCTGGCCACTGAACGCAGACAAGATCAATGGTATCGGGCCGAAATCCGCGAAACGGCTGGAGACCTTGGGCATCCATACCATTGGCGATCTCGCCCAAACCGATCTCGGACTGCTCCAGACCCACTTCGGGCGCAATTACGCGGCCTGGCTGCACGCGGCCGCCCACGGGCGGGACGATCGGCCGGTGGTCACGGAAATCGAACGCAAGTCAGTCAGCCGGGAAACGACCTTCGAGCACGACCTCCATCCGCAGCACAACCGAGCGCAGCTCACGGGGATCCTCACCGCCCTCTGCGAACAGGTGGCGGCCGATCTCAGGGCCCTGGACGTACGTGGAACGACCGTGGGTATCAAGCTGCGTTACGCGGACTTCCGTACCCTGACCCGCGACCTTACGCTGCGCAAGCCCCTCGACGATCCCGCGGGCCTGCTGGCCGCGAGCCGGGAGTGCCTGCGCCGGGCGCCATTGGACCAACCCTTGCGACTGCTGGGCGTACGCGTGAGCGCGTTGGTGTCGAGGGAGGACGCGGCCCGGGATCCAGCGTCCGGGGCACAGGGCGAACTGGCCTTTGAAGAACGAACCTGATGGCGTTTTTGTGGCAGAAGACCCAAGGGGCAAAGCGCCGCCGATTGAAGTCAGTTTGAGGTCTACACCCTGCCGATTTCCCGCTTTGCAACAAGTCCTTCAACTGTTCCTATTCGGATCGCGATCTGTAATGCGCAAACTGTTGTTGAAAACGCTGCTTCGCTCGCTGATCACCAAGCCGGCACCGGTTGCCGATGACGCCGAGCTGGTCTAGCTCACCAGGGCCCTGGACCTGGAGAGTACCACGCGCCGACGCACCGGCCGCAGCCTGGTGATCCGCATGGTGGATGCAGGAGCGTGCAACGGCTGCGAACTGGAGATCCAGGCCTTGAGCAACGCCTGGTACGACCTCGAGCGCTTTGGTCTGCACTTTGTCGCATCGCCGCGTCACGCCGATGTGCTGCTGGTCACCGGCCCGGTGACCCACAATATGCGCGAGGCGCTTGAACGGACCTGGAACGCAATGCCGGCACCAAAATGGGTGGTGGCTGCCGGAGATTGCGCGCGCGACGGCGGCTGCTTCGCCGCCAGCTACGCTGTGGTCGGCGGGGTAGACAAAGTGATCCCGATGGACCTGCACATCCCCGGTTACCCGCCGGCGCCGGTCGCGCTGCTCAAGGGCCTGCTGGCACTGCTCGAAGAAAACGCCTGATCGAATACCGCTCACGCACGACTACCGTTTACACGCGGGTGCAGGTTGGTGTGGTCTGGCGAATTAGCCAAGTGCTAAAACCGATTGTCAATCGGTTTTAGCACCTGTATATTGCCCGCTCCTTTCCTGATGCGGTCCCTCATGTCTTCGCTGGAATCAAAAGCCGCACCCCGCCTGGGGGACCTCGAAGCGTGCCTGCTCAAGTATCTGTGGACGGTCGAATCCGGCACGGCGAAGTCGGTGCACGACGCAGTCGGCCGGGCGCGCGGCGTGTCGTTGAATACCATTCAGTCGACGCTCGATCGTCTGCATACAAAGCAGCTCCTGGACCGCAAGAAGATCAGCCGGGCATATTGTTACACCGCGTGTGTCAGTTGTGGCTCTCTGCTCGCAGCGATGGTTTCCGAAGCCGCGACCCGGTTGTCCGGGGACAATGCGATCGCCGTGGCGGCACTGATCGATGCCGCGGCGCAACTCGACGACGCCGCCCTGGACGAACTCGAGCAATTGATCGTGGCGCGGCGGGCAGGGGAGGGGCGCACAGGTGATTGAAGCATTTCTCGGCTTGACCAGTCTATTGGCGATCGTTGCCGTGTTCGGACTGTTCACCGGTACGCTCGTCGCCTCGCTGAGCGCCCGCTTTTTGCTTTCCAGTTCATTTTTGGACCAAACTCCGCCCGGACTGCGCTGCCGCCGGGTCGAGCAAATCGCGCTGCTTCCGATCGCCGCGTCACTGCTCGCGATGCTCGCACTCATCCTGCCGGCGTTGTTCAAGCTTGCGGGACTGATCGACGACCATTGCCTGGCACACGGTCTGCATCATCCGCATTTTTGCCTACGCCACCTCCCGGCGTTTGACGCGAGCCCATTGGCGCTAATGGTGCTGGTCGCCGGCGCGCTGTCGATGGTCGGACTAGTGCGTGCGGTGCTTCCCCTGTATGGACAGGCCCGGCTGACGAACTCCATCGCGCGCATCGCGCCGCCAGACCGCCACGTGATCAGAACCGACTCGGAATCGCCGCGGGCTTTTCTTGTTGGCATTCAAAAGCCGCGGATAGTCCTGACTAAAGGGTTGTTGCGCAAACTGACGCCGCCTGAAAGACGGGCCGTAGTACGCCACGAGATCGCGCATGCGCGTGCCGGCGATCTGGCGCGCAGGCTGATGCTCGTCCTGCTTGCCTCTCTGCATCTGCCGCAAACGGGGCGGTGCCTCTTGCGCCACTGGAACCAGGCGGCAGAGGAACGCGCCGACGATACTGTTGCCGCGCACGGCCAGGGACTGGACCTGGCATCGGCCCTGGTTAAAATCCTGCGCGGCAAGCGGCCTGAATCATCGGTGCAGGCGCATTCGATGGGCGCTGATTCGGGCGATGTTGCCCGGCGGATTCGTCGTCTGGCCGACGGTCCGGGCGAATTGAGCAGTTCCTGCTGGCTGGAATGGTCGCTGATTGCAGGGCTCAGTCTGGTGACGTTGGCTGCGGCAAGCCAACACCACGCAGTCGAGACCGTTATTGGCTGGTTGGGATGATGATGATTCGGCCAGGAATCGTTGCCGCCTGTCTTGCCGGATGGATGCTGGCATTGGCCGCCCCTGTGCACGCCCAACCGCTTACCGAGAACGAGGCGGTGCGACTGGGCCTGGAAGTTGCGGCCTGGCGCGAGTGGGCCGACGTCTCGATGGACCAAGCGCGCAACCAAACCCGCGCAACCGGTTTGCAAGACAACCCTGAATTCGAGTTCATCGATGAATCGCTGGACCTGCCCGGCGGCAATACCGACCGCTTCTACTGGCTACGCCAACCGCTGGACCTGACCGGCCGAAACTCGCTGATGCGCAAATCGGCTCGCGCCGCCGAAGGCGTCACTGCCGCAGACATCAGCCTGATCCGGCGCCAGCGCGCCAAGACCATTCGCGCTTCGTTTTATCGGGCGACCAAGCTCCGCAGGGAAAGCGAGGCCATGCAAACCTGGCGCGGCCGGTTGGCCGAACTCGGCCAGGCGGTGGCCGAGCGGGTTCGCGCCGGTGATGCGTCGCGCTTCGACCGGCTAAGGATACAGCGCGAGCAATCCTTGCTCGACGGCCGCCTGGCGGCAAGTCACGCCGAACTGAATTCGGCGCGCAAGCGACTGTTCGGTTTGCTTGAAAGCCGGCCGCGCACGTTGGCCGGCCACCTGTTGCCCGCCGATCCGCCCCAAGCCGCGGCCGTACTGGCCGCGTTGAAAACGCATCCGGAAGTCCGGCGGCTCCAGGCCGGCGCCGAGGCCGACCAGCTCGCCGCGCGCGCCGCGGGGCGGGAAGCCTGGCCGGAAGTCACGCTGGGTGTAGGCGTCCGGCGCTTCGAGGACGGCCCGATCTCGGAGACCGGCGGGGTTTTTTCGATCGGTGTCGAGGTGCCGTTGTTCGACCGCGGCCGCCAGCGCCGCGCGGCGGCCGAAGCCGGGGGCGGCGCGAAGTCGGCCGAGGCCGCGCTGGCAATCGCGCGACTGGAGGCCGAAGCGCAGGCCTTGCTCGATGAACTGGCGCTGCGCCGCAATGCAGCGCTGGCCGCGCGCACCGCGCTGGAAGGCGACACGGGCTCGCTGCCCGAGATCGCGGAAGCTTCCTATCGTGCCGGCGAGCTCGATGTCATGAACCTGCTCGATGCCTGGCAGACCGAACTCGATCTGCGCCTGCAGGCCATCGAACTGGCATACGCGGCGCGTGTGGCCTCGATCGAATTGATGCAACTGACCGGAGAAGCCCAATGAAACATGCCCTGATCCTCGCCAGCATCCTTGCCGCCGTCCTGTCGCTCGCCGCGTGCGGCGACCCTGCCCACGACGAAAGCGAAGCGCACAGTCACGATTCCGGAAGTTCTTCCCACGACAGCGGGGAGGCTCACGATCACGGGCCGGACCGCGACCATGCGCACGCAGAAAAGTCCTCGGGCGAAACGCAGGCGTTTTACGGTGATGAAGCCGAGTCGACGGCGGAAGAAGCGAAACCGCAAGAATCGGCAGGCGACGAGCCCGTCGGCGAAGACGGAAGCAATCACGAGCACCATGACAATGGCCATCACGACCACGGCGATGCCGACGACGCCGCGCAATCCGATCCGCACGCTCATGATCACGGCGATGGCGAAGACCACGACCCGCATGGATAAAAATCTGTTGCTGCTGGCCGCTCTGGTCTTGCTGGCAGGCTGCGGCGCGCTGGAAACCGGAGACCACGCGCACGACCGCGACGAGGCCGAACACGCGCCTGCCGAGGAAACAGCGGCCGAAGTGGTGACTCACTACACCGCCGACAGCGAACTTTTCGTTGAATTCGCGCCGTTGGTCGCGGGCCGGGGTTCGCGCTTTGCGGCGCACGTCACGCGACTGAGCGATTTCGAGCCGGTGCGCGCCGGCCGGGTCGATGTGGTGCTGGCGCGCGATGGCCAGACCGCAGCTCGGTTCCGGGTCGAGCAGCCGGCGCGCGACGGCCTGTTCACGCCCACCGTCACGCCGCGCGAATCCGGCGAATTCGAGTTGCGTATCGAGGTCGAGGCGCCGGGCTTGAGGACTGTGCACGAGCTAGGCCAGTTCCCGGTATTTTCCGATCCGGGCGCCGCACGCGTTGTCGGCGAGGCGCCTGCCGGCGAAATCACCTACCTCAAGGAACAGCAATGGCGCGTACCGTTCGCCACCCAGGCGGTACGCGAGGTGTTGATGCGGGCATCGGTACCGGGTGTGGCCCGGGTCCAGGCGCCCGCCGACGGCAGTGCGCAGGTGGTCGCGCCTGCCGACGGCTACTTCACGGCGGTCGAGGTTCCGCGCGCGGGCCGGCATGTGCAGGCCGGCGACGTGCTCGGCTACCTGGTCCCCCGGTTGGGCGAAGGCACCGACTTCGGCCGGCTGATGGCCGAACTGGAAAGCGCCCGCAGCCGGCTCTATCTGGCACGCCGCGACGTCGATCGCTTGACCGCGCTGGTCGAAAAGGGCGCGGTCCCCGAGCGCCGACTGATCGAGGCACGCGCGGAGTTCAACGTCGCGCAAAGCGAGTTGCGCGCCGCTCGCGGGCGGGTCGAGCAACGGCAGGGCGATACGGCCGGGGCCGGCATTGCGCTGAAGGCGCCGGTGTCGGGCGAAATCATCGACGTGGCGATTGCACCTGGTGCGTTCGTGCGCGCCGGCGAGTCGCTGGCCTGGCTGGCGGACCCGACCCGGCGCTGGCTGGAAGTGCGCGTGCCGGAAGCCCGCGCGAGACGGCTGGAAGAAACCAGCGGCGTCTGGTTCATGGCCGATGGCACAACCGTGGTGCTGGATGCCGCCACCGGCGCCCAGGTGATCCAGGCCGCGCGGCGCGTCGAACCGGCCTCGCGCACCGTGGTGGTGACGATTGAATACCCCTTGCTCGCCGCGGCCGGAGCGGCCGTCGGCGACACCCGCGCCGGCGACAATGAATCGAGCGCAAAACCGATCCCGGATGCGCCCGGGTTGATCGGCCTCGGCATGGCCGCACACGTGTATGTCGGCGCGCCGACCGAGCGTCTGGCCGTCCCGTCCAGCGCGATCATCGACGACGGCGGGCGACCCGTGGTCTACGTGCAGACCGGCGGCGAGAGCTTTGCGCGCCGGCCGGTCGAGACCGGTATTCGCGACGCCGGGTGGATCGAAATCCAGTCGGGTCTGGCGGCCGGCGAGCGGGTCGTGACCACCGGCGCCTATGACGTCAAGCTGGCGTCGGTCGGCGGCGAAGAGGTCGGTCACGGCCATGCGCATTGATACTTCTGGTTGCATTAGTAAGTCCCGTTCGCGATGATTGACCGCGTCATTTCCTGGTCGCTGGGCAATCGCCTGCTGGTGCTGGTGCTGGCCGCCGGCCTGCTTGTCTGGGGCAGCTGGTCGGCGCTGCAAACGCCGGTCGACGTGTTCCCCGATCTGACCGCACCCACGGTTACCGTCGTCGCGGAAGCCCACGGGATGCCGCCGGAGGATGTCGAGATTCAGGTGACCCTGCCGATCGAGACCGCGCTGAACGGCGCGGCCGGGGTGCGTCGGGTGCGCTCGACCAGCGGCATCGGCATCAGCGTGGTCACCATCGAGTTCGATTGGGGAACCGACATTTATCGCGCGCGCCAGGTGGTGGCCGAAAAGCTTCAGATCGCGCGGGCCTCGCTGCCCGCCGAACTGCCGCCGCCGGTGCTCACACCGGTGACCTCGATCATGGGCGAGGTGATGTTCATCGCGCTCAAATCGAATGCAGCCGAGCCCGACATCCGGGACGAGATGGCGCTGAAGACCGCGGCCGACTGGGTCGTCAGGCGGCGCCTGCTGGCCGTACCCGGGGTGGCCGAAGTCATTCCGATCGGCGGTCGCACGCGTCAGTTTCAGGTCATCGTTCAGCCCGAACGACTGGCCACCTTCGATATTTCCATGGGCCAGGTGCTCGAAGCCGTGCGCACGGCCGGGCGCAACGCGTCGGCCGGCTTCATGGTTGAAAACGGCCAGGAATTTTTGATCCAGGGTATCGGGCGAGTGCGCCGGGTTGAAGACATCGAACAGGCCGTGGTCGCCCGGCGCGACAACGTCCCAGTGCAGCTGCGTGACTTGGCCGTGGTGCGGATCGGTCCAGCGCCGCGCCGCGGTACGGCCGCGCACAGCGGAGAGCCGGCGGTGGTGCTGGGCATTCAGAAGCAGCCGGGCGTCAACACCCTGGCGCTGACCCGCCGCCTGGATTCGGCGATCGACGATATCCAGGCATCGCTGCCCGACGGCATGCGGATTGAGACCGATGCGTTCCGCCAGGCCGACTTTATCCGGATCGCGGTCGACAATCTGGGGGTGGCGCTGCGCGATGGCGCGGTGCTGGTCGTGGCGATCATGTTCGTGTTCCTGCTCTCGGCGCGCGCCACCGGCATTGCGTTGCTGGCGATTCCATTATCACTGCTGGCCGCGGTACTGACCATCCGCGCGCTGGGCGGCAGCATCAACACGATGACGCTGGGCGGCATGGCGATTGCGCTGGGTGCGCTGGTCGACGACGCGATCATCGTGGTCGAAAACATCGTGCGGCGACTGCGGGAGAATCAGGCACGGGCCGCCGACGTGCGCCGCCCGACCGTCGCCGTGGTCTTCGATGCCACGCGCGAAATCCAGGGCTCGATCGTGTTCGCCACGCTGATCATCATCCTGGTCTTTTTGCCACTGTTCTTTCTGGCCGGCGTCGAGGGCCGCCTGCTGGAGCCGCTGGGCCTGGCCTACATCGTCGCGCTGGCCGCCTCGCTGCTGGTGGCATTGACGGTCACGCCGGTGCTGTGCCTGCTGATGCTGCCGGAGCGGCCCGAGGCCGGGAACAGCCACGACAACCGTTTTACCGCTCTGCTCAAGCGGGGCTACCGGCCGCTGCTGGAAACCGCGCTGTCTCGCTGGCGCGCAGTCGCTGTAACGGCGACCGGCCTGCTGATCGCCGCCTGTATCGCACTGGCGTTTGCCGGTCGCGGCTTTCTGCCCGAATTCAATGAAGGCAGCCTGACGATCAGCGTGGTGACGCTGCCCGGTACTGCGCTGCAGGAATCCGACCGCATCGGGGCGCAAGTCGAGAACATCCTGCTGGCGCAACCGGAAGTAGTCGCGACCACCCGGCGCACCGGTCGCGCCGAACTTGACCCGCATGCCCAGGCGGTGTATTCGTCGGAGATCGACGTCAACCTGAAAATGCGCGAGCGCGAAAAGGCCGCGCTGCTGGCCGACCTGCGCGCGGCATTCGCCGCGATTCCGGGCACCAATATCGTCGTTGGCCAGCCGATTTCGCACCGCATCGACCACATGCTTTCGGGCACGCGCGCCAACATCGCGATCAAGATCTTCGGCCCCGAACTGCCCGAACTGCGCCGGCTCGGCGCACGCATCGAGCAGATCGCGGGGCAGGTCGACGGCGCCGTCGACGTCGCGATGCAACAGCAAAGCGAGATTCCGTTCGTCGCCATACGATTCGACCGCGCGGCGCTGGCGCGCTACGGCGTGTCGATGGCCGCCGCGGCCGAGATGGTCGAGGCGGCGTTCGGCGGCACCGTGGTCGGCAGCGTGCTCGAGGAATCGGCCAGCTTCGATCTGGTCGTGCGCTACCCCGAGCGCATGCGTGACGACTTCGAGACCTTGCGCAACACGATCTTCGAGACCCCGGCCGGTGCCGAACTGACGCTGGATACCATCGCCGATGTCCGGCGCGCCCGCGGACCCGATACGATCAGTCGCGAAAACGTCCAGCGCAAGATGGTGGTGATGGCCAATGTCGCCGGCCGCGATCTGGTCGGGGTGGTCGAAGACATGCGGCGGCGCATCGGCGCGCAGATTGAATTTCCGACCGGTTATCACATTGAGTTCGGCGGCCAGTTCGAAAGTGCCGAGGCGGCCGGCCAAAGATTACTGTTATTGGGCCTCGTGGTCATTGCCGGCATTTTCTTCCTGTTGGTCACCGCTTTCACCTCGGCTCGTGACGCCGCGCTGGTGATGCTGAACCTGCCGCTGGCGCTGATCGGCGGCGTGGCCGGCGTGTGGCTGGCCGGTGGCGTCGTGACCATCGCGGCACTGATCGGCTTCATCACGCTGTTCGGCATCGCCACCCGCAACGGTGTGATCCTCATCGACCATATCCGCCGACTGGTCGAGGAGCACGACCTGGCGCCGGCCGAAGCCGTCCGCACCGGTGCCGATCAGCGCCTGATCCCCATCCTGATGACCGCGCTGGCCACAGCACTCGCGCTGGTGCCGCTGGCGCTGGCCGGCGGCCAGCCAGGCAGCGAAATCCAGGCACCAATGGCCATTGTCATCCTGTGCGGCCTGATCACCTCGACCGCGCTGAACATGGTCGTCGTACCCGCGCTGTATCTGCGTTTCGGCGCCGTTTGCCGATCGTGAGTGCGCTGACTAACCAGATAATGGTTTGACATAATTCCCGGGGCGAAGTGTGCTGCATGAACGATAGAGAGAACTAGAGTTCATCGACGCCAGTATCCGGATTCGAGCGCATGACATCGGGGTCGGTAACAGCAACTCGCGTGACAAAGTTATCCGCGCTGTGCGAAACGTGGAACGTGGCTGGAAAGCAATGCGGAGCTATCAGTAGGCATAGTGCTTATCCTCATAAGGCTCAAGATATCAATGGGCTGAGTTCCAGCGGCATTTGTTGATTTTCAGCAGGAGGTAGACACGGTTGGCTTATTACATCGTTAAAGTCGCAGTGACCGCCATTCTGGTAGTCCTTATATCGGAAATCTCCAAACGCAGCTCGTTTGTCGGGGCCGTGCTTGCCTCGGTGCCGCTGACTTCCGTCCTGGCGATGTTCTGGCTTTATGCAGACACCGGGGATGCTGGCAAAGTCAGCGCGCTCGCAGACAGTATCTTCTGGCTGGTTTTGCCATCGCTGGCATTGTTTATCGCGCTGCCTATTCTTCTGGCGCAGGGGATAAATTTCTATCTCAGTCTGGCGGGATCGATCGGTATTACCGCAATTTGCTATGGGCTGATGGTGGCTGTGCTTCGCTATTACGGAGTCCAATATATAAATAGCGTATAACGAGGCGAAGTATGACGCGCCCTTCGGGCGCAGGACGCTCGCAAGCTTGCGCCTCTGTGTCTAGGGTTAAGTGGCTGGATTTAGGCGAAGGTTGCCCGCCATTGTGCAATCATTTAGAGAAACTGGAGATATGTCATGACAGAAACTATACCTGGTCCTGGAATGTGGCCCTTAGGCCCATTGATGATGTTGGTGATGGCGGCAGTGATTATCGTGCCGTTTTGGTTTATTTTTTCCAAAGCTGGCTACTCAAAGTGGTTAAGCTTGCTGATGATCGTTCCACTCGTGAACGTGATCCTTTTGTATTTCTTTGCGTTCTCTAAATGGCCGATCCTCGGAACTAGCGACAAGCAAACATAGATTCGTCACCAGCGTTGATCTTAGTTATGCTCCGCATAACTCATAAGCATTTATCCGCCGTGCGCAGCATGGCGAATAAATGTCTGTTGGACTAAGCCGCCCATCAGATCGGCGCGGTCTGATCTATAGGGAAATGTATTGCGCGGGGTGGGTGCGATGCGCCGGCGGTGGCGCAGATCGGGGCGGTGGTCGTGGCCGGCGAGGCGTCTTCGTCCATGTCTTCGGGCCCTGCAACGTGCGATAGGTGGTCATTCTCTCGCCATTTCTGCGCAAAATCCAATGTCCGGACGAGCGCAACCGCGGCCCGGCTGCGGGGCCGTCCCACCTCGGTCAAGACCGCGGGCCTTTATCCTGTTCTACGGCCTCGGTGTCGCGTGTCGGGCGGTCTCCAGAGGGACCGACCGGGCGCAATCTGCGCGATCACGTGCAGTCGCCCGGTCCGGCACTGCGGGCAGGGATAGTCGACGCTGTCGTGGTGTGCGGTGCCGTCGTCCTTCTCCGGTGGGACGGGGACGGCCAGGGCCTCACGGATCCGGGCGAGCTTCTCCCGGCGGCCGCGGTTGGCCAGGAAGCCGAAGTGACGAATGCGCATCAGCCCTTTCGGTAGGACATGCATCAGGAAGCGGCGCACGAACTCTTCGCCCTCCAGGGACAATGTCTTATGTCGGTCACGGTCGCGGTAGTCCTTGTACCGGATGGTCACCCGTTCGTCGTCGACCGCGAGGATCCGCGCTGGGGTGATCGCGATGCGGTGGGTGTAACGGGCCAGGTAGTCGACGACGGTGGCGGTATGGTCGAGACAGTGTTTGGTGTAGACCACCCAGTCAACGGCCATCAAGGCGTCGAGTACGGCATCGACCTCGCCGTCGCGCGTGACACGGTACAGTTCGCCCTGGGTCGCGGCCTGGCGCAACTGTGTCACCATCCGCCCTCGGAAGTGCCGCGAGAGCGCCTTGACGGGAAACAGGTAGGTGCTCTTCGCCGCCCGCCACTGGCCGTCGCTACCCAGGGCTCCGCCGGGCACCAGGCAATGCAGGTGCACATGGCGGCTCAGGTTCTGGCCCCAGGTGTGCAGTACTGCACTCATGCCCATCTCACCGCCCAGACGCTTGGGATCCTGGCCGAACGCCTTGAGGGTGGACCAGGCCGCCTGAAAGAGCAGGCGGTAGATCACCTCCGGGTGCAGTGCCACCCAGCCGTTGAGGGTATGTGGCAGGGTGAAGACCAGATGGTAATAGGTCACCGGCAGGATGTGCCCCTGCTGACGCGCGGCCCATTGGCGGGTCGCCCGTCCCTGGCACTGCGGGCAGTGCCGGTCGCGGCAACCGTGATACCAAACCTCTTCGTCACCGCAGGCGCCGCAGCGCAGCCGCACCCCGCCCATCGCCTCGGTTCGGCAGGCCTGCAGATGGCCACAGACCTTGCGCCGCTGGTAATCCAGCGTGTCAGCGCGCAGGAAGCGGTTCAGAATCCCTTGCACAGTGGCCGCCTCAGTCATGACCCACCCCCAGTCCCGCGATCAGATCGGACACCCCCTGCGCAGCGCCGCGCTGCTCGGGTACCCAATGCACGTAGCGCATCGTCGATTGCAGGTTGCCGTGGCCGAGCAGGCGTTGCAGCCGGTGGACCGGCAGGCCGCTCTCCAGTTGATGGGTCGCATAGGCGTGACGCAGGCTGTGGATGCCGCCGATCTTCTCCACTCTGGCCCGGTTCTTGGCGCGACCGAACACCCGCTGGGCGCTGGCGATACTGAGAGGGGTCGTCGTATCGCTTCCGCTGGGAAAGAGCCACGTGGGGGGCGGTAAATCGCCCAGTAACGGCGCAGCGCGTGAAGCAGGCCGGGCGAAAGGGTGACCAGCCGGTCCTTCGCCCCCTTGCCCTGCTCGATGCGCAGCAGCCCGCGTTCGCCATCGATATCACGCACCCGCACTCGCACCACCTCGCTCACCCGCAGGCCGCAGCCGTAGCAGGTCTGAAGCAGCATGCGGTGCTTGGGGTTGGTACACGCCACCAGAATGCGCCCCACCTCATCGCGGGTCAGCAACTCGGGGATCCGTTGGGCCCGCTTCGGCATCACGAAGGACACATCGAACGACGGCCACTTCAGCACCTGCACATAGAGGAAGCGCACCGCACCGTGGTGAACCCGGCAGGTCGAACCGGATAGCGAACGCTCGACGGCCAGATACCTGAACCAGGCCTCCAGCTCTTCGAGGCTCAACTGACTCGGCGAACGCCCGTAGTACCGCGCCAGGGCGGTAACCGCTGCCAGGTAACTCTGATGGGTACGCACTGAAAAGCCACGCTGGCGCATGGCATCAATCATCTGCTGACGCAAGGGTGTCATCGTCGTCTCTCCTCTCAGTCAGACCCACATCGGGTCAACTGAGAGTGTTGACGACGGAAGAACCGCCGGCGTCTATCGAAGGGGAGCTACCGCGGAGCGGTTTAGTTCAACTCAGCGTTAGATTTCAATGGAGAGAACCATGCCAAATGCAGGCCAAGAAATGCCGATGGGCTTTTTCCCATTCGGTCCGATCATGTGGGTCGTGTTGGCGATAATATTTATCATCCCGTTCTGGCAAATCTTCTCGAAGGCGTGGTGGGACCCGGTGACGACGGTGAACCCGTCATGACCCTCTTGCTACGAAACGAGGACTGATCCCGCCGGCCGCTGCCGGCATCTTCGCCCTGGCCACTTGGGTAAAAGTGGCGCCTCCCCCTCTCTGGCCCACGGGCTACAGTGAACCGCCCCGAAAATCGCGGAGGCTGCTTGGTTTAAGTCAAGCCGCCATCGCGACCAGACTGGCGAGTTGGCGGATCCCTTTGCTGTCGTCTGGTGGAGGCGGAGAGAATCATATTGAACTTTAAATCAATGGTTTCTTTGGACAAACGTCAGATCTGAACGTTGTATATCTATTTCCGAGATCGATTCGCACGATGTCCGAAAAAGATCTACAATTTTCGGACATGAACGACGACTCACCCGATCTGAAGACCGCCATGCTTGCACGCATCCGCGCGGACGCGCCGCGTAAGGTCTGGACGCCCAGTGATTTCGTCGATCTCGCCTCGCGGGACGCCGTCGACAAGACGTTGCAGCGGCAGACGAAGGCCGGAACCCTCAGGCGAATCGATCGCGGTCTCTACGATCAACCTGGCTACAACAAGCTCACCCAGAAACTCAACCCACCCGATCCGCGCTCGGTTATCGACGCCGTCGGGCGCCGCGACCAAACCCGGATGCTTGTCGACGGAATGACCGCGGCGAACGATCTGGGCTTGACCGACGCCGTCCCAGCAAAAATCGTGGTGCACACCGACGCGCGGCGCCGCGCGATCAAGCTTGACAACGTGACGATCACCTTTCGTCAGACCGCGGCCAGCAAGCTGTTCTGGGCCGGGCGGCCGGCGATGCGCGTTGTCCAAGCGCTTCACTGGTTGCACGATCTCTTGGGCCGTGAAGGGGAGAGCGACCAGGTCAAGCGCAAGCTCGCCAAGCTTTTCGAAGATCCGACGGCGGGGTCGTACCTCACAGCCGATCTCAGAGCCGGCATGACGGCGCTTCCGACATGGATGCGGGTGTTTCTCAAACCGCTCATCGAAAGTGATACCAGCACTCGTCTTCGGCATGTCGACGATAATCGTGCTGCTGCTGCTGCTGCTGCTGCTGCTGCTGCTGCTGCTGCTGATGATGATGATGGTGCAGATCATGATCGTCATCGACAGACAAGGTGCGATGGCGGTAATGATCAGCATCACGCGGCCGTCGCCCAGCCCAAACGAAAACGGCTCTCGACTCAGAAGTCACGAACCGCCAAGCGCGGCGCGACGGGGACGACGAAGGTATGAATCCGGCTTTCGATGAGGTTCTCGCAGCCGGGGCGGACGCGATGTTGGGCGCCTTTGATGCGACGGCCCTGCGTCTCGGTACGGTGTCCCAGAATATCGAGAAGGACTTCTGGGTCTGCTGGACGCTGGATGCCTTGTTCAATGGCCTGAAAGACGGGGGACCCCGTCTCCTCTTCAAAGGCGGAACTTCCTTGTCCAAGGGGTTCGGTCTGATCAACCGCTTCTCCGAAGACATCGACATCACCGTGTTTCGGGACGACATTGGCGAGCCGGCGACCATTGAGGAACTCGATGCGCTCAGCGGCAAAAAGCGCAGGGCGCGGCTCGATGCGATCAAGGATGCCTGTAAGACGTATATCAGTGGCCCGCTACACGCTGAGTTGACGCTGATCCTCCAAGACCGGCTCCAAGCCGCAGGTTTCGATACCAGCGTGCCACGGGTGGAAGCCGACGACGCCGATCCCGACGGGCAGACCTTGCTGATCTGGTATCCCGCGGCAACGCCGCGATCGGATTACGTGCGGGCGGCGATCAAGATTGAGTCTGGCGCGAAGTCCGCGCTCGACCCGAACAGCGAAGTGCCCATCAAACCCTATGTCGATGATGATTTGCCGACGCTTGACCTGACCGTTCCTTCTGTACGGACGGTCGATCCGGAACGTACGTTCTGGGACAAGGTCGTCATCCTCCACGGGCTGCGGCGCTGGTTCGACAAGCGCGGCGAGCTACGCGGGGGCGGCCAACGCGTGTCCCGCCATTATTATGACCTGCACCGGCTCGCCGCGTCGCCGGTCGCCGCCGCCGCCATCGCTGAGACGGCGCTCGGCACGGACTGCGTTGCGCACGCCCGGATGTTCTTCAATCGACCGGACTTTGATTTTGCGAGTGCTGCGCCCGGCTCCTTCGCGATGGTGCCGCATGACGCGATGATCGATCAGTTGCGGGTCGACTACAGAGCTATGCAGGGCATGATCTTCGGTGACCCTCCGGAGTTCGAAGCCGTGCTCAAGAGCATCAGCGCGTTGGAGACGCATCTGAACCGAAACGGCGCAAGTGGAAGCGGGGTGACACGATGAAGCAACTGGAGGAGGGGCCGGTGCAGAAGCTGGAGTTTGGCGCGCAGCGCGCGGACGAGGCGGTGGCCCAGATCGGTGCGGTCAAGCTGATCCAGCGTTTTGGTAGCGCGCTGACAAAATCGCCAGGACCGATTTTGAACAGCCGAAGGCTGGTCCCGGAGGGGTGGAGGGCAGGACGCCCGGAATCACCTCAATGTCCACTTCCATATGCTGTTTCTCGACGGGGTGTACATCGAGCGTGCCGCCAGTGCACTGCGTTTCCCCTGAGTGAGGGTGCCGATCAGCGCCGAGCTAGCCCGGCTGACCTGGATCTCGGCGCAATGCATCGGCGGCTACCTCGAACGCCATGGGATGCTGGAGCGCTGTTGCGGAGAACCGCTACCTGGCCGGCGATGACATCAAGGCTGGCGCGATGGACGAGCTGTTGGGGGCATTACCACCGAGATGCTTTCGGCCCCCGGAGTTCTACTATGCCGAGGACTATCACCAACAATGCCTGGCCAAGAATCCCGGCGGATATTGCGCCATCGGCGGCACCGGGGTGGATTATCCGACGGTGGCTTGAGCAGCCCGCCGCGATCCGCCCGGCAATGGGCATCGGGGCGGCCGTTCCAAGCCCGGCTGGCCTCCTCGAAAGAGGGGATGCAGGTTGTTGTCAAGGCCTTGACATCCACCTTATGCACATGACTGGTGCTGCTGTATTAAAAATGAAACAACATCGGTCAAGGCGCCGTGAGGTTCATTAACACTTACTTAAGTATATGATGTTAAAAGTATAATTCGAATTGGCTAAAGTGTCGCCAATCTAAAGAAAGCCGTGTGGGAATGCGGGTTGGAGACCAATTGCCCCAAAACATCCACAACCTTATCCACAGACTCTGTGGGCAATCCGGGTTTTATCCGCACCATTAATGAATTAGGGCTCGACGCTTAATAAACCACGTTAACAAATCACAATAACGAAGAGGGCCGCGAGGTCATCGCGATGCCCTGTAATGGACCACTCAGCCGTGGCGTGCGAGGGCGGCCAGCATGTGCCGGCCCATCGCCGCTAAGTTTGCGACCATCTTACCTTTGACGTACATTAAAAAGTACAACTTAACGTACTTTTAGAGGTCGCCATGTCGAAGGTAAGAGTTGATGAGGATATCCGTCCCCTGTCTGAGTTTCGTGCCGAAGTGGCGTCATTTGTAAAGCACATTCACGAGACGCGGCGACCGATGGTTTTGACCCAGCGAGGGCGTGGGGTCGCCGTCCTCATGGATGTCCATGAGTTCGAGCTGATGCAGGAACGACTGGAGATCCTCGAGGACATCTATCGCGCCGAAGAACAACTCGCCGCTGGCGGGGGCGTCCCCCACGATGAAGCGAGGGCGCGGGTCCTGAAAGGGATCGCGCGGTGAGGGTGGAGTGGTCTCCACTGGCACTGGATCGGGTATCTGATATCGCGCGCTACATCGCCAAAGACAACCCGGATGCCGCCGAGCGGTGGGTGAACGAACTGTTCGATGCGGTCGAGCGTCTGGAGGATTTTCCGGAGATCGGTCGCGTTGTTCCGGAAGTGGGTGTCAGGCGAATCAGAGAGCTGATCTTTGGCGCCTACCGCGTGATTTACAGCGTCAAGGACAAGGTCGAGATCCTCACGGTCCGCCGGGGAAGCCAGCTGCTGGATGTGAGCGAGATCGACGATGAACAGGAGTAACGAGACCATGGCACCGAAAGCCCAGTGCCCAAGGCCGGCTGGCTTGTCGCCTGCGCGAACCCGCCGCGGCCGGGACGTGGCAGATGTGAAGTCGGTGACTGACTCGGCGATGGCCGAAGACGAACGGGCGTTCATGCGCGCCGTCATCGCCGGTCTCGCCGACCTCAAGGCCGGAGGGGAACTGCCACTCGCGGAGGCCAAAGCGCGGTTGGGCTTGAAGTAGACTCATGCCGAAACGCGCCGACTCGGCATCGAATAGGTGCATCGGTCCGGCCGCGGCGTTGCCAAAACATGCCGCCGACGAGCCGCCCGGAAGCCGGCCACCAAATTATTACAGTGTAATAATTCCTGCGGATGGCTATTGGTGGCCGCTTTCGACCTCGGTTGTTGTATCTCAAATTATTCCACCAGTAATTTCCCGGTTTATTCCGAGCGAGTAGGCTGCAGTTTTCTCGGTTTGAGCGCTCCGGTGGAAGAGCGCGGGCAGGATAGGATGAGAAGAAGCTGGAGGTCTGGCGAGATGGGCGCCGCTTGTGGCGGCGGTTGCGGTTGGGAAAGACTGGGATTCAGTCCCAGAGGTCGGGCTGTCTGGGATTGGTGTTCTGGTAGTAGCGCGTGATCTCGGCGAAGTAGCGGTTTTCGAGGGTCTGGGCGATGGCGTAGAGGAGGTCAACCATCTGAGCGGCGGCCTCGTCGGAGAGGTGGTCGGGCAGGGTCTGATCGTCGTCGTTCATGGTGGTGTGGTGTCTCACGGTTGCAGCTCGTCGAGCGCTGTCTGGAGGTGGGTCTCGGTGACGTGGTGTTGGTTGTCCAGCGCGGCGGCAGTGAGGGCGTAGTGGGCGATGCGGTTGACCTTGCGCGGAAGCCCGCGCGAGGCCTGGAACAGGGCCTCGGTTGCGGGTGGGGTGAAGATGGGGGCCTCGGCGCCGGCGAGGCGCAGGCGGTGAATGAGATAGTCATCGAGTTCGTCGCGCGAGAGGCCGGGGAGGTGGTGGCGCACCACCAGTCGCTGGCTCAACGACTCGTGCACGGCCATGGCGAGGCGTCGGCGCAGCTCGGTGAGCCCGACCAGCAGCAGGCACAGGCGGTTGTCGGCATCCATGGCGTAGCTGGTCAAGAGGCGCAGATCCTCGAGCACGTCATTGCGTAGGTGCTGCGCCTCGTCGACGATCAACACGGGCAGCTGCTTGGCCTCCTGCACCAGGCGGGTGATCTCGACGCGGATGGCGCGGTAGGCGGTAGCGCGGGACCGCTCCGTGGGCAGGCCGAGTTCCCAGGCGATGGACTTGTACATATCGAGCACGTTGCCGGTGGACAGGGAGACGTAATAGACGCGGTACAGGCCGGGATGGAGTCCGGCGGTGACGTGCCGGCAGACGGTGGTTTTGCCGGAGCCGACCTCGCCGGTCAGCAGGCCGATGCCGCGCAGATCGATGAGGTGCGTGAGCCGGGCCTCGGCCTCGCGGCGGGCGGTGGAGGCATAGAGTTCATCGGCCTCGAGGGTATTCTCGAAGGGGAAGCGAGTGAACGCGAAGTGGCGCAGATACATTAGTCGTTCTCCTCATTGTGCGGGTTGTCGAAGGCCCCGAGGGTGAGACGCGACGGGTGCGGTTCGGAGGCTGGGGTATCGGTGTCGAGGCGCCAGGAGGGCCGGTCGCGGCGCACGGTGGTGTTGGCATAGGCATCGAGCGGCGTGGCCTGTCCTGCCGGCTGGCCTTTATGGACCACGGTCAGGGGCCGGGTGGGCGGCACGGCGGGGTCGTACTGTAAGGTCACGGTCTCGCCGACGAGCACGGCGTCGACCTCATAGACGTGGCCGTTCAGGCTCACGGTGCGGTCGTTCATGACCCGGCGCTTGGTCTCGCAGAGGAACAGCGCATCGAGGCCGGGATCGGGGAAGCGGATCTGATCGCCGACCAGGGCCCACTGTTCGAGGGGCGTTTTGCCGTCGAGGCCGCGGTGCGGGGTGTGGTGATACTCGCCCTCGATGAAGGCCCACAGGCGTCGGTTGAGGGCCTCGAGGCTCACCGTATCCTCAGCGGTGAGCTGGGTGAGCAGCTGTGCTCGGACGGTGCGGAACCAGCGTTCGATTTTGCCCTTCCCCTGAGGTTGATGGGGTCGGGCGTGGATCAGCGCCGTGCCGAGCCTGGCGCAGACGAGGGCGAGTTGGCGGGAGCGGTAGTTGGCGCCGTTGTCGACGTAAAGGCGCTGGGGGATCCCGCGGCGGATGAGAGCCTGCTTGAACACCGGCAGGAAGGCGCCGGTGTTTTCGGCGAAGGCGAAGGCCGCATAGGGGATGACGCGGGTGGCGTCATCGATGAAGGCGATGAGATAGGTCTTTCTGCGCCGGCCCCGCCCATCAGCGGCGGTGATGCCATGCATCACATCGCTCATCCACAGCTCGTCGGCGTACTGGAAGGCGAAGCGCCGCCGATCGGTGCCGATGGGTGCATCGGTCTTCTTGACCATGAGCCCTTCGCGGGTGAACAGACGGTGCACGGTGGAGGCGGGCAACGGCTGCTCGGCCGGGACCAGGCCCTGCTCGCGTGCGTGTTTGATCACTGCGCGCACTGACAGCTTCGGATGCCCCTCTTTGATGGCGCACAGCGCTTCGGCCACGGAGTCGGGCAGTCGCCGGGGCTGCCCCCGATCGGCCCGTGGCTTGGGCAACAGCGCGTCGAAGCCGCCGCGCCGATAGTGCTTGAGCCAGTCGCGGATCGTTCTCGGCGGCCACGCGGGAGCGACGGCTGCCGGGGATCACATAGTCCTTGTCTGCCTTGGCGCGCAGCCGCTCGGTGATGCCGGCACTGCCCGGGGCCAGTGTACGAGGTCGGCGATCAGGCCGTAGCGGAACAGGGCCACCGCCTGGCGGTGGTCATCATCAGGATCAGTCATCGGATCTTCTCTCGGTTATGAGCCCTTGGGCCCGGGAGAGGAGACGTTACGGCGGAGAACGCGGCGGATCAGGCCCCAGGGGTTGTTGGGTGGCCAAATTGGGATCACCGTGGGCGGTTGCCCGGGGACAAAACCCCACCGGCGTCGGCAGTTGAGGCAGCTGCCGGGCCGCCGAAGCACGCAGCGCCATCAGCACGGTCTCATGGCCGAGATGGCCACGAAGGTGAGTGACGGTCGCGAGGCAGCCGGCCAGTTGGTCAGGCAGAAGAGCGATGACGATGAGCAAGAAACGGTGCACCAAGACAATGCGCCGGCGTATCCAGCGCAGCGCCCCCGGCAGCTCGATATCCAGGCGCAAGGTGCTTGCCGCCGCTTCCATGCTCGGCGCCTGCTCGGCGACGGCCACCACGTGTTCCAGCTCGTTGAGCGTACCGGGCAGCCGTGCCGCCAGATGGTCCGGCAACAGACTGAAGGTGGTGTGACTCTCAGGGCAGTACCAGCGGGCGATTCGTGTCCCCGCCGGCGTCTTGCGCTCGTAGGTGCCGTGGCGGGCCAACGAGCAACCACCACGAGGATGGTTTGGGCAGCGAGAGAGACTTGCCTCCCGCCAGGCTTGGCGGTTAACGTAATCCTCGCTGGTGTGCCCCGTTTGGAATCGAAGCTGCACCGGCCACGGCCCGGCGGCTGTCACCGCGCGGGCCTTTTCCTTTCTTCTCACTTATCGGTAAGTAGAGATTACCGGCTCTGCCCCGATCAGCGAAAGCCTCAACATCCACCGGCGACACCCCTGCCCGACGACTTCCCGGAATACTCTCTCTGACCAGAGGCTTCACCAGCGGGACAAACCGAGAAGATCCGACTGGTATCCAACGCTTTAATCTGCGAAACAACATCGGTTGCCGGTCAGGTAGCGACCTCTTCGAGTTCAACGTACGTTCAGACGCATAACCGAACCTACCTCGAGGTAGCCCCTGTCAAGATCGGTGATGGCGCGGACCACCGGTGGAGCGACGGCATCAACCCGTACGGGTATCTTGGATAGTAGCACTTATGTGCTACACTTTCGCCAAAGCAATGCTTGGGAGCCTGCATGATGCCGACGACGACCGTTCGTTTGCCCGATGATCTCAAAAATCGTATTGCGCGTGCCGCAGAGCGGGTAGGCATGACCTCGCACGCGTTCATCCTCGATGCGATTGCCGAACGCGTGGATGCGGAAGAGCGACGCAATGAATTCCACGAGACGGCAGGAGATCGCTATGCCCAGATCGTCGCATCGGGAGAGACGATCCCCTGGTCGGAGATGCGTATCTATCTGGAAGATCGCGTAGCCGGTAAGAAGCCGACTCCTCCGGTGGCACGTAAGCTTTCCCGCTGATCATTCGTCGCGATGGCGCGCATCGAGCTGGCGGCGCAGGTTGCCGACGATTTCGATCGAATACTGGAACACCTCGCACAATACGAGGTCGCGGAGGCGGCAGCGCGTATCGATCAGATCATCCAGGCAATCAATGTGCTTGAATCCAATCCCCTGCTGGGACGCCCAGCTCGTCACGATGCCCGGGAACTGATCATCGGCCGACAATCTCGCGGTTATGTTGCCCTCTACCGCTATGTTCCTGAGGTCGATACCGTCTTCGTGTTGGCGATCAGAAGCCAGCGCGAGGCGGGTTACAAATTCCTCTAACGGACGAAAGAAGAAATTCTCACGCAGCTGTCCCCTTAAGTCCACAGGCCTTGCCTGCCCTTGGCAAAGCGAGCCTTCTCACTCGCGTCGCCAGGGGCGGGACCGCGCTTGCGCGGTGACTGTGGGCCCCTGTGGTCAGGTGAAGCCGCGCCGGAGGCCCGCGGGAGCCTCTCGATGCAGCCCCTGTGCCAGGCGCATGCCTGGCGCCGGGGCTGCTCCGCCGCGACGCCTCCCGTCTCACTAGCGAGCGCAAGCGGGGTAGTGGCGCGGGCGGCGCTGCTGTAAACGGCTGGGCTCGAAGTAGGAGCATGGCGAAGGTTGCCATTCGGATCACCGAATCCGCACTTAGCGATCTGGAATCGATACGGACCTGGTACGCGGATTCGTGTCGTTCGAGTCTGGCGTAGCGAGCGCCTGCTCGTCGTGCCGGACGAAGACTCGCCCTGACGTGCCGCCTCGGCAAATTATTACAGTGTAATAATCGCCCGCCGGCCGGCCGCTCGAAGCCGTCCCTCACTCCCGAATCAGCTGTCCACAGAGTCCACAGGCCTTGCCCGCCCTTGGCAAAGCGAGCCTTCTTACTCGCGTCGCCAAGGGCGGGACCGCGCCTGCGCGGTGCCTGTGGACCCCTGTGGTCAGGTGAAGCCGCGCCGCAGGCCCGCGGGAGCCCGTTGATGCAGCCCCTGTGCCAGGCGCATGCCTGGCGCCGGGGCTGCTCCGCCGCGAAGCCGCCCGTGTCACTAGCGAGCGCAAGCGGGGTAGTGACGCGGGCGGCGCTGCCGTAATCGGCGCGGCGTGAGGGCCGATTTTTCCGATGACGCGCGAATGACGCGTTCCTAAACTGCCGCCCACGATCGATTTCATCCGTGGCCACTGCGGCTCAGTGGCAAAGAGGGCGCCCACCCTCGACCTCTCAGGTCGAATCGGGCATGCGCGCCAAGGACCGGATCCAGCGCGCCGACCGAGAGGTCGCCGGTCCATCGTCAAAATCGTCGGCCCTCCGGTCGACTCATCCGGTGAGCTCCCAGCTCGCCATTCCACGATCCGCTCGATCCGGCCGCCGCAAGGCGCGTCGACGGGTGTTCTCTCAACATCGCGAAGATCCCATTCGCCCAACTCAACGGAGGTAATGCGCTACAGCAAGACCATTCATTCAACTCAAGCAACACGAAGGAGGTGATGCGTTATCGAAAAGCGGCCCGCAACGGGCCCGTTGGTCTGCACCGGACCGATCCCCCACAGGGGAGAACCGGTGTTGCCTGCAACCAGGCATCTTCAGGTTGAACGGGAGTGGTGTCCCGTGACCCGTGCCTTGATCTAGGGACCTGGGCGGCTACGGCCTGCCAGGTGGTCAGAAACACTTACCAGAGCATCGAACACTTTGAGAGACCTGAACTACCAACTCAAACAGCTGTGTCGCCACAACCGTGACGGTGGCTACGCGACCCAGCGCAACCGCGAGCGCCTGCTGTCGCTGATCGCGGACCAACTCCACGCGCTGGGCTTCCGGGGCATGGGCGCACAATCGCTGAAACCGAAACATGTGGAAGCGCTGGTGAACCGGTGGCAGACCGAGTCGCTCTCCATCGGCACCATCAAGAACCGGATGACGGTGTTGCGCTGGTGGGCCCAGAAGGTCAATCGACAGAATGTGATTGCACGCCAGAACGACCACTATGGGATCCCGGAGCGGACCTTCGTCAGCACCGAGTCGAAGGCGCGCCAGGTCGACGGCGCGGCACTCGATCGCATCAAGGATGCCCACGTCCGTATGAGCCTCGAGCTGCAGCAGGCCTTCGGCCTCCGGCGCGAGGAAGCCATCAAGTTCCAGCCGAGCTACGCGGATCGGGGCGATCAACTGGTGCTGAAGGACAGCTGGACCAAGGGCGGCAAGGCCCGCGAGATCCCCGTGCGCACCCCGGCGCAGCGGGTGATCCTGGATCGCGCCCATCGCCTCGCGGGCCGCGGCTCGCTGATCCCGGCCGAGCGCAACTACCGGCAGCAGCTGCGCGTGTACGAGCGACACACGGCGAATGCCGGTCTCTCCAAGCTGCACGGCCTCCGGCACGCCTATGCCCAGGGACGTTACGAGGAGCTCACCGGCTGGAAGGCACCCGCGGCCGGGGGCCCGACCTCGAGTTCTTTCACGCGAGAGCAGCGCGCCATCGACCGCGCGGCGCGGCTCGTCATCAGCCGCGAGCTCGGCCACGGACGCGAGCAGATATTGACCGTATATTTGTCGCGCTGAAAGGAGCGCGTAACCTGCGAGAGTTTCCCGTTTCGCGAGGACGGCGCGCTCAGCAAACTCGGACGCAGGTTTTGAACTCGGCCGGGCACTCATGAAACGAACCTACGCGCATCGCCGTCACCTTTTTCCCGTCTCCGCGTGCATGCTGGGGGCGCTGATTGCGTCCCTCGATGCCAATACGGCCGAGCTCACCGTCGCGCGCTACTCGACGGTGCAGCCGGCGCCGAGCCTGGCGCAACGGGATCCCCTCGCAGCGCCGGTGGTCTCGGTACTGCCGGCCTCCGTGATCCGGATCGGAGCAGCGGTCGAGACGCTGCTCGAATCATCCGGCTACCGTCTGTCGTCATCCCTTGCCGCCGACGCGGAACGAGCCGAACTTTTGGATCTGCCGCTGCCGGAAGCCCACCGCGCGCTCGGTCCGCTGCCGCTGCGCACGGCCTTGAGGATCCTCGCCGGACCCGCCTTCATGCTGGTCGAAGATCCCGTGCATCGGCTGATCTCGTTCGAGCGGTGCGACCAAGGGACGGGTAAGCGCTGACCATGGAAACCCTCATCGCCATCCTGATCGTCCTCGGCCTTTTGTCCGCAAGCGGCGTGCTGCCCGAGAAATCCCCGCGACCGGCCAACCAGCAGACGCAGCCGTCTGCCCTGGAGGCGTCTGAGCCAGGGGTCCGCCCCGCGTGTAATCAGCACGACCCGGCGTATCGCGACCTCACCGTGCCTTACCCGCGACGGACGAGTAGCGACCCGGCCGACAACATGGAGGCCGCGTGCGATGTATAGGCCCTTCCTCCTCGCAACGGTGGGCACGGTGCTGTCGCTGATCGTGAGCCCAAGCCGGGCCGCCGATCCGGCCAACACCGCATCAGGGAACACCACGACCAGTGCGACCCTCCTGGAGCGCACGCCGCTCACCGAGCACGAACGTGCCCGGGCCGGGCTCTGGGGCTTGTCGGCAGCCGAGTGGCAGCGCTATCGGACGCTCATGGAAGGGATCCGCGGCAGCATCAGCCCCGGGACCATCTCGCCGATAGAGGTCCTCGGTATCCACGCGCGCGATGAGGCCGAGCGCCGCAGGTACGCCGAGCAGTGGGCCGTGATGATGCGTGAGGATGCCGGGCGTATCCTCGCCTTCCAGCGGGCCTACGACGACGCGGCGCGCCTGTTGTTCCCGAACCAGACCCTCATCGAGGTCGCGCGCCTGCCGGCTCAGACCGACGGCGGCGAGGGGTTACGGCGCACCGATCGGGTGTTGCTGTTCGCGCGTCCGGACTGTGCCGCGTGCGATGCGCTGCTCGCGCGGGTGCTGGCGAGACTCGACCGCCTGGACGGCGTCGATGTCTTCTTGAGCGAGATCGCAGTGGGCGACGAAGGGGCCATTCGGAACTGGGCAATCGAGCGCGGGATCCGTCCCGAGTGGGTCACCACGCGACGCGTGACCTTGAACTTCGATGGAGGCGCCCTCAAGCGCGTCGCGCCCGGGCGAGGTGATCTCCCCGTCCTGATGCGCCGCCGGGGTGAGTCCGTCACACCACTGTCGGGATCGGCGTTGTGAGACCGTACGCCCGCTCGGTTCTTGCGCTGGTGGCGATCGGGGTGGCGTCACCTTCGGCCCTCGCCGCCACCCCTGTTTCGGAAAACGGCGTGCCCGAAGGGTACCGCCGCGTCGCGGTGGCCCATGGGATCCCGAGCGCGCTGTTCTACGCCGTCGCGCTCGCCGAGAGTGGCCAACACGTCGAACACCTGCGCACCACCCGGCCGTGGCCCTGGACCCTCAACATACAGGGCAAGGGGCGCTACTTTCCCACTCGCCAGGCGGCGGTGGTCGCCGCGCGCGAGGCGCTCGCCAAAGGGCGCCGATCGGTCGATATCGGCCTCATGCAGATCAATTGGGCATACCACAAGGCAGCTTTGCGCTCGGTCGAGGCGGCCATCGATCCCTACCATAACCTCGCCGTAGGCGCGGGGGTCCTCGCCGACTGTTACCGGGCACGGGGCGACTGGTGGGCGGCGGTCGGCTGCTATCACGCGCCGAATGATGCCGATCGGGCGGCCCGCTACCGTGAGCGGGTGGAGCGGATCTGGTCCCGCGTCACGGCGATGGGGTAATCCCCGGATGCGAATGGCGCGAACGGTAAGGATCCTCCCGGCGACCCTCGGCCTGTGGTCCGCTGTCGCCTGCGCAGAACTCACGGTCATCTACGACAGCGGCGCCACCGCGCCCCTCGCACCGTACCTGGAGGCCTTCAGTGAGCGGCCGCCGGCAGCCCCGGTCCAGGCACAGCCCGAAGTCAGTCTGGGCGCGGCCGATCTGACGCGCCTGCTCCCGATCCGCACGCCGGCGCTGACACCAGGGCCGGTGTCACCGCGTCCGTTATCTCTCCCCAATGGGGCGACGCTGCCGCGACCACTCTTCCTGATCGGCGCCGATCCCCTGTCGCGCCAGTGGCTGGAGACGCATCGGGAGCGGCTCGCGGCGATCCATGGGGTCGGCTTGCTGGTCAATGCGGAGTCCGCGGCAGATCTCGAGGCCATCGCCACCATCGCGCGGGGCCTGCCGATCCTGCCGGCGTCCGCGACGGACATCGCGGAGATCCTGGGCCTGAAGCACATCCCGGTCCTGATCTCCCGGCGCGGCATCGAGCAATGAGTCCGCATCCCGTCGAGGCGCTGCTGCGCCCGCCGGTGGAACTCTGGTCGGCCCTGGTCGCGGCAGCAACGGGAATGATGGCCCTGCTGGCGCCCTGGGCATTGATGATGCCGCCGGGTGTCGCCATGGCCGCGGCTGCGGCATTGTTCCTCTTGGCGTTTGTGCGTACCCGCCAGGCGTGGCGCGTCATCCGCTACCAGCGCAACATGCGCCGCCTGCCAAGCTACAAGCTCCGGGCCGATCGCATTCCCGTCAGCCGCCACAAGCTGTTTCTCGGGCGCGGCTTTCGCTGGACCCAGCGCCACACCCAGCGCCTGCGCGACACCCTCCGTCCCGAAGTGCAGCACTACGTTCAGCCGGGGACGCTCTACCAGTGGGCGCGGCGGAAAGAGGTCGCCTGGGAATCGGTGCCGATGCTCAGCGTCGTGGCCTGGATGCTGCGCCAGCCCAGAGGGTGGAATCCGCTCAAGCCCCTGCCGGCGGTCGGCGGCACCCCGGCACTGCATGCCGTGGAGCCCGACGAGCAGGACGTCTGGATGGATCTCGGCGAGCGCGTCGGCCACACCCTGGTGCTCGGTACGACCCGGGTCGGTAAGACCCGGCTCGCCGAGATCCTGATCACCCAGGATATCCGCCGCGGCGACGTGGTCATCGTCTTCGATCCGAAGGGCGATGCCGACTTGCTGCGCCGTGTCTACGCCGAGGCCAGGCGGGCCGGACGCGCCAGGGACTTCACCCTGTTTCATCTCGGCTTCCCCGAGGTGTCGGCGCGGTACAACGCCATCGGCAGCTTCTCGCGGATCACCGAAGTGGCGACCCGGATCGCGAACCAGCTGCCCAGCGAGGGCAACTCGGCTGCCTTCAAGGAGTTCGCCTGGCGCTTCGTCAATATCATCGCCCGGGCGCTGGTGGCACTCGGCCGTCGGCCGGACTACCAGCAGATCCGTCGTTACATCAATGACATCGAGCCCCTGTTTGTCGAATACGCACGCGAGCACCTGCGGCGCAATGGTGAGGAGAGCTGGTCCGAGGCGGTCGAGGAGATCGCGGGCAAGATCAGTGAGCGTAACCTCTCATCGGCGCTGAAAGGGCGCGATCGGGACGCAATCGCCCTGATGCGCTACCTGCAGGCGCAGGATTTCTATGATCCGGTCCTCGATGGCCTCGTGTCGGCGTTCAAGTACGACAAGACCTATTTCGACAAGATCGTGAGCTCGGTCGGGCCCCTGATGGAGAAGCTGACCACCGGCAAGATCGCCGAGCTCATCTCGCCCGATTACCTGAACGGCGACGACAGCCGGCCGATCTTCGAGTGGCTGGACGTGATCCATCGCAAGGGGATCGTCTACGTCGGCCTCGATGCACTCACTGATACGACCGTCGCGAGTGCCGTAGGCAACTCCATGTTCGCCGATCTGGTCTCCGTGGCCGGTCACATCTACAAGCACGGTATTCACGACCCGGCCGAGGAAGGTGCCGCGCCGCAAACGGTCCATTTGCCGACGATCTCGATGCACGCCGACGAGTTCAACGAACTGATCGGGGACGAGTTCGTCCCCTTACTGAACAAGGCGGGTGGCGCCGGCTTTCAGGTGACCGCCTACACCCAGACCTGGTCCGACGTGGAGGCGAAGATCGGCAGCCGTGCCAAGGCGGGGCAGGTGGCCGGTAATTTCAACACCCTGATCATGCTGCGGGTCAAGGAACTCGCGACGGCCGAGATGCTTACCGACCAGCTGCCCCGGGTCGAAGCGTTCACGCTCATGAACGTCTCCGGCGTCAACGACTCGTCGGATCCCATGTCCGGCGTCGATTTCCAGTCGCGCAACGAGGATCGCATCAGCGTGTCCGAGGTGCCGATGCTCACGCCTGCCGAACTCGTCCGACTCCCGAAGGGCCAGGCCTTCGCGCTGCTCGAAGGCGGAGGACTCTGGAAGATCCGCATGCCGTTACCCGATGACAAAGGCGATCCAGCGATGCCGGCGAACCTGACGGCCATCGCCGATGAGATGGAGCGTACCTACATCACCAACGACCACTGGTATCGGGCCAACGAGACCTGGTGGCACGCGGTTACCGATGGCGACCCTCCCGTCGCGGGGGAGGGCGACCGTGGGATCTGAGGCCGCCGCAGATCCAAGACGCCGGGAGGTGCGCCAAGGGCTGTTATCAACTCTCCTGACTACCGTCGCTCAGGGCATCAAATGGCTCATCCTGTCGCTGGTGTTCTCGGTGATCATCGAATGGGTGGGCATGGTCTTCTGGTGGCCGGACGAGGGCCTCGAGCACAGCCGCGACATGCTGGCTGCCGAGATCGGCTACCTCCAGGCGGACTTCGGCCGCAGCCTGGTCAGTTCGGATCCCGCCCAGTTCACCAAGACCGTCGCGGACCAGACCTACTACGTCCTGTTCGAGTTTACCCGAGTCGCCGACTTCATCGAGTGGGTCGCCAGTGCCCCGGTGCCCGGCGAGTCGGGGCTGCGGTCACGGCTGCATGGCGCATTTCAGCCGGTCGCCGAGTACGTGCTCGCCGCGATGCAAGTGACGCAGGTCTTTTCGGTCCGGCTGGCTGTTCTGGCACTCGCCATGCCGGTGTTCGTGATGTTCACGCTGGTCGCCATCGTCGACGGCCTGGTGAAGCGGGATCTGCGGCGGTGGGGTGGGGGACGGGAGAGCTCTTTCGTCTACCACTGGGCGAAACGCTCCGCGCTGCCGCTGCTGGTCCTCACCTGGGTGATTTACCTGGCGTTGCCCTTCAGCCTGCACCCGAGCTTCGTCGTCCTGCCATTCGCGACATTGTTCGCCCTGAGCGTGGCGGTCACGGCGAGTTCGTTCAAGAAGTATCTATAAGGGTTGGCGGTCGTCGCGCCGAACGCCGCCGCGGCGTGGGCTGTTCGACGAGACGGGGTTACCCCAGGATGCCCTCGTTTGGGCTGTGCCGTCAGCGGCGCGGCAACGGTGCCGCCTGTCCGGGGAACAGGCGGGCCGAGGAAAAGTACGCCGACGAGGGCGTCGTTGAGAAGAATTCGATGCCGTGACCCCATTCTGCACGTTGATGGGTGTGCCGGCCGGGCCTCCCCACGGAAGGTGTCGATGCCAATCAGGCGAGACTAACCGCTGCGAGGCACCTAAGCTGCGAGGCACCAAAGAGGTCGTTTAAACTGCCTATTCGCAGCAGCTTCGGGCAGGTAGCCGTTGTGTGCCACGGCCTAGCGGTCCTGTTCATCCTTGAGCTCTCTGTAGTGTGCCAGCCACTGTGCAATCTCGGCTTCCACCACCGCACTGAGGATGTCGCGGACACCGTTGCTGATCGATTCTTACATTGGGTCGTTCTCTACCTGTGGCTGCGAAATCGATTGGAATGTAGACTCGGGCATGGCGTCTCCTGTTCTGTTGGTTGCGATGTTGGTCGTGACCAACCAACAGGAAACGCCCCCCTTCACCCGATCGCCATATATTAGAAATCAGCGTTATTCCAGAAAATGGACTTACAATTAAACCGACTGCTAACTACATGAACGCACAAGAATCTTCGACTCAAACGCCTAGGCGTGGTATTAGTACATTTAGTTTAATTCTAATCGTTGGCAGTATATTGCTACTGTTGTGGGCTGCTACCCCATTTATAATAAGCGCCCTGTTCGACGATTGGGCTACAGCCGCTAACGTTACAACAACCTTTTTTGCCTTTCAGTCCTTTGTATCTTCTCTAGCACTCCTAGGAGCAATTGTTAGCATATTTATGCAACATAGGGACACAGAAAATCAAAAAGATGAAGCCGCACAAAAAGAGCGTCGTTACGCGACATTTCAATTGTATCGTGACTTCCATACCGAAGAAATGACCGCAGCTCGCACTAGAGCGCACAAATGGATCGAAAGCCAGACAACTAACGGTGGCTCTTTAGATTTCTTCTCAGGCCTTTCGCCAGAAGATCCAGACAGAATGGCTATATTGCGTGTATGTCAGTTCTTCTATTCGCTTCATGCACTCTACCAACATAGACTCCTTGACCCACAGCTATCTGCTGCTATATTCGGCTTTTACTTAGAATGGTGGAAAGTTCGTCTAAAACGCGCGCAAGACGATTTCCGACCAGAGTCATCAACTTATAGAGACGTAATAGACACCGTCCTAAGTTTTTCCCTCACGCAACAAGTGATGGATAATGAGAAATGACAACCAATTCAGGCACCGATGGCTGGGTCTCTTCGAAATATCACTGGGAGTCAGAGACCGCGCAATCTGCGACGGAGTTGCAACGTGTTTATGCTCAATGGGCCCAAGACTACGACAACGAAATGCAGGCTAATGACCTAAAGTCCTATAAGAGTATAGGACGCGTTGTTGTCGAACTTCTAAATCGTAATGAAGTATACACAGAACAAGGCCTTAATGTAGGCTCAAATCAATCGCGCCATATTAACATCCTCGACGCTGGATGCGGTACAGGCCTTCTCGGCACGCACCTACGATTCAAAACAAACGACGGTTCCATTTCGAAGAGATTCCAAATTATCGGTATAGACATTAGCTGCGAGATGCTTAAAGTCGCGAAGGAAAAATTAACTTACAATAGTCTGCTTGTAGCAGACATTCACAGACCGTGTCTCCTGCCCCATGGATTCTTTGATTTCGTAGTCGCGGCGGGCCTATTTATGCCCGGACATTGCGGTCCCAGCGCTATTCAAAGGCTGGCAGATCAACTAACTCCAGGCGGCTACTTAGTATTCACGGTAAGAGAATCGGACTTTGCGCAACGACAGAACGAGTACGAGGAAGCTATCAACTTGTCGCGATGTTTTATTGAACATAAGAGCCTAGAGCCCTACTATGGTCCTATATACGCGTACGTCATTACCGCACGAAAGACCTAGCGAAAATGCCGTGAAGGAATTTCATACAGAAGGAATTGCAAAGTTACCACTAACAGCTAGGAATAGCGACCTAAAAGAGGTCGAATGCTATTTATTGCGACGAGCCAGTAGCCGGCACCCAGGAAATATATGGGATTCAGCAGGTCGTTTTCGCGCTGCTCACGGCTACGAGGCGGGCTTGCTCGACGACTTGATAGCATTGCTTGCGGAGCAAGCCAAAGTTCTTATCCAATCCCGACAAGTGTACATATATCAGTACAGAGTAAATTCGAAACACCCATCGACTCTGGAAGAAGGAGCTGGTGCTTGGCAGCTTCATCGGGATTTCGATTTTTGGCATTACATGGATGGAATGCCAGATGCGCAAGCAGTGGTCTTCCACTTACTCGTTACTGATATTTCATACAACGACGGACCACTGGTAGTGTGTAATAGAAGCCATCGTGACCCCTTGCCGCCGCATAACGACAGTAGTAACTTAAGCTGGGAAGACGGCTTCAAGGAAGATTTACGCTATACGATTGACGCTCGATTTATTGAAGAATGGAAGAACCAGACCTTGTTGGTTGGCCAAGCTGGGGCTTTGTATGCGATGCATCCAATGGCTTGGCACTATTCGGGGCTGAACCTTTCTCACTCCCCTAGAATTCTAATGTCTGTTGCCTTTAATTCAATCGACAATATGCCAAAAAAATTCAGCGCCTTACTGCAGAGACCGTCGTACATTACAGAAGACCCGACGCATCGATTCTGACCGTTCGATCGAGTGCTGTTCCAGAAGGGATTACGTTTGGGGAAGTATCTCGACGCGGCGAAGGGGAATTAAAAGGATCAGAGCCGTTTGATTCTGCGCAACCCGGGCCGCGGGGAGTTGTAGGGCTACTTTTTCGACCCCCCCTGCTCCAATAATCGGCTGGCTCCGGGAAAAAAGGGCAACCTCGCAAAAAAGTGGCTCCTAAAGGGTCCTTCGGCGGTAAGAAACTCCGACAGACTCGGAAATAGAACAACTGAGCACACTTAGGAACAACGCCCCTTCAGCACTTCATGAACTGCTGAAATATTTTGCTTCTGGGTTGTGCCACGAACGCTTGTCGGAGGCAAGCGATGCTGTACTGGAGATGAGGGTAAGCCCCTCGGAGCCGCCGGTCAGGCGGAGGCTCCAAACCGCCCAGTGCTGCTGCGTCTTAAGGGAACTTCTAAAAATACCGCGCCAAATGTGAGATCATAGGCGGCATCTTGGAACGTTAGGATTTGCCCATGCAGCCCGGCTTTTTCGATCTGGATAACCGTTATCAGGAACTGGAGAAACTCGGGGACCCATTGCCGACAATCGAGCGGGTAGTCGACTGGGAAAGTTTCCGCCCGATGCTGGAAAAGATTCACCAGAAGACGCGCAAGAGCAATGCCGGGCGCAAGCCCTACGATGTCGTGCTGATGTTCAAGGTCCTGGTGCTTCAGCACCTGTACAACCTGGCCGACGAACAGACCGAATATCAGATCCAGGATCGCTATTCCTTCTGCCGGTTCCTCGGTCTGACGCCGGAAGGTCGGGTTCCGGATGCCCGGACCATCTGGCTGTTCCGGGAACGGCTCAAGGAGCTGGAGCTGGTGGAAACGCTTTTCGCACAGTTGTCCAAGCAGATAGAGGGATCGGGATACATCGCGCGACGGGGCCAAATCGTGGACGCGAGCATCGTGGCGGCGCCGCGTCAGCGCAATCGCCGGGAAGAGAATGCCCTGGTCAAGGAAGGCAAGACGCCGGAAGCGTGGCAGGACAAGCCCGCCAAGCTGCGGCAGAAGGATGTCGAGGCCCGCTGGACGAAGAAACACGGGAAGACCTACTACGGCTACAAGAACCACGTGGGTATCGACAATGAACACAAGCTTGTCCGACGCTTCGGGGTGACGGATGCGGCGGTCCATGACAGCCAGGTTCTTGACAGGCTGCTCGACCCCATGAACACGAGTGCCGACGTGTGGGCGGACTCGGCCTATCGCTCCAAAGAGCGGGAAGCGGCACTGAAGGAACGGGGCTACCGAAGCCATATTCAGACCAAGGGCACGGCGAAGCGGCCGCTGTCGGAGCGCGCCATCAAGGCCAACCATCGGCGAGCCAAGGTTCGTGTACGGGTTGAGCATATCTTTGCTGCCCAAACTGCGATGGGCGGGATGCTGGTACGCACTATTGGATTGGCTCGAGCGCGGGTGAAGATTGGCATGATGAATATCGTCTATAACATTCGGCGACTGGCCTACCTGGAGACGCGGCGTGCATTGAGCAGCCCATAGAGGACATCACAAGCTCGGTTAGGCATGGCACGAACGGGAATATCCCGGTATTGCCCTTTCCATAATCGCGACATGATATTCATCCAGGGTGGCGAATGCCCGTCCTTTAGCCGCGAGATGCAAAAGCAGGGATTAATAGAGGTTCCCTAAAGATTTGGGTGTAGATCTCGAACTGACTTCAACAAGTCAACGTAAGCGATCGATTTATTGGGAGTTATATACGGGTTCGGTATTTCCCAAGGCGGCATCGGTGACAGTTTGTCGTGAGGGGGGCGCAGCAGGAATGAGGAAGGGGCAGTGGACCTCTGGAATAATGTTCGGTGAGAAAGCGAAACCACTCCGGAGGGCTGCCCCAATGCCAGTATTTCACGCCGAGACCCGTCACGCCACTGCGTGCCCTATCAGCCAAAGCCTGGAGCGCCTGAAGGCGATGCTGCGGGCGCTGTCCGAGCGCGCCGTGGCGTGGGAGGACTTCGAATCTTACGAGCGCGAACTCCATGCGGCATTCGTCGAAGCTGAACGCGAGGTACTGGCCAGCGAACTGGAGGGCCTTGATGTGGATGTGCCCTACGTTTTCATCGAGGGCCACCGACACCGTCGGGTGCTGCGTTCGAGCGAGACCTATACAAGTGCGGTGGGGCCGGTCACGGTGACGCGCACCCTGTATCGCGCGGGCAAGGGTCGGTCGGTGGTGCCCCTGGAGTTGCGTGCGGGGATGATAGAGGGGCAGTGGACGCCGCTGGCGGCGCGCCAGGCGAGCTTTCTGGTGGCGCAGCTCACGCCGCAGGCATGCGAGGACACACTGCGTGAGTTGGGCAACATGGTCCCATCCAAGAGCAGCCTGGATCGGCTGCCCAAACGCCTGAGCGCGCGTTGGGAGGCCGAGCGAGAGGCCTTCGAGGCGGGGCTGCGTGAGGGTTTTTCGGTGCCGGAGGCGGCCTGCACGATGGGCGTATCCCTCGATGGGGTGATGGTGCCGATGAAGGACGGCGCGCGCCAAGTGAAGCGAGCCGAGGCGCGTTCTGCGGGCAAGCAGACCAAGGGGCCGGCAGGCTACCAGGAGGTCGGATGCGGCTCGGTGTCCTTCTATGATGCTCAAGGGGAACGGTTGGATACGGTGCGCTTTGGGCGCATGCCGCAGGCGAAGAAGGCGACACTCAAGGAGAGCCTGCGCGCGGAGGTGACTGCGGCCCTTGCTCAACGCCCCGATCTCACCGTCGTCAAGGTCGCCGACGGCGCTCGGGACAACTGGACTTTCCTCACCGAACTGGCCCCTGAAGGCGAGGAGCGCGTGGACTTCTTTCACGCCGTCGAGCAGCTCAAGGCGGCGCTTGATAGCGCCTACGGGGACACTGATCCAAAGGGTCGCGCCCAGTTCGAGAAGCTGCGCCATATCCTTCGCAAAGAGAGCGACGGCGTGGAGAAAGTCATTCGCGCCCTCAGGCACCTGCGCGACAAACACCCACGTCGCAAGCGCATCAAAGAGGTGCTCGGCTACTTCCGGCGTCACCGTCGACGGATGGATTACGCCGCTGCGGCGGCACGCTCGCTGCCCATCGGTTCCGGGGTTATCGAGGCCACTTGCAAATCCCTCGCCACGCAGCGCATGAAGCGCTCCGGCATGCGCTGGCGCCATGACGGCGGACAGGCCATCCTGACGCTGCGCGCACTCATGCAAAGTCATCGTTTCGACCCTGCCTGGCAACTCTTGTCAGAAACTTACCGTGGCCAAGTGGTGCTCCCGGATGACCCCGTCATACCGATGCAAAGGCGTGCCGCCTGAATGGTCAATTACAGAGCTACACCCAAAGATTTGGCTTTCTGGGCGTGTCTTCAGGGATCCCCTTATTTCCCGAGGCAACGTGCTAAGTATCTGATTTCCCGTCGAGGCTGGCGCAGCCGGGGCCAATGGATCGTCGGTAACATGTTGATTTTACGAGGCTCAAAGAATGAGAGGATCCATGAGAGGCATGTCCAGATAGTTTGCGCCCGAAGAAACACAGCGGGTCTGTTGCTGTTGAAGTGTTTCGCTTGTCCCAGGAGCGAAAGAAAGGCCCAGTACATCAATCAGGGAATGACGGCCAGGCGCGTCTGCCGTGAGCCTTCCAAGATGGGCTGTGCCAGGGCTCTGAACTCGTCTCGAGCCTCCTCCGGGATGTTGCGTACGTTGAAGAGCACGTTTGCGCGGCGCGGTTGGCGAAATAAGGTGTGCACGCCCTGCGGGGTGTCACCGAGCAGCTCCGACAGTCGGGACAAGACGGAGGGCGGCGCTAAAGCCTTGATGCCGACCTCCTAGGCGTGCTCGACCCAGATCAAGGCCATCACCTTCTCCTTGACGTCTTCGGGAAGGTATTCTTGCTGTCCCTCTCCGAAGGTCAAGGCTCACTCCTATTGATTGCCCGAGGATAGTTTTTCTGGCAGCGTGGCAAGGCGGATCTCGGTTGCGCTGCAAGAGAAACTTGCAGGGATGAGATGCAACCACTCCGCTTGCAGTGCGTAGCTGCAACTCATGCAACCTAGGGAACCGCTGATTTATTCGGATAGCGATCAGCGATCCACGTGCGCCGCGGGATATGAGATCATAGGCGCGTTCCCATTTCAGCGAGCCCTGAAGCCATGCAACGCAGCTTTTCCGACCTGGAGTACGCCGCCAAGAAGAAGCAGACCCGCCGCGACCGTTTCCTGGCCGATATTGAGGCGGTGACGCCCTGGCAGGACCTGGTGGCAGAGCTGGAGACGTTCTATCCCAAGAGCGGCCGGCGGGGCCGACCGCCCATCGGCTTGGAGCGGATGCTGCGGATGTACGTGGCCCAGCAGTGCTTCGGGCTCTCTGACGAGGGCATTGAGGACGCGGTCTACGACAGCCAGTCCATTCGCCGCTTCGTGGGCATCGACCTGTCGCGGGAGTCGGCGCCGGACGCGACCACGCTGCTCAAGTTCCGGCACCTGTTGGAGACGCACGGGCTCATGCGCAAGGTGTTCGAGGCTATCAACGGACACCTGGCCGAGAAAGGCCTGTTGCTCCGGGAGGGGACCATTCTGGACGCGACGCTGATTGCGGCGCCGCCGTCCACCAAGAACCGCGAGAAGGCCCGCGACCCGGAGATGCACCAGGCCAAGAAGGGCAATCAGTGGTGTGTGTCACGAACACAGGCGGCAGACCTGTGGTGCTGTACTGAAGATGGGAGTAGGCCTCCCGAAGCCGGCCTGCAGGGGCAGGCTTCAAACCACCCGGTGCTGCTGCGTTCAAAAGACGTGGTGGTGAGCGACCGGGCGAAAGTCACCCCTTGAGGGGTGGCAGGTGGGTATTGAGAAGATGAGCGAAAGCAAACCGTCCGACGACGCATCGTTATGCCCAAGACGCTGTCGAAACGGAGGTGGACCATTGGCTTCAGGACGAATCGGGGCGCTACCTGCTTACGGACCCGATGGCAGCCGGTGTATAGGCGGCATGATCTCAATACAGGCTTTGGTACGGAACGTGAGAACCTTGTTCCAGATGCGAAGGGAAATGACAAGTGGCCAACACCATGAGGAAGAATACCGATGCTGGAGCGAGGGGCGGAGCCTCCCGTAGTAGTGACGAAGTCCCTGTAATGGGGGTGGAGCGAAGGGGGGGCGTTATCCTGCCGACGAATGTTGCCAACCTCCGGGGATGAGCAGCGTGAACTCGGCGAAACCTTACGGCATAGCGAAACGCACGGTATGGGAGGCATACCAGCAGGTCAAGGCCAACTGCGGTGCTGCCGGCATCGACGATGAAACCATCGCCGACTTCGAACAGGACCTGTCGAAGAATCTGTACAAGCTGTGGAACCGGATGTCGTCGGGGTCATACTTCCCGCCGCCGGTCAAGCAAGTGGAGATTCCCAAGGCATCAGGAGGCATGCGCACGCTGGGAGTGCCCACGGTTTCTGACCGTGTCGCGCAAACCGTCGTCAAGCTTCTCATCGAGCCAGAGCTGGACTCGATCTTCCATCCGGACTCTTATGGGTATCGGCCGGGGCGGTCGGCGAAGCAAGCCGTGGCGATCACTCGTGAGCGCTGCTGGCGATATGACTGGGTGGTGGAGTTTGATATCAAGGCAGCCTTTGATCAGATTGACCACGGGCTGCTGATGAAGGCGGTGCGCGCCCACATCAAGGAAGACTGGATTCTTCTGTACATCGAAAGGTGGCTGGTTGCGCCGTTCGAAACAGAGGACGGCGCTCGCCTTCCACGCGAACGCGGCACTCCGCAGGGCGGAGTGGTCAGTCCCATCCTGATGAACCTGTTCATGCACTACGCCTTCGACACGTGGATACAACGCACCAGCCCGAACTGTCCGTTCGCCCGGTACGCAGATGACGCGGTGGTTCACTGCCGCAGTCGGAAGCAGGCGGAGTACGTGATGCGAGCCATCGCGTCACGGTTGGCGGACTACGGGTTGACGATGCATCCTGACAAATCGAATGTCGTGTACTGCAAGGACAGCAACCGCACCGAACAGCATCCTCACGTGAGCTTTACCTTCCTGGGCTTTACGTTCAGGCCGAGGAAGGCCCACAGCAAGCAAGACCAGCTCTTCACGAGCTTCCTGCCGGGAGCCAGTGCAGATGCCTTGCGGCGGATGCGGCAGGCGGTGCGCCGTTGGCGACTCAATCGCCAGACGCACGTGACGCTGGCCGAGGTGGCTCGGCTCTACAACCCAGTGATACAGGGGTGGTGGCAATACTATGGCGCGTTCTACCGAACCGCCATGCTCGGCATCTTCCAGCACATCGATAGAGCGCTTGAACGTTGGGCCCGACGAAAGTACAGGGCTCTTCACCGCCGCAAGCGGGCCAGCGTTGACTGGCTGGCCAAGATCCGTGCATCAGCACCACTGTTGTTCTATCACTGGCGCGTAGCCGGACCACAGGTTGGATAACGGGAGCCGTATGACGCGAGAGTGTCACGTACGGTTCTGTGAGCGGCTGCGGGGGCAGTTCCCGCGGCCGACTCGCCACTTCGGGATGAAGGCGCATATCGGCGTCGATGCGGACTCTGGCCTGGTACACACCCTCGTGGGCACGGCCGCCAATGTGGCCGACGTGAGTCAGACCCACGCGTTGCTGCATGGTGAGGAGACGGATGTGCTCGGGGATGCGGGCTATCAAGGCATGGAGAAACGGGCCGAGACGAAGGACCTGGACGTCAGCTGGCATGTGGCCATGCGTCCCGGCAAGCGCAAGGCGTTGGGCGCTGACCCGGTGGACCAGCTGCGCGAACAGTACGAGCGGGCGAAGGCGCAGCTGCGAGCAAAGGTGGAGCACCCGTTTCATGTCATCAAGAACCTCTTCCGTCACCGCAAGGCCCGGTACCGCGGGCTGGCCAAGAACACGGCCCAGCTCTATGTCCTGTTCGGCTTGGCCAATCTCTTCATGGCGCGGGGGCGATTACTCGCCCTCGATACCCGTGATCCGTCCTGAAATCGAGAATTCAGGGCAAAACGGGCAAATAAAGGCTCAAAATAAGACCCAGAAACGCTTCGCATAACGAAATCACTTGGTCCAGGCTGCCCTTGCGGGCAGGTCGTTGGACGAATTGGAATTAGTTCAGTGTTTCCCTAGGTCGGAAGATATATTCCGCGTCGTCCGGCATTGAGCCGTGGAAGTCACTTCTAGCGATGACGCACGATCCACCCTGCTGCGAAAGACGTTCCCCGGTGAGAGCGGTCACCCGATTTGATGGACTGATTTTCACGATTGGTGATGGTTCCATCGACAGTGGTGAGGGCGGCGTTGCCGCCGCGGTCACACGCACAGATCAGGACGAGGGGTCGAAGGGCAGGGTCAGTTGGTTATCGTGGGGGCGCTGGTCGTGGTACCAGCGGTGTATTTGTATGAAGTAGTGGTTTTGGAAGGCGGTATAGAAGTCTTCGAGGAACTCATTGAGTGCAACGACGGCTTCGTCGGGCAGTTCGGGGAAGGCGAAGCGATCGGCATCGTCGTGCATGTCAGCGGACTCCAGCGGCGCTGCGTCGAGGCGGTTGCGTTGCGGGTGCAGCGAAGACCTGCAGATAGAGTTTTTCGTCGAGCACGGTGATGTCGCGCTGCGCGGCGGCCATGAGCAGTTCGGCGGCCATACTGATGAAGATGCGGTAGTTGCCTGCGGCGTGATCGGCGAGCGTGTGACGCAGTTCCTGGGTCATGAGGCCGGCGTTGCCGGCGGTGGTGAGCAGGTGTTCGAGGCAGGCGAGGAGCTCTTCACGGGTTGCGACGCCGGTGGCGAGGCGTGTGCGAATGCGCGAGCCCAAGGGGATGAGTTCCTCGCGGCGCAGCTTGTCGAGCAGGCGAGCATCGCCAGAGAGCACCACGCACAGGAGCGATTGGGAATCGAAGCGTGCGCTGGCCAGCAGGCGCAGCTCACTCAAGACCATGGGGGTCATTTCCTGGGCTTCGTCGATGAGGATGACGGGGCGTCGATTGGCGGAGCCGAGATGGTCGAGCCAGCGGGCGCGCAGCGCCTTGAAGCCACCCCAGCGGTTGCTCATGCGCATGGCGATCCCGAAGATGTCACCGAGCTCGCGGTAGAAGTCGCTCAAGTTGCTTTGCGGATGGTGGATGACGCCGACCGACAAGTCCGTCAGGCGTGAGAGGCGCTCGGCAAGCAGTCGCATGACGACGCTTTTGCCGGAGCCGGGATCACCATGGACAAGCGCGAAGCCGCCCTCGCGCAGGTGCGCCTGCTCGATACGCCAGCAGAAGTTCTCGATCTGGGGCGGCACATAGAGCGCTTCGGTCGGCACGTCGGGGGTAAAGGGGTTCCATTTGAGGCCATAGAGCGCCAGGAGTTTCTGGTTCATGCGGGGTCAATCCTTCTCGTTGGTGGGTAAATAGGCCGGCGGCAGGCCGGTGGCGGCGTAGTCGGCGATCATTTGTTTCATCAGCGGTGCGATGCCGGTGTTGGTCGCGGCGCTCGGCGCTGGGTGGGTCGGCTCGACGCGCCGGCGCAGGGCGTCGGCGTTGGCCGTTTTATCGAGCGGGCGCACCGGGCAGAGGATGGTGCCCGTGCGCGCATCGACCAGGTCGACGCGGCTCAAGTCCCAGCGGGCATAGCGCAGGTGCACCTCGCTCAGATGACGATAGCGCGACGGCAGCTCGAAGCGCTGGCCGTCGAGACTGACGGTGCCGTCAGAGCGGCGTTGCTTGCGCTTGACCTCGAGGCGGAAGGCGGCGCGCAAGTCGTCGCTACCGGGGCACTCGCGCGCGACGTTGGGGCCGGCGAGTAAGCGATCGAGCGGTGTCTCGCCGAGCTCGCTGTGCACGGTGCAATGATATTCCCGGGTAATCCAGGCTTGGGTCGCCACGTTGAGCTGCTCGAGTGTGAGGTTCGGTTCGCCCTCGAGCATGGCGAGCAGGCGCCCTTCGACGCGGCCCCAGAGGTTCTCCTGCTTACCATTCACATGCGGCGAATACGGCAACGTTGGCAGGTGCACAATACCCAGGTGATGAAGCCCCGCGGTGAACTCGGCCGAGATCATCGCCGCGCCGCGGTCGGTCATCAGCGAGCGCGGCAACCCGACCTTTTGCAAGGCCTGGCACAGGCCGTGGACCAGCTCCTCGGTGCGCTCGTTCGTGTACCACTGGGCATGGCACAAGAACCGTGAGCGATCGTCGATGAAGCCGACCAGCAGCGGTTTGACGTACTCGCCACGGCGGGTCAGGACCTTGCGCGAGCCGTGATGGAAGTCCAGATGCATGAGCTGCAGCACATGCGCGACTTCGTAGCTGCGCACTTCGCGCTGTTCGAGCCAGTCGCGGGCGGCCATCGCCCCGTCAGTGGCGCGCTTGGGCGTTCGTTGGCGCACGAGTCCCTGGGCTTTCAGATAGCGCCGCACGCTCGGATACGAGGGCGACTTCGCGTCGGCGAGGGTCACGCGTAAGTTGTCATGGTGTAACTGGGCGGTCCAGCCCGGGTGTTCGCGGTACTGGGTCGTCAGCGCCTGCACGGCCTCGGCTGACAGGCTCGGAAAGCGGCCGATGTCGCGCCGCACCTGATTGCGCAGCGCCCGCACTGGATCGGCGGCATGCCTGGCGGCGTAGAACCAACGCTCGAGCGTCGAGGCGGCGAACCGCATCTCCAGCCCCGTGAACGGATGACGCCAGGTCTTCGCAGCCAAGTCCTTCAGCGCGGCGCGCAACTGGCCCGGGGCCGGCGGCGCGGCGAGCAGCGGTCCGATGATCGCAAAGCGCAGTCGCGCCCAACGATCGCGTTGCGGTAGATCGTCCTCGTTGCTCATGCTCGCTCCCATCGTGGCCTTGTTGATGGGAACGCAGGCTACAAAGTGCCTGATCGGCAGTCTATCGACATCCTCTGCGGGTAGCGGGCAACCCGCGAATTACCTGACCATGGCACGGGTGCTCAGGGGCGCAATGAAGCGCAGCGCTTGCACCAGACGATCGCTCAGCGCGCTCGCCTCGAAGCGTTGCAACAGGCTCTGCGGCAACTGGTGAATCGCCACCGGTGGCATGAAGTGCTGGCAGGTCGATCGCCAGAACGGTGTCGCGGGAAAAGTGGTGCACCACCACGCCCGCCAGCGCTTCAGCGTGACCGCCGCGATGCGCAACCGAGCGCACACGGTTCGAGCCGAAGCGCTGCCCGGCGGCGAGAGCAACATAAACACCACCGCCAGATACACACGACGGCCCGCAAACCGCACCGACGGCGGCGTCGTGCGGTGATCACAGCGACCGCAGGTGAAGCTCAAACGCCGGGAATAAGCCTCCTGTAGCGCCGCCGGACAGCCACGTGGTTTACGCGGATAGTCCGCCACATGCAGTGGCCCCCCGCACGCCCGGCAACCCTGCAGCCGCGTCGTCGCGGCGAGTTCTTGGTCGATGGAGATAAGGAGATGAAAAAAAGCGGGATCTTGCAGTAGGACGTGGCACACTTACAGGGTCTCCTGGCTTGGTAACCGGAGACTCCCCGGAGGGGATCTTCTAGTCAAGATCCCCGATGGGGATCCCCCTCAAACCATCACCAAACTAGACCTCAGAAAGCGAAATCACCATCAAAATAGGTGGCGCTACTCACCCGGCACCAGAATCGGACGCTAGCCTCGCTGAATGACCCTCCGCCGGACCAGCTCATGGTTCTTCATCCGCTTTCGATCCTCGAGCTCGAGGACATCGTATTTGACTGCGTCAGGTGGAACGGCCTTGCGGATGCGAGGGCGGCGATCCCCCTTCTTACCGGTGAAGGGCTGCTTCAGCCTCTCGGTGGCCTCCTCCTCGTCCTCGTAGTCCCGCCATCGATTGCTTCCGGTGGGTTCCTTGGCGATGGTGTCCTCGGGGAGCAGCTCGCCCAGCGCAATGGTGACGAAGTACTTCGATCTCCCATAGAACTTGGCTGGAATGGCGGATGTGGGCTGAAGCAGCGGGAGGCTCATCCCGGAGCGGAAGGCCCACCTTCGCTCGCCGAAGGTCGTGGCTCCGCGGGATCTGGCCGAGGACTCGAGCTTCCCGGTCTCGGAGATCGTCGACTGGTAGAAGCGCTCCTTTGCGGTGACAGAGTCGGTGATCGCCACGAAGAGGGAAGCGTCCACCTGCTTCAGGCTGGTGTAGTCTCGGAGTTGGTCCCCCAGGATAGTGATCCGAGTTTTCTCCAGCGTGGCTCCGCTGTCGTCCTCGAGCTCGATCACGTTGGCTGCGCCGTCCAGCCCCTGGAGCCACTTGTAGTAGTCGACCAAGTGGAGTTCGACGAGGTCGCAGCTCGAGCGGATGCTCTCCAGGTAGTGCGCCGCATCCGAGTAGAGAGGTGCGCTCCGCTCCAGGGTGACCAGCAGGGAAGTCTCGATGTTGATGCCCAGGAGCGCCCGCTGGGTGGCGTTGTGGCTCCCGACCCAGAGGACGCTCCTCCCGTCCTTCAGGTCGAAGAGCATCACCTTGGAGTGGAGCAGGAAGGGAGGCAGTCCCTTGATCCCGGGGGCCTCCGTGTTGCCCGCCAGGTCGAACAAGTGCAGGTAGACGGCCGCGCCCCTGCTGCGGAGGTCCGCCAGGAAGTCGATGTGCGTGGGCCGATGGATGTCCACGCATATGAAGCCCTGGGGGCCAGTCAGGCACCGGGCGAGGTCTGGACCCAGGAGGTCCTGCTCGATGGTCCAGTAGGCGATGCTGTCGCGGAGCGAGTCCGACGCGAGGAGCAGCGCCTCCAGGCGATGGACCACATCCCGGGCCCTGAACGGTGGGAGCAGTTCGATGTCTAAGACGCCGCGGGGAGGGCAGGTCATGCGCATACCTTCTCTGTGCTCATCGGACCGACGATGGCTGCGCCGGCTCTACAGACTGCGATGAGGCCGACACCGACACCAGTGTATCGGTAGCTTAAACCCCTTTTCGTTGGCTCGCGGCGGGCCGTCTCGCCTGATCGGCCCGGGTATCTGCCGTCGATAGGCCGCTTTCGCTCGCCCATCAGCGTGCAGTACGGTGTCACGGTCCGGAACTCTTCCCAAAGACGGCCGCACCGGCGCGCATTGCCCTTCCGACCTGTTTCCCGGGCAGCCGCCGCCGTGGCCGTGACGCCGACGCCATAGACCGCACGGGATCCTGCTGAGGTTGACCCCGTCTCGTCAAACGCCCCCTGCTGCGGCGGCGCCCGGCATGGAGACTGCCGGGGGGCATTGGTGCCCAACGCCCGGATCTAGCTGGGAAGCTTACTTCGTTCGCTGCGATGTTCGCTTCTCCCCAAAAGCGAACCAGTAACCAAGTGTCGCGGTCAGGAAATCGCTTGACCTAGAGCAAAGAGATCGCTTTTTCTAATAGCGAGATCTCCCGGCGCCTGACCGTGAGGAGGATGGACGGCCTTGTCCTAGATGTGGTGACGAGTAGAATCTGTACGAGGCCCCACCAAGGACGTTGAACACCATGGACATCCGCCGATAAATCATGGGCTCCGGCGGCTCTCAAACCCTTCTCGTTTCCGGGATCGCATGCGAACCCTCCACCTTTCCACGCCCCCCTCCCGCGGGTCATGTTCCCCACCAACCGCAAGCCGGAGCCACCAACAGCATGAATGGGTTGGGTTTTTCCGACGGTGCCGGTGAGGTGCGACGCCCGATGGCAGAGTTGAGCGTAGTGGATAGACGGAAACCTTCCATGTTTAAGCACGGAAGGTTTCCTGTCACTTAAACTGGGCAACAGGGAGCCAAAATCTATGCCGTCACCCGACTACGACGGGTACGCCAAATCCCTGGAAGCTATTCGGGACGGTGTGCTCCGGGATTACTGGGCTGGGATTCTGGACATTAACAGGCATCAGCTTAATGTCGGCCGCACGTACCTATGGGTTGCCGCGGCCCTGGTAGGTGCATATGGTGCTGCGTTCGACCGCTACCATGCGTTTCTACTTGAGAGCCGGTGCGCAGTGGTATTCGGTGGCATAAGCGGCCTACTTGCCGCAATCGCGTTTGGAGTTTGTTTATATGCGATACCAGCAAGAAAGGGGTATCGGGCCATACCAGAAAAAGGATGGGGTGAGTTCTCGGCTGAGGCCTATAAGCTCCTGAAGACTTCACGGCCTCAGGTGTACAGTTCGTTTCTTTCGGGCCACATTGCTAAAATTGATTACGCGTATGCGCACAATTTTCGAACCAATCGAAGTCGTGCGAGGATTCTCCGAGTGACCTCGTGGCTTATGATCGCGTCATTCGTTCTCGCGATTGTTACGACAGTCCTCACCATGGTTCAGGCCACCATCCAGATCCCAACCGAGGAGACCACAATGTCTAAGGCAACAACACCGTCTGATCCGGCACCCGACCCGGCCCCGGCCGAACCTCAAGTCGACGTTCCAGAACCACCACCGCCCGCAGATATAGGTGGTTCAGATATGAGTACACATTCGGAACCGCCTAATACCGCGACGACCTTCCTTACAGAAGGCGATGATTACGGAGGCTGATTTCCAATCAGGCGTTGTGGCGGATATCGACCGGTCGTCCCTGGCCGTTAACGCAGCCATTGGCGCCGCCTCAAGTGCCACTGAGCTTGAGCGTTGTCGCGCCGAGCAAAGCTCGGCGTCTCTTGCGGGGTGGAAGTCCCTGTCGCAAGGGTTAGCCACCCACCCGTATCGAGTGTTGATCTCAATGAGGAGCTGGGCAACCCGCAAACGACAAGTGAGGTCAGCGTACACAGAGAATCCTGTAGGCCGTAGGGGTGGTCGCGCACCCCCCGCTTTCGCGAGGGCAGGCTCTGAAGTGCTGGTACAGCTTCGAAATAAGCTTAGGGTGCAGATCTTTTAGGACGCAATGAAATCAATGAGATAGCGTGATTAGGGGTAGCCGAAAGGGCCAGCCGATGGTATGTAACAAGCTACGAAACCGTTATGTACCACTGGGAGGCCCTTCCGACGATGACAGCGTATACCAAGGTGGATGGATTTGACGAGTTTGCAGCGGCCCGAGAGGGGTTTGAGCATTTGGTGGGTGAGCTTTGCAGCGCGGACAACGAGGCATTGGAGCACGGCCAGGTGGAACGGCTCATTGAGGAGGAAGGATGGGAAGTTCTGCGACGCTTGATGCAGGGTTACGTAGATTTGCGCACACATAACGAGGTGCGTGTGAGCGCGATGACAGGTGCCGATGGCCAAGTGCGCGGGGAGTGTCGCGGCGACCGCAGCCGGCAGCTTGAGACCGTGTTCGGGACCGTGGAGGTTCGGCGCAAAGGCTACAGCGAGCGGGGATTGGCGAGCGTCTTTCCGCTGGATGAGTCGCTGAACCTGCCGCGGGAGAAGTACTCCCACGGTCTGCGTGAGCGGGTGGTCAAGGCCGTGGTGAAGGCGTCCTTCGACGAGACGGTCAGCGCGGTGCGCCAGAACACAGGAGGCCATGTGCCCAAGCGCCAAGCCGAGCAGCTGTCTACGGTCGTGGTGGAGGACTTTGACGCCTATTATCAGTGCCGTGCGGGCATACCGGCCGAGGACACCGATCTGTTGGTGATGAGCGCGGACGGCAAGGGTATCGTGGTGCGGACCGAGGATTTGCGTCCGGCGACCCGCAAGGCGGCCCAGAGCGCTTGTCACAAGCTCAAGACGCGGCTGAGCCGGGGCGAGAAGCGCAACCGCAAGCGGATGGCCACCGTGGCGGCTATCTACGACGTGGCGCCGCACTGGCGCAGTGCCGAGCAGATCATGGGTGTGGAGGAGCGCTCGGGCGATGCCCGGCCCCGGCCTGAAGGGAAACGGGTATGGGCCAGCCTGGAGGAGTCCCGGAGATGGTCATCGAGCGCCTGTTTCAGGAGGCTGCCCGGCGTGATCCAGAGCGCCGGCGGCGCTGGCTGGTGCTCGTAGACGGGCACGAGAAGCAGCTGGACATCGTGAACGGGTGCATCGCGCGTTACGGGGGCGACGTGGTGGTCATCCAGGACTTCATCCATGTGCTGGAGTATCTGTGGAAGGCCGCTTACTGCTTCCATCCCGCGGGCTCGCAGGGCGCCGAGCAGTGGGTCATGGAGCGGGCTCTGCGCGTCCTGCACAGCGAGGCCAGCAGCGTGGCTGCCGGCATGCGCCGCAGCGCGACACGCCAGGGATTGACGCCAGCGCGGCGCAAGGCCGTGGACACCTGTGCCCGCTACCTGCTCAAGAACAAGGCGCGCCTGGATTATGCCGAGGCACTGGCCCACGGATGGCCCATCGCCACCGGCGTCATCGAGGGTGCCTGTCGTTACCTGGTCAAGGACCGCCTGGAAATCACCGGCGCCCGATGGGGCTTGAAGGGTGCTGAGGCCATCCTCAAGCTGCGTGCCCTGCATGCCAGCGGAGACCTACAGGACTACTTTGCATTCCATCGCAGCCAAGAGCGGCGCCGCAACTATCCGACCGGGTATGGCCAGCCGTGCTGCCTGGCCGCATAGGGGCTGGTGGATGTCGTCCCAAAAGAGCCGCACCCATAAGCTTATTGCGGATGTCGACAGTTTTAACTTGCTGGAAGACAACACGAAGCACCCGGAATAGCTTGGGTGTGGAGGTCCGCCGGAGTCCACAGGCCGTGGCATGCAGGAAGAGAGGCGCCGTAGAACTCGGGAAGCCCCGCAAGCTCCTGAACGAGGTGAAGCCATGAAACCGACAGAGCTGGGACACGCAAGGGTGAAGAGCCTGGACACGGCGTATGCTCGGGTGGAGGGGCCGAACAGGGAGCGGACAGGTAGGCCGGGAACGGCCGCATGCGAACGGGGTGTCTTATCGAGTATAATAGTCGGAGGTTGGGAAAGCCAGCCACAAGGCGAAGGACCCGACGGGAGTATGCAGTCCGCAAAGGAAACTCGTGCCGGACACGTTGGATCGGATCAACATGAGCCCACCTCACTGCGGGCAATAGCAACTGGGCCTTGTAACGGGTAACTGTGAAGGTCCGCGCGAAAGCGAGTACAACCGAGGAACCGGATGCGGGAAAACCGCACGTCCGGGACTGTACCGGGGCGCCGGGTAACCGGCGTCCCTACGACGGAGCCGTAATTGGAGTCAGGGCCAGCTAGCGAGGTAGACCCAATGCAGAGGTTCGTTTGGGACACCTCCGCAATAATCAACATTAAGGATCCGGATTACACCGGATACTCGCCAGGCTACAGCCTCATAAAGGATCTCTCTGACGGCTGGATACCTGGCCCATACCAAAACATCTTCCCGAGTTTGGCGGTATTTGAAGTGTCTGCGACTGCTTCACGGATGCATCGAGAAGGGAAACGGATACTGCGCGAGTTTTATCTGATGGACGAGAATGCCGTTCTCTATGACGTAGATCGCGGACTTATCGAGAAAAGCTACAAGCTACATGAGAAGCCCGGTTTCGATCGATTGAGAGGGGCAGATTTGGTATTTGCCTGTATAGCCTGCATTGAGAACGCATATTTAGTAACGCTGGACAAGGCGTTCGCGAAAAATCTAGGCAACGCCGTTCAACTCATAGATCTAAATGAGAGCATCGCTTCCGCAAGATACCGTTCGCTTTTCGGGATTTAGAAGCAACGACGTCAATGGAAATTGCGCCCAACTGAGCGTTATGCATGACCGCACCTAGTCACAGGAACCGTACGGCTCAGGAGATCGTCTCGGAGCACATCTACCATGATGCTCAGGGCTTTGGATACCGCGCCGCATCGTGGCTCGATCTCGCGCACCGTTCAGGTGACTTCGCACCTTTCCACTACGCCTGCATCGACGCAAGGCTGTCAATCGAACACCTCATTTTCGAACAGCTCGTCATTACCGCCGGCGGCGCGTTGGACCAAGATTCGTATAAGCGATGCCTTTTGGAACCAAGGAAGCTCGACAAGGTGCTCAACCGCCTTGTCCCCGACTACGATCGATTGCAGGAATTCAACACGATCGTTGGATCCCTCTTGCCCGGGCTCCCAAGGCTTAACCGATGGAACATCACGGACTTGCGAAAGTCGTGGGGTAAGTTGTCTCAGTACTTGCATTGGTCGGGGGCGCATCCTGAAACAACCGAGAACCCACCATGGCAGAGACACGCTCTTGACCAAGTTACTTCTATCATCGACCCGCTGTGGCAGAAGATCAGCTCGGGGCACACGGGTTCGATCGCTCTCGATTCCATGCCCAGGCCGGTCCGCGAGGTGTGGGAAGACTTCAGGGTCGAGAAGATCGACGCTGAATCCGTTCGAATCCGACTAGAGCTGGTTCGGCCCAGTACAAGCCCGAGTCATGCATAACAACGGCATCGCAGCGTTCGCTTCGCTCACTCGGACCGCCAGTCCACTACGCAGCCTGTCGGCCGTGCATGCCGGGCCTTAGAGGATAAAAATGTCAGGTGACGAGGCAATTGGGAATGTCAACAGGAGAGCCGCATCCTCCGGGCGAGTGAGTTATGGCGATTCTGTCGTACTTCATGAAACGTCTCGATCACGGGTAACGCTCACGCCCTTCTTCATTCCACACTCAGATCATTCTGAGCTCTCGATCAAACTGACAACCTACAAAAAAGAGGGTGGTGCGCTAGGCTGGTTGATAAACGAAGAAAAAACACTCACTCTCAATGAAGCGGCCTCAAGGTTGTTGCTCAATTCTCTACAACAGCATTTGGCAGTTGCCACTGAAAACCAAGATGGAAATTTTCTTCTTCTAAGGGTATCTGAAGGCGCAACTGATATTGGTCAACACGATCCTGCGTTGGTGGCTTCTGCACTTACGCGAGTATTGGGGCAAGAAGACATTGTTCAGCATCTAGCTGGAGCCGAGCTGAGCGATGTGCTCGTTAACTCACTGCGTGGTGCTATACGGGTCAGGGAAATGCAATCGGCTGTATCAGAACTGCGAAAAAATTTGAACCAAGGCTTGACCGATGAACAAATTTATCAAGAATGGTGTAAGTACCACGCTTGGGCCTTCGGTAGCGCATACGTCGTAAACGATGAAGTGCGCAATATTACTGCCAGTGATAATCTCGATTTATTGCTTCCTACTGTGATTGCTGGCTACCGAGATTTAGTTGAACTGAAAAGGCCTGATATGCAGGTGCTCAGGTACGATCAAGCTCATCGTAACTACTTCTGGTCAGCTGATGTATCGAAGGCAATCGGCCAATGTCATAGGTATTTGGACGTCCTTCACGAGGTTGCGGCCAGCGGATTACGAGATCATCCAGAAATCGTGGCCTATCATCCAAGGGCAATTATTGTCATAGGAAGGTCTAGCGACTGGCCAGATCCACAGTTAAGGGCTTTGCACGGTCTCAATCATCGCCTTTCGAGCGTTACCGTCATGACGTACGATCAATTGCTCTCACAAGGTGAGCGGCTGCTACAAATTGTGAGCCCAAATGATGATTACGAAGAAGCCTCAATAGGCGTTAATGGCGATTGGGAAGAAGATTTTGAATGAAGTTCTTTCTAAGTGGATAGAAGAAGCAGCAAAGCTTGCCGGAAAGTAAGTTATAACAATCACATGCGCTCGGACAGCAAAAAGCGCCGCTCCTTCGTCGCTCTGCTTCTTGCTGCCGGTGATGCGCAGCGTTGGACGGAGGGATTCACTTGTGGTGCTACCAGCGTACTTGGCAGATGTCGCACGGGAGATGCGGGCACGGTCGGCCTCGATCCGGCGCGACTACGCGAGCCATCACTTGTCTGCCGGTGAGAACCGCGAGGATCTTGTAGCTCACTTTCTTGAGGATCACCTTCCAAAACGCTTTGGGATAAGCAGTGGAATGGTGATATCGCACGATGGGGCGTTCTCCAATCAAGCAGACCTTGTAGTGGTTGACGCACTGAACAACGCTCCTCTTCATGCGAGTCAGCGCAATCAGCTTTGGCCGGTTGAAGCGGTATACGCACTCATTGAAGTAAAGACGACCATCAGCCCGTCCGATCTCGAGGACGCCATCGCAAAGTGTCGCCGGTTCAAAGCACTCAAGCGGAGGTTCTGTGAAACGGGGCAGAACCAAAGGATCTTTGACTCCCTCTTTGTCATATGGTCCTTCGATTCAGCGAAGGCTGTCACGCTTAAGAAGAATCTCGCAGCGGCGCTCTCAGATGTGCTGCGCGGTGAGCAGCCTGACTTGTTATTGGTTCCAGACCGTCTGGTTGCCCGCGCTGGCTCGTACCTTGAGCTCTCGAAGCTCGGGCAGCCAAGCAGTTCATTCCGCGGCCAACTACATGCAAAGCATGGAGCCGACCTTAGCCACCTAGTCCCAGAGCCCGCGGAGGTTGGGGAAATGGACGAAAATGCACTGCTGGCATGGTTTATCTGGTTCGACTCTTGGCTTCGGCAGGCCGGGGCGCGATCCACGGACCTCATCGCCTATCTGCCTCCGGACGTGATCCTCGGACGCATTGTATGAGCCCGGCCCCAAAGAATGTCCAACGAATAAGGATAGGTCGCGCGTAGCCGCGATCTTATCCCGGTGTTGGACGAGCCCGCGGTTTGAGCGCGGCGAGCACTTTATATAAGAAAATATGAATGTTAAACAAGCAAGGAGGTTATTGGTATTCTCTCGAGTTTCCGCTGCGGTGCTGTTCGCCGCGGCGGCCCCAGCATTTGTCGCCAGCGGTCGAAACGGGATTGCTGGTTCAGGGATCCCCTCATTTCCCGAGGCGACGTGCTAGGTGTCTGAGTTCCCGTTGAGACAGGGGAGCCCGGGGCCAACGGACCGTCGGTAACATGTTGATTTTAAGAGGCTCAAAGAATGAGAGGATCCCTGAGAATTGCTGGGTGATTTCCATGAGAAGCTCCTCTGCTGTTCAGCCCGCCCTCGTGCAATATCCGAGCTATTTCCACGGCGATTCCACCCCTTCCACCCGGTATTCGCGCAGCAGGGCCCGCTCGAGGTTGATGCAGGCAAACGCCAGGATCACCGCCACCGGCAGGCCCGCGGTGATGGAGGCGGTCTGCAGGTTGGCGAGTGCGTCAGCGCCACCTACCAGGAGCAGCGTTGCGGCCACTGCGCCCTCGGTGATTCCCCAGATCACGCGCTGGCGCCGCGGGGAGCGCTTGCTGCCGCGGGAGATCAGCGCGTCCACCACGTGGGTGCCGGAATCCGAGGAGGTGATGAAATACGTGGCGATGAGCAGGGTCGCCAACACCGAGGTGATTTCGGCCAGAGGCAGTTGCGCCAACGTGACGTACAACGCCACGGTGGTGTCCTTAGCCACGACGGCGGCGATTCCGGTGCCATTTTCTCCCAGGGCGATCTCCAGGGCGGTGCCACCGAAGGTGGCCATCTACAACAGCACGAAGGCGGTGGGCATTATCAGCACACCGAGGATGAATTCGCGAATGGTCCGTCCGCGCGAGATCTGGGCGATGAAGATCCCCACGAAGGGAGACCAGGCGATCCACCAGCCCCAGTAGAAGATCGTCCAGTTCTTCTGCCACTCCGAGCCTTGCATGGGGTCGGTGGCCAGGCTGAGTTCGATGATCTGCTGCAGATTATCCCCCGGTGGCGTCCAGCAGGAAGCGGATCAGAAACAGCGTGGGCCCGAGCAGCAGGACGAATGCGAGCAGTAGCAGGGCCAGGTCGAGGTTGAACACTCAGCCACTTGAGTCCGCGGTTCAGCCCGGAAATCACCGACAGCACGGCGATGGTGGTGATGTCGCCGATGATGCCGACCTGTGACCACTGCGACACCGGCATGCCGGTCAGCAGGTTCAGCCCGGTGTTGAGTTGCATGGCACCGAAGCCCAGTGAGGTGGCCAGACCGAACAGGGTGCCGAACACCGCCAGGATGTCGATGAGGTGGCCGATGGGGCCGTAGATCCGGTCTCCGAGCAGAGGATAGAAAATGGAGCGGATGGTCAGCGGCAGACGGTGGCGATAGCGGAAATAGGCCACCGACAGACCGAGCACCACGTAGATCGCCCACGCGTGCAGGTCCCAGTGGAAGAAGGTGTAGATCATCGCCTAGCGGGCTGCTACCGGAGTCCCGCCAGCGCCCGTCGGCGGCTTCTGGAAATGGAGGATGGGCTCGGCCACGCTCCAGAACACCAACCCGATGCCCATGCCGGCGCTGAACAGCATGGCGAACCAGGACGTCAGCCCGAAACGCGGCTGGTCGCCGGGCTGCCCCAGGCGTATCCGCCCGTAGCGGCTGAACAGCAGCCATTGTTAACGGCTGAACCGCGCCTCGGCGTCGTATGCCCCGGCCGCAAACCGCGACATGCCTTGATGCCGTTTTCGCTACTACGGACCGTGCGGCCTGCGCACGATACGCCGCATGGACCGCGCACAATCCAAATCCGCCCCCCGCCACGCCAAAGTGCTCGCATCGCTTGTCGGCCTCCTGCTCCTCGGCAACACAGCCCTCGCTGATCCCGATGCCGAACGCGAAGCCCTCGCACGCCTGATCTACGAGATCGAAGCCCTCGAGCCGCTCGTCGCGACGGCTGCGTCCCAGTCCAGCCCCGACGTCCGCATTCGCTTCCGCTACGACTGGCTCCGCCAGGACTTCGAGCGGATCCGCCGCGGAGTCCAGGAACACATCGACGCACCCCGCAACGAGCCGCGGACGTTTCCGCCGCTACGCGGCGATTACCGCCAGTGACGCCCGCACAGAGCGCAGCGTTCCAGGCCGGGTCGGGCGTCACGCCGGGAACGCTACTGACGACCATCGCGAGCGTGGTGCTGGTGCTGGTCTTCGTCTGGGTGATGTGGGTGACCGTCGGGACGTTCAGGGCCTGGCAGGACGGTCAGGTCGCGCTGTTCGACCTCGTGTGGGCGGCGCTGCGGGCCAGCATCGTGCTGCTCGTGCTTGGTTTCTATCTGCGGTGACGGGGTGACCGGAACCGACTCGGTCCGGGTGCGACGCCCGGGATGTGGTGATCAGGGATCTGCCCTGCAAATTCGGAGAAATGATGATGTTCGCACAAGGGAAGAAGAGGACGGTGGCCCTGCTGGGCCTCCTGGGTCTCGCCGCCAGTATGCCCGTGTCGGCGGCACTGCCTACCCCGGTCGCGCCGAGCACCGCGCCGGCGGCCGGCGATTGGATTGGACTGATCCAGGGTTACATCAAGGACGGTGGCTTGGTGCTGGGCCTCGCGATTGCGGTATTGGGCTTCCTCTGGGTCGCGTACCTGGCGTTCGCGAAGTTCAACGAGGCGCGCCAGGGCAAGGCGGAGTGGGCCGAGGTCGGCGTGCTCGGCATCGTCGGGGCGGTGGTGCTGATCTTCGCGAGCTTCCTGCTCACCGAAGCGGCCGGCGTCATCTGATTCCCCATGGCGGACCGTCACGACATCCTCGCCGATCGGCTGAATGCCGAGCCCGCGATCTTAAAGGGCTGCTCGTCGAGCGAATTGGGCGTCATCGTTGGCGTTTCGCTGCTGCTGTGGCTGCCCGCCAGTCTGATCCTGGCGGGGCTCGCGGGTGCCGTCACGATGGGCTTCGGCATCGCGGGCGTCGGCATCGTCGCGACCGTGCTGCTGATGGCGAGTCTGTTCCAGCGCCTGAAGAGGAACCGCCCGGACGGCTACTACCAGCAGCGCGTCGTGCTCTGGCTCGACGCCCGCGGCATGCGACGCGCGCCCTTCGTCCGTCGGAGCGGCGCGTGGGACATCGGCAGGACGGCACATGCGACGTTACCGGCACGAGATCGATAACGTCCGCGCCCACCTGCGCTCGCTGTGGGCCGTGATCGCCATCCAGGTGGTCATCATCGCCGCACTCTGGTTCGGCTGGAGCCGGGCGCCCGAGCAGATGACCGTCCACATCCCGCCCGATCTGCGCTCGGGGGCGGTGCTGGCCGTGGAAGAGGTGTCGCCACCCAACGTGTATGCCTTTGCCTTCTACATCTTTCAGCAGCTCAACCGTTGGCCGGAAGACGGTGCCACGGACTATGGCCGCGCCATCTTCCGGATCTCGCCTTACCTCACGCCCCGTTATCGCGCGATGCTCACCGCCGAGCTCGAGCAGAAGGGCCGCCAGGGTGAACTCGCCTACCGCGTGCGGGGTGTCCAAGAGATCCCCGGCCACGGTTACGAGGAAAGACGCGTCGACCTGCTTAACGAGGATGCCTGGATCGTCTGGCTGGATCTCGATCTCCTGGAGTCGGTGAAGGGCATGACGGTCAAGCGCACCGCCATCCGTTACCCGCTGCGCGTGGTGCGTTACGCGGTCGATCCCGAGGCCAACCCCTGGGGATTGGCACTGGACGGATTCGGCGCCGAGGGGCCGCGGCGGCTCACCGATGCCGAACTCGGGGACACGGGGGGTACCGATGGTGGTGCATAGCGCATTTGGAGTCGCAACGCCCGAGTGGCGGTGGTGGATGTCCGCCCTGCTCGCCGCACTCCTCCTGCTGCAGACAGCGGGCGTCAACGCGGCGCCCGATGTGCCGGAGCGCATCGCCTGGCGCAAGACACCGATTGGCATCGAGCTCGCCGTCGGTGCCGAGCGGCTCGTCCATTTTCCGCAAGGCGTCAAGGTTGGCGTGCCACCGCAGATCCAGGGGGCGCTGCGCGTGCAGAGCATCGACGGCACGCTCTACCTGCTGGCCAACCAGCCGTTCGCCGCCACCCGCGTGATCGTGCGGGGGATGGGCAACGGACCGATCTACCTGCTCGACCTGTCCGCAGTGGCCGAGGGCGACGGAAACAGCCCCATTCGGATCTATCTGCCAGACGAGGAGCCCGCCAACGACTCGGCGTCGACGAAGGCCCCCGATCCACCGCAATACGGCTACGTGACGCTGACACGCTTCGCCGCCCAACAGATGTACGCCCCGGCGCGACTGCTCCAGGACCTCCCCGGCCTCAATCGGGTGCCCATCAAGCGCGAGCCGGTGGCACTGGTGCGCGGCGGCGCCGTCGAGGCCTTACCCCTCATCGCCTGGCGCGCGGGCGATCTCTATATCACCGTCGCCAAGCTCACCAACGAGACCCACCAGCCGCAGATCCTGGATCCGCGGACGTTGCGCGGCCGCTGGCTCACCGCGACTTTCCAGCACAACCGGCTGCACGAGGCCGGCAGCGAGGCCGATGGCACGGTGGTGTACCTGATCTCAGATCGGCCCTTCGCGGTCTCGCTGCGGTAATCGACCATGCCTGCCGCCACCGCCAATCGCCTGTTGCCCCTCCTCGGCGGCGCCGTCGTACTGATGCTGGTCTTCGTGACGCTGAAATCCTGCTCCCAGGACGAGGGTAGCGGCGCCGTGCTGGACCGCGTGCCGACGGCGCCGGCCCCGGATGCCGACACGCCGGCCGACACCATCAAAACCCTCACGGCCAACGTGGCCGCCATGACCACGGAGGTCGAGGCACTGCGCCGCGAGAATGCGACCCTGGCCAGGGAGAATCAAAACCTCGTCGCCCATCGCACCCAGATCGAGGAGAACGTCGCCACGCGGCTGCGCCGGGAGCTGCTGTCCCGCGAGCGCGACGCGGAGAACCAGGGCCGCATCGATTCCGGCGTGCTCGCCTCGCTGACCGATCGGGTCGACCGGCTGGCGGCGTCCGTGGCCCGGGTGGGGCCGGGCAGCGGTGCCGACATCCCGGTGGGACTCGGTCTCGACGGCCTCGGGGGCGCGCAAGGGCCGGCGCCCGGCCTCATCTGGGTAGAACCGCTCGATGCGCCGGCCGCGACCGCAACAAAGTCCGGGCTGCTGGATCGGGCCGGGCAGACGGCGGGCGGCTATCTCGACGGTGCCCGGACGCGCACCGCGCAGGCGGTGACCGACGCGCGAGACCGAGTGGACGCGCGGAAGAGCCGACCTGCCTACACGGTCCCCCGCAACGCCACGCTCATGGGCTCGACGGCCATGACCGCACTGGTGGGCCGGATCCCGATCCAGGGCCAGGTCCGCGATCCGATGCCGTTCAAGGTGATCACCGGCAGCGACAACCTGGCCGCCAACGGCCTGACGGTGCCTGGCGTGCAAGGCATGGTCTGGAGCGGTACCGCGGTCGGCGACTGGACGCTGTCCTGCGTCACCGGTCGGCTCGAGTCCGTCACCTTCGTGTTCGACGACGGCACCATCCGCACGATTTCGAGCGACGATCGCAGCGGCCAGGTGAGCGGGCGGGCGAGTGGCCAGGGCGGACGTAACGAAGCCCTCGGCTGGATCTCGGATCCCCAGGGGATCCCGTGCATCAGCGGTGAGCGCAAGACCAACGCCGCGTCGTTTCTGACCCAGCGGATCGGCGTGCAGGCCATCCAGGCCGCGGCCGACGCGGCAGCCGCCGCCGAGACGACCTCGGTGATCAGTGACCTCGGCAGCGTGACCGACAGCGTCACCGGCGATGTCGGGACCTACATGCTCGGCAAGACCGTGGCCGGCGGCAGCGAGGAAGTGGCCAAGTGGCTGCTCGAACGCCAGTCCCAGAGCTTCGATGCCGTGTTCGTGCCGGCTGGCACGGGAGTCGCCATTCACGTCGATCGCGAACTCGCCATCGACTTCCATACCGAAGGCAGGAAACTCAATCATGCACGCTCGACTGCGACCGATCGTCACCATCGTCTGGATTAGCCTCGCGCCTATGCTGCTATTGGGCGGGTGCGCCGGCACCAAGGAGTCCGTGCTGCCGCAGGACGGTCCGTCGATGAAGGCGATCTACGACGGGCACCTCACGGGCATGGGCGCCGATGGTCCACTGGCCGTCCGTCGGGAGCTGGGCACGCGGCCCCTGGGTGATGACGATGTCGACCTGGCCGGGTACTCGCGCACCGCCCACACCGAGCTCGAGACCCTCTTCCCGCGGCTGCCCAACCCGACCCTGGTGATGTACGTATTCCCCCACCTCGCCGATGCCGAGCGGGTACCCGTGCCGGGCTATGCCACGACCTTCACCCTCTACGAGCGGGTCGAGTACGCACTGCCGGGCGAAGTCCCGAGCGGGCAGCGTTGAGGATGCCCAAGTTCTCCCTGACCGCGCCGCGCACGGTTTCGACGGCCGATTCGAGCAGGGCCGCGACCGCGGCACGTCCCCTGACGACGCGTGAGGTGAAGGCCCTGTACGCCCGGCCGCCGTCCTTCACCGACTTTCTGCCCTGGGTCGAGTACCTGCCGGAGAGCCGCTGCTTCCTGCTCGAAGATGGGGTGAGCGTCGGCGCCCTCTTCGAGCTGACGCCCGCAGGCACCGAGGCCCGCACGCCGGGCTTCATGGCGGAGCTGCGCGACGCGCTCCAGACCGCGATCACCGAGGCGATCCCGGAGCTCATGGATGCGCCCTGGATCCTCCAGATCTACGTGCAGGACGAGCCGAGCCTGTCGGATCTGCTGCGCGAGTTCGAGGCCTACCTGCCGCCGGGCGCGCGCGAGAGTGCGTACACCCGCCATTACTTCGAAGTGCTGAAGGCCCATTGCGCCCACATCAGCCGCCCGGGTGGCCTGTTCGAGGACTCAGCCCTCACCGGTACCGTCTGGCGTGGCCAGGTGCGGCGGGTGCGGGCGGTGCTCTATCGGCGACTGAATCCGCGCAGCCGCAGCCCAAGCGCGCTCGAAGTGGAGGCCGAACTCAACGACGTCGCCACCAAGTGGACTGCGGCCCTCGCCGCGGCCGGGATCCGCTGCCGGCGCGGCACGGGGGCAGATCTCTACCGCTGGCTGCTGCCCTGGTTCAACCCGCGCCCGGAGTGTGCTGAAGGCGCGGTGGAGCAACTGCTGGCTGCCGCCCCATACCCCGGCGATGAAGATCTGCCGTTCGGTGCGGATCTCGGCGAGCTGCTGACCCTCTCTTGTCCCAAATCGGACAACGACTCGGCAACCTGGTGGTTCGATGGGCTGCCCCACACCCTCGTCACGGTGCAGGGGCTCCGGCGGGCGCCCGACATCGGCCACATGACCGCGGAACGCCCATCCGGCGATCATGTGTTCTCCCTGTTCGATCGAATGCCTGAGCACACCGTGATGGTGCTCACCATCATCGTGAAGCCCCAGGATGTGGTGCGGAACCACATCGGGTTGGTCAAGCGCGCCGCGGTGGGCGACTCGGCGGAAGCCGAGTTGACGCGGGAGGACGCCGCCGCGGTGGAGCGCGAAATGGCGACCGGCAACAAACTCTATCCCCTGCAGCTGGCGTTCTACGTCCGCGGCGAGGATCTCGCGGCGCTGCGCACCCACGTCAACCAGATCAATGCCCTGCTGCTGCCCAACGGCCTGCAGCCCATCGCTCAGGAGGCGGATCTGCTGGCCCTCGACAGCTATCTGCGCAATCTGCCCATGGCCTATGACGCCCGACTCGACCGCGTCAGTCGCCGCTCGCGCCTGGTCTTCTCCAGGCACATCGCGAACCTGCTGCCCCTCTATGGCCGCTCGCGTGGCACCGGCCATCCGGGGCTCGTGTTTTTCAACCGGGGCGCCGAGCCCCTGGTGTTCGACCCCTTGCACCGCGCGGATCGCAAGAAGAACGCGCACATGCTGATCCTGGGACCCACCGGGGCCGGCAAATCCGCCTTGCTCGTCTATCTGCTGCAGCAGATGGCGGCGGTGCACCGCCCGCGGATCTTCATCATCGAGGCCGGGGGCTCGTTTGCCCTCCTGGGTCAGCACTTTGCGAGCCAGGGGCTCACAGTCAATCAAGTCACCCTGAACCCGGGTACGGATGTGAGCCTGCCGCCGTTCGCGGACGCGCTGCGTCTTTTCTACACGGATCGACGTGTGAAACGCGTTACCGATCCCGAGGCGCTCGACGTGCCGGACGAAGACGACGACGGTGACGATGCCGAAAGCCCGGGCCGCGACATCCTCGGTGAAATGGAGATCGCCGCGCGCATTATGATCACCGGTGGCGATGAACGCGAGGACGCCCGCATGACTCGCGCCGATCGTCTGCTGATCCGCAATGCCATTCTGTTATCAGCCAAGACCGTGGCCGCCGAAGGGCGCGACCAGGTCCTCACGCGGGACGTCGTCGCGGCGTTGACCATCATCGGCCGCGATCCGGGCCTGCCGGAGCACCGGCGCAACCGGGCGCTCGAGATGGGCGACGGCATGGCGCTCTTCTGCTCGGGCCTCGCCGGCCACTTCTTCGACCGGCCCGGCAAGCCCTGGCCGGCGGCGGATGTCACCATCCTCGAGCTGGGCATGCTCGCCCGCGAAGGTTACGAAGATCAGCTGACCGTGGCCTACATCTCCATGATGAGTCACATCAACGATCTGGTGGAGCGCCACCAGAGCGACGCGCGGCCCACCCTCGTCGTCACCGACGAGGGGCACATCATCACGACGAACCCGCTGCTCGCGCGCTACGTCGTCAAGATCACCAAGATGTGGCGCAAGCTCGGCGCCTGGTTCTGGATCGCGACACAGAACCTCGAGGACTTCCCCGACGCCAGCCGCCGGATGCTCAACATGATGGAATGGTGGCTGTGCCTCGTCATGCCCAAGGAGGAGGTCGAGCAGATCGCGCGGTTCAAGGATCTGACAGAAGAGCAGCGCAGCCTCCTGCTGTCGGCCCGCAAGGAGCCGGGCAAGTACGTCGAGGGCGTCGTGCTGGCGGACAACCTGGAGGCCCTGTTCCGCAACGTGCCACCCCCCCTGTCGCTGGCGCTCGCCATGACCGAGAAGCACGAGAAGGCCGAGCGGGCCGCGATCATGCGCGAGCGCGGCTGCACCGAGCTCGAGGCGGTCCACATCGTGGCGGAGCGGATCGCGGCGCAACGCGGTGGCTGAGATCCGTGCCGTGGCCCAGAAACCAGACGCCGTGCCGCAGGGGTTTTCCCTTCCACGGTTCCCTGTCGATGGGGACGATGGCGCCACCGTTTCACGACCAATGACAATGACATGTTGATCCCCTCTCCCATGCGGGTTGGACTGAAGCTCCTCGGGCTATTGGTCCTCGGGCTTAGGGTCCTCGGGCTTATGGTCCTCGGCACTCCGGTCTGGGCGGGCGAGGTGCTGAGCATCGAGGCCTTCACCACGAGCGAGCGGGCGATCAGCGGTGCGGATCAGGGGCGCCTTCGATCAGCCACCGTCACGATCTACACCGTCGATGGCCTCGGGCGATTCGAATCGGGGTTATCCGCAGATCTCCCAGCGGATCCGGAGGCCGCGAAGGCGGAGGCGCTCCGGCGCATCCAGCAGCTCGATGACACCCGGATGGCGCCGGCCAGAAGTGCCGCCATGGGCCTGGCCAGGGCCGTGCAGTATGGCGTCGATTGTTATCCCGCCGTCGTCTTTGATGGTAGCGCCGTGATCTATGGCGTGACGGATCTCGAAGATGCGCTCGAGCGCTACGCATTCTGGCGTGAGGGCCAGGCGCGATGAGGCGTTACCGCATCACACCGCTCCTCCTGGTCCTGCTGCTGCAGGTGCCGCTGATGACTCATGCGGCGACAATCACCACTCCTGGAATCGTCGCCCAGACCACGGCCGGGGCGCTGACCTGCATGCGCTGGATGCCGGTGGGCCTGTGCTTCTGGCTGCGCTGCGGCTGGCGGGGCTGCCGCGTGCGCACTTCGCTCAAGGTCGGGCACTACAACCCGGATCTGGTGGTCAGCGCCTATAACGAATTGGGTGGCAACCCCTGGGCGGAGATCCGCGCGTCGCTGGGGCTTGCCCAGAAAGCCGCGGCCACCGGGCTCCTGGGATCATTGCTGCCGGTCCCCATCGACAGTGCGGGCAATCGCACGGAGGGGCGTTCCGAGCCGCGAGGCCACAAGAACATGGTGTTTCGGGAGACCGATGCCATCGGCCATCCCATGGGGTCCCTGGCCGGTGTGGCGGCTGGCGTGGGTCTGCTGTGTCAGTCGCAGACCACACCCTTCTTCCCGTACTTCCAATCGGCCCTCGATATCTTGTCCTGGCGGCAGGAGGTGCCGGAGATCTTCTATCCGGCGAGCTGGATCCCCGGCCTGCGCGAAATCGGCAGCTGGCCCCTGCAGACGTGGGGCAACGTTCATCCGCGCACCGGCTGGACGACCCAGGCGGAGGAGCCCAAAGCCGCGGCCATCAATGCCCAAAGGGCCGGCGACATCGTCACCCGGGCCGCCCAGCCCCATGTCTACGTGCCACTCTCCGGCAGTTCCTACATGCATAACGATGTCACCCGGATCCTCGACCGCTGGGTCGATGACGGATTCGGGAACCTGCTTAACAGGTGGTTCGCATTCTTCTCAGGCCAGAAGGTCTGGCCGCCCGGTCCGCTGATGGAGAAGAACCATCGCACGGGAACCTGGCAGATGCTCGTCCCGAGGCCTGAGTCGAGCTGCAGGGTGTTCGGCACCAATGATCTCAACAGTATCGGCGGTTGGGGCGGTGGGCGGGTGGACGCCGCCGGCGACTACGCCTGGAACCTCTGGCGCCCCTATAAATGCTGCCGCCGCCGGGGTCAGTGGTTCCTGTTCGATATCGACTGGTTCGCTTATCCGCCATGATCGCTCACCCAGCACAGCACTGCGAGATCACAACCGGCCGTGGACGACATCGCCCCCTGGCCGCCGGGCTGCTCACCTTCTTGCTGGCAAGTCCCTCGGTGCATGCCGCGCAAGGGCCCACGGAAGACGGCCTTTGGTACTACGAGATCGGCGGGGCAGAGCCGGTGTCCGCCCCGGCGAATCCCTCGGTGGTCTCGGTCACCCTGGGCGGCTCGGCACAACTCGGGCTCGGCTACAGCTGCGGCAAGTTCGATCCGGTGCGCGCGGTGACCCATTCCCTGAACGAGATCAAGTCCGGGGCGGACGACATGATGAGCGCCATGACGGCGGCCGCGTCTTCGGCTATTGCAGCGCTGCCGGCGCTGATCCTGCAGCGCGCCAATCCCGGGCTCTACGATCTGTTCCAGAACGCGCTGCTGAAGGCCGAAGAGACCATGAAGCTCGCTACCAAATCTTGCGAGCAGATGGAGGCCGAAATCGCCCAGGGCAAGAACCCCTACGCGGATCTCATCACGCTCTCCAAGGGCAATGACTGGAAGGTGCAGATGGGGATCGGCGGCAACGACGCTGTCACCGCGAAAGACTCGGTGGAGGCGTCCAACGGCGATAACGGTGTGCCGTGGATCGGTGGCCAGGCCGGTGGAGCGGGGCAGCCGACCCTGCGCTTCACCGGAGACATCGTCCAGGCGGGCTACAACATCAACATGAACCGGCCGATTACCTCGACGGCCGCGGTGCCGGCCGCTTCCGCCACGCGGCTCTCCGAGATCTGGCCGACGCCGGCGGCGGCGCGGATCTGGGTGGTCGATGTGGTGGGCGAGAACATCGTCACCACCTGCGACACCTGCCGCAAGGACAGCATTCCAGGCACCGGCCTGCTGCCCAAGCTCCACAGCGAGGCGGCCGGCGTGACCGTCGAGTTGCAAAACCTGGTCAGCGGTGCAGCCCCGCCCACCCTCGCCAACCTCGAACGGATCACGGCCCCGGGCGTTGCCGTGACGCGTCAGGTCATCGAGGCCATCCGCGAGATGCCGGCCACCGAGCAGGGGCTTATCATCGGCCGGCTGGTCGCCGAGGTAAGCCAAGCGCGCACCGTGGAGAAGGCCCTGTACGCCCGGCGGCTACTGCTGTCGGGCCGCCAGGTGCCGGAGGTGTACGCCACCGAGGTCGCACGCCAGCATGCCGATACGGCGATTACCGAACTCGACAAGGAGATCGAGAGCCTCCTGTTCGAAACGCGGGTGCGCCGCGAGGTGGTCTCCGACACCCTGATCGTGCTGTTGCAACGGGCGGCCGCGCGTCGCCAGGCCTCTCTCGATGTCCCCCAGACTCATCCCACCGATCCGAGGCCGCTGATCCATGGCCGCGTGCAGTAGATCCCTGCCGATCTGCCGGCGCTGGTTCTTCACGCTGTCGCTGGTCGCGCTCGCCGGCGTGATCGCCGTCGGCCTGCTGTTGTGGCAGGCGGTGGGGCTCGGTTCGCTGGCGGTCGTGTCGGAGCGGGTAGGGCAGGTGAAACCGTACCTCGGCTGGCTGCGCCTCGCGCTGATCACCCTGCTTGCCCTCGCCTGGCCGCGGTTGCCCGCACTGTGGTGGGGCAGCCGCGATGGGGCCGAAAGCCAACGGTCACGCTGGATGGCACTGCGCTGGCGCGTCGTCGGCTGGCTGTTCGTCATCGAGCTCGTCCTCGGACAGAATCTGATGGGGCGCTTTCTCGGCACGATCCCGGGCTCCTTCCCATGAGTGTCGACAGCTACCTCGAGCTCTTCACGACCCTGTTCGGCTGGGCCTTCTACGGCGTGCTGTGGGACGTGCTGGTCGGCACCGGGATTGTCTACCTGCCATTCCTCGGGATCCTCATCGATAACTGGCGCGATCCCGCCGAGGGTGGGCAATTCGGTACGGCCACCGGACTCTCACTGCGGCGCATGGAGATCGAGCTCTTCCTGGCGCTGCTCGTCGTGGTGCTGGCCGGACAGCCGGCGGCGCTCACCCCCTTGAATGCGGGCACCCTGAGCTACGAGCCGCAGCCCACGCTCACCGATCCCACGCCGGCGACCGCCACGGTGGCGGCGCCGCAGAGCACCTATGGCGCGACCGGATTCAACGGATCGCCAGTGACCGTGAACATCCCGGTCTGGTGGTATGCCGTGCTGGCCATGAGTTCGGGCTTCAATCACGCCGTCGTCGAAGGCCTGCCCGCGGCGAGCGACCTGCGCACCTACGAGCAACAGGCACGGCTCGCCACCATCGCGGACCCGCGCCTGCGCCAGGAGACCAGCGATTTCTTCAGTGAGTGCTACGTGCCGGCCCGCTCCAAGTATCAGGCCCAGCGGCCCGCGACGGCCGCAGTCGCCGGGATACTGACGACCTACGGCGAGGACGATCCGGACTGGATGGGCTCGCACGTCTATCGCGACACCGCCGGCTACTACGACACCCTGCGCCCGACGAAACAGATCCCAGGGTGGACCTACAACCCGGCCCGCGACACCGAGTACGACCCCGCAACGCCGCCCACCTGGGGCAAGCCGACCTGCAAGGAGTGGTGGGAGGACGGCGCCCAGGGCCTGCGCGAAAAACTGATCGTCGAGGCCGATGCGACCTCGGCGGGGTTCTCCGGTCTGGTCGTCGCCGTCGCCCCCATCCTGGCCAGCGAACAGCAGGAAGATGCTGTCGTCCGGACGGTGCTCAACAACGCGCCCCCGTCCTGGTCGAGCAACGAACTCGTCGCCGGCAACACGGCCAGCACCGGATGGCTCGCCACGGCCGAGAATATCGTCAAAGGTGGACTCACCACTGGCGGCGTGATCACCGCCTCGGCGCTCTTCTCGGTGACCATGACCGCCGTGCTGCAGGCGCTACCCATGGTCCAGGCGCTGATGCTACTCGGTGTCTACGCCTTGCTTCCCATGATCGTCGTCCTCTCCCGCTATTCGCTCTCCATGATGGCGGTCGGGGCGATGGCCATCTTCACGATTAAATTCTGGAGCGTGCTCTGGTACCTGGCCATGTGGGTGGACCAGAATCTGATCCAGTCCATGTATCCGGACGTGGACGTGTTCCTGCAGATCTTCGCCAACCCAGGCGAGCACGACGCCAAGCGCATGCTGCTCAATATGATCACGACCAGCCTCTATCTGGGGCTGCCGTTGCTCTGGAGCGGGATGATGGCGTGGGTGGGGGTGAAGGTCGGGCGATCGATAACGAGCGCCTCAGCACCCCTCACACAAACTGGCGAGGATGCCGGACGGCGGGGCGGCGCTATGGCAAAAGCGACAGTCGGCAAAGGAATGCGTCGCTAGAAGCCGCCAAACCTAATCTTCATCATACCAACCGTACGGGTCCACACCCGCATCCAGGCGTCCAGTCCTGTGATTGTATTCACCCATCAGGTCCGAGTCGTGCAGCCGGCTTTTATGGTCGGTTTCCAACTCGGCCGAGGTAAGAATTTCCCGGAAAATGCCGAACAGGGCTGACACTAACCCGACAGCAGCGCTACCGATGCCGACCGCCAGTTTTCCCACTGCAGCAATCTTGTACCTGTTCATCCCTTAAAGGATAGGCGATCGTTCCCGACGAGACACCCCCCTTGGGCCCGCTCACGCAAGGATTGTTGTCCGATCTGGTGGCTGATTTCCACCGCCGAAGGAGGGCAGGATAGGGCAAGCTCAAAGTCGCAGGATGCACCTATACAAGCCTACGTATGGGACTCCACCGCCCTCCGGAGCGCTTGGAAGCTGGCGGATAGTGGTAGGATCCCGTCATGTGCACTCGCTACATCACGCCGGACCAGCGAGCGATAGAGGGCTACGTCTCTCACGTACCCCCTTGGTGGCAACAGGCCTACGACGTCCGAATCACCAGTCTGGTACCGGTGGTGCGGGCCGCTGCGGACGGTGAGCGGGCCCTGGAGCAGATGTACTGGACGCTCCTCCCCCCCAAGTCCGACAAGAAGGCCTGGCGCATGCCGACGTGGAACCTGAGGGGAGAGCGTCTCGAGGAGAGCCGGATGTACGCCTCACCCTTCAAATCGAGGCGCTGCCTGCTGCCGGCAGCCGGATTCTACGAGTGGCCTGAGGTCAACGGCGAGAAGCAACGTCACTGCATCAGGCCGGCGGACGGCAGCATGTTCCTCTTCGCTGGGCTCTGGAACTCCTGGTCGTCGAAGGACGGGACTGATGAAGGGGCCACGGTGGGCATCGTCACGACGGAGGCCAACGACTTCATGAGGCCGTTCCACAACACAGGCAAGAACCCTTACCGCATGCCGGTCATCCTCGACTTGAAGCTGGGGGACACCTGGATGTTTGGCGAGGTAGATGAGGCCCGTGAGCTCGTCAGGCCGTGCCCGAATGAGTGGCTGCAGGCCTACCCCGTCTCCCGTAACCTGGGCAACGTGCCAGCACAGATGGAACCAGTTGGAGAGGTGATTGGCCCGGGGAAGAGTTCCTAGAAACTACGTTCCTAAACGCGATCGCTTCTTCTAGGAGCGCATCATGCTTCACCGAGCGTCATGAGCTAATATCCGAGCATCAGGGGGGACCCTAGCAATGTCGAAATGTAACGTTACGTTACAGTCATCGCTGCCTATCACAGTATTCCTGCCAGCCGTCTAATAGGGCGCTAAGTTGAAGGAAGTAGAGGTGCAGGACGAAGTTATCCGACGCTGCCCTCACTGCGGCAATACTGCCCCTCAGAGACTCGCGCTTGAGCACGAGTTCGAGAATCGAGAACTGTACGAAGAAGATGGCAGTCAGTCTGACTTCTCGCTATCGAGCCGTTACGAAGCCCGGATCTGTCGGACGTGCAACGAACTAGTCCTTTATCATGAAGACGACATATCCAGGCTTCACGTTGTCTATCCTGCTGGGCGCACGCTCCATCGAGCTATTCCCGCTGAGATTCAGGGGTGTTACGAGGAGGCAGGACGAGTCCGCCGCGCATCTCCGTCGTCCTATGCAGTCCTGTTGAGGAGAGGCCTGGAGATGGTTTGTGACGACCGCGGGATAAAGCCTGGGACCCTACATGCTCGGTTGGTGGAACTGACGTCTCGCGGAGAACTACCGGCCGTGCTTTCCGACATGACCAATATCATCCGCGATCTGGGGAACGCCGGGGCTCACACTGCACGTCTGAAAGTCACGGTACCTATGACCTGGGCGATGGATGAGCTTTTTCGCGCGGTAGTTGAGTACGTTTACGTTGCACCTTACAGTGTAGAAGCAGTCAAAAAGTCTTTAGAACGTTATTAAAGCAGTGCAAGTTCAACCTAACCAGCCCGTCGAATTCGCGCGCTCCGCGCGCCGGACCGCTCAAGGGCGGCTTTGGGTTGCAGGATTAGGGCCTCGCATCATCTACATGCTTAGATACGACCATGCTTGTACACCGCTCTAAGGAAAAGCTCCGGAATGCCATCATCTACTTTGTCCAGAACACAAAGTACTGTGGCAAAACGAAGCTCTTCAAATTGCTCTATTTTCTAGATTTCGAGCATTTCTCTCAAACCGGACGAAGTGTCACGGGACTAGAGTATTTCGCGTGGCCGAAAGGCCCCGTACCGGTGGAAATATTCGACGAAGTCGAATCGCCTGGTCCGATACTTGAAGGCGTCGTCGAGGTTACGAAGAGGACCGCATATAATGGCAACGTCATTAACGATATCGCGCCCCTGCAAGGGTTCTCGGGCGAGCATTTCTCTAAAAGAGAGATGAAGCTGCTAGTTGGTCTTAGTAAGGAGTACGCTAATTCCTACGCGGACGATATGGTTGAGGCGACCCATTTAGAAAACCTCCCGTGGCATCAAATCTACGAAGTCGAAGGTCAGAAACAGCACCTGATTCCTTATGAGCTTGCTCTAAAGAAATCCGAGTACGACCAGGCGCTCAAGAACATCATCGACGATAAGGAGTTCAAGGAGAACTATAGTTGACTCCTTGTACTTTCCTATTTGACACAAATTTCAAATTCCACGACGGAGAAAGAGGCCAAAAAATATTCGTCGTGCTGAATAATGGCGGTTCAGGCCAATATGTGGCCGCGAAGAGCACGTCGCGGGGTGATCGATATGGAATTCGCTACGGCTGCCAAATTTTGGATCGATTCCCCAACTTTAATTTTGTCAAGGGGAGCTGTTTTCTTAATAAGAACACGTGGATACAGCTCGATGCGTTCTACGAGTTCAACGTGGCCGACCTACGTCAAAAAGTTATGTCGGGGCAGATTAATCGAATCGGCGTGCTTGATACGGCTCAGGCATTGGAATTGCTAATATGTACCAGCCATTCAGAAGATCTGAGCCAACTACAAGAATCTCTCGTCCTGCAAACTATTAAAGACATCAAGAAAGCCAATGCAAACGGAACTGCGAGCTAACGCGACGTTTGGCTCGCTTCTCCCAGAAGCGAAATATTTCAGCAATTCATGAAATGCTGAAGGATTAGCGTTCCCAGATGGGCTCGCTTATTCTATAAGCGAAACTGCTTCTCCGAATATTATAGGCTAAGATCCCAGCATCAGGAGGGACCCTAGTCATGTCTAAATGCAATGTTTCGTTACAATTTTCGCCGCATATCGCAACAGCGCCATAACACTTGCAAGAGGTCATTAGACCCATGCTCTTTTCCATCGACTCAAACTCGGAGATTACTTCAATTCCCCACCACCGAGATTATGAACGGTGGCGAAGTCGACTTACGGTCGAGCAATATGCGGCGAGTATCGAAGAGCTGAATCGCCGGATAGAGGGAGCGGAGATCAAGACATCGAGTTGGATTCCGGGTGCTGACTGGACCGAAACTGTGTTTCAGCCCATCTACGACGTTGCTTGTATCGAGGATCAGGACGCAGCCGCTTGCTTCTTTGGTCTTATTGTATGGGATACGTTCATGCAACACTCGGAATGGTGGAGTTTCGGACGCTATGAAAAGAATGGCTTTCCCATAGAAGGTCTCACCTACAATTCCGGATTCAGCCACCACAATTAAAGTAGACGTTAACTATAATCGCTACATAGGTTAGTTCTTAAGCCCCAAGATATACATGTTCCAGTGCCAGCTTGAGGCGCCCTGTCTTGCGGTCGCGGTCCGGATGGGCTCGTTGGGCATTGCCCGCCAAGTAACGCAACGCGTGTTCAATGTGATGCTTCAGGCGGCCGGGCTCATACAGCAAAGCCGCCAGGATGTTTCTGAGGACATGATGGATGCACTTGGCCACCCGCAGGGTGGAGACGGCCCCCTCGAAGAACTGCTAAGTGCGGTGGGCACAGTAGCGTTTCAGGGTGGCGGCGCACAGGGCGGCCCAAATCAACCCCTCGACGATATGAGGGTTGGCGGTGTCGAGGCGCAGCGGCGGGCTTGGACCGCGCTCAGGCACGGTTCATTGAGACACATTTCTCTATGTTCCTCGTTGACAATACCAGGGGTTCAGGGGTCTACTTGAGTCTCATCCGTACTTGAGTCCCATGCGAAACCCAGAGTTGAGCGAGACTTAAGAGAGCGATAGATTCGCATCCGCGGCGAAGGCGAGCTAAATCGCCTGCTTTGCATCCGCTTCGAAGAGTCTGGATGTCACCATCCTGGGATATTGCATAAGCTTGCTGGAATGCGCTCTCCGGTCAGATGCAGGTGTACAGCAAAACGCATCGCGGCGCCAGGAAAAGAGCAAGAGAAAGGACAGGAAGGGGGTCTCATGAAAGCCGATTCGGCCAAGGCCTCCGCGAGCCGCGGATTTTATTGGCCTATGGCTTTAACCAGAGCGAAGTACGCGGCGGTAGAGCTGTGCTGCGGCATGGGTGGGATTGGTATCGGACTCGCAGCGGCGAAATACAAGGTCGTGAAGGCGTACGACTCGTGGTCTGCCGCTACCGCGATCTACAACCACAACGCTCCGGAACCGGTCGCGAGCGTATGCAACCTCGTAACCGAAGAAGGCCTGGCCACGGTCAGGCGCGACCGCCGCAAGCTCGGTGACGTCGACCTTCTTGCCGCTGGTCCTCCCTGCAAGGGGTTCAGCCAAATCCGCAACGGCCATCACGATCGGCCCAACCCCCACAACCGCGTGCTACTGGCGATGCCGCAGTACGTGGCGCTCTTTCGGCCCCGGCTCGTACTGATCGAGAATGTACCCGACTTGGCACGGCACGATGGTGGTGAAACGCTACGCCTCCTCCTCGAGAACCTGGATCGCCCAGGTCCGCGGGGGCTCCGCTATCGGGTCGAGTACGGCGTCTACGATGCTGCTCTCTACGGAACACCTCAGGCCCGCCGGAGACTTCTGATCCTCGCGGTGCGGCACGGATCCGGTGAAGAGCATCTACCGGATAACTCAGCCGATCTAACAGCGCTGTACGCAAGCCTGCGGCACGGTGGAGAGATTCCTGCGGAGCTTGAGAGCTATGCCGAATGCCTGGCGGACCCAGACGACCTTTCTATGACCTCCGGGCGCCAAGCGCTGTCCGATCTCCCGGTACTGGGGGCGGGCGAGCCAGAGTTAGTGCGCTCGTATGCGACCCCCCCCCGCAACGCATACCAGCGAGCGATGCGTGCCGGGTCGTCTGACCCTCTCACCAACACGCGCACGCCCGCCGTTCGCAAGGAGACGATACAGCGCTTGAAGATGATCCCCCCGGGGGGCTGTGCTCGAGACATCCCGAGGCACAAGCTAAATGGCCTCTCTCGGCGGTATGATTCTGCCTATCGCCGCCTTCACCCTGACGCGCCGTCGACGGCGTTGTCGACCAAGTATGACTGCGTCTACCACTTCAGCGAACACCGTTCACTCTCGGTCCGAGAGTATGCGCGGCTTCAAGGCATTCCCGACCGGATTTCATTTCCAGAAGAACTCGCCTGCCGCAGGTTCGCGTATGAGATGATCGGCAACTCCGTTCCGCCCTTCCTCATACACGGCGTCCTAATGGAGATCGCCGAATCCACTCGGCGGAGGAAGGCAGGATGAGCCGCGGGTTCCGATTTTCTCCTGGTGGCCAGGCGACGCTGCTGTGGCTCGATGAGCTTCTGGAAGACGCCTACGGGGCCCCCGAAGCGCTGCTTGGAAATCACGCCGATCCACTCGACGAAGCGGTCTATATTATCCTCAGCTTCCAAACGGATCTGGCACGCTTTCAAGAGACGTGGCGGGAACTTCGCGCTGCGTTCCCGAGCTGGGAGAATGTGGAGCGCGCAAGCAGGGCTGATGTTGCCCGCGCCCTGCGGGCCGGTGGCCTCCACCAACAGAAAGCACGTACGATCAAAGCTCTGCTACAAGCAGTGCGGCACCAGTTTGGGGAGCTTTCGCTCACCCAGTTGGCCGGCATGAGCAATGAGAGCGCGGAACGCATTCTCACTCGGCTTACCGGTCTATCCTGGAAGGGGGCTCGCTGCGTCCTGATGTATAGCCTGGACCGCCCGGTGTTTCCCGTGGATGGGAACACCTTCAGAATCTTGCAGCGCGCTGGCGTCATCCCGCAGACTGCAGTCTATCGACACAGGTCATTGCACGACAGGCTGCAGCACGCCGTCCCGGAAGGCCGCCGGAGGCCCTTCCACGTCAACCTGGTCGTCCACGGCCAGCGCTCGTGCCTCCCGATCGCTCCCCAGTGCGATAGTTGCCCTGCGGCGGCAGTCTGCAAGAAGCGCGGGGTACGCTCGGGAAGTCACGAGCAGACCGGTCTGCTGCGAGATTGGGCCAATGGCGAGGAGGGGAAGCAGGAGCAGGTGCGAGCTGAGGTGACTGGACGGAATAGGTCCGAACCACCACGGTTCGAGGGCCAATACGCTGCTGCAATGGGGTGAAACGCATGCGGGATCTTCTGCGTGCGATCCTCTCCGTTCTTCGTGCGTTGTTGGATTCCAAGCGCGAGCGACCGCCGGAATCGGACCGAGGGGGAGAGCAACGAGATGCCGCTGGGGACGGTGGTGCCGATTCCTCCGCCAGCGGCGAGACGGGACCGAAGCAGAACACACCTTCAGAGCAGTCAAGCAACGACGAAGAAGCGGAGAAGGCGGAGGAATCCGGCGCCGATCAGAGCCACAAGGGCGCCCCTCTACTCCAGCAAGGCGAGGAAAGCGATGCGTCATCTCTCGATGCTGGTGAAGTTGGCCGGCAGGATGACACCGGTGCGGGATCCGATGCCCCGCAGCCTTCGGATGCAGAACAACCACTCGATGGCGCTCCCCGCGGCGACAAGACTGGCCGTGAAGGGATCCATGCAAATCCCCAAACAGGCTCTCGCGTCCTGGACCCAAGAGGCAACGGCGAGGAAACCTCTGAGCGCCAAGAGCATCCCCCTGAGTTGGTGCCTCAGGAGGATCCAACGGGAGCAGGGGGGAGGCCACAGGCTGCCGCAGTTTCCGGCAATTCTGAGGCCGAAGGCCATCCGCCCTCCGGCAAGGTGGCATCGACGGGCACGCAGAGATTTGCCGGCGGTGCAATCGAGACGCACGGAGAGAGCCAGAAGCCGCGGCCTCACACGGAGGAACGGCTGAGCGCTGCGGGCAATGACGTGAGGCCGTGTCCAAGATGCGGCGTCACCTGCTTGTCTCACGAGGTCGAGGAGGTATTCGGTTACCGGACGATGAAGTGGACGGCCGCCGGAAGCGAGTCCGTGGCCGTTCACCGTCAGAGCTATTGCAGGGCGTGCCGTGCGGAGCACGCAGCTGAAATGCGGAACCGGAAGGAGCCAAGCGAAGGCCCTCAAGAATCGGATGCTTCATCGGCCGGCGCCGGTGCCGAGTTCGAGGACCTCGGCCCGAACAAAGAATCCGACTCCCATCTTCAGTCGCGAGATGGCGTCGCAAGTGAACGACAAAAGGAAGGACAGGCTGCGGATTTGAGCCGCTCTTCACCTGCCGTACCACATGGTGAGGCCGCTGGCCGAGTTGATGCGGGGCATCCGGGAGCTGCAGCTGCCCCAGACCTCGGCGACGGGACCGGTGCAGTGGGGCAGGAGGTGGGCGCGGACAGCGATGAATTTTCCCTCTCGCCCCGTGCCGCCCCCCCGGATTCCCCCGACCGGAGCGACCAAAAGGTTTCCGGAGCGCGGCAGGCTTCTAACAACGCTTCGAGCGAGAACCGACACGATGGCGGCGAGACAGGAGAAACGGAGGAAGAATCTGCTGGTGCTGTGAACTTCGCAGGAGCCGGTGACGCCCAGGAGAGCTCTATGAGCGTAGGGGCACATGAAGAGAACTCCCCGAGTGTGCCGCCCGTTCGCACCCCGGGTAGGCGGAAACGTTCCCCCCGGTACCGCGCGCCTGGAGGAGGACGGCCGCCCGCCCGGCCATCGCCTTTGCGCCGTTCGGAACCGAATGCCGGTCGAGACACTACGCTTCGGAGTCGTGCGGCCACGATCGAGGTACGCGTGCTTTTTCAACGCGGCGGATACTGCTCGGTGACCCTGCTTCCGAAGCGACCGCCTGACTTGCCTGAGGAGCTGCTCGTTGAAGGCGGCGCCGGGAATGTAGCGCTGCTCGCCCTTGAGGACGACTGGTATCAAGACATTGCCCTGGACAACCTCGGCGACGTTCTTCGCGAGGGCCTGGTGCTAGCGGATCCGGGCACCGCCCAGGAATGGGTGTTGTCAGGCCGTGAAATATTTGTCCTTGCCTCTGGCGCCACCCATCGAGGCTTCGTGTCGTGCGCTCGACTCGGGCTGGGGCGCGACCATGTCGTGCTCTGTGCTACGCGCCGATTGCCGGAGGTCGAGGAGGCATTACGCGAAGCAGGATGCGCCAGCTGGACACGACTCGCAGAAGACGATGGCGTGCCCAGAGGTTGGACAGTAATTCGTGGCGTCGCCCCGGCCAAGGCTGTTTCACTACGGGGCGATGAGGACATCCTCAACATTTTGCGGCCGCTGCCAGATGTCGAGATCGCGCTCGAAGGCGGGATTCGTCTTGCATACAACTCGTGGTTGCACGGTTACCCGCCGTCGATCCGCGTCTACGGCGACCCCGAACATACGGAAGTAGTTTTGATCGACGGCCAGGAAGCCGTCCGATCTGAGAACCAGGGCTATACCTCGGCCGGGTGGGCCAAGCTGGGCGAGCACCAGGTGTGGTGCAGCAACACATCAGCGTCGTACTCGATCGTTGCGAGCGACACCGACTGGAGGTTCTGGCCCGCCTATTCGTTCGCTCCTGGTGGCAATCCAGCGGGGGAGTTTTCGTTCTGCGGTCCGCTCGTGCGTCCTGTGAATCGCGCGAGGAATCCCGACAGCGAGGCGGGAGACGTCCAGCCAATTCAGGCTCCACCGAGCAATCCGGTTCTTATTGGAGCCAGACCTGGCGAGGTGTTCATCGCAGATCGTCGGCGCGATGTAAGAGGCGCTCGCTGCCTTTGTCTTCCGCCATTCGCCCCGGTCTGGGCGCTTCCGGCGCAACCTCTCCATTGCGACAAGCAGGTCAGTCGGGTCCTCTTGATAGGGAACGCCACGGGCGTGCGGGAGCTAAGCGGACACCGCCGCAGCATGCGGCGAGGAGGCGACATCGAGCGCTGGTTCCGTCTGATCCTTGATGCAAGTAGGAAGGGGCTCGCGGTCCAGCCGCGGGACGCGAGCACGGATCAGCTTTGGCAGAGTTACAAGACGGCTGCACGCAATCTCAGAAGGAGGTTGCGATGAGCCTCAATCACCTCTTGCTCTGGCTTTCTGCGAAAGGAGAAGGCTCCTGGGCGCAGTTCCGGACTGCCGTCGAAGTCCTCCACGTGGATGCGGAGGACGGATCACAGGAGGACGACGACGAAGGCGAGCGCCAAGCGGTAGTGACTTCAGATCTGCCTGTCTACCAGCGCGCGCGCTTTGCTCTACAGCGTCTCGCTCACGTCGAGTTCTTCGCCAGCGAGGCAGATCAAGGCTGGCGAGTCGTACCGCCAGCGATTTCAGTGCGCCCGAGTTGCCACAGCGAAGGAGTCCTTTCTGGGGCCCGCACGCCAAAGCTCCTTCGGGCACTCGGAAGCACGCAGGGCATTGATGTGATCACTGAGACCGGGCCGGGCGTCCCGGATCGGATTCTTGTGCGCAGCGATTCCAGCCACGTGATGCTCTCGGCCGCCCGGCAACTCGGGCTCCTCGTCCAGCCAGACGCACCGGCGGCCATACTTTCGGCGCTACCGACGGTTCAAGATCGAACGTCGTGGTTCCCAGCATCCATCCCCGAAACGCCGGGGTGGAGAGTGCACCGATTCTCGCCCTCGAGCCTCGGCTGGAACGAGACGACCGGAACAGAAGCGATGGCGGCCAGCACCGGCTTGTTTCGGTTCGTGATGAAGCACCAGCGCTTCTACTACCTGCGCTGGAGAGGACGGACCTACAGCGTACCCGTCCAGGTGGGAAAGTACGCCGTCATGCGGCGCCGGCGCGGAGTCTTGGCCTATGACGGCGAGGTGCAGTGCGTCTCCATGCCAGCCGCCTGCAGGCCTCCCCTTCTTATCGAACGAGCCCTTGTGCTCTGCTCTGGTTTCCTGCCTCGTTTCGATCCATCGTCGGGGCGCCTTGTATACGCCGCCGTTCCTCCAGACATCGCGCGTCTCTCCGCGCAGCTACTCCACCAGGAGATGCGATGAGCAACCCAATCCGATTCTTTGAGAACCTGCGGGATATGTACCTGAGGTACCTCGATAGCCCCTTTGAGATCCGATACGGCGACCTGACGGCGGAGCGCAGTCAGCTCCTCGACCAGGACGGCAGGATCTACCGCCACCCCTTGCTCGAGCCCGTGCCGGCCTACCGGTCGTCAAACCAGTCCTTCGGGCAAGCCGCGCAGTCCTTGCTTGGCGGGCGCTGGCAGGAGAACGAGGTCACCGGCGCGGCGGACTTCATCTCGCAGGGCCTTTTTTCGTCCAATCTCGCGCTGCACCAGCATCAGCGCGACGTTTTCGAAGAGGTCGTTGTCAACGGCAACGACACGGTCGTTACGACCGGGACGGGTTCCGGGAAGACCGAGTGCTTCTTGCTCCCTGTCGTCGCGTCAATCGTTCGCGAGTCTGCGTCCTGGACCGCTCCAGGCCAGCCACCGGCACAGTGGGATTGGTGGAACCACTTTACGATGCAAGGAACTCGGCGTCGCTGGGCGCCGCGCGTGTCACAGCGAGAGCACGAGACTCGGCCTGCCGCCATCCGCGCACTCATCCTGTATCCGCTAAACGCGCTGGTCGAGGATCAGCTCGCCCGGCTACGTGAAGCGCTCGACGGCACCGGAGCCCGAGCATGGCTGCAGGCGAACCGGGGCGGTAATCGACTCTACTTTGGCCGCTACACGGGCCGAACGCCAGTTTCGGGCGAGCGAACATCGTCCAATACCGGCCGCCTTCGTGACGAGCTTCGGAGCATCCACCAAGACGCCCAAGCTGTGGCGGGCAGTCCCGCCGAGCGCTTCTTCCAGAGCATGGACGGCGCGGAGATGTGGTCACGGTGGGACATGCAGGACAGTCCGCCCGATATCCTCATCACAAACTACTCGATGCTGAACATCATGCTCATGCGAGCGATCGAGTCGACGATCTTTGATCAGACGCGCGCGTGGCTCGAAGAATCGTCCGATCGCGTTTTCCACCTCGTTGTGGACGAGCTCCACACATACCGGGGAACGCCGGGGACTGAGGTTGCGTATCTTCTTCGCGCTCTACTCGATCGCTTGGGCCTCGCGCCAAACTCGGATCAACTCAGGATTATCTCGTCGAGCGCTTCTCTCGAGAGTGGAACAACTGGCCTGCAGTACTTGGAGCAGTTCTTCGGCCGCGACCGCAACCGATTCCGCGTCATCGGGGGCTCGTCTTACATCGTTCCACCCAATGCTGCGGCGCCAGAGAGCCTCTCGCTCCACGCTGCTGCTCTTGAAACCTTCGGGCAGGCGATTGCCGGATCCGGTTCTGGAGGACTACCGCAGGCTAGCACCGCTCTTCTGGGAGCCATTGGAGCATCCACTCCTCCACCTGGCGCATCCGTGGAAGAGAATCTCAATGCCGCGCTCGAGCACATTCAGGCTGCCGATGCTTTGCGCTTGGGCTCCACGATCAACCAACAGATCGTGCCCATGTCACCGCAGGATCTCGCCCCAGTTCTGTTTCCTGGCGCTCCACCGCAGCAGGCATTCAACGCTGTCGATGGCTTACTCACGGCTCTCTCCCACGCTAGAAACCCTTCAGGCCTTGCGCCTCTGCCCATGCGCGTCCACTTAATGCTCCGAAACCTGCAGGGGCTATGGGTATGTACTTCGCCGGCATGCAGTCAGGTGCCTGCTCGAGCAGCCCAATGTCCCACGGGATCGCTGCACTACGTGCCGACGCTTACTTGCCAGTGCGGATCGCGCGTCCTGGAACTCCTGTACTGCGAACCTTGCGGGGAGGTCTACTTCGGGGGCTACCGGCGCGAGACCGATAATCCGAACGAATGGTACCTGAGCCCTGATCGGCCCAACCTTGAGGCCGCACCGGATCTGTCGTCGTTTGACCGTGACTACGAACAGTATGCCGTCTTCTGGCCTGCGGCTCCGGGGCAGACACCTTCATCCGCGCAGTGGACCCAAGATGGAATCGGCCGGCGCTGGCGCCAGGCAAGCTTTGATCCCGCAGATGGGCGGGTTGGCCTCGGGCTGCAGCCGGGCCAAGTGCATGGCTATCTGTACTTTGTGCCGTCGGTGCATGGAGCAAACCCACCGGACGCTCCTGCAGGTCGCGAGGCTTTCCCGTCGATTTGCCCGAGGTGTGACGCCGATTGGCGCCGCCGAGACGTCATCAAGTCGCCAATCCGAACACAGCGAACCGGTTTTCAGAAGATCGCGCAGGTTCTCTCTGACACCTTGCTTCGCGACCTCGCCGAACCTCCCTTGTCGAGCAATCGAAAGCTCGTGGTGTTCTCCGACAGCCGGCAGGATGCGGCGAAGCTGTCTGCGGGCATGCGCTTCTCCCACTACAGGGATGCGCTCCGCCAAGTCTTGGTTACCTCGCTCCGCCAACAGGGGACGGGGCCACAGGCATTCGCTTCGCAATGCCAGGGCCAGCAACTTTCTCCACAAGATCAGGCCGCGGCAGTGGCGTTCTCGAAAGCTCATTCTACGGATGCGACGACCCTCGCGATGGGGTTGAATCAGTACACTGCTTCTCTCCCGTGTGCTGCCTATCACGGAATGTCGAATCAGCAGGCAGCGCAGCAGATCATTCAGCGCGCGACCTCGGGCCCGTTTCGATTCACACAGGTCGCAACCGAGGTCGCAGAGTGCATGCTCGCCCAGGGCATGAACCCGGCCGGCTACACGCAAGAGGTACTGTGGACGAACCCGCAGGATCGCGAGGGAAGCTGGCGAGATCTGCATGCATGGCCAAATGACGCTCGACCGTCAGCGAAGCCGCAAGGGCAGCTCACGCAACCCCAACAGGCGCACTTGCAGAGGCTCCAGGACCGCTCTCTCGTAGAGCTGATGGACATCGTCTTCGCGTCCGGGCGGCGCAGCCTAGAGTCGCTGCTGTTGGCCATTCCGACTGTCGATCGGCTCATGTTCCAAGCCCCGAGCACGCTCGTTCAGGAGGGCGCCGATGGGGCGATTTTCCTGTTCGGAACGAGGAAGCGCCTCTCCACCCATTCTTGCTCGTCGTTGAACACACCACCCGGCTACGTGTCAGCATACTTGGCTGCGATCGCCCAACAAGCTGGACTTAATCCGGACACGTACAGGAACGACGTTCTCGACTTCCTTGCGGCTGCTGGCGTCTTAAACACGGCCCACCACTACCTGAACGCAACAGCGCTATGCCTGGAGGGGCCATCTCAGACCTGCTTTGAGTGCACGCAGTGCCGGCGCACCCACATGAACCCTTCGGGCGGCATCTGCTCGGATTGCTCCGCGCCGCTGGGGACGGGCCAACCTACGGCGACCGCTCAGCTATCGCCGGACTACTACTCGTACCTCGCAACGCAAGCCGGAAGCATCTTTCGGCTCAACTGCGAGGAGCTTACCGGGCAAACGAACAAGTCGGATGCTCGAAAACGGCAACGTCTGTTCCAAGACGTCTGTTTGCCAGCACCGCAAGAGAACCCGCTCGCCGATCCGGTCGATCTCTTGAGCGTGACCACCACAATGGAGGCCGGCGTCGACATCGGAACTCTTGTTGCGGTGATGATGGCCAACATGCCTCCGATGCGGTTCAACTACCAGCAGCGAGTTGGCCGGGCCGGCCGTCGCGGTTCGGGTATGTCGGTTGCCTTGACGCTGTGCCGCGGCAGAAGTCACGACGACTACTACTTCCAGCGGCCGCAACGAATCACGTCGGACGCACCGCCACAGCCGTACGTGGACATGCGGCGCGACAGCATCATCAAGCGCGTGCTGGCAAAAGAGCTCCTTCGCAAGGCATTTGCCGCGCTGAATCTCTTTACCGCTGGGGGAGGCGAGAGCGTCCACGGTGAATTTGGCCGCGCCGCAAATTGGAATCAACCCGCAACTCAGCCGCCCGCAGGAGCTCCCCCGAATATTACAACCGCCCAACTGGTGGATGGCTGGCTGCAGCAGAATCCAACCGAGGTGGCCCGCGTCACCGATGTCTTGCTCTCGTACAGCGATCCCTCACTGCAGGCGAAGCGACAAGATCTGATCAACTACTGCATCCAACAGATGGTTGCAGAAGTGACCGCCGCGTCTACCGACCCGAGGTATCCGCAGGACACCCTGAGTGAGCGTTTGGCGAACGCCGGTATCCTGCCGATGTTCGGGTTTCCAACACGCACCCGATACCTCTTCCACGATAGGCCCACACGGGCTTATCCGTGGCCCCCCGACGACGTTGTTGATCGCGAGCTTGATATCGCGATCAGTCAATTTGCCCCTGGGGCCGAGACGGTAAAGGACGGGCTTATTCACACGGCCGTAGGCGTCGTTGACTACCGCCCGCAGGGTAACAGCCCAGTGGAAGCTGCCGGCCCCCTCGGACCACCCATTGCGGTCGGCGTGTGCTCTGCCTGCCAGGCGGTGGACGGAAACCAACCACCAGCGCCGAGTTGCCCGGTGTGCGGTGCCACTGCCCAGCAAGAACCCGGCTATAGGATCACCAACATCTCCCAGCCCGCAGGATTTCGAACCTGGTACGGGCGCAGCCGTGATTTCGATGGAACATTCGAGTGGACGCCGCGCGCGTCGCGGCCAAAGATGGGCGCTTCTCTCCTCCATGGGACTCATCGAGCAAACTTTGAGGTCTGGGCAGACCGGGAGACCGTCTATGTCATCAACGACAACGATGGTTGTCTCTTTGACTTCGAGAAACTGGCGCAGGGAGAAACATGGGTTACCAGAGACTCGCTCGCCAACAACGGTGTGGACAACCCGCCAATTGATTCTGGGGCCGGTGCCGATTCACGTGCGTTGGGCTCGATCAAATCTACCGACGTGATGGTCCTAGGGATCGCTAACTGGCCTACCGGCATTCGTAAATCGCCCGCAGGTAACGAAGGGCTGGGGGTTCGGGCCGCGCTGTACTCATTTGGCTTTCTTGCTCGGCGCGCCGCTGCGGACCGCCTCGATGTACATGAGCAAGAGATCAAAGTCGGGCTCAGAGTCCTCCGAGACGCGGTTGGCGACATCATCGGGCAGATTTTTCTGTCAGACAGTTTGGAGAACGGAGCCGGGTACGCGTCGCTGCTGGGCGACCCGGCTGAGACAGAAGCACTCCTACAATACATCGTTGGTCAGTCCAGTCCGACGTTTTATCAGTTTCTGGTGGGATCGCAGCACGCAGGCACCGGACCGACGGGGTGTACTACATCGTGCCCGGATTGCCTTCGCGACTTCAGCAATCTGCCCTATCACAGTATCCTCGACTGGCGGCTAGGTCTTGATCTCGCGCGGCTCGCACTTGATCCGGCGGCCCCAATCGACTTTTCGGTCGGCTACTGGCAGGGAGTCGATGTGGCCGCGGCCGGGCCGTACTTCGCCGCACTTCCTCCCGGATGGCAGCAGGTGACATTCGGTGGATTGCAGGCGGGCCGGCGGGGAAGCCAAGCCGAGATCATCACGCATCCTCTTTGGGACTGCGACCCGAATCGTTATGGGCCCAAGCTCGCCAACGCCTATGCGCAGGCGGGGGCAGCAGGATGCCAGCAGGTGAGCTTCAAGTCCGTCTTCGAAATACTGAGGCGGCCATTCTGATCAAGTATATTCCGGTATACTCTGCTTTCTTCGTCACTTAACTGGTAAGAGTGAAAACGCAGCATTAAAACGTATTACGTATTTCTTAGGAGGTCGTTGGCTAATGACGTATCGAATGTGTGAGATATTGGCTATTAGCATTTTTTTAGCGCCGATTGGAACCAGAGCAGATGTGTATGGCGAAAATGCAAAAATAATAAAATCAGAACTAAAAGCCTCGTTCGGCACTACGCCTTTTGTCACCTCTTGGTATAGCGCCATTGAAGAAATCAAGGTTACTGGAACCAATGCTGAAGTGATCACCAATACCGAAAGGGATTCAACACCTCGGCAGACAAAGCGTGCAATCTGTATGGCGGCAAGATCTGAAACGATTTTCAACCGAAAGCTGAAAGGTCAAGGTATAAAGGAAGTTTATATTAAGGATAAGAGTGGCACGACAATGGCTATCGGTAACCTGGCTGGATGCGCGCCTTGAGAATGGTTGGTTTTAGAAAGGCTCTAGACTCAGACGATTTTCTTACTCGTTGTGCTTACGATAAGTTCGGCAGGTAGTGGTGTAGGAAACTTCTAAAAATACCGCGCCAAATGTGAGATCATAGGCGGCATCTTGGAACGTTAGGATCTGCCCATGCAGCCCGGCTTTTTCGATCTGGATAACCGTTATCAGGAACTGGAGAAACTCGGGGACCCATTGCCGACAATCGAGCGGGTAGTCGACTGGGAAAGTTTCCGCCCGATGCTGGAAAAGATTCACCAGAAGAAGCGCAAGAGCAATGCCGGGCGCAAGCCCTACGATGTCGTGCTGATGTTCAAGGTCCTGGTGCTGCAGCACCTGTACAACCTGGCCGACGAACAGACCGAATATCAGATCCGGGATCGCTATTCCTTCTGCCGGTTCCTCGGCCTGACGCCGGAAGGTCGGGTTCCGGATGCCCGCACCATCTGGCTGTTCCGGGAACGGCTCAAAGAGCTGGAACTGGTGGAAACGCTCTTCGCACAGCTGTCCAAGCAGATAGAGGGATCGGGATACATCGCGCGACGGGGCCAAATCGTGGACGCGAGCATGGTGGCGGCGCCGCGTCAGCGCAATCGCCGGGAAGAGAATGCCCTGGTCAAGGAAGGCAAGACGCCGGAAGCGTGGCAGGGCCAGCCCGCCAAGCTGCGGCAGAAGGTTGTCGAGGCCCGCTGGACGAAGAAGCACGGGAAGACCTACTACGGCTACAAGAACCACGTGGGCATCGACAATATCAAGGCCAACCATTGGCGAGCCAAGGTTCGTGTACGGGTTGAGCATATCTTTGCTACCCAAACTGCGATGGGCGGGATGCTGGTACGCACTATTGGATTGGCCCGAGCGGGTGAAGATTGGCATGATGAATATCGTCTATAACATTCGGCGACTGGCCTACCTGGAGACGCGGCGTGCATTGAGCAAGCCCATAGAGGACATCACAATCTCGGTTCGGCATGGCACGAACGGGAATATCCCGGTATTGCCCTTTCCGTAATCGCGACATGATATTCGTCCAAGGTGGCGAATGTCCGTCCTTTAGCCGCGAGATGCAAAAGTAGGGATTAATAGAGGTTCCCATCTGTGAAAAGGAGGATCGGATTGCGGCTTGGGCAAAGAACGATCACCTCGGGTTTCAGGTCCGATATCTCTACCGCGGTTCGTCACGTAACTTTGTCCCCGATTATTTGATCCGTCTCAACAACGGCAAGACTCTCGTGCTCGAGGTGAAGAGCCAGGACAGCGAGCAGAATCGTGCCAAGCGTGCAGCAATGGAAACCTGGGTGCAGGCGGTCAATGAGCAGGGTGGATTTGGACTGTGGTGTTTTGCCGTTGTGTTCGATCCGGCGAAGACGCGTGACACGATTGCGGCGCAGTGGGCAGCACTGATACACGAATGACGACGCATTGGCGGCTTCGTTTTTCGGACGTTTGATGTCGCTGGCGCAAGTTTCCTTCGCACAGCTTTCATGAGGTGCCTAGGACATTTTCTCTGGCCCAAGACTGCCAATCAAATTCGTCGGATCCGACAAGTTCCAGTAAGGCGCGTCTTCCCGGTAGCAGCTGATTGTCGGTGAAGACGATTAGGTTCTCGCATGGCCATCGGGCCGAAGGCACAATTAGACCGTCGCATTCGAGAAAGGCGACCGCAGTACCGATGGCCTGGCAACGGCTGTAGTCCATCGAAGCGAAGTCCTCGATCGCGACACCCACTTCGGCGAGGTCTGTGCGCATCAACCGTAAAGCGGCGTCTGTGCCTACCCGCAATTGATGAATTACGGCTGGTTTCGTGGGAGCAGGGGTCAGCAAACTCCAATGATGGACTAACTCGGCGATGGCGCCATCGCGCTCAAGACTCGTGTAGAGAACCGGCGTTTCATCGCGAAACGCCCAGCGTCCGGCATTGCGTGACGGCGCGAGCGGGTCGTGGTTCAAGCGAGTGGCTCGGTAAGCCTCTCCTTCGAAGGTAATCTGTTCGAACTGACTCAGCTTATCCAGCAGTTTGTCGTCGTGAATCACGTCTCGACATGCCGTGGCTAGAGATACACGCCATCGCGCAGTTGGTCGATGGTCTCTATAACTTGCTGCGTATCACCCGCCTGGATGAGGTCAGCCGGCCGGGCGCCGCCGAGCAACTTCTGCGGCGAATACAACCACAGTCGGGCATCCGCGGGTTCATAGAAATCTGAGAGTTCGTCGACGATGTACTCCAACTCCAATAAGGTCCGCTCCGCGCCCGGCCGGGGGAATGCCTTGCCTTGATTCCAGCGAGAAACCGTTTCGGGCCGCAGGCCCAGCAGATTGGCGACATCGACAGACTGCATCGCGCCTTTCGTCCTGATGGCGTCTAGTTTTCGTGAAATCGCATTGTTCGCGGTCATGGTGTTGGTTGTCTTGAAGTGATCAAAAAAGTTAGCCCGTCATCGCCAGTGTTTTCGGGTGCTTGGCGAAACTCACTGGCGGGTGCTTCGCAGCCTGGTTGCCCAGCGTGATGCGCATCGCATCCAGACGCTTGCGATGCTTTGCCGCCTTGGCGCGCATACTGTCGTCCGACCAAGACACAGCGGTCGCGGCGACGGCAGCGTCGGTTGCGGGACGCAGGTGTTTGTCGAGAAAACGTTGTGGGCGCAATGACTCGGGTATCTGGCTGAGCCCTGATACTTCTTTGATCCGTTGCACCATGAAATGCCTTGCCGGGTTACCGAGCATGTCGTCGATACCGCGGGCACAGCAATGCTTGTCCCGACAACCAAACATAGCCTTGTTGCGTGGCGAAGAACGCACGAGCTCCTCGGCGAGCGTTGGCTTCAACATCAGATCCAAGGCCGGGACATAGACTTTCCGCGAGGGGGTGAACGGGGCGCCGTTGCTCGTGCGGCGATAACGTCCGTGATCGAACCGTTCACCCATAGTGATCCCATGGGACAGTCCGCCAACCGCGCCGAAGGCGAGCAGAGAGAGGCCGAATAAACCACCGATCTGGTCCGCAACCACTGGCAAGCCCAACGCATGAAAATCCGCGGCGGCGGCGATGTAGGTCTTGACTGCGGCTGGCGTGCCGGCGCTGGCACTGATTCCGCCCACACGCAACCAGATGGCATCGACGTTCACCGGTCGCAGTGCATCGATAATTGCGTGGCGCTGCGAACGGTCACGAAGAACACTGTATGGCAGGATCAAGGGGTAGATGATCGAGACCTGACCATTGGTTTTGCGGTCGAGGTGTGCTTTCAGCAACTGTGCGGATTGGGTGTCAATGTCGAGCCAGCCATCTTCGGTCGACTCGATGAGGTGGGTTGGCGCCAGCACTTGGGTGTAACCGCCTTCCACCGCGAAATCACCCAACGCGCCGATCAAGTGTTGTCCGGCGTGTCCGCGAAAGTCATCGGCACGATGCTGCCCACCCGTTCCCCACGGCAACTTATTCTGCGCGTCGGTAAAACCGCCCGGCGTTGCCATCTCCATTGTCTTGGGGTCGAGAATGACGTGAATTCGATGCTCCACCGCTTGCGTCCGTAGCTCCTTGTGACGATCAGCATGGGTGGCATCGACGACGATCCCGGTACACGAGCCGTCTCCCGCCGCAATCAGCTCAGAAAGCACTCGGTGATCATTGCGACCGGCACGAAAGTACAGGCCGAGTGGAGACGGAGCGGGGCGGACAGCGCGTGGAAACTTGGCAACATTCGACATGATACGGCCTTTGAATTGACGCAGGAGTTGACATTAACATAGCGTTTTACATTGCGCAAGTAACGGACATTGAGCCGGATTTGGAAGACGCAGGGTGATCGAATGGTAGGTCGGGGGTCGGCGAAACGGGGTTAAGCCATTGAAAAAGCGTTTAAAAAGAGTTTTGATCGAAAAATGGCATCAAGTTCGAATGAGTGCCGCGATCGCGACGTCCGCCTCGTCTTCCGGTGTGACATTCTTTTGGCCGAGCTTTCTCGGCTTGGGCAGTTTCCCGTCCCGGCGCAGGCGCCAGAGGGTCATACTGGAGCATCCGCCGAGTTTCTCGCGCAGCTGTCGGTCGGTGAGTAGTCGGTGCATGGTATGTCTCCCGTCAGAACTTGATATGGACGGGTACGATGCTAGGTCCGTGGCTGTAGGGTGTCGGCAGAAAACCCCGTCAACCGGGTGCGCGGTTTTCCGCAGGGCGGGTAATCAGGGGGCTCGGCGAGCCTCGGCGACCTGCTTGAGCAGGTGGCGGCCCCAACGCTCGAGCGCGCGTCGCCGCTCCTTGCGGTACTCGGCCCGGTTGTAGACACCGGCGCCCCCCCGTTTGGCGGCGCCGGTGACATGGTTGACGATGGCTTCGACGACGTGGGGCCAGATCCCGAGGTCGTCGTTCATGCCGGTGACGACGATGCGATGCAGGTCATGCAGCCGCCGATCGGCGACGCCACTGTGAGTATTTCAGCTGTCGACGAAGCATCGACAGCATGGCCGACGGCAGCGGTAAGATGTGTGGCTGTTTGTTCTTCGTTCGGTTCCGCGAGAGTTCCCAGGTCCGGTGATCGAAATCGATCTCCGATCACTGCATTCCGGCCACTTCATTGCACCACTGCCCGGTCAACATCAGGGTTCGGTTCACCCTGGCCCCGGTCTATTGCTTCTCGATCTTCATCGCCTGAAGTCCACTTCACCTCGGGCTCGGCCCGACCGGTAATCTTCTCAATGTGTACGCCCCATCGACGAAGGGCCTCGGTGCCCTCCGTCTGATAGGAATGGACATTGTAGACGCGGGCAATGCCGCTCACGACGCCGCTGCGGTGGTTCAGCACAGCTTCGATTACGGCGGGTAGGACACCAAGTCGGGCCATGCCAGACGCCGCGGTCCTTCTTAAATCGTGATATCGCCATGGCGCGACGACGGGCCATCTGTCGGGGTCTTCCTGGTGGAGCCGCTCGATCTCGGCATCCAGGTGCCGCTTCGACTTCGAAAATCCTGAGACGGGCTTCTTCCCACCGGTCCCGCTGAACACGTATGGGTCGTCAAAGCGGGGTAGTCTCTTCAGGATCTCCCGCGCCGTCTTCGGGAGGGTCACGCGGTGGGGTGTGCCGCGCTTGGTGTCCGGGATGGTCCAGACGTCGCCTTCGATATCGTTCCATCGCATATGGGCCAACTCGGTCTCCCGCTGCGCCGTCAGTAGGAGGAGGCGCACGAACGGCCCAAAGGGATAACCTAGCGCTCCGGTAGCCTGCCAGAAAACCCGGAGCTCCTCGTTGGTCAGCACCCGGTCCCGCGGTTTCACCTTGGCGGGGATCTTGAGGCCGGCCAAGGGGGAAGTCGCAAGGATGCCCCGGGCGACGCACCAGTTGAACAGGGCGGCCAAGAGGCGGTGTGTCTGCACGGCCTGCGCGGGGTGTCCGTCTTTTAGGTAGCCCTCAGTGATGTCCAGGATGTTGCGGCGGGACACCTGGGTGATGGGCTTGTGCCCGATCTTCTTCTTCACCCGCTTCAGCTCACGCTCGTAGGCATCGGCTGTCTTCTGCTTCAGCTTCACCTTGGCGTGGAGTGCAACGTAATCGTCCGCGACGGCGTTGAAGCTCTCTCGGGCCGTGTCGGGTAGCACCTCGGTGGGCTGCTGCCGTGGGTCCTCGCCCCTGGTGGCAAGCTCGATGGCAGCTCGTGCGGCCTTCCGGGCTTCTGGTGCGGCGCTACCGGTGGCCGGGTCCGCCTTCGACGTGCGGGCCTTCCCGAGCTTCTGCCATACCGTCTTGCTGCCAAGATCGTAGACGGCATACCACGTCTTGGTCCGGGTGCCCACTCGCAAGCAGAGGCCCGTTACCAAGTCGTCGAAGATGTCAACTTTGGGTTTGCCGGGGGGTGGCTTCGCGTTGGTGATCACCTGGTCGTTGATGCGCTTCCTGGACATACTAATTTTCTCTCAGTGGGTCTTGGTCGGAAAAATTATCTACCAATTGTCTACCAGACTACCCCTGTTCCGGGGTGTTTGGAAGCGTTAGGGAAGGAGACTCTTGAGAGGCGTAACATATTGAGAAACAGTAAGTTAATTGCAGATCTTTGTTAAGGGGTGTTCTGTAGTGAGATGCGTAAAACAGTAATTCGTCAATACCGCATCCACCATGACCGCCTCGGTGGTCAACATCCGAAAGGGCCTGGTGGATTTCCGCTTCGCGTTGCCACTGGTGGTCTCGGTACTGGTGGCGACGCCGATTGGCGCCTGGCTCAGCCAATATGTCGCCGAGGCGCTGGTGCAATGGGTATTGGCGGCCTTTCTGGTCGTCAGTGCGAGCCTCATGCTGTTTTCCAGGCGCGAAGCGAAGGTGGCGTACGACCGCTCGTGGGTGATGCTTCTGCTGGGTAGTGTGGTCGGCCTGGTGTCCGGGTTGATCGGCGTGGGTGGCGGCACCCCGATCCTCGCGGTCCTGTTGCTGATCGGCTTCGACCCCAAAAAGGCCGCCTATGCCGTCAGCTTCGTCATTCCCTTTTCCACGTTGGGCGGATTTCTCACCTACTTGAGCTTTGTTGAGATGAACTGGCCGCTGCTCGCGGTTGTGACCGTGGCCGCCATCGCCGGTGGTTTTATGGGGCAACGGATCATGCACTTCCGCCTGAGCACCCGCCAGGTAAAAAAACTCATTGCCGTGCTGCTCCTCCTGCTTGCCGGGAAGATGCTCTGGACACTCTTGCTGTGAATCCGCTGGTGTAGGACCGCCCACCTTTGAACGCAGTGTGCCGGCATCGACGATCACCCGGTTGGTCCAGCGCGCAGACCGTGATTTCGATGCCTCACGACGACGACGTGTGCGACATGGCGATCAGTGAGTCGAAGCGTCCTGCCGGCGCGACGTTACCCCAATTGCCCGGTGCCGCGCGCGGAAACGAGATTCGTTCTCCGCGGGCTCGGAGAAGATCTGTCGCGACGTTAGGTTGCGATCTCCCACAGGGGCGAGCCGAGACACAAGCCCAGGGGGCTTTCGCAGCTCGTACAGGATGGCGTGGGCCAGTCCTGCAAGCGTAGCAGGACTACGCAGTGCCGCAGGTATCCACAGCAATGTCGCGGTGGAGCGTTCCGGTCAGCGGCGTACACCGCCATTGCGGAAGAGTCGGGCGCGCAGGGCGGGGCTGGCCCCCAGTAAAGTGCCCGCGACCAGGGCCGCCACCATTACGTCCGAGACCCGGACGCCCCGGCGGCCGAGACGCTGGCCCAGGCCCTCGCCCAGGCGCGCCGCCACGTCCACCGGCCGCTCATCCGCGTCCGCGGGCGCGCCGGCGGCGGGGGGCGCCAACTGAGATGCGGCACCGTCATGACGGCCGCGCAACATCAGCCACGCCCCCAGGGCACCGAGGAGCGCCACCCCCAACAGGCTCCCGCCAACGATGAGGGCCGCGCTCCACGGGGCCATGACCTGGGCCAGGGCGAGATACGCCGCCAAAGCCAGAAAACCGGCACCGCCCGCCGCAAGCAGGGCGAGCGCCAAGCTCAGGGCGGCAGTCGCCAGAGCCCGGCGCCAGAGGGCCTGGATCCTGTCCCCCTCGGTAGCCAGCACGGCGCCGGATAGCTCCTGAATCCAGGATCCGGCCGGCCGCTGCCCTTCAATGGCCGCGACGGTCCAGCAGCATTCCGACCACGAAGCCGGTGCCGAAGGCCACGAGCATGCTCGTCAAAGGGCGCTCTTCCACCTCCCGGCCGACGACACCGTAGGCCTCGTTGGTGCGCCGGCGGACATCCGCGCCGGCCTGACGGGCCCGCGCCTGGACACGGTCGTAGGCCTCACGCCCCTCTTCCGTTCCCGTCTGCTTGATGGTGTCGATGAGCGTGGCCATGTCCTCGCGCAAGGTGGCGACGTCGGATTTCAGCTGTTCGACTTCCTGATTGACTTCGTTGGTGGTGGCCATAGTTCGTCCTGCGTTTGAAAAATAGAGCTGGCGAGACCGCCGAGCCGCAGCCATCCCTGGCGTGTCTGTTGTCCGTTCGTGGCTGTGCTCAGCCAGTCAAAACTATTTTAGATCCCGCTATGGATGCGCTTCATTGAATAATCGCAAGGATTTGCGTCGAATCCATGTTGCGGTCGGAGACTTTGGTCCGCGGCGGCCATACGCCAGCCTGTTCAATTCTCTTGCAGCAACTCGCGCACCCGCGTCGCGCTCACCGTCTCCTCCTCCAGCAGGGCCTCGGCCAGGCGTTTCAGGTCGTCGCGGTGCTCCTCCATGAGGTCGCGGGCCTTGCCTTCCACCTCCTCCAGGATGCGGCGCACCTCATCGTCCACCAGCTTGGCGGTGGCTTCGCTGAACTCGCGTCCCTCCCCCAACTCCTGGCCGAGAAAGACATGTTCGTCGCCCTGTTTCAGGGCCACCGGGCCCACGGCATCGCTCATGCCCCAGCGGCACACCATGCGCCGTGCCAGTTGGGTGGCCTGATCGAGGTCCGACTCGGCCCCGGAGGTGACGTCGTCGAATATCACCTGTTCCGCCACGCGTCCCCCCAGCATCACGCCCACGCGGTCCAGCAGGTATTCCCGTTTCAGGTTGTGACGTTCCTCCTCGGGCACCTGCTCGGTGGCGCCGAGGGCGCGTCCCCGGGGGATGATGGTGATCTTGTCCAGGGGATCGGCCTCGGGTAGCAACCAGGCCATGAGGGCATGGCCCGACTCGTGGTAGGCCACCACCCGGCGTTCCTCGTCGTCGAGGCCGCGCTCGCGCTCCGCCCCCAGCACCAGCTTGTCCCGGGCGCGGGTGAACATGTCCATGGTCACCTCGCCGGTCTCCTCGCGACCAGCCAACAGGGCGGCTTCGTTCACCAGGTTCTCCAGATCGGCACCGGAGAATCCCACGGTCCGTTGGGCCACCTTGGCCAGGTCCACCTCCTCCGCCAGCGGGACGTCCCGGGCATGGACCCGCAGGATGGCCTCGCGGGCCTCACGATGGGGCAGCTCGAGATAGACCTTGCGGTCGAAACGCCCCGGCCGCAGCAGGGCCTGATCCAGGACGTCCGGACGGTTGGTGGCGGCCAGCACCACCACGTTCTCGCGGCCGCTGAAGCCGTCCATCTCCGACAGGATCTGATTCAGGGTCTGCTCCCGCTCGTCATGGCCACCCCCCAGCCCGGTGCCGCGGGAACGACCCACCGCGTCGATCTCGTCGATGAAGATGACGCAGGGCGCATCCTTCCTCGCCGCCTCGAACATGTCCCGTACCCGCGCGGCCCCGATACCCACGAACATCTCCACGAATTCCGAGCCGCTGATGCTGTAGAAGGGCACGTCGGCCTCGCCGGCCACCGCCCGCGCTAGCAGGGTCTTGCCAGTGCCGGGCGGCCCCACCAGCAGCACGCCCTTGGGGATCTTGGCGCCCACGGCCTCGAAGCGTTCGGGGTGGGCGAGGTTGTCGATGATCTCCTGAAGATCCCGCTTGGCATTCTCCAACCCGGCCACGTCTTCGAGTCCCGTGCGGAGGTTGGACTCGCGATAGCGCTTGGCCTTGGATTTGGTGAAGCTGAAGGGCCCACCGCCGCCCGCACCGCCCATCATCTTCTTCTGCATGCGGTAACTGAGGTAGAAGAACAGCCCCAGCACCAATATCCAGGGCAGCACGCTCACCAGGGCACGGGCCCACCATGACCCACCCGTGGATTCGGCCTCGACGGTGACGCCCTGCTCCTCGAGCAGGCCGAGCAGCGCCGGGTCCTCCACGCCGGGGCGGGTGGTGACGAACCGTCGCACCATCGCCGATTCCCCTTCCGGCGGCTCGGCCACCGGCTCCTGCTGTTCCGCCGCATAGGCCGTTCCCGGCTTCAGGCGGCCGCGGATGACGTTGCCCTGGAAGGTCACCCGGTCCACCCGCCCCTGGCGCACGTTCTCCTTGAACTCCGAATAGGACAGTTCACGCTTCCCTCCCGTTCCTCCACCTGATGGAAGAACAGGCTTAGGATGAACAGGAACATCAGGGCGGTAAGGGCGTAGTGCCACGGCGTCGTGCCCGGCGACGGTGGAGGCGGTCCGGCGGGTTCCCGCCCCGGGGCGTCGCCTTTGGAGGGCGCCCCATCGGGGCCCTCGCCTTCATACCTGCGCTGCTGCTGGTGATGGCCTGGATCGCGGCCGTGGCTGGATAATGCAGTCATGGAAATCCTCATATCGATAGCCTGAACCGGCATCCCATGGTTCCCGGCACCAAGTAGGGTCTCCCAGCCTCCCTTGCAGGAAAGATGCCGGCCCCACCACCGGGCCCAGGGGCCGGCACGTGGTCCATAACCCCCGGCCACCGGGGCATTTGCACCGATATTCCATATCAGTCGGCCGGGGCGGGATGAGCCCGGGCCGGCGTGCCGGGCCCCGGCGCCCTGGTATGCCCCTTGCTTTGCACTTTGTAGATTCCGACACCATGAGCGAAGGATGGACGACGACCATGACCGAAGCATCCGCCACCCTGCATGAACCCGCAGAAATGCTGTCCGGGGACACCATCGATCTCCACCGCGCCCTCGTCTCCCTGCAGGAGGAACTGGAGGCCGTGGACTGGTACCGCCAGCGGGCCGACGCCTGTGGGGATGAGGAGTTGAGAGACATCCTCCGCCACAACATGCGCGAAGAGATGGAACACGCCGCCATGCTGCTGGAGTGGCTGCGACGTAATGAGCCGGACTTTGCCGGTCAGATGGCCGAGTATCTCAATACCACGGGCCCCATCACCGCGGCCGAGGCGGAAGGAGGCACTGCGGCAGCGGAGTCTCCCGGGCCGGAGGCGGCGGAAGAACCGGACGTCGAGGCGTTCACCATCGGCAATCTGAAGGAGTAATCCATGACCGCATACCTGAACAGGCAGACCAGCGGCTTTTCCGACGACCTGTGGTCACGCATCGACGCCACGGCGGTGGCGGCCGCCCGGGATATCCTCACCGCCCGCCGCATCCTCGACGTGGACGGCCCCTACGGCCCCGGCCTCACCAGTATCGAGGTGGGCGACGAGAACGTGACCCAGCCGGGGGATGACAGCAAGGCTGCCACGGTGGCGGGCCGGGCCATCGCCGTACCCATGTTGCGCCAACCCTTCGACCTCAGCATCCGCCGGGTGGAAGGCCATCTCGGCAAGGAGTTGCCCCTCGATCTGCGGCCCGTGGAGGACGCCGCCGAAGCCGTGGCACGGCGCGAGGAGGAACTCATCTATTACGGCCTGGAAGAAACCGGTCTCGAGGGACTGATGACGGCCGAGGGGCGCAACCACATGGAGTGCAGTGACTGGGACCAGGTGGAAAACGCGGTGAACGATGTCCTCCAGGCCGTGACGCGGCTCGACCACAGCGGCTTCCGCGGGCCCTATGCCCTGGCCCTTTCGCCCGTTCGCTACAACGCCCTGTTCCGCCGCTATGAAGGCTCCGACATGCTGCAGGTGGACCACCTGCGGCGGCTGTGCGAGGGGGGTGTCTTCAAGGCCCCCATCGACGGCGCCGTGTTGGTGGACCCCCGGGTCGGCGACATCAAGGTCGGGCAGGATCTGCGGGTGGGCTACGGCACCAACGACGGCATTCACTTCAAACTGTTCGCCAGCGAGAGCCTGGTGCTCATGCTGGATTCCCCCACTGCCGTATGCACCCTGGAGGAGTGAGAGGGCATCCCCCATCACTGATTCACGATATCGATAAGGAGATAGCCATGAGCCGATACGAACCAACCACCGTCGAGACAACCACGCTCGAGCGATCCCTGCCATGGGCGGCGGCCATGGCCTTTCTGGTGCTCATGATCGCGACATCCATGGCCCTGGCCGCGCCGGGGGCATCCAACCCGGAGCGGCCCCGGCTCGGAGTGGTGGTCCAGCAGGTACCCTTCGAGCACCTGCAGGCCCTGGGGCTTTCCCATGGCGTGGCCGTGCACCGGGTGGTACCCGGCAGTGTGGCCGATGAAGCCGGGGTCGAGGGCGGAGACATCCTGATACGGCTGGAAGACGAGCCGATCTATTCGCCCGCGCGGCTGCAGTGGCTGATGGGTCAACTGCCCGTCGACGAGACCCTGGAACTGCGCATCCATCGTGACGGTGCAGCCAAGACCCTGGAGGTCACCCTGGCCGCGCCCGCCGAGCGGCAGGCGCGGCGCCCGTCCCGGCAAGCCGGCATCGCCCACCTCGGCATCGCCATGACGCCCCTCACCCCCGGACTGCGCCAAGGCTATGGCGTGCCCCGCGACAGCGGCGTGCTGGTATCCGACGTGGAAAAGAACGGACCGGCCCACGAGGCCGGGGTGAAGGCCGGCGATGTACTGATGAAGATCGACAGGCGCACCATCCACACTCCTGTCGATGTGTTGCGAGCCGTGTATTTCTTCGACCCCGGCGACGAGGTGACCATCACCCTGCTGCGGGATGGCGAGGCCAAGACCGTGGAGACCACCCTGGGTCGCGCCGAGCCCCGCCATCGGCCCCGCCAGTACAGCCACCATCCCTACACCATGCCGCCCGGCTACGGTCAGCCCGTGCATCCCATGCCCATGATGCCGTATCCCTATGGCCCGCGGTGGGACGAAGGCGCCGCGGCCGGTGGTGACAGTGAGTCAAAAGGGGGCGCGTCCTCCGAGGATGGCAACGGCGCCGCAGACGAGGGCATATAATCGACATCCCCCGTCGGGCGGGGCCGGCGGATAGGGACGATGGTTTATTCCTCCCGCCTGCTACGGCAGGCGGAGCACTCATATCCGGCTCGAGCAATCAGGACGGTTATCCCGTCCCGGGTATGGGGTATGGACAACGAATGAACCCCTCCGCGCCCGGGATGGCTTGATCCGCAAGGGTGGTTGCCGCAATCTAGAATCGAGTTCGGAACGTCGGTTCGGCGGACCGCCCAACAACGACAACAGGGGAGTGCCATGGCAGACATCAAGAGTATGGTAAGGAACGGCGGCACCGCGGACCCCCAGCAGGCCGACCGCGAACAGGAGTTGGCGGGCTGGGACGAGGAGACGGGTCGCCGCGTGGCCGCGGAAGTGGGTGTGGAGATGACTGCGGAGCATTGGTCCGTGGTGCACGGCCTGCGGGAGCACTATCTCGAGCATGGCCAGCCGGAGAGTGGGAGGGATCTCGCGGACGCCCTGGCAGAGGCCTTCGCCGAACAGGGGGGAAGGCGTTATCTGTATAAACTGTTTCCCGGTGGTCCGGTGACTCAGGGCCTGAAGATCGCCGGCCTGCCCCTGCCCGCCTACACCGAGGACGAGGGCTTCGGCACCGCCCTGTAACCATCCCGTGGACAGCTTCCTATGAAGTGAAGGCCTGGGGCCGGGCTGGGAAGGCGGTCCGACACGCAGGTGACGCGGCCGGCCGTGCTCTACGCGGGGGAGGGCCGTTATAGCGGTGTCCGGCAGATTGGGGCGTCGCTTTCTATTTGTACGCGACGGGTTGTCCGGCTGTCGGACAACCCATCTCCACGCGGATCTTGGCCACCTCCGCCGTGATGGCGGATACCAGTTTGGCAACGTGGTCAATTGGGCAACATCCCAGCCAGTCGCGTAGGTCCTCGCTCAGGAGTTCCCCGAACTCGGAGTGGATATCGAAGGTGGCGTCAGCCATTATTGCCACAGTATCAGCCGGCGCGAGGCCTCGGTGATAGGCCCGCCCGCCAGGCGCATAGGCCCACCCGCCTTCTCCATCGAAGATCTAAACAGGTACCAACCGCCGCCGTCATCGCAGCCAAGCTTTCATGGATCCCGCGCCGCCCCACAGTGCTGGCAGGTCGTGCGGCGGCGGCCTCGGCGCAGCCCCTCTGCCCGTCCGCCGCAGTGTCGGCAGCGAAAGCGATGATGCAGTCGACAGCCGGGGCAGCTCGCATCGGGTTCCTCGACGGGCGTAATGAACTCGGTCGAACAGTGATGGCATTGCCGCTCATGCCAGAGTTGCATCTCCAGGAGACGGGGGACGAAGGCGACCTGGGAGATCTCGAGGAGCTCCTCCTGGATGATCTGCCGGTAGATCTCGTAGAGGTCGATCAGGATGCGGGCAGGGCGACTGTGGGTTTTGCGCAGGTGTTTGTGAATACGCCAGACGATAGCGGCGTGGAGCATGCGCCGCTCGCTTTTCAGAAACCAGGAGTCGGTGAACGGGAACTGCCCGGGCGGCGACGGTCGACCGTGTAGCTGCCGGTACAGTCGATTCGCGGTCTTCTTGTCCAGCTTCGTCAACTGACAGACCAACCCCGTCCGGGCCCCCAATTCCATGAGCCGGGTCGCATCGAGCATCGCCACCGTCTTCTTCCAGGCCGGATCGGCGGCGAGTCGGGCGGTGATGATCCGTTCCGGATCGTGGGCAGCGATGGGATCCATTCCTGTGCCCATGATGGTCGGTCGTTTTTCTCGACTAGCGCTGGACCCACTACAATCCTAGACCGCTGCCCCTGGCCGACGCGCTGCACCTCGATGCCGAGTACATGGCCTTCCTGAGGGCGGCGGGCCGGCACCACCACGCCCGGGTCCGCAAGGTGGCAGCGGGCGTGTTGGCCTCCCTCGACGAGGAGATTGCCACCGGCGTCGACGTGCTGGCACCCGCCAACGGGATGGAGCGCCGCCTCGAGGCCGCGCAAGCGGTGCACCAGGCCGGTGCGCGACGCTACTTCAGCTTCAGCGCCGCTGTCCTGGCCCGGCTCACCAACCAGGACCAAAAATCAAAGGCGGTTGGGGACCGCCTTCGAATTTTGAGCCCTCAAATATCGAAGTCGGTTCGTAGTAGTTATATAAATAAAACAACAACAACAACAGATCCTCCGCCGGCATCGAATGCCGACGCCGGGTGCGCGTCGTTGATCTATCCGCACCGGCTCTCCGCCAACCAGCGCGACATCGCCGCCCGCTACCTCGAGCGCGTCGATGCGGGGCAGCGCCAGGCCGTGCTCGACGAGCTCGAAGGGCGCTTTCGCGCCGAGCGGCAAGGCGCCAGGCCGATCTACGACGAACTGCGCTATCTCCATCACCTCTGCAGCCGGGCCCACAGTGGCGGCTTTCAACCCAACCTCGGGATCAAGGTCCAGGAGGCCCGCGAACGGGACGCCGCGGCGGCGGCGCACCAGCGCCAGGAGGCCGCGGCCCGGGCACGGGATCATCGGCGGCGTCTGGAGCAGGTACGGGCGGGTGGGGAGAGCCCGCTGGCCGAGGCCCGCAGGCTTCTGGGGATGCCGCCACGGGGTGCCAAGCCGGATCGCCGATCTTGATCGAAGCGGCCGCTGTCGGATTATTACAGTGTAATAATTTCTCCGGGCCCTGCGCCCGGCCAGTCGCCGTCACCCCACCCGCCCCAGTGAACCGGTGCGTGGCCAGGGAACCACGCGACCACCCGACGCCCTTTCTCCTTCCCGCGATTCCCCGCGCAGCCTCAAGGTGGATGTCCACGGCCAAATCCCGCCGGTGACCACCCACAGGAGCCACGATCGTGAATCAGCAGGCCACGGAGATCCCCCGAACAGATCCCGACTCGCGTACCGTCCCGTCCCCGGAGGCCGATCGGCCCGGGGTCCTGCGCGGCGTGGTGACCCTCACCCTCGAGACCCGGCAGGCCCAGCGCCTGGTGAAGGGACGCCCCGGTACCCCGGACAAGCCGGCCATCATCGGACTCATCGGCTTCGCAAACCTGCTCCGGGCCATCTGGCACGGGGTGAGGGCCGAAGATCCCTATGCCGACTGGTGGCTGCTCAAGGTTCACGATGCCCTCGAAGCGGCCGATCAGGCGCTGGCCGCGGCCAGCGAAACGGTGGAGACGGGCCTGAATGCCTCTGCGGCCATCCGTGCGACGCCGGCGGCATCGGTGCGCCCGACCCACACACCGCTGCGCTTCAGCAATCCCTACGCCTTCCGCGGCGCCCAACTCGTGGCGGCCTACGATCGGCTCGTGCGCGCCGTGCTCACGGCCCGGCATATCGGCATCATCACCGCTGACGACGGCGAGCGCACCGCGTCCCTGGGCGGGCGCGCGTTGCGCCGTGCCTTCCAGAGCCCCCTGGGATACCGCCCCACGGGGCTGACCCGTGAGGAGGTGCTGCAGGGGACTGCCCGGGCGACCGAGGCGCGGGCGCAGCTGGGCACCCTCCCCGAGGCCGTGATCGCCGGTACCCGGCGCGCACCCCACGGTCCGCTGCGGCCCATGCCGGAGAGCGCCACGTCTCGGCACCTCGACCTCCACGCGCAAGCCCCGCGGTCGTGAGTACCGCCGGCATGAAACCATCCCACCCGGGGCCTCGGATTGTGGATACCTGCCGCCATCGCCGGATCCAGCATCCGGCCCCAGGACCAAGCCGACGGAGTCCCTGTGTCGACCACCCCCTCACCGCGTGCCGGGAAGCGGATCAGCGTCTCGCTGGATCCTGCGATCCTGGTAGAGGCCCTGATCATGGCGCACCTGGAAGCGCTCCCGAAGCGCCGCCACCCCGACTGGATCCGCGCGTTGCTGGTCCAGGGTTTCCTGGCGGAACGACGCATCGCCCGCCAGTTGGACGGGTCGGCATCGACCGGTCCGGACCGGGAACGCCAGACGCCGCAACCGCCGCAATCGCCGAGAAGGGGCTTCGTGTTCTCCGCCGGCCTCGGCCAGGCCCCGAAGCCCCGGCCGAGCGGGGACACGCAGGCTCCGATGTCACCCGAAACGCCGCCCCGGCCGGCGACCGGGAAGCCCTTCGCCCACCTGCGCAAGGTGGTGGGGTGAGGCCACGATCGCGCGCGGAGGACACCGATGTCTGAGCACACCATGGATCCCGTCCCGGTGGGCCTCGACGACGGCTATGCGTTCACCAAGGTGGCGCTGCCGGACGGCCGCCTGGTGGCGACCCCCTCCCGGGCCCGGCTCGGACGGGCCAACGTGACCTGGATCGACGACGCCCGGCCGCGGATCTTCGAGTATGAGACCGCCGATCAGCCCTTCGCCGTGGGCGAGGTAGAGGGCGAGCCCACCTACTTCGATGGCTATCCCTTCTCCGGCCTCAACCGCGCTATCGTCCAGCACGCGCTGCAACAGGCGGGCCTCGGCGGGCGGTCGGTGCACGCCGTGTCCGGCCTGCCGGTGGGCAGCTTCTATCGCAAGGACGGCAGCCGCTGCGAGGACACCCTGGTGCGGAAACGGGACAGCCTCAAGCAGGCCGTATCACCCCTGGACGGCCGGCTGCCGGCGGCCATCGCCTTCCACGAGATCATCCCCGAGGCCCTGGCCGCCTGGTACGACCACGTCATCACCGAATCCAGGGACGGCGTGCAGCTCGAACCCGAGCGACTGCAGGCCCCGGTGGCGGTGGTGGACATCGGCGGGCGCACTACCGATTACGTGGTGGTGGCCGATCAGGCGGTCCTGCACGGTGGATCCGGATCGCTGCGCTGCGGGCTCCTCGACGTGAAACGCGACGTCCGGGACGCCATTCAGGGGCGATTCGATCTGGAGACCGTGAGCGAGCGCCTGGTGGAGGAGGCCCTCCAACGAGGCACCGTGCGACTGTTCGGGCAGACCCACGATGTCTCGCCCCTGGTGAAGGTGGCGGAGCGCCAGTTGGTCGAGCGGCTCCACGCCGAGACCCAGCGCCAGCTCGGGCGTGGCGCGGAGCTCGAGCGGATCCTGATCGTGGGGGGCGGGGCGGTGGCCCTGGCCCCGCACATCCGGGACTGGTTCCCGAACCAGGCGGTGGCCGAGCATCCGGCGTTCGCCAACGCCCGGGGCATGCTGAAGTACCTGCGCTACGTCTGCGACACCCCCGATGCGGCCTGAACCCGTCAACACCACAACCCGGTTTCATCCGTGGTCACTGCGGCCTCAGTGACACCCGATGCATCGTCGGGCTGTGAAACCGATGCACGCACCCGAGCCGCGAGGCAACGGTGTCAGCCCACAAGAGGTCGTTCGCGACCTCGACTCAACCCACCCTGCCGGGAATGTGCTCCCGACCGGGATGGCGCGTTCTCCGGATCCCGTTCCGTTTGAAGGAGAAACGTCATGTCCAACGAAGATACGAAGTATTTCGACCTCTACACCACCGGTATCGGTTATCTCAACCGGGCCCGGGAGGTGACGCCGAATGAAGGCTCGCCCTTCTGGAGTGTCACCATCGCCGCCCTGCGGGGCAGCGCCGACGACGCCCAGTACAGCTACTTCGAGTGTCGCGTGTCCGGCAAGCAGGCGCAGGAGATCGTGCGTCAACTCAAGCCGGCCGTCGAGGGCAAGCTCAAGGTGCTCGTGGGGTTCACGCTCAGCGATCTGTTCGCTGAAGCCTACACCTATAAGAACGGCGACAAGGCCGGTGAGACCGGGATCAGCTTGAAGGCTCGCCTGTTGCGAGTCAGCTGGGCCAAGGTCGACGGTCAACCGTTCTACACCGAGCAAGCCGCGTAAAGCCACATCAGACCGGGTGATCCCATCACCCGGTCCCCTTTCCACCCAACGGGGAGTCACTCCCCGGCGGGGCGAGTCTCCCCATCTCATCGAGGAGAACCGTCATGCCCCATCCCCTTCAACCCGACCTCCACGACGGCGGCGACCGTTTCGTGGATCTCAGACCATTGACCTTGAATGCCCGGGAGAAACAAACCGTGATCGCGCTGGCCCTGGCCATCCTCAAACAACGCCACTGTGCGGGACGGGCCTTCACCAAACCCGAGGACACTCGGGCCTATCTTCGCATCCGGCTCGCCGAACACAAGGCGGAACTGTTCGGGGCCTTCTTCCTGGACAACCGCCACCGGATCATCAAAGCGGTGGATCTGTTCCACGGCACCATCGACGGCGCATCCGTGTACCCGCGGATCGTCGTCCAGCGGGCACTGGAGGCCAACGCGGCCGCCATCGTCTGCTTTCACAACCACCCTTCGGGTGTCGCCGAGCCGAGTCATGCCGACGAGGCCATCACGCGCAGGCTGAAAGAGGCCCTCGCACTGGTGGACATCCGCCTGCTCGATCATTTCGTGGTCGCCGCCGGCGAAAGCGTGTCCTTTGCCGAGCGTGGCCTTCTCTGAGTCCACGCACCTTTTACCCACCCACCGGAGAGGCCCCTCCCATTCGGGGGAGTGCCTCTCCGACTCTTTCATCCAAGGAGAACACCATGTCAGACCCAACCATCAAGCCCATGGCCCACCCCATCTTCGGCGAGGTCATCTCGACCTATACCCGCGCCCAGGCCCTCGAGGACGGTGTCCTGGTTGCCGCGGGGATCATCAACCTGGAATCAGGCTTTGCCGGTCCGGTGGCCCTGACCGCGGCGGCCTGGGCCGATTGCGTGGCCTGGACCCCGGACGACAGCCAGCGCCAGCTTGAACAGCGTGAAGGCGAGCGCCTGTGGAACGTGCTCTACTCCACCGCCTGTGCGATCCGGCTGGCGGACTATGCAGTCCACCAGTTGAACTACGAAGTCAGCCGTGTCGCGAGGGACGGCGTTTCCACCCGGCGCACGCCGGCAAGTCTGAAGTGCGTGGTGGGACCCGGTGACGACGGTGAACCCGTCATGACCATCTTGCTACCAAACGAGGACTGATCCCGCCGGCCGCTGCCGGCATCTTCTCCCTGGCCACTTGGGTAAAAGTGGCGCCTCTCCCTCTCCGGCCCACGGGCTCCAGCACTGTCTCAGTTGCAGCTGCGCAGCGCGCAGGGGCCGCCGAATGGACGGTGATCGTTCACCGCCACTGACCAGCCAGTTGGCCTTGCGGTACTGGAACTCGGTCATATTAGCCGCGATGCCTGTGCCGATCACGATCAGCAGGATACGGGCCGCAGCAAGGTCTGACTTAGCCACCACCAGGCACGACTGGCAGCAGTACCGAGCGCAAAGCACCGACTTGCTGTTCTAGATACAGGTCGTTCGGTGTAGAGAAAATTGCTTAGGCAATTAGCGGGCACGCCCTCGCCACCACAACCAAACGCCAGCGCTGATCTGCACGGCCAGCAGCATTGCAGCAATGAGGGCGGCAATTCTGCCCGGCGCACCAAGTACCGCCCCGGTGTGCAACGGCAAAGCCAGGTGTTTGACATGGTTCAATCCGCTCGCGGCGAGCCATCCCTCGCGACCTAGCAATTGACCATCAGAGGCCTCCACGTAGACTTGCTCTTCGGGGCGGTGCCAGATGCCGTGTTCAGGGTCGTGCCTGAAATCGACCCGGTAACGCGACTTGTCGCTTTCGATGCGAATCGATTCGAGCTGGTAATCACGTCCATTCCCGGGCAGGTTCGACCGTGCGGCGGTTGCGGCGGCTTCGAAACCGACCGGGTTACCGGCTTGCGTCGCCGACGCCACGCCGGGCTCGACAAAGATCCAGCCCTCGAATACGAGAACACTGGCGCTGGCGGAGAAGACGATTGCCGCCCCGGCCAGCCACAGGCCGCCGCCGCGGTGCAACTGATAGCTCGAACGAAAGCGCGTGATGCGCCATCCACGCGGCCATTTCGATCTGGAGCCCCCGCGTGGCAGACAGAGGACAATGCCCAGCGCCCCGGAGAGCAGCCACAGGATGGCTACCACGCCGAGGATGATTTTGCCGGTATCGCCTGCCAGAAGCTTGGTGTGCAACTCCTTGACCGTGGGCATCAGACTGGCGCGGCCCAGTCCGATCATCTTGTGCGGGCGCTCGCCGAGTATGCGGCCGTTGAAAGGGTCAATGAAGCGTTCAATTTCGCTGTTCGGATCGTGCCTGTTCCGGGCAAGGACCCGCGCGGGAGAACTAGAATTCGGCGATATCGACGGATAAATCCGCGTGACTTCCTGAACACCCGGGCTGCTGACTGCCCGGCGCGCCAGTTTATCCAGCCTAAGCCGAAGCGGCGCGCCCGCCGCTTGCCGTTTGACTTCAAGATCGAGAACAATCGGCTCCAGCTCGTCTTCGAACAGCAGCAACGAACCGGTCAGGCACTGCAGGACAAGGATCATGAACAGTGCCAGTCCGGCCCATCGATGTAGCCTTTTCAACCCAGAAATACTCAGAAGCGCCACTTCACGCGTGCGAATACGCTGCGATACGTGGGTTCTCGGGTAAGCGTAACGGCTTCGACCGCACCGGTTCCATCAAGCACCCGATCGACCCGGTCCTCGGTCTGGTCCAGAAGATTGGTTGCGCTGATAGACACGTCGAGCTTTTCAGTCACCTGAGTTTTGACCGACAGGTCCAGCCGGGTCCGTTCCTCTATCGATTGGTCGAGAAATCCCCCGTTGGCCAGGCGCTGAGTCTGATCGACCGAAGTTGTGTGATTGACGGAAAGCCCGAACGTCGTTTGCCAGGGCACGAAAAAGTAGTCGACGCCCAGATTTGCGACAGCATCCGGCTGATTCAGAAAACGCCTTGAACCGCCGCCAATTTCGTCGACGCGTGAATCGGTATAGGTCACATTGCCCCATAGAGTGGTGTTGTTGAAGCCGATCGCGTCCAGCGGCACGCGGCCCGCAACTTCGACCCCGGCGGCGCGAGCGTCTCCGACATTCTGCGGCGAGGCAACAAAACGCCCGCTGACCTGCGCGGTGACCAATTCGATCTTGTCTTCGAATTCACGCGCAAACAGATTTAGTGAAACGTAGCCGCGATCATTGGCGAAGTAATAGTCTACGCCAGCGTCCAGGCCCCAGATGGATTCGGGTTCCTGGTTCGGGTTGCCCTGTACATCCGGTTCGGCAGGAGTGCCGTCCTGCTCGTCAACCGCTGGCGAAAGCGTCCGCAGGTCGGGCCGGCGCAAGGTCCGCGCAACGCCGAGGCGCAGGTCGGTATTGGGTGTGGCAGCGAATACCACGTTCAGCGAAGGCAGCAGGAATGCGACGTCCTCCGAGGTGGTCGTACCGAAGAAATCGGTTGCTTCGGTATCCGAGCTTTCCAGGCGCAAGCCGCCGGTTGTGCTGAGACGTTCGTTGGCCTGCCAGATGTCTTCAGCGAAAGCGAACAACACGTCTTCGTCGATGTCGAAGATGCGATCCTCGCGCGGCGGGCGCAACGCGCCGTTGCGGATCTCGGAATTGGTCTCATCGTGTTCCCGCAGCTCGGCGCCGACGCCGAAGCTGATGTCGTGGGCGCCGGCGGCTATATTCAGGACGGCTTCCGGCCGGATCATCGAGAGCTCAATCAGCTCGGTGCGCTGCCGTTCGCGGTCGACACTGCCGTCGGCGTTGAAGCGGGTTTCATCACGATCGGTGTCGGTCTCACCCTGCTGCCAGTCGAAGCCCACGCGTAGCTGCGCGGATGCGCCGATGGCACGCTTCCAGTCGGCCCGAAAGCCGTAGCTTTCCCGGACTCTTTCGCGGCGCTCGTCGCTCACTCGATCGGTGGTTACCTGGTCGTCTTCCAGGTCGGTCTCGATATCGTCTCGAAACTCCTTGGTGCGCAGATAGAATGGCTCGAACTCGAAGCGACCGGCATATTCGGTTTCCAGTGCAAAACGCGGAATGAGGTTGACCTGGTCGAAACGCCGTTCGTTGAGCTCCAGCACGCCACCATCGGGCGTGCCGCCTGCGTCAAATTCAAACGCATCCTTGCTCTCGCTGCGCCGAAAGCGCTGCAGCGAACCGGCCAGCGCAGCTTCCAGGGGACCGATTCTCTCGCCGTGCGAAAACGTTACCTCGCCCATTTCATCGTTGTCTTCGAGATAGCCAACGCCTACCGCCAGCTCGCTATCCGACAGGGAATCAACGCCATTTTTCAGCACGATGTTGACGGTGCCGGCAGCACCCTGCCCGTTGTAGATAGCCCGTGGCGCACGGATCACTTCCACACGCTCGACCAGCCCGGTGGGTATCCGGTCGACCTCGAAGTTGCGCCGGGACTCGCCATCGATCAGCGGCCTGCCGTTGATCAGAACCTGCGTATATTCACCGGGCAAGCCACGCAACCGAACCTCGCGCGCGCGGTTGGCGCCGTCAAATGTGACGCCCGGCAGCCGCCGCAGCGCGTCGCCAAGCGCCTGCTCGTTGAACTGCTGGAGCTGCTCGGCGTCGATAACTTCCATCGCGTTGGGTGCGTCAGCTTTCCGCCGCACTGCCTCCTGGCTCGACGTTTCGATGCTGCCCACTATCGAGATCGGCTCTAACATAACCGCCCCTGTCTCGGCCTCGGATTCGATCGGCCTCTGGGGCTGCGCTGCCGTATTTCCGGTTAGCAGTGCTACCAAAATTAGCGTCATTGTGCAAGGCCAGGAAGGGCCGAACCGGGATTCTTCGTGCGTCATTATGCGTGGACTTCAATAACAAAGATGAGAAGCATTCGCATTATAGTGCGTATTAACGGGTTTGCAATGTATTCGAGCCGCTCGACTTGATGGCGCACGTCCCTGTGCGCCACCTTGCGGGCGACCTGCGGTCGTCCAAATCGGCAGTCTTGCCGATTTGTCATTGCGCGGCGGGCAGCGCTGGTGCCGAAACGTCGGGTCAATCTCACTCGGCTATGCAGATCTCCGCATAGCCGGGTCTATGCCCACATCGGCACTATGCGGAGAAAGCCAATCGATCACGAAAAATCTGCTGATGATTAAAGGGCTTGCGAGCGGTGACGGCTGCCGTATCTGCGCATAGTCTGGGCTATGCAGATCTCCGCATAGAGCCGGTTCCACGGCGTGTTTGCGCCCAACAGCAAGTATCGCGCGCGGGTGACGCTGGCCAGGCGGGGCGAGGGAGGCGAGCACACCACGCCCACGGATCCGGAAGAGCCCACGCCCGCCGAACGCCGCGCTACGATGACTTGGGCGCAGCGTTTGAAGCGAGTCTTCGGGGTCAATATTGACAAATCGGCAGGAAAGCCGATTTGCACAGCCGAAGGCTGCCGCGAAGCGGTCGGGTACAGGGATGTACTCGAAGAGACCTGTCCCGCTTGCGGCGGGGCAGTGCGGATCATCGCGTGCATCGAGGACCCGGGAGTCATCTAGAAGATCCTTACCCACCTCGATGTGAATGGGGTGAGCCCAAAGCCACCTGGCGGGCCTTGGACTCCCGCCTGCCCATTGCACCGGGGATCATCGACTATGGGTTCAGGCTGCCCCTGGGCCTGCCCCGGGTGATGCTGGCCAACACCATATCCCTGCTGCCCGGAACCCTCGGCGCCGGCATGGAGGGCGACATCCTCAAGGTCCATGTGCTCGACGAAGAGCAGGATGTGGCTGGCGAGATAGCCGAGGTGGACGGAGAGGCCCAGGGATGGCAGCACCTCGCGGGGATCGAAGGTATCGGTGACCAGGGCGCTGCTCCATGCGGCAGCCTCCAGGATGTGTTTGCCTCGCGCCGATAGTCTGGTGTCCACGCCGAAGGCCTGCAGGGTCAGTCCCTCGGTGACGATGGACTAATCGGCCATTTCGGCATGGGCGTTTCCGGTCATGGCATCTTCTCCCTGGCCACTTGGGTAAAAGTGGCACCTCTCCCTCTCTAGCCCGCGGGCCCCACGACCGTCTCACCGAGTCGTCGGCTCGGAGAACCAGCAGGTGCCGGCCCATCAACGGGTTGCGATCGGCTTGCCCTGGACGTACATTAAAGAGTACAAGTTAACGTACTTTTAGAGGTCGCCATGTCGAAAGTAAGAGTTGATGAGGATATCCGTCCCTTGTCTGAGTTTCGTGCCGAAGTGGCGTCGTTTGTAAAGCACATTCACGAGACGCGGCGACCGATGGTCTTGACCCAGCGAGGGCGTGGGGTCGCCGTCCTCATGGATGTCCATGAGTTCGAGTCGATGCAGGAACGACTGGAGATCCTCGAGGACATCTATGGCGCCGAGGAACAACTTGCCGCCGGCGGGGGCGTCCCCCACGATGAAGCGAGGGCGCGGGTCCTGAAAGGGATCGCGCGGTGAGGGTGGAGTGGTCTCCACTGGCACTGGATCGGGTATCTGATATCGCGCGCTACATCGCCAAAGACAACCCGGATGCCGCCGAACGGTGGGTGAACGAACTGTTCGATGCGGTCGAGCGTCTGGAGGATTTTCCGGAGATCGGTCGCGTTGTTCCGGAAGTGGGTGTCAGGCGAATCAGAGAGCTGATCTTTGGCGCCTACCGCGTGATTTACAGCGTCAAGGACAAGGTCGAGATCCTCACGGTCCGCCGGGGAAGCCAGCTGCTGGATGTGAGCGAGATCGACGATGAACAGGAGTAACGAGACCATGGCACCGAAAGCCCAGTGCCCAAGGCCGGCTGGCTTGTCGCCTGCGCGAACCCGCCGCGGCCGGGACGTGGCAGATGTGAAGTCGGTGACTGACTCGGCGATGGCCGAAGACGAACGGGCGTTCATGCGCGCCGTCATCGCCGGTCTCGCCGACCTCAAGGCCGGAGGGGAACTGCCACTCGCGGAGGCCAAAGCGCGGTTGGGCTTGAAGTAGACTCATGCCGAAACGCGCCGACTCGGCATCGAATAGGTGCATCGGTCCGGCCGCGGCGTTGCCAAAACATGCCGCCGACGAGCCGCCCGGAAGCCGGCCACCAAATTATTACAGTGTAATAATTCCTGCGGATGGCTATTGGTGGCCGCTTTCGACCTCGGTTGCCGGTCAGGTAGCGACCTCTTCGAGTTCAACGTACGTTCAGACGCATAACCGAACCTACCTCGAGGTAGCCCCTGTCAAGATCGGTGATGGCGCGGACCACCGGTGGAGCGACGGCATCAACCCGTACGGGGTATCTTGGATAGTAGCACTTATGTGCTACACTTTCGCCAAAGCAATGCTTGGGAGCCTGCATGATGCCGACGACGACCGTTCGTTTGCCCGATGATCTCAAAAATCGTATTGCGCGTGCCGCAGAGCGGGTAGGCATGACCTCGCACGCGTTCATCCTCGATGCGATTGCCGAACGCGTGGATGCGGAAGAGCGACGCAATGAATTCCACGAGACGGCAGGAGATCGCTATGCCCAGATCGTCGCATCGGGAGAGACGATCCCCTGGTCGGAGATGCGTATCTATCTGGAAGATCGCGTAGCCGGTAAGAAGCCGACTCCTCCGGTGGCACGTAAGCTTTCCCGCTGATCATTCGTCGCGATGGCGCGCATCGAGCTGGCGGCGCAGGTTGCCGACGATTTCGATCGAATACTGGAACACCTCGCACAATACGAGGTCGCGGAGGCGGCAGCGCGTATCGATCAGATCATCCAGGCAATCAATGTGCTTGAATCCAATCCCCTGCTGGGACGCCCAGCTCGTCACGATGCCCGGGAACTGATCATCGGTCGACAATCTCGCGGTTATGTTGCCCTCTATCGCTATGTTCCTGAGGTCGATACCGTCTTCGTGTTGGCGATCAGAAGCCAGCGCGAGGCGGGTTACAAATTCCTCTAACGGACGAAAGAAGAAATTCTCACGCAGCTGTCCACTTAAGTCCACAGGCCTTGCCCGCCCTTGGCAAAGCGAGCCTTCTCACTCGCGTCGCTAAGGGCCGGACCGCGCTTGCGCGGTGCCTGTGGGCCCCTGTGGTCAGGTGAAGCCGCGACGCCGCTCGTGTCACTAGTGAGCGCAAGCGTGGTAGTGACGCGGGCGGCGCTACCGTAAACGGCTGGGCTCGAAGTAGGAGCATGGCGAAGGTTGCCATTCGGATCACCGAATCCGCACTTAGCGATCTGGAATCGATACGGACCTGGTACGCGGATTCGTGTCGTTCGAGTCTGGCGTAGCGAGCGCCTGCTCGACGTGCCGGACGAAGACTCGCCCTGACGTGCCGCCTCGGCAGATTATTACACTGTAATAATCGCCCGCCCGCCGCTCGAAGTCTCCCCTTATTCCCGAACTCGAGACCGGAAGGGAACTGCCGCTTGTGGAGGCCAAAGTGCGGTTGGGCTTGAAGTAGAGTCGTGCCGAACCGCGCCCGCCCACCATACTGGGCGCCGATGCGCCCTGAAGTGCCGTCTTCGCAGATGTCGGGTAAGAGAGTGACCTTGCGGCCACTCCCTCCCCTAACCCGGCATAGCCGGAACCAAAATATCTCGGATCGCCTATCCTTATCCACAGCACCATCCAGGACAAGAGGGACAGGCCATGAATCCGTTCGTTGAACGTCACCAGAACAAGATCGCCGGTGTGCTCTCCTGTTTTGACCGGGTTGTCATCACCGGAACCCTTCCTGATATCGGTTATGCCGGCGCTATGGCGAGCTACCTCAGTTACCATAAGATCCGACTGTTCGACTACCCCCGGTGGGCAGAACCCCTGCGCGATGAGTTGCGCCACCATGCCGAGCAACTCGCCATCGAGGCCGGCATTGAGATCGAGTTCATCCGGCGCCACAAGGCCTTTCGCAAAGAAGACCGTATCAAGGCCATCATTGCGGAACGCGGCGGTCATCCCGGGCTGGTCCACATCTTCTCCGCCATGGAATCCTGCACCGCTTATCGCCCCTGGCATGACAAGAACACAGGCCATACCCTGCTCAAACCCACGTCAGGGAAATGCCTGCATTACTACTTCTACTTCATCGATGAGGCCTTTGGACTCTGTTACGTGCGGGTGCCCACCTGGGCGCCGTTCCGCCTGCAAGTCTACTTCAACGGCCATCACTGGCTGGCGCGCAGACTGGAAAAAGCCGGCATTCCCTTCGCGATGGCGGACAATGCCTTTCTGTCCATTGCCGATCCCGAGCAGGCTCAGACGCTTGCCGACCGGCTGGATGCCAAACAGCTTCACCGACGACTGAATCGATGGGCCAAACAGTTCTGCCCGGTAGCTCAGCGCTTTCGCTCCGGTTACCACTGGAGCTTGATGCAGGTGGAGTTCGCCACCGATGTCATCTTCCACCAGCAGGCCGAATTCCAGCCGCTCTACGAGTCCATCACCCGCACGGCGGTACAGGCCATTAAAGCCGACAATGTGGCCACCTTCCTTGGCCGTAAACTCGCCAGCACCTATCAAGGGGAGGTCGGTAACGATTTCAGCACCCGTATCCAGGGTACACGCATCCGCCACCAGATGGGGCCGGCCAGCATCAAACTCTACGATAAAGCCGGCATCATGGCGCGTGTGGAATGCACCACCAACGATGCCTCATTCTTCAAAATCCACCGCTGGGTGGAACAACGTGACGGCTGGCAACAGTGGAAACTGGCACCGCTACGCAAAAATATCTACAGCCTGCGCGATCTGCGCAAGCTGATGAACGCCGCCAATGAGCGCTATCTCGCCTATATGGCGGCAATCGACAATCCTGACGCCGGACTCAAGGACATCGATAAAATGTCCAGCCCCGCCAGGGACCAGGGCCGTTCATTCCGTGGCTTCAATCTGTTCCAGAAAAAGGACTATCATCTCTTCCTCGCCATCGGGCGGGGCGAATGGTCAATCAGTGGCTTCCGTGCCGCCGATCTGCGGGCCTCTATGCCCGATCTATCACCCAGTCAATCATCCTATCTACTCAAACGGTTACGAACCCACGGACTGATCAAGAAAGTGGGACGTCGCTACAAGTATTACCTTACAAAGTTTGGGCGTCGCGTCCTGGCTGCATCACTCAAGATGCGTGAATATTGTGTTCTCCCTGCACTCTGTGCTGACAGGGCATGAGAATTTCTTGGCATTCTTGTCCAAGATTTCAGTGGTAAGGTACTAAGAACCGTGCATGACAGTTTCCCGTCACACGGCTCAAGCCTTTACGAAGGCCCGTTACCGGACCCAGTGACGCCGCCCGCCGGAGCTGCGGAGCGTCAAGTTACGCCTCAGCCAATGACCCCTCCCACATCCGACGACTGATCCGACGCGAGCGCAGACGGTTCGCGAAGTAGTCGGCGAATGCAGGGTCGTAAGGCGTGGCCTCGGCGCGTATCTTGACGTGTCGGGTGATGGGAATGCTGGCCGCTCGAAACAGATCAAGCGGTGTCGCTTCACCCTGCGGGTTGCGGATCGGTGCAGTGAACACCCAGTTTCGGTAACCTTGACTGCGGAAGTAGCGCTTCTGCCGCCAGGCCACCGATTTGTTCGGGTGGCGCCGCCTGATCCAGGCCCACAATGCCCGAGACACCTGGTAGTCGACATGGTCGAAGGTCTTCTGGGAGACGACATGACGGTAGTAGTTGGCCCAGCCCCGGATCTTGGGATTCAGTTGCCGGATCAGCTCTTCGGTCTTAGCCGTCGCTCGGGCTTTGATGAGCGCTCGGATCTCGGCCAGGAACGCTTTCACCGAGCCCTTGGCGGGCTTGATGAGCAGCTTGCCGTTGTACTTGCGTACGTTGAACCCAAGGAAATCGAAGCCCTACTCGATGTGCGAGATCCTGGTCTTCTCCGGGGAGAGTTCCAGGCCACGTTCCCGCAGAAAGGCGGCCACCGCGGGCTTCACCTTTTCCTCCAGCAGCTCTTTTGAAGCGCCGGTGATGATGAAGTCGTCGGCGTACTTGACGACATGAACCTTCTGACCCTTGGGAGCCGCACGCGCGGCGACCGCTTCCAGGCCGTCCAGTGTCATATTCGCCAAGGTCGGCGACGCAATCCCGCCTTGCGGCGTACCCGTTGCGGTCGGGTAGAGGGTCCCTTCTTCCATGTAACCTGCTGCCAGCCATTTTCTCAGGACCATCTGATCCATTGGAATATTGGCCTCCAACCACGAATGGTTGATCCGGTCAAAACACGCTTTAATGTCCCCTTCAAGAATCCACTGGGGAGAATACCTCTTCGCTAAAACGATGAAGCATTGCCCAATGGCATCGGCAGTCGAGCGTTTGGGCCGGAAGCCATAGGCGTTCCGGTCCGCTTGCATCTCCGACACCGGCTCCAGGGCCAGCAGGTAGAGTGCCTGCATGGCCCTGTCATGCAGGGTGGGAATGCTAAGCGGGCGCTGTTTGCCGTTCTTCTTGGGGATATAGACGCGGCGCAACGGCAGGGCATGATAACCCCTTCGTTGCAATGCCCGGGCAGCGTGGAGTTTCTGACACGACGTTCTCCATAGACAACCGTCCACCCCAGCCGTGTTGTGGCCACGGTTGCGGACGACTCGTCGCACGGCCAGAAGCTTGGCCGAGAACGAGTGGGTGAGAAGCCATTGCAGGGCCTTGACCTTGCCCCAGCGCCCCTCCCGAGTCGCCTTCGCGATACGCCTCTGCAGCCGTCGTACCTGCTCCTCGACGGGCTGCCAGTCGATGGCATCCCAGCTCGGGGCCGTTGAGGACGCACCAAGCGACAGCATGGCCGCGCTCGTCATTTGCCTTTCCTCATTCGAACGGTTCTCCAGACTCTCTCGCGATGAAAGACCAGTCGGACGTAGGCCCACTTTCGTGTCGGGTAACGTTCAAACCCGTATCCGTTCCATTACAGAACGACCTTCGCTTCTTCCGACCTCCCAAACCCGCACCGCGATGGGCGCACCTCACGATGCGCTGTCCCGGCCCGAGGGCCGGACGCGATACGGGGTTTCCACGTTCCGCTATGAGAAGTACGCCGGGTTAGGTGTCTGCTATCGACCGGGAAGCCATGGGCCACGGCAGCGCAGTAATAAGACGTTGCTCCCGCCTCCGATACCTTTTGGTTCAAGCGTTCCAACCACTTTCGCTTGTTCACAGTTACGACCTTTAACGCAGATTCAGATACCTTCACCATACCGACTATCTAGCACTCACCCAGTTGTGGTTACCAGGAGGGTCCGCCTCTCACGATTTGAACCCCGCACCCGAGGTGCTTCGTTTCATTGTCAGGGCAGCTCTTGATTCATGCCCGTAGATTCACCCGGTGGCACGGGTGGTTCCCGCCGTCTTCAGGGGGAACAACTTCTCAAAGCGACTTCGTGTCGCACTATTACACTGTAATAATTGCCCGCCGGCCGGCCGCTCGAAGCCGTCCCTCACTCCCGAATCAGCTGTCCACAGAGTCCACAGGCCTTGTCCGCCCTTGGCAAAGCGAGCCTTCTTACTCGCGTCGCCAAGGGTGGGACCGCGCTTGCGCGGTGCCTGTGGGCCCCTGTGGTCAGGTGAAGCCGCGCCGCCGGCCCGCGGGAGCCTCTCGATGCAGCCCCTGTGCCAGGCGCATGCCTGGCGCCGGGGCTGCTCCGCCGCGACGCCGCCCGTGTCACTAGCGAGCGTAAGCGGGGTAGTGACGCGGGCGGCGCTACCGTAAACGGCGCGGCGTGAGGGCCGATTTTCTCGATGACGCGCGAATGACGCGTTCCTAAACTGCCGCCCACGATCGATTTCATCCGTGGCCACTGCGGCTCAGTGGCAAAGAGGGCGCCCACCCTCGACCTCTTAGGTCGAATCGGGCATGCGCGTACAGGGCCGAACCATGCGCGCCGACCTCACGGTCGCCGGTCCATCGTCAAAATCGTCGACCGTCCGGTCGACTCATCCGGTGAGCTCCTAACTCGCCATTCCACGAACTGCCCGATCCGGCCGCCGCAAGTCGCGTCGACGGGTGTTCTCTCAACATCGCGAAGATCCTGAGTCTGAACATACTGCATGATGTTTTTGCCGCGTACTTTAATCACATTCGCTGAGGGTTCAGGTTCTCAGCCCCTCATGTAAACCGCTCAGTTCGTATCCTTGCTAGCGTTTTTCAGACGCTCAATGTCCGCATAGAACGGCTCTCGGCTCTCAGGGTCGAAGTCCTCTGGATGCGCATCCATCCAGTCGATGGTGCGCTGGCAATACTCGATGGCCAGATCGGTCTCGCCGCGTGCCTCGCAGACCATGGCTTTTCGCATGAGCCAGTCGTGCACTTCAGGGTATTCGGTGCGCAATTGCTCGCACACGGCATCCGCCTCATCGAGCCTTCCCGCATTGACAAGGGTGATAACGCTGTTGGATAACCGGTCGAGTTCCATGTCGTCGAAGAGGTCATCGTGTTGCAGGGTGAGCAGGTCACTGTGATCTGATGTCGCCGGTGTGGTGGTGGGTGGGATGCTGCGGTCCTGCTCCCAGCAGCAGCGCTTGTATTTCTTGCCACTGCCGCAAGGGCAGGGCTGATTTCTTCCTATCTTTGCCATCGCTGTCTCCTCATCGACAATGGTCTGGCCCCAATCTCGGAGAGCGCGCCATGGGCGATGAACTGTTTGCCGATCCACGATTGTACGACCACTTGCTTCTGCTTGACCGCGATTTGTGTGAGCGGGCACGACGCGCAGGCTGCCCTCAGTGTGCCGGCGTCCTGCACAGTGCCACCTATCAGCGCAAGCCACGCGGGATTCCACCGGGCCTTACCGATGCATTGCACACCCGTCGCCTGAGCTTGTGCTGCGCCCGTTGCCGCCAGCGGGTGACACCGCCTTCGGTGCGTTTCCTCGGACGCCGGGTATACACCGGCGCTGTGCTGGTACTGGCCTGCGTACGCACACTCACCGCTGCGCGGATTCGCGAGCTGCAGGCGCTGTTGGGGGTAGACCGGCGTACGCTGCGGCGCTGGTGCCGCTGGTGGCGTGAGTCCCTGGTGCGCTCGCCCTGGTGGCATGCAGCGCGGGCGCGCTTCCTGCCGCCGCTTGAGGACCAGCAACTGCCGGGTGCCCTGCTTGCACGCTTCGAGGAACCGGATCCGCTGCGCAGGATGGCCGAGGTGTTGGCATTTCTCGCGCCGCTGTCTGTCGCCGCCGGGCACGTTGGCTGAGGGGGATCGCGCACCCGCAGAAGTTGCACCTTCCACAACCTGTGCCAAGGCGCTTAGCCTCACAAGACGGACCGATGACGAGGCGATGTAGATGGCTGTAAAAACCCGCGCATATCTGGCGAAGGATTGATTGGTAGGCCAACCAGTCGCTGAACCGGCTGGCGGGCGGCCGCGAGCAACCGGTGACAGGAGTGCCGGAATCGGGTAGATGAAGAGGGGCCGTTGAGACAGGTGCGATACCGGGTGTAATTGACTTGGCCGTCGACCCCGGTATCGCACCCCGGGCCGTGCAGAGCACGAGCCCGCACACTATTTCTCGTTTTCCCCTGACAATCAAGTCCTCATCGGCCTGGGTCGCCGATGGAGAACTCTGCACGCCTGTACAACTGCGCTCGCTGTCACCGGCAGGTGATGATCTGCAGCCGCTGTGACCGCGGCAACATCTATTGCCCTGAAGGGTGTGCGCAGGTGGCACGAAGCGCGTCTCTGCGGGCCGCCGGCTGGCGCTACCAGCAGAGCCGCAATGGCCGGCACAAGCATGCCGAGCGGCAACGCCGCTACCGGGCGAGAAGGCAGAAAGTGACGCATCAGGGTTCCCCGGCCCCGTCCCCTCATGATCCACTATCCCCCGTTCCGGCGAGGCCGGCTGGCCGCCGCGGTACGGATGGCGCGCCGATGATGGCGTCCATTCGCTGCCACTTCTGCGGCCGTGAGTGCGGGCCCTTCCTGCGTACCGGCCCGCTTCATCGCACCACCGCCGCCGCTGCGCTCGGAACACTCACCCGACAGGGGCCGCCGGGCGCCCGGGCTCAGCCCCCTTGAGCCGCCCGGCCACGAGATGAGGAGAAACGCATTGGCCATCAGCAAAGAACAAGAGGCGCAGATCCTGCGCTATCACTACGTCGAGAAGTGGCGGGTGGGCACCATTGCCAGTCAGTTGGGCGTGCACCACAACGTCGTCAATCGGGTGCTCTCCCAGGCCGGCATGCCGAAGGTCGAGCGGGCTGCGCAGCCGTCGATGATCGATCCTTATCTGCCGTTCATCACCGACACCCTGGCCCAGTTCCCCAGGCTCACCGCCAGCCGCCTCTACGGCATGGTGCGTGAACGGGGCTACCCCGGTGGCCCCGACCACTTCCGCCACCAGCTCGCCTGTTACCGGCCACGCCCCCAGCCCGAGGCCTTTCTGCGCCTGAAGACCCTGCCCGGCGAACAGGGACAGATCGACTGGGGCCATTTCGGCAAGCTCACCATCGGCCGCGCAACCCATGCCCTGATGGCCTTTGTCATGGTGCTCAGCTACTCCCGGCGCATTTTTTTGCGCTTCTTCCTCGGTGCCAAGATGGCCAACTTCCTGCGGGGCCACGAGGCGGCCTTCACTGCCTCGAACGGCCTGCCCAAGGTCCTGCTCTACGACAACCTGAAAAGCGCCGTGCTGGAGCGCCAGGGTGAGGCCATCCGCTTCCATCCCACCTTGCTCGAGTTCGCCGCCCACTACCGCTTTGAGCCCCGTCCGGTGGCGGTGGCCCGGGGCAACGAGAAGGGGCGGGTGGAGCGCGCCATCCGCACGATACGCGATAATTTCTGGCCGGCCCGCCAATGGACCGACATCGATGATCTCAACGCCCAGGCCGAGGCCTGGTGCAACGGCTGGGCCATGGACCGGCCCTGCCCGGAGGACCGTGCCCTCTCGGTGCGCCAGGCCTTCGAGCAGGAGCCCCTGCTGGCGCTGCCCGATAACCCCTATCCCACCGACGAGCGGGTCGAGGTCCACATCGGCAAGACCCCTTACGCGCGCTTCGAGGGCAACGACTACAGCGTGCCCCACACCCATGTGCGCCGCACCCTCACCGTCTCGGCCTCACCCACCGAGGTGCGGATCCTCGACGGCGGAGACGTCATCGCCCGCCACCCGCGCAGCTACGACAAGGGCCGGCAGATCGAACAGCCGGAACACATCGAGGCACTGGTCCAGATCAAACGCCAGGCCCGGCATCATCGCGGCCAGGACCACCTGGCCCAAGCCGCACCGGCCAGCCGGCAATTGGCTGTCCAGGCCGCCGAGCGCGGCGACAACCTCGGCGCCATCACCGCAGCCCTGCTGCGCCTCCTCGATGCCTACGGCGCCCCCGAGCTGGAGGCGGCCATCCAGGAGAGCCTGGCCCAGGGGGTGGCTCACCCCAATGGCGTGCGCATCGCCCTGCAGCGTAGGCGCGAGGCGAGAAACCAGCCGCCCCGGGTGGGGGTGCGCATCGACCACGCGCGCGCCAGGGGGCTGGTGGTACGCACCCATGATCTGGGCGGCTACGACGCCTTGCAGTCCACCCCGCCCGAAACCGAAGACGACGCCCAGGAGGAGCCCCAATGATCCCTAACGCATCCCTGAAAGAACGGGCCACGGCCCTCAAGCTCCATGGCCTGCTGAGCCATTGGGAGGAGAGCGCCGACGCTGGCTGGGTCGAGTCCCTGATCCAGTGGGAAGAGGAGGAACGCGCCCACCGCAGCCTCGAGCGGCGCATGAAAGGGGCGCGGCTGGGCCGCTTCAAACCCCTGGCCGACTTCGACTGGGGCTGGCCCAGCCGCTGCGACCGGGAACTGGTCAGTGAGCTGATGCGCCTCGACTTCCTCACCGAGGCGGTCAATATCATCCTGGTGGGACCCAACGGGGTCGGCAAATCCACCCTGGCCCGCAACATCGCCCATCAAGCGGTGCTGGCCGGCCACAGCGTCCTCTTTACCAGCGCCGGCCAGATGCTCAATGACTTGGCCGCCCAGGATGGCGACAGCGCCCTCAAGCGGCGCCTCGCCCGCTACGCCCGCCCTCAACTGCTAGCGGTCGACGAGGTGGGGTATCTCGCCTACTCCAATCGCCATGCCGATCTGCTGTTCGAGATCGTCTCCCGCCGCTACGAGGAGAAATCCACCCTGGTCACCACCAATCGGCCCTTCGCCGAATGGGGTGAAGTCTTTCCCAACGCCTCCTGCGTGGTCTCCCTCGTGGACCGGCTGGTACACCGCTCAGAGATCCTCACCATCGAAGGCGAATCCTACCGGCTCAAGGAGGCCAAGGAGCGACAGCAGCAACAGGCACAGCGGCGCCGAGCCGCCGCCAAATCCAACAAAGGAGCCTAACCATGACCCATCCCCCGATACCGGACGACTGGACACCAGAGCAGGCATTGGCAGTCTATGACTTTATCGACGAACTTCGCGATGCCATCTGGAGCCGATACGATCGGCAGCTGGTCGAACTCATGCAACAAGACCGCATAACGACCTTTGAAGTCGACGACGATGACTTGATCTTCTGAGCCGACCCTTAAACCCAAATCGGCGGCGTGACCTGGCTTGAGTCGAGGCGACCTATCCGCGCTGAGGCCGAGTCACGCCGCCTGAACCTGCGACTGCGACCTTCGCCATTTATGCGCGGATTTACTCAGCCGCTAACAGGCGATGCACCGATGGGCGACGACAACAGATTGAGCGTGCACGAACGCTGGGCACGGCTGCGCTTCGCCGTGATCGGTTCGCTATTGGCGGCACCGCCAGAGAGCGGTGAGCTGCACACAGCCATTACGGCGCTGGCCGCCAGGACCTGGCGTCATCCGGTCACTGGCGAGGCGGTACGCTTCGGGTTCTCCACCATAGAGCGCTGGTACTACCTGGCGCTTCGTGCCGGCGCTGACCCAGTCCGTGCGCTGCGTTCACGCCGACGCGCCGATGCGGGACGTCACCGCCGCCTGAGTGACCTGCTGCGCACCGAGCTGCATGCGCTCTACCAAGCGCATTCGGGCTGGAGCGTGCAGCTGCATGTCGATAACCTTGCAGTTCTGGCTGCCAAGGATCCGTCTCTTGGCGCGATGCCCTCGTACGCCACCGTTCGGCGGTATCTACAGGCGAACGGCATGCGCAAGCGCACCGGGCGCGTGCGGCGCGATACCCCCGGTGCTGAAGCCGCCGAGCGCCACCTGGCCACGCGCGAGGTGCGCAGCTATGAACTCGCCCACGTCAATGCGTTATGGCACGCCGACTTCCACGTCGGCTCGCGCCGCGTCGTCGATGCGCGCGGGCGCTGGCAGACGGTACAGATGCTCGGCATTCTCGATGACTGCTCAAGGATCTGTTGTCACGCCCAGTGGTACCTCACCGAGGACGCCGAACGCTTCGTGCACGGCCTGTCGCAGGCGCTGCAGAAGCGCGGCCTGCCCCGTGCCCTGCTGACCGACAACGGCAGTGCCGAGACCGCGACCGAAGTCACCGAGGGCCTGGCGCGCCTGGGTATCGTGCATGAGACGACATTACCGTACTCGGCCTACCAGAATGCCAAGCAGGAGAACTGGTGGTCGGTCGTTGAGGGTCGCCTGCTCGCCATGCTCGAGGGCGTCGAGCAGCTGACACTGGAGAGTCTCAACCGCGCAACACTCGCCTGGGTCGAGGGCGAGTATCAGCGTCGCCGCCACCACGAGCTCGGCTGCGCGCCCATTGAGCGCTATCGGCAGGGCCCCGACGTTGCCCGCGAGTGCCCCGATGCCGAGATGCTACGCCGCAGCTTCCGCGCACAGACCACGCGTGTCCAGCGTCGATCCGATGGCACCTGCACCGTACTGGGCACCCGCTTCGAGGTGCCCTCCCGGTTCCGCCACCTCCACCGGCTAAAGCTGCGCTACGCACGCTGGGATCTTGCGAGTATTGATCTACTCGATCCCCACACCGAACAACCCGTCGCCGTGCTCTATCCACTCGACAAGCAGCGTAATGCCGAGCATGGACGACGGGCCCTCGCGCCGGTGGATGACAGCACGTCGGTCGATGCCCTGCCGGTTAACGCTAACACGTGCGCCGGTATGGCGCCGTTGCTTGACCAACTCCTGGCCGAGTATGCCGCCACCGGCATACCGCCGGCCTATCTGCCCTTCGATCCCGAGGATACTGACCCATGAACAAATCCCTGCTCGCACTCTACGGCCTCAAGTGGAATCCATTCTCGCCGGAACTGCCCACCGAGGCATTGATGGCAACGCCTGCGCTGGAGGACTTCGCCTGGCGTATCGAACACACCCATGTCCGCGAAGGCGGCTTTGCCCTCATTACCGGCGCGCCCGGCACCGGCAAGAGCGTCGCATTGCGCATCCTCGCCGCCCGCCTCGGGCGCCTGCCCGACCTGACCATCGCCGCGTTGACCCATCCGAGTGCCAACCTCGCGGACTTCTACCGCGAGCTGGGAGACCTGTTCGGCGTCGATCTCAAGCCGCACAATCGCTGGGTGGGCTTCAAGGGGCTGCGCACCCGCTGGCTGGCGACTCTCGACGCCTCACTCATGCGCCCCGTGCTGCTGATCGATGAAGCCCAGGAGATCGCGCCTGTGGTACTGAATGAGTTGCGCTTGCTCGCCTCGTCCCAGTTCGACTCCCGCACCTTGCTGAGCGTGGTCCTCGCCGGCGATCAACGCCTGACCGACCTGCTCCGGCGTGACGATCTGCTCCCGCTCGGCTCGCGCATCCGGGCCCGCCTGGCGCTTGAACACGCCTCACGCGACAATCTCCTCGCCTGCCTGGCGCATCTTTGCACAAGCGCCGGCAACCCCGGTCTGTTCAGCGAACAGCTGGCACAGGCGCTGGCCGATCACGCTATGGGCAACTACCGTGTGCTGACCAATATGGCCGCCGAAATCCTCGCCCATGCCAGCCGCCACGAACTCACCCAGCTCGATGAAAAGCTCTTCTTCGATGTCTTCCACACCGAGCGCAAGCCATCACCGCGGCGCGCTCGCAGCGCTGCCTGAGCACTGGCGCCGAACCCGACCGCTGGCCGTCCACAGTCTTACGCACCTGACGCAGGCCAACCCAGCCTCACGACCCAGGAGACCACATCATGAGTATGAAAGTCTTGCGGCTGTACACGCACTGGCAGGCGGAAGACGCCTATAGTGTGCTCACCTTCATCGACGAGCTGCGCGAACAGATCATCAATGAATATGGCGAGGAGATCGTGCAGATGCTGCAAGAGGCCCGTGCCGTCGGCGAAGAACAGCAGCTGGAACTGCCATTCGCTGACGTAGCACAGTTCTGATCGAGAAACCTGCGTGCAGGATCAGTGAGGAATGAACGCGGGCGGGAAACCCTCACGAAAAGTGAAAATGGTACCCTCGAAGACTGTGATTACACTCAAGATCCCATTCGCCCAACTCAACGGAGGTAATGCGTTACAGCAAGACCATTCATTCAACTCAAGCAACACGAAGGAGGTGATGCGTTATCGAAGAGCGGCCCATAACGGGCCCGTTGGTCTGCACCGGACCGATCCCCTACAGGGGAGAACCGGTGTTGCCTGCAACCAGGCATCTTCAGGTTGAACGGGAGTGGTGTCCCGTGACCCGTGCCTTGATCTAAGGACCTGGCCGGCTACGGCCTGCCAGGTGGTCAGAAACACTTACCAGAGCATCGAACACTTTGAGAGACCTGAACTACCAACTCAAACAGCTGTGTCGCCACAACCGTGACGGCGGCTACGCGACCCAGCGCAACCGCGAGCGCCTGCTGTCGCTGATCGCGGACCAGCTCCATGCGCTGGGCTTCCGGGGCATGGGCGCGCAGTCGCTGAAGCCGAAGCATATCGAAGCGCTGGTGAACCGGTGGCGGACCGAGGCGCTCTCCGTCGGCACCATCAAGAACCGGATGACGGTGCTGCGCTGGTGGGTCCAGAAGGTGAACCGGCAGAACGTCATCGCCCGGCAGAACGACCACTATGGGATCCCGGAACGGATGTTCGTCAGCACCGAGTCGAAGGCACGCCAAGTCGACGGCGCGGCGCTCGATCGCGTCAAGGATGCCCACGTCCGGATGAGCCTCGAGCTGCAGCAGGCCTTCGGTCTCCGGCGGGAGGAAGCCATCAAGTTCCAGCCGAGCTACGCCGATCGGGGCGATCACCTGGTGCTGAAGGACAGCTGGACCAAGGGCGGCAAGGCCCGCGAGATCCCCGTCCGCACCCCGGCGCAGCGGGTGATCCTGGATCGCGCCCATCACCTCGCGGGCCGCGGCTCGCTGATCCCGGCCGAACGCAACTACCGGCAGCAGCTGCGCGTGTACGAGCGACACACGGCGAATGCCGGGCACTCCAAGCTACACGGCCTCCGGCACGCCTATGCCCAGGGACGTTACGAGGAGCTCACCGGCTGGAAGGCACCCGCCGCCGGCGGCCCGACCTCGAGTTCTTTCACGCGAGAGCAGCGCGCCATGGACCGCGGGGCGCGGCTCGTCATCAGCCGCGAGCTCGGGCATGAACGCGAGCAAATTACCACGGTCTATTTAAGTCGATGAGGGTGACGGAGACAATCGCATTGCCTTATAATTCAATAGCCTATTTTACTAAACGTCTGGAATGCCCCCATAGATAGCCCCAGATCGTTAGCCCTGTCGTCGATCCGTCTGGACGGATCAATCGGCCGTCCTTCTCGCCACATAATAGCCGTAACTGACGAGCGCCGCGTTGCGTTCATAGAGTGCAATCTCGCGCTTTTCTGCCGCCACGATGGCCGCTGCCGATTCTGAGTTGCCGTTGCGAGCCAGGAATGCTGCGAAGCGGGCCTGCATCGGGCGATAGTAGTTGTCCAGCCAGCATCGTTTCGGAAGTGCGAAGTACCCAACTGGGGAAAAGCCATTTCTCTCCAGGATCGCCATTTTGGCCGATGCCGTATCCACCTCGGGGTATTCACGGATCCAATGCTGCTCCAGCTCCGCAGGCCTCTCTTGCGTCAGCCATGTCAGCTCGGACACAGCCAATATGCCGTCCCGTTTCAGAAAGCGACGCCAGGCCCTGATGCCATTGGAAAAACCGATGTTGTAGATGGCGCCTTCCGACCAGATCGCATCGAAGGATTGCTCTTCGAACGGAAGCACATGCATCGAGGCGGCCAGCGTCTCGATCCGTTCGCCGAGGTTCTCGCGTTCCGCGGCGATATTGAGGTCATGGAGGAAGTCCGGCAGGAAATCGACAGCGGTCACCGAGGCTTCTAGTTCTTTCGCCAGAACGAGCGTGGATGCACCGGTCCCGCATCCGATGTCGGCAATCTTCAGGCCTTTGCTACCGCCTAGACCCGATAGGGTGATGGCAAGGCGCGTTTCATCGTCGCCGCCGGGGCCCTGGCGTTTGGCCTCGCGGTGCAAGTCGACGAGAAGAGAGAGTGCATCCAATTGCTGGCGCCTGTTGTTTCGTATGAGCATCCGTGCTCGGTCCGGGAATCAAAGCTCCAACACATCCCGCAAGCGGTCCAATGCCTTCTTGTGGCTGCGAGCGCTCATCTGTCGGATATTGTGCAGCTTCCATTGAATGGCTGGCCACTTGCCCAGGCCTTCGAACGGCAACAACGACCAATCAGCTTTGCCTTGTTTGAGGGACAGGAGAAACCGACGCTCGCTGTCGGTGAGGGCGCCAGCGGCCCACTCGAACAGCTGCGTCCGGGCGGCCTCGAGCTCCGCCAGGTCAACCGACTTTTTGGTCATTCCGGCGAAGTGGTTGGTGAAGAGATCCTTGATTGGTTTGCGGTTCGGCTGTAGGAGCTCTGCAATCGGCTGCCGGTGAGCGGCGAGGTAGGCGACAAATGCTTGGCGTATGGAATCCGGGATCGGGCCCGACGTTTGAAGATGCATGACGTCGAAGAGGTCGCGCGGGTGCTGTCGGTCCAACGCCGCACAGAGCTTCCCGCCATAGAGGTCCGCTGAGTCGAGTCGCTGGATCTCTACGAAGAGTTCGTAGGCTTCCTGTGCGGCCGAGCACAGTCCGCTTGTGACCGGCGGTACCAGGCTGCCCCGGATGACGACGCTCGGTTCCACCTTCATACGCGCACCCGACTTGTCCACGAGCAGCTTGGGCGCATCGCCTTCCACAAGTTGGACATTTACGCCTGGCACAGTCCGTTTGAGTGCTTCGGCGATCGTGGCGAGCTGGGAGCGGATGTCAGGCAGCGCCGCGTCGCGATCGGAAACCGGGAGATAGGTGAGGTCGATGTCGACCGAGAGTCTAGGCATGTCCCGCAAGAACAGGTTGATGGCAGTACCGCCCTTGAGCGCGAAGTCTGGCGCGCTGCTGATCGCCGGCAAACAGCGAATCAAAAGTTCGACCTGCGCTCTGTAACTATCGCGCGCCGCCATGGGTGGTCCTAACCCTGCGCAGGGTCGGCGACGACCAGATCGTATTTCTTGTCGAGGCGTCCTCCTGCGTGGATGGTGCGCCGGCCTGATCCGAAATCGACCTTCGACAGGTCGAGGTGCTTCAACCACGCATGATTCGCTCGCTCGGCGGCATGCATGAACAGCCGCTTGGTCTTCACCGAGGTGCAGCCCTCAAGCAGCTGTTGAACGACCTGTGGACGCAGAGACGTCAGTGATTCCATCACCTGGAAGGCCTCCTCAAAGGACTGCCGCTTCGGCACGAGGTACATCATCTCGAAAGCCGCCCGCTCAAGTGTCGCGACCTTGACGTCGACATCGCCGACCTGAAGCGTAGACGTGGTCTTTTCGGCACCTGCGAAGACGCCGGTCGTCACGAGCCTCACCGGTCTGGACCAGGCGTGAGCCTCGAACCAGGCGGGCAATTTCGTGCCGGAATGTCCGAACAGGACCACCTCGCGCGCTCCGAACGCCAGGTAATGCGTGTAGCCGCGCAGCTCGATCGCGGTGATTCCGCCGGGATGGACGGCGAGGGCGAGCTGCGTCTGCAGTGCATGGACCGCACCGATCCAATCGACCGTCGCGCCGGCCCGCTTGTAGACGCCGTGACCCAAACGTTCCAGCCAGCCGGACTGGACGTACTTGTCTGCAAGCCGGCGGTCGACGCCAAGACTGCTCAGCCACCGCAGCGCGGCGACCTCGCCGGATGGCCACTGTTGCAGAAGCTGGTTTATTTTCGAGCCCATATGACAACCATTAGGCGACGTATAAGAATTAGTTTAAACCAAGGGCAAAGACTAGCACAGAGTTCAGGAAAACGCCCAATTGTCGCACTTGTGGCGACGTTTAAGCGTGAAAGCAAACTTAGGAAGCGTGCCCGGCGGCTTGAGTGAGGCGGGTTGTGGTGAGCAAAATAACGAGCAATGCAATCATTTCTCGCCTCAAGAGGTACTCGCCAATGGCCAATCTCGTCGTCCGCAATCTGGACCCGCGTATCGTCGATGCACTGAAGCAGCGCGCCGCCAAGCATGGACGTAGCGCCGAGGCCGAGCATCGTGTCCTGCTCGAAGAAGTGTTGCTGCGCCCCAAGGCCAAGCTTTTTGCCGAGGTGCTCGCCAACATGCCGAATGTCGGTGAGGATGCCGACTTCGTGCGCGTCGATGATCCGACCGAGCCTGACCGTGTGTTTGATTGATACCAATATCATCAGCGAGTCGCGCAAGCGGTCGAAGGCCGACAGAGGGGTACGTCAATTCTTCCAGGAGGTGGCCAGGGAAGAGGCGCGGGTGTTCATATCCGTCGTCACGGTCGGCGAGTTGCGCCGTGGTGTCGAGCTGATCGGGCACCGCGGTGATTCCCGTCAGGCGGATCGCCTGGCTCACTGGCTCGACCAGTTGTTGCTCGACTACCGCGAGGACGTCCTGGATATCAATGCAGACATCGCTCAACTCTGGGGTCGTTTGCGCGTTCCCCATCCGGAGAATGCGCTGGACAAGCTGATCGCGGCCACCGCGCTGATCTACGATCTGACGGTGGTCACCCGAAAGCACCGCGACTTCGCCAAGACGGGTGTGCGTCTCCTGAATCCCTTCTCCATCTGAGAACGCGCGGGCCGTGCCGAAGCGGGGAGTGCGCAGAACGGCGTAGCGTGCTGCCGCCGTTTCCCGTTTCGGTTCATCACCTGTTCCGACAGCATTCCGGCAACGAAGGGGCCTGACGGCCTATCTACCGGAGTCGAGTGGGATGATTCTACGGACAATTACAACGTTGTCGGGTCACCGCCGTACCTGCGCAGCGGTAATGTTGGCGCTCAGCACCCTATCGTCGCTGGAGGCCGCGGCCAGGGACCTTCGGGTTGGGCGTTACTCAACCATCCAACCTGTACCGACCCGGGTGCAGCAGGATCCCCTCGCAGCCCCGGTGGTCTCGGTACTGCCGGCGTCCGTGACCCAGATCGGAGCAGCGGTCGAGACGCTGCTCGAGTCATCCGGTTACCGTCTGTCGTCATCTATGGCCGCCGACGCGGACCGAGCCGAGCTCCTGGATCTGCCGTTACCGGAAGCCCACCGCGCACTCGGTCCGCTGCCGCTGCGCACGGCCTTGAGGATCGTCGCCGGGCCCGCCTTCATGCTGGTCGAAGATCCCGTGCATCGGCTGATCTCGTTCGAGCGGTGTGACCAAGCGTCGGGTAAGCGTTGATCATGGAAACCCTCATCGCCATCCTGATCGTCCTCGGCATTGTGTCCGCAAGCGGCGTGCTGCCCGAGAAATCCCCGCCACCGGCCAACCAGCAGACGCAGCCGTCTGCCCTGGAGGCGTCTGAGCCAGGGGTTCGCCCGGCCTGTAATCAGCACAACCCGGCCTATCGCGACCTCACCGTGCCTTACCCGCAACGGACGAGTAGCGACCCGGCCGTCAACATGGAGGCCGCGTGCGATGAATAGGCCCTTCCTCCTGGCAACGGTGGGCACGATGCTGTCGTTGATCGCGAGCCCAAGCTGGGCCGCCGATCCGGGCAACACCCCATCGGGGAACACCACGACGAGTGCGACCCTCCTGGAGCGCACGCCGCTCACGAAGAACGAACGTGCCCGGGCCGGGATCTGGGGCTTGTCTCTCGATGAGTGGCAGCGCTACCGAACCCTCATGGAAGGGATCCGCGGCAGCATCAGCCCCGGGACCATCTCGCCCATAGAGGTCCTCGGGATCCACGCGCGCGATGAGGCCGAGCGCCGCAGGTACGCCGAGCAGTGGGCCGTGATGATGGTAAGCGCCAGAGAATCGGCCTTCTTGCAAAGGGGCCTGACGTGACAAAGCCCCACACGCATCCCTGCACATGGGGCTTTACGGAAAGTCGCACCGGATGACGTCTCCTTGTCGGTCGGCGTTCAACATTCCCTGTCAGCTTCAAATTTACGGCTTACGCCTTCAGAGCGCAAATCACTCTGTTCGTGACATACGCTATCGCGCTTAATCCGACCCGGCGGTCAAGCGGACATTCCACGGCAGCAGCGTCTCGATGTGCTCCACGGTATCCGCGGCACCGATATGGGTGAGTACGTGCTCGAGATAGGCAAAGGGTTCGAGCCCGTTGGCCTTGGCCGTTTCGATCAGACTGTAGCAGGTTGCGCTCGCCCGCGCGCCTCGCGGGGTGTCGGCAAACAGCCAGTTGCGCCGGTTATGCAAACGTTTGCATAACCGGCGTTGAACTAAACCGCTCCGCGGTAGCTCCCCTTCGATAGACGCCGGCGGTTCTTCCGTCGTCAACACTCTCAGTTGACCCGATGTGGGTCTGACGGAGAGGAGAGACGACGATGACACCCTTGCGGCAGCAGATGATTGATGCCATGCGTCAGCGTGGCTTTTCAGTGCGTACCCATCAGAGTTACCTGGCAGCGGTTACCGCCCTGGCGCGGTACTACGGGCGTTCGCCGAGTCAGTTGAGCGTCGAAGAGCTGGAGGCCTGGTTCAGGTATCTGGCCGTCGAGCGTTCGCTATCCGGTTCGACCTGCCGGGTTCACCACGGTGCGGTGCGCTTCCTCTATGTGCAGGTGCTGAAGTGGCCGTCGTTCGATGTGTCCTTCGTGGTGCCGAAGCGGGCCCAACGGATCCCCGAGTTGCTGAACCGCGATGAGGTAGGGCGGATCCTGAACGCCTGTACCAACCCCAAGCACCGCATGCTGCTTCAGACCTGCTACGGCTGCGGCCTGCGGGTAAGCGAGGTGGTGCGAGTGCGGGTGCGTGATATCGATGGCGAACGCGGGCTGCTGCGCATCGAGCAGGGCAAAGGGGCGAAGGACCGGCTGGTCACTCTTTCGCCCGGCCTGCTTCACGCGCTGCGCCGTTACTGGGCGGTTTACCGCCCCACGTGGCTCTTTCCCAGCGGAAGCGATACGACGACCCCTCTCAGTATCGCCAGCGCCCAGCGGGTGTTCCGTCGCGCCAAGAACCGGGCCAGAGTGGAGAAGATCGGCGGCATCCACAGCCTGCGTCACGCCTATGCGACCCATCAACTGGAGAGCGGCCTGCCGGTGCACCGGCTGCAACGCCTGCTCGGCCACGGCAACCTGCAATCGACGATGCGCTACGTGCATTGGGTACCCGAGCAGCGCGGCGCTGCGCAGGGGGTGTCCGATCTGATCGCGGGACTGGGGGTGGGTCATGACTGAGGCGGCCACTGTGCAAGGGATTCTGAACCGCTTCCTGCGCGCTGACACGCTGGATTACCAGCGGCGCAAGGTCTGTGGCCATCTGCAGGCCTGCCGAACCGAGGCGATGGGCGGGGTGCGGCTGCGCTGCGGCGCGTGCGGTGACGAAGAGGTTTGGTATCACGGTTGCCGCGACCGGCACTGCCCGCAGTGCCAGGGACGGGCGACCCGCCAATGGGCCGCGCGTCAGCAGGGGCACATCCTGCCGGTGACCTATTACCATCTGGTCTTCACCCTGCCACATATCCTCAACGGCTGGGTGGCACTGCACCCGGAGGTGATCTACCGCCTGCTCTTTCAGGCGGCCTGGTCCACCCTCAAGGCGTTCGGCCAGGATCCCAAGCGTCTGGGCGGTGAGATGGGCATGAGCGCGGTGCTGCACACCTGGGGCCAGAACCTGAGCCGCCATGTGCACCTGCACTGCCTGGTACCGGGCGGGGCGCTGGGCGGTGACGGCCAGTGGCGGGCGGCGAAGAGCACCTACCTGTTTCCGGTCAAGGCGCTCTCGCGGCACTTCCGGGGCGGATGGTGACCCGGCTGCGCCAGGCCGCGACCCAGGGCGACCTGCACCGTGTCACGCGCGACGGCGAGGTCGATGCCGTACTCGACGCCTTGATGGCCGTTGACTGGGTGGTCTACACCAAACACTGTCTCGACCATACCGCCACCGTCGTCGACTACCTGGCCCGTTACACCCACCGCATCGCGATCACCCCAGCGCGGATCCTCGCGGTCGACGACGAACGGGTGACCATCCGGTACAAGGACTACCGCGACCGTGACCGACATAAGACATTGTCCCTGGAGGGCGAAGAGTTCGTGCGCCGCTTCCTGATGCATGTCCTGCCGAAAGGGCTGATGCGCATTCGTCACTTCGGCTTCCTGGCCAACCGCGGCCGCCGGGAGAAGCTCGCCCGGATCCGTGAGGCCCTGGCCGCCCCCGTCCCGCCGGAGACCGACGACGGCACCGCACACCACGACGGTGTCGACTATGCCTGCCCGCAGTGCCGGACCGGGCGACTGCACGTGATCGCGCAGATTGCGCCCGGTCGGTCCCTCTGGAGACCGCCCGACACGCAACACTGAGGCCGTAGAACAGGATAAAGGCCCGCGGTCTTGACCAAGGTGGGACGGCCCCGCAGCCGGGCCGCGGTTGCGCTCGTCCGGACATTGGATTTTGCGCCGAAATGGCGAGAGAATAACCACCCATCGCACATCGCAGGGACCGAAGACATGGACGAAGACGCCTCACCGGCCACGACCACCGCCCCGATCTGCGCCACCGCCGGCGCATCGCACCCACCCCGCGTAATACATTTCCCTATAGATCAGTCCGTGCCGGTCTGATGGGCGGCTTAGTCCAACAGACATTTATCCGCCATGCTGCGCACGGCGGATAAATGCTTATTAGATGTAGAGTTCATAAGCGAGCTCACGATCGCCGTCTTGAATGGTCACCAAAACAAGAAGGCCAAATTAGAGCATTATTATCAAGTATATGAGGAAACATTTGAGCATGGATCGCATGTCAAGAAAGTTTTCCGAGATGTTCTTGGCGAATTAAGTCAGGTACTTCCGGATCTGGCAAAAACAAGATGGAGTAAAAAGACCGATTTCTATACCCTTTTTTTGGTTCTGGCGAAGTACGGCGCTTTTATACCACTGTCTTCGGACAGAAGAGAGTTGGCGGGAAGAATGTTGCGCGAGTTTGGCTCCCAAATTGATGACTTTGTGAGCGCTGATGATGCGGTCAAGCACCAGCTGCCGCAAGATGTTCGTGACTACGGAGCGGGGATTCGAGCTAGTACTGATCTAGGAAGTAGAAAGCGACGTTTTGAGGCCCTGGAAAGCACGCTCAGTGTCGTCTTTGCGTGAAAAAGGGACGGAGGGATTAAAGCTTAATTTCTCCGCCCCCTTTTCCCCTCGCGGACCTCAGGGATCCCCTCATTTCACGCGGCTGCGTGGTAAGTACCTGATTTGCGGTTAGAGCCGGCGAAACTCGGACGGACTTGGCATCTGTAACCCATTGATTCTACGGCTGATAAAAAATGAGGGGATCCCTGAGCTCGCGAACGGGTCTCCATGGCATCAGCCGTCATTGGTGAGCCTCATGCAGATTCTACTCACCACCATGTCCAGGGCAAGGCTGTCCATCCCCTCACGGCTTGGCGCCGAGAGGTTTCGCTAATAGAAGAAGCGAGCGCATTTGAGAATACTGTTCCTTCAGCATTTCATGAACTGCTGAATTGTTTCTTTTCTGGCCAAGCAAAACCCCACGGTACAGGTAACGCGCGCGGTGACGCGGCTACTGTACCTGTATGAGCGACTGCCGCCCGCGCTGCTTTCAAGGCCGTTTGCCCGCTAGGCTTGACGTGTCCCTCTGCACTGCGGGAAACGCGTACAGCCCAAGAACGTGAAGCCCGCGTTTGCACCTTTCTTGGCGGTCCTCAGGACCATCTCGCTTCCGCACTTCGGGCACCTGGAGGCGGTCCCCGGCGCGCCTGTGTCAAGGATATGGGAGGGGCTTATCCAGGAGGCCACCCCGAGCATCCGCCCGAGACCGTCACCCTCGATGATGGTGAGGTTCCGGCCCTCGGCAAACGCCTTTCCCTCCGTCGTGACTTTTCCGGAGGTCACGAGGAAGCCTCCCACTGCGCCCTTAGCGGTCATAGCACCGAACAACTCCCGCACGACGGGTACCCCCACTTTGAGCGCTCTCCAGTGCTTGCACTGAACCAAGTAGGACTCGCCATCCTTTCTCAGGACCAGATCCACGCCGCCATCCGGGCCGCCACCCCCGTTCTCGGCCACGTTGTAACCTTGCTGCCGGAAGGCTTCGCCGATCAGGCGCTCAAAGTCTTGCCAGGATAGGTCTCGAACCGCCTGGAGGGAGGAGGCCGCCTCCAGAACCTTCTTGCTGCGGCGACGCTTGAGAAAGGAGGCAACCGCGGCGAAGGCAAATATGGTTGGTAGGGCGTACTGGCCGATGCCGGCAACAACCCGGAGTAGGCTCGAGCCCGCCGCGTGACCAATATCCGCCGCGTCCTTGGGCGAAACCATGTCCGAGGGCCCAGCCAGGGCATGTAGGAAAGCGTAGGAGAAGCCAGCAAGCAACACGCCTGCCCACCAGGGGAGAGACGCCGTCACCTCGAACAGGTCGTTGATAAGCGAGTTCTTTCGTCTACCCACCTTACGGAGCCTCCTTGGTGCTTCTCCTGACGTCCTGTGCGGCACCTTGTGGCCGTGAACCGTACTTGCAGGGCTAGTCTAGCTCAGGGCTTCAGACGGGGTGGTCAGTCGCATCCTTGCCTTACTTACCGGCCCTGGTGGTGGTGGTGGGCGGAGAGATCGAGACCAATTCCCTCGCCGTTGCGCCAATTTACAGAAACGACCGCCGTAGTGTACTCCGCACATTCAGGGGCTGCACTGTCGGGTGACCAGGGGCTATCCGTGGCAGCTCCATTTTGTCGTTTTCTGACGATATTCTCAGGGGGGCAAATGGGGGAAGCAAACCCATAACGTTGAGTTCCGCGGCACAGAACTGTTAACGCTTAAATTCATACGTTACATCTGACCCCGATTCACGAATTATTGTGGCTTTCTTGAGTTCTTCGTAGTACACGATCGGCTCTTTACCATTAAGTAACTGCGCACATTGCGATTTGATCCAATTGATCAACTTGGCTTTCTTTCGGGGCCGTTTTCGACCATCCATCGGCCCCAGCCTTTCCACGATCAGGGTGGAACATGGTGACAACTGCGGCAGCGCCTTCGCTTTGTCGACCTGTTTCGTAGGAACGCGCTTGCACTTTCTCCCGAGGCCCTTCAAATGATTGACTAGACCATTGAAACCAGCATCGTTTGTTATGATGTGAAATTCTACGAGTTTATCGGCGGTCTCGTGCAATCGCCCAAGGTGGAACGCCATATGGAAATCGAGATTGTTTGGCCCCATTGTATTTAGCGCAATTATTTCAAGCGTGCAGAAACCTGCGCCCGAAACCTCGCCTAGCTTCAATTTCGTGTTTTTTGGACCAAGAAAGACAAACACTCGTTGGTACTTGCCAAGATCAATTGCTTCAAGCGATCCCGTATTTTCGTAATCGACGAATCCCCATTGCATTCCAGGCACCTTTCCTTTTTGGCGTTAACGGAGAAATATGCAGCTGGCTCTGATATTGCAATGTACGGTGGAAAATGTAATGGAATGTAACATTTGCATATGGCCAGGGTCCCTCATGAGCGGAGATTTTAGCTGAATAAGGGCGCAAGGCCAGATTTCGCAAGTAGAAGAAGCGAGCGCATCTGGGAATCCTGTTCCTTCAGAATTTCATGAACTGCTGATATCTTTCGCTCTTGGAATTAGCGAAACACGGGAATGGTGTCCGCTATCGGCCAGAAAGAGACGTTCGCCGGTCTCGGGAATCAGGATTCAGAATTCTTTACGGGCTTGGTGCCGGGAACGGGTGCTCCCGGCCATGAGCGGGCACTCGAGCCGAGACCGCGAGCGGCAGCGATTGCGGGTCAACGGACACCAATGGGGCGAAGAGTAGACGCTCGCCAACCGCCCGAACTGACTGACCGCACAGGGCGCATCGCGCCAGGCTTTTCGATGCTGGGCGCTGGGCATGGGTCCGATCGGGTCGACTGGGCCGCGCACGGGTGCTCCAGCTGGCGGTAGTAGACGGCTTTGCAAGAGGCTGGCGCACAGCACCAAGAGACGTGGGCGAGTGCCGCGGGTTGCACCTGTGCAACCTTTAGAGGAGGCGCAGAGCTGTGCCTCGGGATGAGGCGCTCCCCGCAGGGGTTCAGGCCGTTTGAGCAGGCCGGATTTCGTCCAGCGCAGCCCCGGCCAAGTGCATCGCATCCCAGAGGTCTACCGCCTGTTGGAGGTTTAGCCAGAATTCGGGCTCGGTCCGCGTGAACCTCGCGAGGCGGAGCGCGGTATCGGGGGTCACGGCGCGCTTGCCCCTGACAATCTCGTTCATGCGCGGAAAGGAAATGTGAAGGCGAGCCGCCGCGTCCTTCTGCGTGATCCCGAGTGGAAGCAGGAAATCTTCCAGAAAGACTTCGCCCGGGAGGGTTGGACGGCGGTTTTTCGGCAGACGGCGCATGGGGTGGATCCTCCGACGGTCTTCTGCACCCTTGGGTTCAGTGGTAATCGACGATCTCGACATCTTCGGCCCCGGCTTCGGTCCAGCGAAAGCAGACGCGGTACTGGTCGTTGATCCGGATCGAGTGCTGTCCGGATCGATCGCCCTTCAGTTTCTCGAGGCGCAGGCCGGGAAGCGACAGGGACTGCAGGGACACGGCGGAGTTCAGGCGGTCCAAAACCTTGGCACCACGGGCCTGAAGGTTCGGCGGCAGGGTTCGCCGCGCCGCATTCGAATCCTCGCCATCGAAAATATCCTCAGTACCCTTGCCGCGGAATGAAACGATCACGCGTTTACCTCGGCGTAGGACGGTCGCTATTTACGGTTCACGGAAAGCATAATACAGAAGCCACGGCTTCGCCAAGCGCATCGTGGGTGTCCCGGAAAAGATGAATCCGCCTCACCTAACATGCAGCGCCCCAGACTGCCTGCTTTGGCAAACGTTGCTGCCGCTGCCGCACGCGAGCTCAGCGCCCGCTTCGGGTCGAATGCAGACACACTCATCCTGATACAACTTACATTTCGCGCCCCGCGACGAAGTTTTTCCGAATTACTTGGTTGGCGCGAAGACCCATGAATGTAGGGTGGATGGTGCATGGATTTGTGTGGCAACTCAATGGCTTGTCGATCAAATCTCGTTATGGCCCGATCAAATTTTTTGAGTAGGCAAGGGCGCGGGGAAGCGGCACGCTATGGGCTCAAACCAACGCCTGTGCCCATAGCCGATGAACGATCTCGATACCCGGACCCAACAAGTTGATGCGATGCCGCTGCTCAAGCACGCCATGCAGGAACTCCAGCTCTATGCGCTGTTCGACAAGTACGTCCCCAATGACACGAATGCCGAAATCGCACCAGCGCAGGTGCTGTGCATGGTGCTCACGAACATCCTGCACGCCCCGACGCCGCTGTACCACATCCCACAGTGGCTGGAGCCCTTTACGGATGGATTGGGCGAGCCGGGAACGCAGGCGCAGAAGTACAACGACGACCGCAGCGCGCGGGTGCTCGACAAGCTATTCGAGGCCGATCGGGGCTCACTGCTCACGGAGCTGAGCGCACGGGTCATCGAGGTCCACCAGCTCGAAACCGAGCGCTGGCACAACGACACCACCAGGGTGACCCTCACGTGTTGTTTCGCAGATTAAAGCGTTGGATACCAGTCGGATCTTCTCGGTTTGTCCCGCTGGTGAAGCCTCTGGTCAGAGAGAGTATTCCGGGAAGTCGTCGGGCAGGGGTGTCGCCGGTGGATGTTGAGGCTTTCGCTGATCGGGGCAGAGCCGGTAATCTCTACTTACCGATAAGTGAGAAGAAAGGAAAAGGCCCGCGCGGTGACAGCCGCCGGGCCGTGGCCGGTGCAGCTTCGATTCCAAACGGGGCACACCAGCGAGGATTACGTTAACCGCCAAGCCTGGCGGGAGGCAAGTCTCTCCGCTGCCCAAACCATCCTCGTGGTGGTTGCTCGTTGGCCCGCCACGGCACCTACGAGCGCAAGACGCCGGCGGGGACACGAATCGCCCGCTGGTACTGCCCTGAGAGTCACACCACCTTCAGTCTGTTGCCGGACCATCTGGCGGCACGGCTGCCCGGTACGCTCAACGAGCTGGAACACGTGGTGGCCGTCGCCGAGCAGGCGCCGAGCATGGAAGCGGCGGCAAGCACCTTGCGCCTGGATATCGAGCTGCCGGGGGCGCTGCGCTGGATACGCCGGCGCATTGTCTTGGTGCACCGTTTCTTGCTCATCGTCATCGCTCTTCTGCCTGACCAACTGGCCGGCTGCCTCGCGACCGTCACTCACCTTCGTGGCCATCTCGGCCATGAGACCGTGCTGATGGCGCTGCGTGCTTCGGCGGCCCGGCAGCTGCCTCAACTGCCGACGCCGGTGGGGTTTTGTCCCCGGGCAACCGCCCACGGTGATCCCAATTTGGCCACCCAACAACCCCTGGGGCCTGATCCGCCGCGTTCTCCGCCGTAACGTCTCCTCTCCCGGGCCCAAGGGCTCATAACCGAGAGAAGATCCGATGACTGATCCTGATGATGACCACCGCCAGGCGGTGGCCCTGTTCCGCTACGGCCTGATCGCCGACCTCGTACACTGGCCCCCGGGCAGTGCCGGCATCACCGAGCGGCTGCGCGCCAAGGCAGACAAGGACTATGTGATCCCCGGCAGCCGTCGCTCCCGCGTGGCCGCCGAGACGATCCGCGACTGGCTCAAGCACTATCGGCGCGGCGGCTTCGACGCGCTGTTGCCCAAGCCACGGGCCGATCGGGGGCAGCCCCGGCGACTGCCCGACTCCGTGGCCGAAGCGCTGTGCGCCATCAAAGAGGGGCATCCGAAGCTGTCAGTGCGCGCAGTGATCAAACACGCACGCGAGCAGGGCCTGGTCCCGGCCGAGCAGCCGTTGCCCGCCTCCACCGTGCACCGTCTGTTCACCCGCGAAGGGCTCATGGTCAAGAAGACCGATGCACCCATCGGCACCGATCGGCGGCGCTTCGCCTTCCAGTACGCCGACGAGCTGTGGATGAGCGATGTGATGCATGGCATCACCGCCGCTGATGGGCGGGGCCGGCGCAGAAAGACCTATCTCATCGCCTTCATCGATGACGCCACCCGCGTCATCCCCTATGCGGCCTTCGCCTTCGCCGAAAACACCGGCGCCTTCCTGCCGGTGTTCAAGCAGGCTCTCATCCGCCGCGGGATCCCCCAGCGCCTTTACGTCGACAACGGCGCCAACTACCGCTCCCGCCAACTCGCCCTCGTCTGCGCCAGGCTCGGCACGGCGCTGATCCACGCCCGACCCCATCAACCTCAGGGGAAGGGCAAAATCGAACGCTGGTTCCGCACCGTCCGAGCACAGCTGCTCACCCAGCTCACCGCTGAGGATACGGTGAGCCTCGAGGCCCTCAACCGACGCCTGTGGGCCTTCATCGAGGGCGAGTATCACCACACCCCGCACCGCGGCCTCGACGGCAAAACGCCCCTCGAACAGTGGGCCCTGGTCGGCGATCAGATCCGCTTCCCCGATCCCGGCCTCGATGCGCTGTTCCTCTGCGAGACCAAGCGCCGGGTCATGAACGACCGCACCGTGAGCCTGAACGGCCACGTCTATGAGGTCGACGCCGTGCTCGTCGGCGAGACCGTGACCTTACAGTACGACCCCGCCGTGCCGCCCACCCGGCCCCTGACCGTGGTCCATAAAGGCCAGCCGGCAGGACAGGCCACGCCGCTCGATGCCTATGCCAACACCACCGTGCGCCGCGACCGGCCCTCCTGGCGCCTCGACACCGATACCCCAGCCTCCGAACCGCACCCGTCGCGTCTCACCCTCGGGGCCTTCGACAACCCGCACAATGAGGAGAACGACTAATGTATCTGCGCCACTTCGCGTTCACTCGCTTCCCCTTCGAGAATACCCTCGAGGCCGATGAACTCTATGCCTCCACCGCCCGCCGCGAGGCCGAGGCCCGGCTCACGCACCTCATCGATCTGCGCGGCATCGGCCTGCTGACCGGCGAGGTCGGCTCCGGCAAAACCACCGTCTGCCGGCACGTCACCGCCGGACTCCATCCCGGCCTGTACCGCGTCTATTACGTCTCCCTGTCCACCGGCAACGTGCTCGATATGTACAAGTCCATCGCCTGGGAACTCGGCCTGCCCACGGAGCGGTCCCGCGCTACCGCCTACCGCGCCATCCGCGTCGAGATCACCCGCCTGGTGCAGGAGGCCAAGCAGCTGCCCGTGTTGATCGTCGACGAGGCGCAGCACCTACGCAATGACGTGCTCGAGGATCTGCGCCTCTTGACCAGCTACGCCATGGATGCCGACAACCGCCTGTGCCTGCTGCTGGTCGGGCTCACCGAGCTGCGCCGACGCCTCGCCATGGCCGTGCACGAGTCGTTGAGCCAGCGACTGGTGGTGCGCCACCACCTCCCCGGCCTCTCGCGCGACGAACTCGATGACTATCTCATTCACCGCCTGCGCCTCGCCGGCGCCGAGGCCCCCATCTTCACCCCACCCGCAACCGAGGCCCTGTTCCAGGCCTCGCGCGGGCTTCCGCGCAAGGTCAACCGCATCGCCCACTACGCCCTCACTGCCGCCGCGCTGGACAACCAACACCACGTCACCGAGACCCACCTCCAGACAGCGCTCGACGAGCTGCAACCGTGAGACACCACACCACCATGAACGACGACGATCAGACCCTGCCCGACCACCTCTCCGACGAGGCCGCCGCTCAGATGGTTGACCTCCTCTACGCCATCGCCCAGACCCTCGAAAACCGCTACTTCGCCGAGATCACGCGCTACTACCAGAACACCAATCCCAGACAGCCCGACCTCTGGGACTGAATCCCAGTCTTTCCCAACCGCAACCGCCGCCACAAGCGGCGCCCATCTCGCCAGACCTCCAGCTTCTTCTCATCCTATCCTGCCCGCGCTCTTCCACCGGAGCGCTCAAACCGAGAAAACTGCAGCCTACTCGCTCGGAATAAACCGGGAAATTACTGGTGGAATAATTTGAGATACAACACTCACGGGCGCCTATGAGACCCCCGATCCCGATGCGCTCATCCCCCGCCACGGCTACAACAAAGACCACCGGCCAGACTGCAAGCAGATCGTCTTCGGCCTGAACGTCACCGCCGACGGCCATGTGCCACTGCTGGCGCAGTGGTACGACGGCAACCGCAGCGATGTCACCACCCATCAGACCAACTGGCAGGCGCTACGCCAGCTGCTCGGCCGCAGCGACTTCATCTACGTCGCCGACAGCAAGCTCTGCGCCCAGGACAACCTCGACCGCATCGCCGAACACGGCGGGCAGTTCATCACGATCATGCCCCGGAACTTCAAGCCCGTCACCGCCTTCCTCGAGCAGATCCGCGAGGGCACCGACATCCCCTGGCAACAGCAGCTGAGCCGCCCCAATCCGCGCAAGAAAGGCGACGAACAACACTACCGCCTGTTCCAGGCCCCGCAGCCCTGGCAGGGCCATCGCATCGTGTGGGTCCACTCCGAGAGCAAGGCCGCCCTGGAACGGGGCAATCGCGACCGGACCCTCGACAAGGCCGAACAGGCGCTGACCGAGCTGGCCGGCAAGCTCGGCCGGCATCGACTCAAGTCCCGGCAGGCCATCGAAAAGGCCGTGGACAAGGCGCTCGGCAGTGCCCATCCCTACATCGACGCGCAGCTGAGCGAGCACCACCACAGCGAAAGGGTGAAAGTCGGCCCGGGACGCCCCGGCCCCAACAGCCGGTACGAAACCCGCGAGCACGTCACCTTCGAGCTGCACTGGCAGCGCAACGACCGCGCCATCGCCGCCGCCCGGCGCACCGACGGACTGTTCCCGCTGCTGCACAATACCGACCTGTCTCCTGAGGAAGTCTTTCTCGCCTACAAGGACCAACCCCATCTGGAGAAGCGCTTCAGCGCCGGCAAGACTGTCTTGCAGGTCGCCCCGGTATTTCTCAAAAATAACCGGCGCATCGAGGCCATGCTCCTGATATGGTTCGTCGCCTTGATGCTGCTGAGCCTCATCGAACGCAAAATCCGGGCCCAGATGCATGAGCACAATATCGAGGCGCTACCCATTCGCTCCTCACGGCTGAAAACCAAGGCGCCGACCTGGCGGGTGATCCGTCGTTTCTTCGAGGGCATCAACCTCAGCACGATCCTTCAAGATGGCAGCCCCATCCGCTCCACCCTTAAGGGGCTCACACCCTTGCACGAGCAGGTCCTGCAACTATTGGGGATCCCCGATAACGTCTATCGACAACTCCGCGACGGATAGTGGAACTTCGCTCCCTCATAACTCCCGGTACATCGATTACGCCAACGCTCCTTTGAAAATTCGTCCGAAATCCGAAATACGCAAACTCCTCAAATACCCGCGCGAAATGTAAGATACAAGGGGTTCGGAAATAGAAAAGGCGCAACCGTCCTGGGGCAATCCCCTAGGACCCAACCGCGACACGAAGGTAAAAGGTGCGCTTTTTGGAAAAGCCAACATCGCCACGAATGGAGTAGTCCACCCACCTCGAACAAGATCATCACCCACCGGGAAGTGACAATGATTGATTCCAAACCCACGCGGCGACATCGTGCCGAGCGCCACCGCCGCGGGCGCTGTTCGACGAGACAGGGTAAACCAGGATGACCTCGTTTTCGTTGTGCCATCAGCGGCGTGACAACGGCGCTGCCTGTCCGGAAAACCGGCGGGACGGGGAGAAGTGAACCGGCAAACCCGCCGTCGAATTTGGCTCGGGGAGCCGTGACGCGAATCGGTACGCTGATGGGCGAGCAGGCGCCGCCCACCGACGGCACGTGCCAATGTCGATAAGGCGAGACCGCCCGCTGCACGCCACAGAAAAGCTGGTCTATACTTATGGGCAACTCGGAGTTCAAAGTCGGGTTCTGGTAGCCCGGGCAAGGGCTGCAGGTCTTAGCGATGCTCCACTTATGTGCTTTATCCGCCCTACGCTTTGGACAGGGCCTGAACCCCCTAACTAAATAAGCCCCATCCGATCAGATCAGCCACACAAACGCCAATTCACGTCGTAATCTGGAGGCATCGGATGGAGCCAGGACAGCCGCATACTTTAATTCCCATTGCCGAAGAGGAGTGCGGCGCGGAAGTCATCGTCTTCCTTGAAGCAGTTGGCCTAGCATTACCAGAATGAATGACACCATTTTCTTCTCTCTCGAACTGCAGGGAAAGTGACAAAGCGCCTGCTCAAGCTCGCCGGGGTACTGCTGATAAGCACGTCACCGGTCCCCGGCGTAACCGCGCCGGAGCCCTCATTTCCCGACATCGCTCTGCCGGGGGAGGCGGTGCACGAGGCGCTCGAGGAGCCGGAGGCCACTAGGACAACCCCGGGACCCAAGCCTGCGGGCGAACCGGCAAACGGAGCGGCACCCGGTCTTGAGCGACTCCAGGATCTCAGCCTCCTCTCCCATGCGCTGGTGGACAAGGCCGCGTCGGGGTCGGCGCCTGCGCACGAGTTCCGTGTAGAGGCGCGCATGTATCGCGAGCTGTTGCGCCGGACGATGCTCAGTAACCGGGCGCGACCTGCCGAACGCCAACTCCCACGCGACCTCCTGCTTCACATGACCCGCATGTCTGCCCTCCTGCATGCGGCAGCCGACTGCAAGACGGGATTCGTCATCACCTGCCCAGCGGACCTCATGCTCCAGCTCAGGTCGCAGCAGGACAGGCTTGAAAAGGGTCTGGAGATGTACCAAAGGATCTTCGACTGAGAACCAATGGTGAGCCCGGCCTGGAACCAATTCGGCGGGACCATCTGGCAGATTCTCAGCGAGTCCTCCTTCTGGGTGATCGCCAGCCTGCTTGTCGGCGGACTGGTGCACGAGTTCCTCCCCTCCAGTCGCTTCCGCGCGCTGCTGAACCGCAAAGGCCGGTCGGCCATGGGCGGGGCGATCCTCTTCGGCGCCTTCCTACCCATCTGCAGCTGCGGGGTGATACCGCTCGCCATCAGCCTGTACCGATCGGGCGTGAGGCTCGGCCCCGTAATGGCATTCGCAGCAGCGACACCCATCATCAATCCCGCTGCCGTGATACTGTCCTACGCCCTCCTCGGCCCCCGCATCACCCTCGCCTACGTGGCCCTCGGCCTATTGCTCCCCTTCCTACTGGGCGTCATCGCCGAGCGCTGGGGAGATAGCCGCACCGGGCACGGTACACCCGCCGCCCCCGACTGCTGCAGCGCCACCCCGTCCTGCAGTGAGGAAATACCGCCGCGCCCGGTGGGACAACCGCCGGGCCGGCGAGTCACTGCCGCACTGCGCTGGGGCTTCCTGGACCTCGGGCCAACCATCGCCTTCTACATGGCCATCGGCGTGGTCCTGGCTGGGCTCATCGCTGCTTTCCTGCCGCCGACCTGGGTGGACAGCTACCTGCGGGAGAGCTCAGGCACCGCCCTGCTGGCGGCGGGGGTCCTGGGGGCCAGCATCTACGTCTGCGCGGTTGCGCACATACCGTTGGTAGCGAGCATCCTCGCCGCCGGCGCCGCACCCGGGATCTCCATCGTCTTCCTGGTCACGGGCACGGCCACGAATCTGCCGGAGCTCATCGCCCTCTACAACACGATAGGCCGTCGCACGGTTCTCCTGTACGCGGGATCGCTGATAACCGGCGCCATGGTCGCGGGCCTGCTGGTGAACGCTTGGCTGATGCCGGGTTTCGTGCCGGCTTTCGACCCCCTTAAGAGCCTTGAACTGATGGAGGCGGGAGAACGGCTCCAGCCCACGGTGGGCCGCATCCCGAGCCTGGTCTCAACGGGCCTGCTGGTGGCCTTGGCGAGCTACGGCACCTGGCGCTGGGTCACGGCGCGCATCCGCCGCCGCAGGGCCGCCTTCCGGCGGGACGACTCCTGCTGTTCCGACTGAGGCCAGCGCCACGATGGCTTCTCTCTCCTCCCGGTCGAGTACGGGGGAAAGCAGCTCGGCCGGATTCGGCAACGCCCCGCGGAATGCCCGGCGCTCCGCATCGTCCACCTCGAAGATGGACATGCCGGCTTCCTGCAACCGGACGAGGGCTGCCTCCTCGCGCCGGCGCGCATCTTCTCGCTGCCAGGCGGTGGTTTCACGCAGCGCCGCCCGGAGGCCGCGCCGTGCCTGCTCGTCCACCGCAACCCACTGGTCGTGGGGGCTCACCACTACCCATCCCTCGTAACGATGCCGGGACAGGGATACGGCCAAATGCGCGCGGAAAAGCTCCTCCCGCACAAGCTCTTGTAGGGTGGCGGCCCGGCTGGCAATCAAACACTCTCGCAGCACCGCCTCGCGGTCGCGGGGATTGATGCGCCGGGGATACGCCCGCCAGTGGTGGAACTGCCGCTCGGCGACGGGATCGGGACGGGTAAGCAGGAATTCGCGAATCCGAAGGTTGCGCACCCTGTCATAACGCTTCAGTCCCGACAGTACGTGCATGCCTTCGTCCCAGTAGGCGAGTATCTCCCAGCCCCGTTCTCGCGCCCGCGTCTCCAGGGCCGTTCCCAGGGCGCCGTCCACGGCCTCGTGAACCGCCTCTAACGAAGAATAGAGGAAGGGGAGTTCCAGGACCTCCAGCTCGGGCACCTGCGTCGCCAGGCTGCGGACAGGCATAAGGAAGAGATCCGGCAGCGACCCCGGCAAAACGGTGCGCGAAGCCGGTTGCACTGCTACCTCCACACCGTAGTCGGCCGCGTGGCGTACCAGGCGGCCGACGGCGGCCCAGGCCAAGTGGTCGTCATCGCGAGGCGCGACCACTGCCAGCTGGAGCTTAAGGGAGTCCTCCGCAACCTCCGCACTCCTCTCGGCCGGCGCGCCGGCGGTGGCGCCTGTCGCCGCCGCGAAAGACAACCATAGGCACAGGGGACCCAGCAGCAAAGCGTTGATAATCTTAGTGCCTACCATGCAGTCTGGGGATGTACCGTCGCGCCGAGCGCACAAGCGTCTGACACGGAGCGAGCCGGGGATGGACATGCGCCGGCCTCGGCGGGGCTGACAATGCCACGACGGCATTGCTCAGCGTTTTCCGGGGCTGCGAAACGCATTCACCTGATCAGCGCACGACCACGCCGCGCGGACCCTGCCCCACCGGGATACTCGCCACCTGGGTGTGGGACTCGCTGTCGACCACCACGAGTTCGTCGCGGCGGTTGCAGTTGACGAAGAAATAACGGCCGTCGTTGCTGAAGTCGCCCGTGCTCGCGAAGCACCTCTCCGGCAACTGGATGGAGTGGATGATCTGCAGGAAGGTGGAAGAGCTCTCGTCCACGTCCAGCACGTCAATGCGGCTCGCATCGTCCGGGTTCGATCCCGGCGTCGGGTCACCCCGCAGGATCAGGTAGGCGTACCGCCCGTCCGGGGTAAACTCGCTGGTCTGCGCATCGAGCCCCAGTCCGTCCGCACGGGTGAGCTTCTTCAAGTAAACCGGCCGCATCCCGGGGCTGTTCGGCAGGTGGCTGATGTCCCAGATGTCATAGGTGTTGTCACCTTCCAGGTTCTCCACCAGCACGATTCTGCCATTGGTCGTGGCCATGAAAGGCAGAACCTTCTCGTCCTGCTTCAAGGGCGGGGGCTGCACCTGGTGGATGATCTGCTTGGACGCTATGTCCACCACCGTCATGGACTCGCCACCCAGGTCCGGTTCTATGAAGAACCGCCCATCGGGCGTGATGGTGGCGTCACAGGGCCGTGCTGCCCCCCGGGTGGCAGTGGCCGGCGTCGCCGGGTCCAGATCGGGCACCGTGAGCGCCGTCAGGATAGTCCCGAAGGTAGGGCTATCGGGATCAGTATCGATTTCCTGGATGCGGTCCACCTCCCGCGCCGAGTTCCATGCCGTGCGCCCATCGGGCATGATGCCGATGAAGTTCGAGCCGCTGTCCGGTCTGCGCGGGACGTTGTAGGTATCCACCTCGACCACGTTGCCTTCCCGGTTAAGCGGGCTCAGGGACGCCTTGGCCTTGACGCCGATCACATGGCCGCTCAGGCCGGTCCACCACCATGCCGGGTGACCGTCGTACTGGTTGGCCGGCCAGCTCGTCCCGAAGCCTACATCCATGCGATCCTTCTCCCAGCAGCGTAGCGGCTTCTTTCCATTGGAGGTCACACAGCGGACCAGCGACAAGGTATTGTCGCCTCTATTGGAGACGAATACGTTGGACACCTCCGCTGAGGCAGGCACTGAAAAGGCGAGCGCGATGCTACCGACGAGGGTTGTCAGGGCTGTCTTCATCGGAAATCCTCCATATCGCTTTAGGCGGTTTAATTTATCCCGAGTTAAGTCTAAATATAGTAAATACATCGAATGGATGCCATTGGTCGGCAGTATGCTGAATCTATTCAAACTTTTTATCGTATTCTTATTTTTTAATGCAATTCTGTTGCAGATGGCCATGACATACGCCTACCCTCGATCTGGCGGACAACGCAGGAACACGCGATGACAAACGAAGACTACAAGGCGCTTGCCTCCGAACTCAGCTACATCCTCAGCCTCCAGGTCCCCCCCCTCGCCATCACCTTCTCCGAGGTGGCGGCCGAGAACGTTCCCGCCTTCGAGGGCATCATGCCGGAACCTGCCGACGACGGCCGGACGGGGCGTGTGCCGGCCGGCTGCGTCTTCTGGATCAAGGCCCAGGACCGTACCTTCTCCACCGCCGCAGAGGACCATGGCAATTGCAGCGTTGGCAGCGTCACCCACGGCTTGAAGACGCTGAATGAGGTGAGTGAAAACTCCGACGTGGCGAGTCTCGTAGGCGCGGGCTGGGTGACGCCCGGGATGATTCCGCAGATCCCCACGGTCAAGGGCGACCCCAGCCATGTGACCTACGGGCCCCTCTACGAGACGCCCGTGGAGCCCGATGTGGTCTTCCTGCGCCTGAACGCGAAACAGGCCATGGTCATGGCGGACGCCCTTCCCGACATCAATTTCCAAGGGAAGCCCCAGTGCCACATCATCGCTATCGCCAAAGAGCAGAATGAGGTGGCGATCAGCGTCGGCTGCATGTTGAGCCGCGTCCGCACGGGCATGACAGCATCCGAGATGACCTGCGCCATTCCGGCAGGACGCCTGACGGAGGTGGTGGAGAAGCTGCGCAGCGCGTGCAACGCGGACAAGGCCGTCGCCGCCTACGCCAGCGACGACTCCAAACGCTTCGGCCAATATCTGTCTTGAGCCCGCGGGCCGGCCGCTCCAGCCCCCCCTCGGTCAGGATAGATGTTGTGTCCATTATTCACCTTAAATCCCAACAAGGGGGCGGTCAGTGAGACCGACATGGCACGATACACTGAAGAGTTCGAAGAGCGGGCAGTCAAGCGGCTAATGTCGGGGGGTCCTTGTTTCGCTATTGGGAGAAGCGAAACGCAAGAATGCCCATGAATCGGAGGGCCCCTTCGTGACGGCGAAGCTTGCTTCTCATAGCCAGAGGCTCACCCCCCGCCTTGCCGAGCGCTACCTCAGCGGGGGCTGTTAGACGAGACAGGGTGACCCACGATGACTTCGTTTGGGCTGTGCCGTCAGCGGCACGGCCATGGCGGCGGCTGGCCGGGAAACAGGCGCGGAGGGGGAAAGCGCGCCGGTAAGGCCGTCGTTGGGGCGAATTCGGGGCCGTGATGCCGATCTGCACGTTGATGGGCGAGCCGGAGCGGCCTGCCGACGGCAGATGCCGACGCCGATCAGGCGAGGCCACCCGCTGAGAGCCACAAAAAAGGCGGATTATACGCAATAATAATTCGAATGCTATCGACCGATGGCACCTGGATCCGACGAAAGAATAAAAGGCAATTACCGATGTCGGGACGGTCTGCCAATCTCCTTCAGAACGAATTCGAGATCCTCTTGGTCTAGCTCTTCTGCGAATGTAACTTTGGCTCGAGCAGCCGGCTTCGCTCCCATAAGTGGCCGAGCATTACGCGCGGTGTTCACCGCCAACGGCGTCTGATCAACCAGCACGTCTCCTAAATGTCGAGCACGACGCACACGTTCCGGAATGATCTTTGAATTGAGGTGCTGCGGGGCGAAACGCTGGAGCAGGGTCCGGAATACCGTCGCGTGGTCAAAAATCTTGTGAGAGACGCCAGAGCGGGCAACAAGCGGAGAAACCACAAATGTTGGAACTCTCACGCCAAATGTCGAGGCATCGGGGTGCGACAGCGATATCTGGTTCGATGCTTCAGGCGGGTGGCTGGAGCCCGGTGAACCGGGGGGTGGCACGTGATCAGCGAAGCCGCCGTGCTCGTCGTATGTGATCACCAACATAGTCGACTCCCACTGGGAACTATTCTCGACGAACTCGACAATGCTTTCGATGAACTTTTGCCCTTCACGAACGGATGTATCTGGCTGATCGTCGTTATTTGGCATATCGCTGGGGAATCCGGTGAAAGACGGGTCGATAAATGTGACGGCAGGTAGTGGATGGATCATCTCACTAATTGGTCGGATTCGATCCTGATCGATGCGGAATTTGTCAAATACGCGCAGAAACGAAACGTCACTCTCGAATAGTTTCCAATCGACTCCTACATGATCAAGCATGTCAAAAAGAGTGAGATCCGACATGTAGCCGAAATCGTCTTTCATTTCGACGTTGTTCAGAGCAGGAGTAACCCCAGTATAATAGCAGGCTCTGTTCGGATAGGTGCCAGCTGGAACTGAGCAAAACCAACGATCGCAGATCGTGTAGTCGCGTGCCAGCCGGTCGTATGTGGTCATCGTATCGGGAGTTTGAAATCGGAGTGCCCGCTCGGGATCATTGTGGATTCCTCTTGGATTGAGGCCCCTAGTGCGATCAAGTCGACGTCCATACTCAGAGACGAAAGCGTCCATCTTCCCGTTGTTGATCTGTCGCACTATTGAATCATTGTCATGGTCCAGATTGGGGTAGAAGGACGGAAACGGCCCCGCTAGTGGCGTTGTTTCTGTGCCAGTGAGATCGCCGCCGAGTTGACGCGTCGAACCGTCGAGGCCGTCGACATCGTTGCGCCTACCGTAGTCAGGATGCGACAAGTAGCCGAGCATGTGATCAAAGGAACGGTTCTCCATCATCACAAAGACAAAGTGATCGATAGTATTGAGAAGCTGCTCAGCGCTCCTTCCGACAGCCATGGCTGGCACTGCACCGTGGTCGATAGGGAGGATCGGAGGTTCTTGATCCTCAATGCCGGTCGTCGCCGAGCGCCGCGCCGCAAAGGCGGGATTGTGCGGCACCTGGAGTTGTTTCGGGTCGATCATCGAAATTGCAATTTGATCTCGAGTTGCTGCGGAACGGTGAAAGTAGTGATCCCTGCTCGTGAGTCCCGACTTCTCGTCAGGACGCGAGTCGGAACATGCTGATTCTTTCAGTGTCCTGCCGTTCGGTGATGAATTTTGCCAGGGAATGGGTTTTGGCGGAACTCAAGAGAAATTCCGGCAGCGTGTTGCGTAGCGCATGAGTGACGACGAGTTCCGACGGGGGAATACCGGGTCGGATCGTCCGCAGCCACGAGCCGAAGGATTTCCAGATGAGCTGCGGGAAAACCACCGACAGATACTGAAGCAAGCCTTGAGCGACGACGCCGGCCTGCATGAAGACGTGGTAGGCGTGGATCTTGCGTTTGACGTTCTCGCGATACCTGCGCGTTTCCCGGTGCAGGTATTGATTGCCCTTGCGGCGTTTGAGCGGCTTCATGTCCTGCATCCAGAAGTGATAGGCGAAGGTGCCGATCTGTCGGACGGCCTGCTTGAAGCTGTGCTCGATCTTGAAGCGCAGGCCGTAGAGGCGAATGATCTCGACGGCGTCCAGGGCGACGTCGGTGCACATCAGCAGGGAAGAGCCTCTGGTGTTAACGGCTGAGCAAACCCGCGCATAAATGGCGAAGGTCGCAGTCGCAGGTTCAGGCGGCGTGACTCGGCCTCAGCGCGGATAGGTCGCCTCGACTCAAGCCAGGTCACGCCGCCGGGGTGGGCTTAAGAGTCGGCTCAGAAGATCAAGTCATCGTCGTCGACTTCAAAGGTCGTTATGCGGTCTTGTTGCATGAGTTCGACCAGCTGCCGATCGTATCGGCTCCAGATGGCATCGCGGAGTTCGTCGATAAAGTCATAGATCGCCAATGCCTGCTCTGGTGTCCAGTCGTCCGGTATCGGGGGATGGGTCATGGTTGGGCTCCTTTGTTGGATTTGGCTGCGGATTGGCGCCGCTGCGCCTGTTGCTGCTGTCGCTCCTTGGCCTCCTTGAGCCGGTAGGATTCACCTTCGATAGTGAGGATCTCGGAGCGGTGTACCAGCCGGTCCACGAGGGAGACCACGCAGGAGGCGTTGGGAAAGACTTCACCCCATTCGGCGAAGGGTCGGTTGGTGGTGACCAGGGTGGATTTCTCCTCGTAGCGGCGGGAGACGATCTCGAACAGCAGATCGGCATGGCGATTGGAGTAGGCGAGATACCCCACCTCGTCGACCGCTAGCAGTTGAGGGCGGGCGTAGCGGGCGAGGCGCCGCTTGAGGGCGCTGTCGCCATCCTGGGCGGCCAAGTCATTGAGCATCTGGCCGGCGCTGGTAAAGAGGACGCTGTGGCCGGCCAGCACCGCTTGATGGGCGATGTTGCGGGCCAGGGTGGATTTGCCGACCCCGTTGGGTCCCACCAGGATGATATTGACCGCCTCGGTAAGGAAGTCGAGGCGCATCAGCTCACTGACCAGTTCCCGGTCGCAACGGCTGGGCCAGCCCCAGTCGAAGTCGGCCAGGGGTTTGAAGCGGCCCAGCCGCGCCCCTTTCATGCGCCGCTCGAGGCTGCGGTCGGCACGTTCTTCCTCTTCCCACTGGATCAGGGACTCGACCCAGCCAGCGTCGGCGTGCTCCTCCCAATGGCTCAGCAGGCCATGGAGCTTGAGGGCCGTGGCCCGTTCTTTCAGGGATGGGTTAGGGATCATTGGGGCTCCTCCTGGGCGTCGTCTTCGGCTTCGGGCGGGGTGGACTGCAAGGCGTCGTAGCCGCCCAGATCATGGGTGCGTACCACCAGCCCCCTGGCGCGCGCGTGGTCGATGCGCACTCCCACCCGGGGCGGCTGGTTTCTCGCCTCGCGCCTCCGCTGCAGGGCGATGCGCACGCCGTTGGGGTGAGCGACCCCGTGGGCCAGGCTCTCCTGGATGGCCGCTTCCAGCTCGGGGGCGCCGTAGGCATCGAGGAGGCGCAGCAGGGCGGCGGTGATGGCGCCGAGGTTGTCGCCACGCTCAGCGGCCTGTATGAGTAACTGCCGGCTGGCCGGTGCGGCCTGGGCCAGGTGGTCCTGGCCGCGATGATGCCGGGCCTGGCGTTTGATCTGGACCAGTGCCTCGATGTGTTCCGGCTGTTCGATCTGCCGGCCCTTGTCGTAGCTGCGCGGGTGGCGGGCGATGACGTCTCCGCCGTCGAGGATCCGCACCTCGGTGGGTGAGGCCGAGACGGTGAGGGTGCGGCGCACATGGGTGTGGGGCACGCTGTAGTCGTTGCCCTCGAAGCGCGCGTAAGGGGTCTTGCCGATGTGGACCTCGACCCGCTCGTCGGTGGGATAGGGGTTATCGGGCAGCGCCAGCAGGGGCTCCTGCTCGAAGGCCTGGCGCACCGAGAGGGCACGGTCCTCCGGGCAGGGCCGGTCCATGGCCCAGCCGTTGCACCAGGCCTCGGCCTGGGCGTTGAGATCATCGATGTCGGTCCATTGGCGGGCCGGCCAGAAATTATCGCGTATCGTGCGGATGGCGCGCTCCACCCGCCCCTTCTCGTTGCCCCGGGCCACCGCCACCGGACGGGGCTCAAAGCGGTAGTGGGCGGCGAACTCGAGCAAGGTGGGATGGAAGCGGATGGCCTCACCCTGGCGCTCCAGCACGGCGCTTTTCAGGTTGTCGTAGAGCAGGACCTTGGGCAGGCCGTTCGAGGCGGTGAAGGCCGCCTCATGGCCCCGCAGGAAGTTGGCCATCTTGGCATCGAGGAAGAAGCGCAAAAAAATGCGCCGGGAGTAGCTGAGCACCATGACAAAGGCCATCAGGGCATGGGTTGCGCGGCCGATGGTGAGCTTGCCGAAATGGCCCCAGTCGATCTGTCCCTGGTCGCCGGGCAGGGTCTTCAGGCGCAGAAAGGCCTCGGGCCGGGGGCGTGGCCGGTAACAGGCGAGCTGATGGCGGAAGTGGTCGGGGCCGCCGGGGTAGCCCCGTTCACGCACCATGCCGTAGAGGCGGCTGGCGGTGAGCGTGGGGAACTGGGCCAGGGTGTCGGTGATGAACGGCAGATAAGGATCGATCATCGACGGCTGCGCAGCCCGCTCGACCTTCGGCATGCCGGCCTGGGAGAGCACCCGATTGACGACGTTGTGGTGTACGCCCAACTGGCTGGCAATGGTGCCCACCCGCCACTTCTCGACGTAGTGATAGCGCAGGATCTGCGCCTCTTGTTCTTTGCTGATGGCCAATGCGTTTCTCCTCATCTCGTGGCCGGCCGGCTCAAGGGGGCTGAGCCCGGGCGCCTGGTGGCCCCTGTCGGGTGACTGTTCCAAGCGCAGCAGCGGCGGTGGCGCGATGAAGCGGGCCGGTACGCAGGAAAGGTCCGCACTCACGGCCGCAGAAGTGGCAGCGAATGGGCGCCATCATCGGCGCGCCATCCGCACCGCGGCGGCCAGCCGGCCTCGCCGGAACGGGGGGTAGTGGATCATGAGGGGCGGGGCCGGGGAACCCTGATGCGTCACTTTCTGCCTTCTCGCCCGGTAGCGGCGTTGCCGCTCGGCATGCTTGTGCCGGCCCTGGCGGCTCTGCTGGTAGCGCCAGCCGGCGGCCCGCAGAGACGCGCTTCGTGCCGCCTGCGCACACCCTTCAGGGCAATAGATGTTGCCGCGGTCACAGCCACTGCAAATCATCACCTGACGATGACAACGGGCGCAGTTGTACAGGCGTGCAGAGTTCTCCATCGGCGATCCAGGCCGATGAGGACTTGATTGTCAGGGGAAAACGAGAAATAGTGTGCGGGCACGTGCTCTGCACGGCCCGGGGTGCGATACCGGGATCGACCGCCAAGTCAATTAGACCCGGTATCGCACCTGTCTCAACGGCCCCTCTTCATCTACCCGATTCCGGCACTCCTGTCACCGGTTGCTCGCGGCCGCCCGCCAGACGGCTCAGCGACTGGTTGGCCTGGCAATCAATCCTTCGCCAGATATGCGCGGGTTTTTACAGCCATCTACATCTGGTCGGGTGGATGACGGCGACGAAGCGCACGAGCTGTCCGGCGGGCCGCCAGAGCAGGTCTCGGACCTGGTACCGAATCGTGACGTTGTCCTCGCCGTAGACGGGGCTTGGCGCGGATTGGAAGTCGTTCGTGTCGTTCAGCAGTGACCTGAGCTTGAGCTTCTTCCCGTAGCGTCTCGGCCGGCCTCTTTTCCTCGGGCCGCGCTGGTGATAGGGGGTGTAAGCGACGGCATTGGATCGGACGCGGGTGACGAGATGGTTGCCCTCGGCGATGAGGCCGCGAACCATCTTGCCGGCGGCGTAGTAGGCATCGGCAACGTAGTAGAAGGGTTCCGTGATCGCCACGGTCTGAATCAGGGCGAGCATCTTGTCGAGCAGGGTGCGCCGGTCGCGATTGGAGAAGACGAGGCCCTCGTGGATGCGCACGGCGAGGGGGACAGCGAAGACGCTTTGGTCGGCCTCAACCAGCAGGCTCACCGCCTGAAGGGAGTGTCCCATGATGTATTCGGGCTTGGTGTTGGCGTCGGACTGCTGATGCAATAGCTTCACGGCGGGCATCTTCTTGCCGCGCTTGGGGACTTTGATCCCGTCCCCGACCATGACGCGGCGGCCGTTGACGAGCAGCGGCGCGGGAAAGAGCCGCAGCACGGCCTGGGTCCACAGCGCCGCGAGCCGCTCGAGCTTGATGGCGCGGCTGTGGAACGAATCCAGCAGGTTGTCGTAGAAGCGGGGCTTGAGGGCGAGCGCCCGCACGAGGCTGGTCACGCCTAAAAGATCGCCTCGCACGGTGAGACCGGCCACGGCGGTGGCGAACCACAGGAAGGTGCGCAGGCGCGAGAACGCCGGACGCAGCAGCCAGATTGCTTTCCACCAGGACTCCCATAGCGACATCGTCCACCTCCCATGAAGTGAATGAAACGGTGATTTGGCCCACCGCGCGGGGCCGGTTATGGAGAAGGCGTGCCGGGCTCGGGCTCCTGGACTTCCACGGCCATCACGGCCGAGAGCACCGCCAGGCGCTCGGCGGGCGGCATGGCCTCGTAGCGGCGGGCCCAGCTCACCGCCTTGCGCTTGATGCGTTGGCGGTCCGTGAAGTTCTTGCCCGCATAGCGCGCCCAGTGCAGGCGCTCGACGCTGAAGTTGAACCACAGCTTCTCGGTGACGACGCCCGCCTGGTTCATCACCTGAAGCTCGAGGCTGCGCCACCCGGCCAGCCGCTCGTCGTAGAGCGCCGAGGGGTAGCCGGAGAGGATCACGTGACAGGGCAGGCACTTGAGCAGCTCGAGCAACGCCACGTGGTCGTGCTCTTCGTAGTCGAAACGGTATCGGCGCTCGCCGCGGCGGGTCGGCTGCAGATAGGGCGGGTCGCAGTAGATGAGCTCTCGCCCCCGATACGCATACTCGGCCAGGAATCGGTGCGCGCAACCATGCACCAGCTCGACCGGATAGGGGCATTCGAACTTCGCGAGTGCTCGCCGATTGCGGTCGATGCCGATGTTGACGAGCGCCGGCGGCTTGCGTTGCATGATCGCCCCGCCGCCGAGGTGGCTCTCGATGTAGGTGTCGTGGGGCGGCATCAGGGCGATGATCGCCTGGCACAAACCCGACGTCGCCTTCGATCCGAAGTAGCTGCCCATCGCTGCCGATCCGTGTCCGTGACGACCAGCAGACTAGCTTCATTCAGCTAGGGTGTCAAACGACATCGATGACTCGGCGGCAGCGCCTTGCGTACCTGATGATCGAACGTCCGCCAGTGTTATGCTATCGACATGAGTGAGAAGCATCCCTTCGCCGGCGGGCTACTCGACTACATGGGCTCGTCCCAGGGCCAACGCTCCATCGAAGTTTCAGACGCTCTCTGGGCGCTCATGGACGACGTGCAGCTCGATCCCGGACGACGCGAGATCATCTGGCCCGAGGCCCAACGCCTCAGCTTCGATCAGTCCATCGAATGCATACAGAAGGCGTATCCGGACTTCCCTCGTGAGCGTATTACGAGCTTCCTGATCTCCTGGCTCGAGCACTACGCCCCGGAAGATTACTCCCGGGAACAACTAGACGAACTCGATGCGCTCACCGAAGACTGGCTCGACGAGCTCGAGGGTCAGTACGGGGAGCAATAACCGCCGAGAACTCGGGACTCTTGAGATCCCTGTTCGCGATTGTTCTAAAAGTATCCGATATGAGTTCACCGTATTGCTCAGATCTGGAATCAACGGCCGAGTGAACAGCGTGTGGAACTTCGTGTTCGGCTTTACCACCGAGGTAATCTGCCAACTCCTCGAGTCCCTGTTCTGCGAGAAAAGCTCCAAGATTGACCGTGCCGGCGCTAATAAAGGTAAGCCAAGGAGGCACGTCGATGTCAATGTTGAAGTCGGCGACGTCGAACGCCAAGTGGATAGAAGGCCGTACCGTGCCAACGGTGAGCCTATCGTGCGGGAGATCTCCAAAAGGAGCAGGAATTTTCTTTCGAGAATGGTTGCACGCCAAAAACACGGTGGCGCTAATTTGAGGCACCTCCACGCCAATGGGTCCCCAGTTGCCATGGATACCGGAAAGGCAATAACGCGTGACGAACGCAGGATCGGCCGGGAGATGGGATCCCCGGTCGGCAATCATGGGATATTCATCGAGAACCGATGTGACTATCTTACGAAGGCTATCGCGCAACGATCCATTGACGTTATCAGGGGTGACGCGCTGGAGAATCACATCGAAGAAAAATACGTTCGGGTCGAAGTATGCGTCGGCGACGGCATCAACAAATGCTGGAACCTCAACGTGTGTTTGACGTCGAATATCTAACTTCAACGCCGAGGTAACGTCTGGTACGACGGCTTGGAGCATGCGTTTTGCGATCCTGGACTGAAATAACTCAATGACCTCAGGGATCCCCTCATTTTTAATCTCAACAATGACTTGCAACTTGTTGATCTGAAGATCATTCTTGGAGTCCTCACAATCACCATGAGGACCGGCGATGAAAGCAGCACAGGCGCTTCGGCAGGATGACATCATCGAGTTCATTGATACGCTTTTCGACGGCGACTTGCACGCCAAGCGCGTGTTGTCGCTGGCGAACGCGGCCTGGGGGGTGCTGACCAGCGCTTCGCTGGCAGTGCATGCCATCGGTCAGGGTTTGGCGCATGCCCAGGGGACGCTGAGCAAGCATGGTGTGAAGCAGGTGGACCGGCTGCTGAGCAACCGCGGCATCAAACTCGCTAGGTTCTTTGCGTGCTGGGTGCCCTATGTTATCGGCGCACGTACCAAGGTGGTGGTGGCGCTGGACTGGACGAGCTTTGCCAATGACGGGCACGAGACGCTGGTGCTGTCGATGCTGACCCGTCATGGTCGTGCCACACCGTTGCTGTGGCAGACGGTGGAGGCTGCCACCCTCAAGGGCCGGCAGACGGATTACGAGGATGCGTTGCTGTGTCGGCTCTATGAGGTGCTGCCGGCGGGGGTGGCGGTGACGATCGTGGCCGATCGGGGCTTTGCGGACTGCAAGCTGTTGAAGCTGCTGAGCGAGGAGTTGGGTTTCGGCTATGTGGTGCGGTTGCGCAGCCAGTATTACATCACCAACGCCAAGGGCGAGCGGCGCAAGGCAGCGAAGTGGGTGGGTACCCATGGCCGGGCGCGCACGTTGCGCGATGCGACGCTGACCGACTCCCAAGCCCTGCCCGTGGCCACGGTCGTGTGTGTGCAGGCCAAGGACATGAAGGAGCCGTGGTGCCTGGCTGCCAGTGACCGCGAGGCGAAGGCGAAGACGCTCATCGGTTACTACGCCAAGCGCTGGGGGATTGAGACGAGCTTCCGCGACATCAAGGATCTGCGCTTCGGCATGGGGATGTCCTCGCTGCGGATCGGTCGCCCGGAGCGCCGCGACCGGTTGTTGCTGATCAGTGCACTGGCCATCGCCTTGCTGTCGCTGCTCGGTGCCGCGGGAGAGGCGTTGGGCTACGATCGCTGGCTGAAGGCAAATACCGTTAAGCGGCGTACCCACTCGCTGTTTCGCCAGGGACTGATGCTCTACGAACATATTCCGAATTGGCCTGAGGAGCGATTGCGCCCGTTATTCGAGAAGTTCACCGAACTCCTCCACGAGCAACGCGTGTTCCGCGATGCCTTCGGTATTATTTGAGTTAAAAATGAGGGGATGCCTAAGCTCAATGACCATCCGGATCATTTCGTGCAGGCTCATGATTTCTAGTTCGTCTGCGTCAAACGTCGCACCGCCGGAGAAAGATGCCGGCAGGTCCCATCTGATGTTTTCGATTCCGAGATGTTCGGCGATTTCTCCTTCGAGTGAGACCCGAACTTGACCATCGATGACGTAGATCTTGGGGTTCAGCGATTCCACGGCACCGTTGAAGGCGCGAAGAAACATCTCAGTATCCATTCGAGTCACTGACGAACGAACTTTGCGCTTGACGCTGACCCTGCAGTACGTGCAAATAATTGCCTGATCGTTTGGGTTAATGAAGGTCACGTCAATGACCTCATTGCCGTCGATGCTTTCGACCTCGAATTTGGCTGGCGAAGGACTGCCGGCTATCGCGTGCAGCGTGTCGCGATCTAATTCCTGACCATCTCTCACCGATACAACAACCTCGACTGGGAATGTCAGTTTCGGAGGAAGATCGGTTGGCGGAAGTGGGTCGAGTGGGTCGAATGGGTCGAATGGGTCGAATATTCCTCTGGGGTTCAGAATGTCTCGTCCACCAACAGGTCGTATTGCTGCTGCGCGCATGGAAGAGATGCCGGCATCATCGGTTATTGAACGTCTGTGCGCCACAAGATCAGGGGTAGTCCGAAAGGCTAGGCGCCTCGGAGCGTTCGTTGGACTGGGAGGAGTTTCGGTCGCAGCCAAAGTCGTCGCCGAAACCTCCGCAGGAGTAATCGCCCCGAACGGATTCAATGGGGGGACAGCGGAGCGGGACGCGTTCAAGAGGTCGAGGTCGAACCACTCGTGTGCTCGGACCGCAATTTCAACCGATGACGGTGGTGTTGCTCTAAAAGATACTCGGCGGTGCTGGCCAGGTCGGAGCGTCAGGTCGTGCAGCGGCATGCCGTGCCCATTAGGGATAAAATTGAGGGCGTCTAGCTCGGGGATTACCACCTTGTTGGGAAGGTCTCTTGCGCTGATGCCGAAATCGGTGATGGGGGATCGAGGCATGGATGGCTCCCTGTTCCGCGTCTGCGCCTTTCACTTAAGATTAGCATAGTCACGACTTTATTGACCGGTTGGCGGCCTTGGTACCGAAACCGCGGGTCAAGCTGACCCGTCAAGGGGTGTTTGCCCCGAACAGTCAATACTGCGCGCGGGTGACACCAGCTAGGCGGGGCAGAGGAGGCGAACACGTCACGCCGGCGGAGGGGGAGCCTACGCCAGCCGAACGCCGCGCCTCGATGACTTGGACGTAGCGCCTGAAGCGAGTCTTCGGGATAGATATTGCGACATGCCCGGCCTGTGGCGGGGCGGTGCGGATCATTGCCTGCATCGAGGGTCCCAACGTCATTGAGAAGATCCTCACCCACCTGGAGGCGAAAGCGCCGTCACCCGAAGGCGCCAGGCGGCCGCCGTACCGAACGCCACCGCAACGGGGTTCTTCGACAAGACGGGGTAACCCCACGAGGATTTCGTTTGGGCTGTGCCGTCAGCGGCGCGGCAACGGTCTCGCTTATCCAGAGGACCATCGGAAGGGGGAGAAGCGCGCCGGCGAGGCCGCCGTTGGAAGGTTTCGGGGCGCGAGACGCCGATCTGCACGTTGATGGTGCGAGCCGGAGCGGCCTGCCGACGGCAGGTACCGAGGCGATCAGGCAAGAGTACCCGCTACGAGCCACTGAAAAGGTGGTCTATACCGCCTATACCCGGCGAGGGCCGCCGGACAGGTGGGGCGATGGCGGGCGTAAGCCGCGCCGCCGTCCAGAAAATGCGGCTGGGATGGTGGCCGACTCGTCTGAACCATGGCCCCGCGTACCGGCCCCGGCGGCGGCGTGGAAGAGGAGCCTCCCTGTGTCCCGGGAGGCCCTCCGGCAGCGGGGGAGGATCCGCATCCGCCAGAGTGTCACCCGGAGTCCTTACACCAGAGGATCCTGAACGGGTTGCCGCTCTTACTCGGGGTCAGAGCATAGGGCGACCATTAATGGGTGACCGAGAACTGGGCGAACTCGAGAAGCGACTTGGTCGACCTTTGCGCCCAGGCAAGCGGGGCCGGCCCCCTTCCGAGAAGAAGGACCCGAGGCAACAAAAAATCGTGTAAATTGTAAGGTGTCACCGTAATGCCCAGGAAGAGACATTCGCGGCGCGTCAGCATCAACTATGACGGTGCTTTACGAGCCAACCTCAGCCAATGCGCGTTCTCCAGCGCGTTGTGAAACGAAAAAATGTGCGCTCGGTAGGCGTATCTGCAATGATTTGCGACTATTCATAGAGCATCGCTCGACCGATAGAAACGGGGATTTTCACGATCATGCATCCAGCGGATGAAGTCCTTGGTGGCCTTCAGGCAGTTTTCAAGTCACTTGATGACGTCTCGGGGTTCCTCGCCGTGCTGGTCGCGGTTGTCACATCCATTGCCGCGTTCAGACAACTAAGAGTTTGGAGGGAGGAAACGGCCGGGAAGACGAATTATCAGGTCGCACTTAACTATCGTCGCTCGCTATTTCAACTGCACGATGCAATCGTTGACCTGCGATATCCGGTAGTGAGGCCTAACGAGGTCAATAAGGATTGCGACGAAAAGCATGAGCCAACTCCGGAGCCAGGATCGTCGCAAGACGAGTGGGATGCCTACGGCGACAGGCAGTGTGTGAACGATCTTGAGAATGAGCTGAAGAGAAAGCGCTGGCTTATCAATTTGCGGTGGGCGGAGATGATGACTAAGTACCGCGTATTCCAGGACCAATTGCTGGAGGCACGAGTTCACGGGATCAGAGAAGATCGATTTTGCGTAGAATTAGACGTCTTTTTGAACAAGGTGAGTGGCATGTTCCGCCTTCGTTTCGCTGAGATGCAAGACAACGTATGGGATGCACGAGAGGCGCTTAAGCCCGAAAAAGAAAAGCGCGTAACACCACCTCTCCGTATTGCTGACAGTGAAAGAGCATTGCTGCAACAAGTTGGCCGTTTACCTCCGGAAGAGTGGTCCACCGAAAAGTCCGAGATCCTGGACGTAGATCAACTTGAGATCGATCTGAAAGCTGAGATTGACCGACTGGACGCGCCAGTCCGGCAGTACATGCTTGAGCATAGGTGACGCTTGTTACTGGTGGTCTTTTCAGTGTTGGGAAACGCCGCTGCTGCTGGTGCCGGTTCCAAAAGTTCGGCGGTCTCCATCAACACATTCTAAAGGACTGCTCGGGGTCGAAAGCGGACATACTCATCCTGAGACGAGGGGCTCGGAAATAGAAAAAGCGCGCCAATCCAGGAATTCGGGTCCTGGAGGGCTCGAACCACTGTAAAGAAATCCGACAGTTTCGCTTTTAGAAAAAGCGAACTCTTTGCTCCAGGTTAAGCCATTTCCTTGACAGCGGGAGGTAGAGTGAGTACTTGTAAGGCAGGGCATTATCTTGGAAACGGGTAAGCATTTAGGGGGCCAGCGGGTGGGCACGGAAGCGCAGGTAAGTACCGCACAGCTACACGAAGGTCCGCGATGCCCTCACGCGGACGCGACTTCTGCTGAAGGAAGGGGCCCTGGGTAGACGCAAAGGAAAAAAGGGAAATTGACTATGAAGAATCTTGATGCTTTGGCAGTAGGCGTGATGGTGGCCGGGTTCACATGGTTCCACGGGGTGGCGTTGGCAGATGAGCCCGGAACCCATGGGCCGGGCGGAACACCCGAGTCGCGAGTAGAATTGGTTGAGTCCGTCCGGCCAGATGATGAGGCCTGGCAGCGAAAGATGCTTTTTGAGCCATCCGAAGAAGTCCGCAGGATGGAAGAGCGGGGGCGTGTAATGATCTACTCGGGTCTTCGGGAAACAGACGTTGATGCGGCTATGGAAGGTCAGTTCGACCGCATCGAGCGCATGATGTTTATCCGTACTATCAAGACCGATAAATTAGGAACCCCGCTCATGGACGAATTGGGCAACCAGGTGGTCAATGACGAGGACTGCTAGTGTCCTGCCCCGTAACAATGTTCAAGAATTTGGAGAGAACGCTACATGCCCTGGTGCGGGGCCGTGAGAATTGAAAGTTTGTTGTGGGACGGGACATTAGTATCCTGTCCCGCCACACCAAATCAACTCCCGGTGAGTTTGTCACGAGGTGTTTGCACCCAACAGCACAGACCGTGCGCGAGTGACCCTAGCCAAGCGAGGCCGGGGCGGTCAGAGCGCAATGTAGGATTAATGAGGAGCCCACGCCAGCTGAATGTCGCGCCGCGATGACCTCGGTGAGGCTTCCGGTTCCGCAAATAAGAAGAAGCGAGCGCGTTCAGGAACGGTGTTCCCGACAGCGGAGCTTCAGCATTTACTTATTCAAGGATTATCTTTATGAGTGCATCTCTACAGGAGGACGCACTCATGCAGACCACATCGACCCCTTGGAACAAGGGCCGCCTCGTCGGCCCGAAGGCCCCCCTCAAGCACTACCAGATTTGGCGTATTCGCCGGTGTCTCGAACGCAACTTCGCGAGACGTGATCTCGCGCTGTTCTCCTTGGCGCTGGACTCTATGCTGCGATCCTCCGACTTGCTCGCCCTCAGGGTGGGGGACGTGATGGATGAAGCATGGCACGTGAGGACGGCCCTCGTCATTCGGCAGCGTAAGACGGGGCACATCGCCCAGGTAGAAGTTGGCCCCTATACGAGGGCGGCCCTGGAGGCCTGGGTGGCCTTCAGCGCAAAATCCGCCTCGGACTTCCTCTTCACGGGTAGGAACGACAACCACGGTCCGCCCATTGGCACCGCGCAGTATCGGAAGCGCGTCAAGGCCTGGGTCGCATCCATCGGCCTGAACCCCGATGCGTACAGTACTCATAGCCTCCGGCGAACACTTGCCGCCCGGGTGTACCAGGAGACCAAGAACATCGAGGTCGTTCGCAACTTGCTAGGCCAGAACTCAGTCTCGTCAACGTCTCACTATCTCGATATCGGCGGGACCGAGTCACTGGCGGTTGCAAGGCATTACCGCATCTGAGGCGGCCGCAGCTTTCCGGGGCAGCGGCTCCTTGCCTGTCGCCGCATAGAAGGCGTGCGCCCCGGTTGGCTGTGCGAATACTCAAGGCCGGATGCTACGCTATATGAATGTGCACTCGCTACATCACCCCGGACCAGCGTGCTATCGAGGGCTACGTGGGCCACGTGCCCCCATGGTGGCAACAGAGCTATGATGTCCGCATCACGAGCCTGGTGCCGGTGGCGCGAGGCACCGCGGACGGTGAGCGAGCACTGGAGCAGATGTACTGGACCCTGCTCCCGCCCAAGTCCGACAAGAAAGCCTGGCGCATGCCCACTTGGAATCTCCGCGGCGAGCGCCTCGAGGAGAGCCGGATGTACGCCGCGCCCTTCAAGTCGAGGCGCTGTGTGCTGCCGGCCGCCGGCTTTTACGAGTGGCCTGAGGTCAGCGGCGAGAAGCAGCGGCACTGCATCCGCCCGGCGGACGGGGGCATGTTTCTTTTGGGTGCGGCTCTTTTAGAACGACTCATTCCGCCCAAACCATGGCTTGTGTTTCCGGCCCGTGGAAGCGCTGAAGGTGGTTTCTTTTCCACTCCTGCTTCTTGTGGAATGCCTGATACCTATCCCAGTCGCCACTGGCGCGGATCGCACGAAGCCGAAGGATGCCCTCCGCGGTTTTTAGCGACCAACGCGCCCCCGTTATTTCGAACCGATCAGCAATCAGATGGCGGCACGCGCCTTCGATCACGCCGGTTGCTATCGGGTAACCCTGTTGCATGAACTGGTCGTAACGCAACATCGCAGTATGGTTGGTCAAGTAATTCGCCACTGTCGCGATGACCTCTTGCTTCTTCGCTGACAGCGCGCAGCGCTTGGCCTTGATCCTTATCCCGGCCGCCACTGGGCCGGAACGTCCTTCAAGGATGGCTTGCGCCTTCTCCAACACCCAGTGCTCGGCCGCCTGCGCCTGCTCCTTATCTTTGCTGTCAAAGAAGCACCAGGTCGCGCGCCACAGGTATTCCAGGACATGGATGAAGTCCAGGATCAGCGGGACCTTAATGGCGTGTCGCTTGAACACCCGCTTGATTACCTTGATTTGGTCCTTGTGCCCGTCAACCAGCATCACCCAAGGCCGCTCGCGTTTCGGATCCCGGCGCAGGGATTCCTCCACAATTTGCTCCGTGACCCGCTCCATGTCTGCTTCGATCGAGGCCCATACTCGCTTGTTCTGCGCCTTCGGCGCGTCCTTGCGTGAAGGCTTACCGTCCTCCCCCTGTCTCCCTATCACGTCCACCGCTGAGCGAACGTGGGGCGCCACATCATAGACCGTGGCTACCGTCGCCATGCGCTTGCGGTTGCGTTTCTCCCCGTGCTCAGACGCGTACACAGCGTATGGTGCTCCTGCTGTGCCGCTTTGCGTGTGGCCTCGCGCAGATCCTCATGACGTAGCGCGATCCCCTTGCCATCCTGGCTCATCACCAGCACGGTGCCCGGCAACTGTACCGGCGTGATGGCGCGCTGGGCGTAGAATGCCTCGAAATCCGTGCTCACCTCCGACACCAGCTCTTGTGCCTGACGCTTCGGTATCTTGCCCTCTATCAAAGTGGACAGTCCTTCAAGCGAGGCATCGAATGCGTTCTGACACACGGCCAGACTGATACATGCCCTCAGACCGTAGGTGTACTTCCTCTTCGGCATATTGAGGGCTTCATCCAGCGGAAAAAGACACTCACCCTGGGGGTGGCTGTAACCCTTTCTGCGATAGATGACTTCGCCAAACATACTCTCTATCTGGCGCTCGCAGCCTTCCCGGTAATAGGTGCGCACGACGTTGTCATGGCCCGTCACGGCTTCCCGCTTCACCTCTTCATTCGAGCGCACATCAAGCCCCGCCTGATACAGCAGCCGGCACAGCTCCTGCCCTTCCTGGTGGATCATGCTTTCCAGTTCGTCATGGCGCTGATTGGACGCTTCAGGCGACCGCAAACGGCTGATCACTCGCTCTAGCTGATCCCTCGTTGCGGTGAATTCATCGAATGTGGTCGGCTCGACTTTCGTATATGCTTTTTGCACAGGGTGTCTCCAATGGGGGGGGAGTTGGCCTCAAACTGCTTGTCTCCCCGTTGGTTACACCCTGTATTTTCTCCATGAAATATGCAACTACTTGTTTCTATTGGCCGATCAACTCGTTCTATAAGATCTGCACCCGTTTCTTTTCGCCGGCCTCTGGAACCCCTGGACGTCGAAGGACGGGACGAATGAAGGGGCCACGGTGGGGATCATCACAACCGACGCCAACCAGTTCATGAGGCCGCTCCACAACACCGGCAAGAACCCCTACCGCATGCCAGTCATTCTCAACCCGCAGCTGGGGGACACCTGGATGTTCGGCGAGGTCGACGAGGCCCGTGAGCTTGTCAGGCCCTGTCCCGACGACTGGCTACAGGCCTACCCGGTCCCGCGCAACCTGGGGAACGTGCCCGCCCAGATGGAGCCTACTGGAGACCTAATTCGCTCGGGGGAAGAAGCTTAGGAAGTGGGCTCCTAAATGCCAACGCTTCTTCTATTAGCGAAAGCTCAACCCGCGCTAAGGCCCTCGTGGCGCGCCATTCGGCTGGCGTCGATGACTCCGGAAAGGGAGTTCTGACATGCTGACACTAGGGGGCACGTCAGGTTGACCCGCGGTTTCGGCACCAAGGCTGCCAGCCGGGCAATGAAGTCTAGTGGCTCGAAGATGACGTGCGTGGTGCCGTCTCGGTACGGCGTCTTCAACTTGTACCGGACGTTGCCGTTCGGCGTCAGCGACAGGCGCTTTTCCGAGATGGCCGGCCGGCTGATGTAGCGACACAGCCGCTCGAGCTTCTGCCGTTGATCCGCCCGCGCCGCCACACCGGCGTGCAGGGGGAACCCCCCCCCACCTTGCCGATCCCGGCATCGAAGGGCTCGTCACACGCCGGCAGCGTCTGTATCGTGAACACCTTGCGACCCTGCTGTGGCCCACCGGCGATGCGGTAGGTGATCGACGAACCCAGGAACTGTTCCATCGGACGGGATTCGAGCACGTCGCCAGCAAAGTAGCTGTTCTCCGCATCGCGTTCCAACAAGCCTTGGCGCTCGAAGTAGCGGCCGATGCGCCGCGCCAGGGTCTGGGTAAGCCCGGCCAACTCGGTGCTGATCGGGGCCCTCACCCAGCGGAAGCGCAGCGAGCCGTCGGGACGCTCGATGTACACGCCGGCATCGCCACCGAGCAGTTCCACCCGAACCGCATCACCTGGGTGGTGATCGGCGACTGGACGGAGATCGCCAGCGCGGTAGAGGCGCTGGAACTGGGCGAGGTACGGCGCATCGACGCCGAAGGAAACCCGGTGGTGCACTGACAGCTCCGCCGCGCCATGGCGTGAGCCGGGTCCTGGAGGGCAGCCGCACCACCCTGGGCGTGGCCTTCCACGACGCACACTTAAAGTCTACAACGCACCGGCCGCTGGTGGGTCGGTGGCATCACGCGAAGCGCAGACTCACCCGCAGCTCCGGCGCGTTGTCGGACAGAACCAGTTCGGCGCCATGTGGCGCCGCAATGGCGCTCACCACACTCAGGCCCAGGCCCCTGCCCGGGGTCGAGCGCGCGGCATCGAGTCGCTCGAACCGCTGCAGCACACGCTCCCGGTCAGCCTCCGCAATGCCCGGGCCGGTGTCGGCGACGCTGACCACAAAGCCTGCCTCACATGAGGCCAGATCGACGCTCACGCGTCCCCCGGAGGGCGTGAACTTGATGGCATTCTCCAGCAGGTTGCGGAGGGCCTGGGACAACAGACTGGATTTGCCCCGGGCGCGGATGCCCGGCTCCACCCTTCATCGAAACTGCAGCTCCCGCTCTTCCGCCGCCGCAGCGTACAGCTCGGCAACGTTCTCGGTCAACCCCGACACGTCCACGCCTTCGAACGTGGCGCCGTGCACGCCCACCTCTGCCTCGGCGATGGACAACAGGTCGGTGAACGTCGCCAGGATCTCATCGATGTCGACGATGGCCGATTCGATGTCCCGCGCCCGCTGTTCCGGCAGCTCGGCCCGCAGGGACGAAGGCGACGTGGCAGATCTCGAGCAGATCCTCCTGAATAAGCTGCCGGTAGATCGCGTAGAGGTCGATCAGAATGCGGGCGGGCCGGTCGCTGGTTTCGCGCAGGTGCTTGTGAATACGCCAGACGATGGCGGCGTGGAGCATGCGTCGCTCGCTTTTCGGAAACCAGGAGTCGGTGAACGGGAACTGCCCGGGCGGAGAGGGTCGATCGTAGATCTGCCGGTACAGTCGATTCGCGGTCTTCCTGTCCAGCTTCGTCAACTGACAGACCAATCCAGTCCGGACCCCCAATTCGATGAGGCGGGTCGCATCGAGGACCGCCACCGTCTTCTTCCAGGCCGGATCGGCGGCGAGTCGGGCGTTGATGAGCCGTTCCGGACCGTGGGCAACGATGGAATCCATTCCTGTGCCCATGATGGTCGCTGGCTGCCGGGAATGCGTATGGGCTAGTCGGCTGTGAGCAGGCCGGCGTGCTCGAGGACTGCTTGGAGTTCGTCGCCATCGCCGTCGGTCAACGCTGTAAGCAGTCGCTCCCACCACCAGTCGCCCAGCCTGGGGGACACCAGCGGTGGTTTGAACGCCGCGACGCGAGAAAGGCCAGCCGGTGTGACATCCGCGAGGCGCGCGGCGAGCTCTTCGGGGATACTCAGGAGCAAGGCACAGACGTGCAAGTCTTGCCGCGCCAGATCCCTCGCCTGGATCAAATACTCCTGGCCGCCGCCGGGTTCCGTCCAGCCTCGCTGCGTTTCGCTCGTCGTTCGTCAGTGCTTCGCTGTCTGGTAAGTGTTTCTGACACCCCGGTAACGCTGCAGCGTTGTCGGGCCGGACCTCGCTTCGCGAGGCGACGGTATGTGTCGCAGGGCACTAGTCCCACTTCAGTCTGGCCTGGTTTCAGGCCGCGCCGGGCGTTCCGGTGGGAACGGCGGTCGGCGCTTGCTGGCTCCTGCGAGCCAGTGGGTTGCTTGTCGATTCACCTCCTTGAGGTTGTTGCACACGGGTTTGCCACTTTGCCGCAGTGGCCGCGGGTAAATCGGTTGCGTTGGGGTCATTCTGTGAACGCGTCATTCGCGCGTCACGCGGAAAATCGGCCGGCACGCCGCGCGGTTGTTGGGGTTGCCGCCCATGTCACTACCCCGCTTCGCTCGCTAGTGACATGCGCGGCTTCGTTCGTTTTCGGCGATCCGGCTCGGAGGTCGGCCAATTATTACACTGTAATAGTGCGACATCGCGTTCGCGACGACTACGACAACGGCAACGTGACGCCTGCATATTGCAGGCTCATGTCGCCGGCTTGGCAGCGTACTGCCAGCGTCTTGAGGTAACCGAGTGGCGAGCGCTGGATCGCGCCGGCGACCAGCGCGCCAGCCCACTCGTCTATGACGAGCTGGGCGTCGGGACGGTCGAGGCTGGCGACGAGTCGCGTGGCTGGCGCGCGCATCTCGGCCGGTAGCCACTCCGGGAATTGCAGTTGGTGGGCTTCCCGTTTGGCGTCTGCCAGGGGGTAGGTGTCTGTCGGTCTTGTTGTAGTAGTGGTTCTTTTCTTTCCATCAGTCTTGGGTAATGCGCCCGCGCTCACCGGACGCGGTGCAGCCGGAACCGGCGTGTCCATATCCGGCAAAGCCGGATGCGGTATTTCGGAGACGATGTAGGTGCCGCCGCGCATGCGGCCCTGCGCGTCGCGATTGCGTTCGAAGGCCACGTAACCTGCTTCCCGCAGCTCACGCAGCAGCGCATAGATACCGTCCCGACCAAGATTGCCGCGCTTTTTGAGATCGTTGACTAATACCTTCCAGTCGTCCGGCCGCGACAGCAGGTAGGCGAGCAGGCCGCGTGCGGCCCAGGAGAGACGGGTGTCCTCCACCGCGGCCTGGTCGACGATGACGAAGCGATGGCGGCGCGCGGCGCGGCGGATGGTCTGGCCCATGGGTCTTCGGCGCCGCTGATGATTAGCGCTACCTCGAGGGCTGGATAATAGACCCGCCGGCCGATCTTGCGGCCACAGGCCTTCAGTGCTCGGGTGCGCGCATTCCTTGGCGTGCACAGACTGCAGCGCAGCCCGCCGGCGCTACGGCCAAGGAGCTCGGCGAGCCGAGGCTGGGTGAGCAGCGGACCGTAGTGCTCTGCGAGCTGCGCCTCCAGTTTCTCGGCCGTGAAACTATCCTCATGGGGCATGGCCTTGGTTCTCCGTTGCAAACATCGGGAGAACTCAGACTGCCGCACCAGGCCCACTCTAATGTGTCCGAAAGGAGGTTTCGCAAGGACGGCTTGTCATGTCATCGCGCCGAACAATTCTGGCTCTCTCTGGAACATGATATCGATCCTGGGCCGCAAACCGCTGCTGGATAGACATGATCTGGACACGAGGCCTTTGCAACACTCTGAAAAGAAAAAAGTATCGAAAGCTCGACCCTCGGTACGAGTCCGCCCTCACAGTCCAATCAACGCGGCGATTGCGGCGTCCGCTTCGTCCTCAGGCGTGACGTTCTTCTTGCCGAGCTTCCTCGGCTTGGGCAGTTTGCCGTCTCGGCGCATGCGCCAGAGGGTCATGCTGGAGCATCCGCCGAGTTTCTCGCGTAGCTGTCGGTCGGTGAGTAGTCGGTGCATGGTGTGTCTCCCGTCAGAACTTGATATGGACGGGTACAATGCTAAGTCTGCGGCCGCAGGGCGTCGGCAGAAAACCCCGTCAGCCGGGCGCGCGGTTTTCCGCAGGGCGAGTAATCAGGCCGCCCGGCGAGCCCCGGCGACTTGCTTCAGCAGGTGACGGGCCCAACTGTAGATGGCTGTAAAAACCCGCGCATATCTGGCGAAGGATTGATTGCCAGGCCAACCAGTCGCTGAGCCGTCTGGCGGGCGGCCGCGAGCAACCGGTGACAGGAGTGCCGGAATCGGGTAGATGAAGAGGGGCCGTTGAGACAGGTGCGATACCGGGTCTAATTGACTTGGCGGTCGATCCCGGTATCGCACCCCGGGCCGTGCAGAGCACGTGCCCGCACACTATTTCTCGTTTGGGTGCAGATCTTATAGAACGAGTTGATCGGCCAATAGAAACAAGTAGTTGCATATTTCATGGAGAAAATACAGGGTGTAACCAACGGGGAGACAAGCAGTTTGAGGCCAACTCCCCCCCCATTGGAGACACCCTGTGCAAAAAGCATATACGAAAGTCGAGCCGACCACATTCGATGAATTCACCGCAACGAGGGATCAGCTAGAGCGAGTGATCAGCCGTTTGCGGTCGCCTGAAGCGTCCAATCAGCGCCATGACGAACTGGAAAGCATGATCCACCAGGAAGGGCAGGAGCTGTGCCGGCTGCTGTATCAGGCGGGGCTTGATGTGCGCTCGAATGAAGAGGTGAAGCGGGAAGCCGTGACGGGCCATGACAACGTCGTGCGCACCTATTACCGGGAAGGCTGCGAGCGCCAGATAGAGAGTATGTTTGGCGAAGTCATCTATCGCAGAAAGGGTTACAGCCACCCCCAGGGTAAGTGTCTTTTTCCGCTGGATGAAGCCCTCAATATGCCGAAGAGGAAGTACACCTACGGTCTGAGGGCATGTATCAGTCTGGCCGTGTGTCAGAACGCATTCGATGCCTCGCTTGAAGGACTGTCCACTTTGATAGAGGGCAAGATACCGAAGCGCCAGGCACAAGAGCTGGTGTCGGAGGTGAGCACGGATTTCGAGGCATTCTACGCCCAGCGCGCCATCACGCCGGTACAGGTGCCGGGCACCGTGCTGGTGATGAGCCAGGATGGCAAGGGGATCGCGCTACGTCATGAGGATCTGCGCGAGGCCACACGCAAAGCGGCACAGCAGGAGCACCATACGCTGTGTACGCGTCTGAGCACGGGGGAGAAACGCAACCGCAAGCGCATGGCGACGGTAGCCACGGTCTATGATGTGGCGCCCCACGTTCGCTCAGCGGTGGACGTGATAGGGAGACAGGGGGAGGACGGTAAGCCTTCACGCAAGGACGCGCCGAAGGCGCAGAACAAGCGAGTATGGGCCTCGATCGAAGCAGACATGGAGCGGGTCACGGAGCAAATTGTGGAGGAATCCCTGCGCCGGGATCCGAAACGCGAGCGGCCTTGGGTGATGCTGGTTGACGGGCACAAGGACCAAATCAAGGTAATCAAGCGGGTGTTCAAGCGACACGCCATTAAGGTCCCGCTGATCCTGGACTTCATCCATGTCCTGGAATACCTGTGGCGCGCGACCTGGTGCTTCTTTGACAGCAAAGATAAGGAGCAGGCGCAGGCGGCCGAGCACTGGGTGTTGGAGAAGGCGCAAGCCATCCTTGAAGGACGTTCCGGCCCAGTGGCGGCCGGGATAAGGATCAAGGCCAAGCGCTGCGCGCTGTCAGCGAAGAAGCAAGAGGTCATCGCGACAGTGGCGAATTACTTGACCAACCATACTGCGATGTTGCGTTACGACCAGTTCATGCAACAGGGTTACCCGATAGCAACCGGCGTGATCGAAGGCGCGTGCCGCCATCTGATTGCTGATCGGTTCGAAATAACGGGGGCGCGTTGGTCGCTAAAAACCGCGGAGGGCATCCTTCGGCTTCGTGCGATCCGCGCCAGTGGCGACTGGGATAGGTATCAGGCATTCCACAAGAAGCAGGAGTGGAAAAGAAACCACCTTCAGCGCTTCCACGGGCCGGAAACACAAGCCATGGTTTGGGCGGAATGAGTCGTTCTAAAAGAGCCGCACCCTTCTCGTTTTCCCCTGACAATCAAGTCCTCATCGGCCTGGATCGCCGATGGAGAACTCTGCACGCCTGTACAACTGCGCCCGTTGTCATCGTCAGGTGATGATTTGCAGTGGCTGTGACCGCGGCAACATCTATTGCCCTGAAGGGTGTGCGCAGGCGGCACGAAGCGCGTCTCTGCGGGCCGCCGGCTGGCGCTACCAGCAGAGCCGCCAGGGCCGGCACAAGCATGCCGAGCGGCAACGCCGCTACCGGGCGAGAAGGCAGAAAGTGACGCATCAGGGTTCCCCGGCCCCGCCCCTCATGATCCACTACCCCCCGTTCCGGCGAGGCCGGCTGGCCGCCGCGGTGCGGATGGCGCGCCGATGATGGCGCCCATTCGCTGCCACTTCTGCGGCCGTGAGTGCGGACCTTTCCTGCGTACCGGCCCGCTTCATCGCGCCACCGCCGCTGCTGCGCTTGGAACAGTCACCCGACAGGGGCCACCAGGCGCCCGGGCTCAGCCCCCTTGAGCCGGCCGGCCACGAGATGAGGAGAAACGCATTGGCCATCAGCAAAGAACAAGAGGCGCAGATCCTGCGCTATCACTACGTCGAGAAGTGGCGGGTGGGCACCATTGCCAGCCAGTTGGGCGTACACCACAACGTCGTCAATCGGGTGCTCTCCCAGGCCGGCATGCCGAAGGTCGAGCGGGCTGCGCAGCCGTCGATGATCGATCCTTATCTGCCGTTCATCACCGACACCCTGGCCCAGTTCCCCACGCTCACCGCCAGCCGCCTCTACGGCATGGTGCGTGAACGGGGCTACCCCGGCGGCCCCGACCACTTCCGCCATCAGCTCGCCTGTTACCGGCCACGCCCCCGGCCCGAGGCCTTTCTGCGCCTGAAGACCCTGCCCGGCGACCAGGGACAGATCGACTGGGGCCTATGCCGAGTTCGGCATAGGCCCCACTATGCCGAGTTTCAGACTATGCCGAGTTTTTCCTCTTGTCCCTCGTGGTGACCCTCAACTTAAGGTCTCGGGTAAGCCATGCGAGTCGATAACTCGGCATAGTCGCTATTGCGTCAAAGCGCCTTGAGGAAGGCGACCAAGGCATCATCGGGTTTGTAGATCCCGTGGGAGCCCTCGTGCGGTGTGGTCTTGGCAAGGACTCTTTCCTTCATCGCCAAGTCGGCCTCCAGATAAATGTGCGTGGTCTGCACCGACTCATGGCCCAGCCACAGGGCGATCACAGTTGTGTCGACGCCCGCCTGCAACAATTCCATGGCGGCGGTATGTCGCAGAAGGTGTGGAGACACTCGTTTGCCACGAAGTGACGGACAGGTTTCACGGGCGGTTGCAACATGCTTGGCCAGCAGATACTGGAGTCCGTCGTTACTCAGGCGAGTACCGCGGCGGTTGGGAAAGAGGATCCGCCCTTCGCCCACTGCCGGTTCTGCCAACCAGGCCTGGAGTACCGCCACCGTCTGACGGGCGAGTGGAACGGCGCGTTCCTTTCGGCCCTTGCCCAGCACATGCACATAGGCACCGCTGCCGAGATGGGTATCCTCGCGCGCCAGTGCGGTCAGTTCGGACAACCGCAACCCGGTTTGTACCGCCAGCAAGATCCAAGCGTGATCACGCCGGCCAGACCAAGTGGATGGGTCCGGGGCGGCGAGTAGAGCGTCGATTTCCGGCCGGGGCAGGTAATGGACCTGCTCGTGCGTACAGCGTTGGGCCGGAATCGCCAAGACCCGCTGGATCTGCTCGGCATGCTCCGGCAGTTCGAAGGCAGCGTAACCGAACAGAGAACGGATAGCTGTCAGGCGCAAATTGCGGGTGCGCGCCCCAATCCCACGCTGCGCCTGAAGATCGTCGAGAAAAATGCCAACAAGCGGCGCGTCGATCTCCTCCCAGGCCAGTTGGGACGGCTCTTTGCCAAGACGCGTCTTGGCGAACCGCAGCAGCAAGCGAAAGGTATCGCGGTAAGAGTGGATGGTGTGGGGACTGACTTGTCGTTGTTGCATCAGCCGCTGGGTGAAAAAGCGGGTCAACATGCTGGCGAAAGATGTTTGCGGCTTCACGATACGTCCTCCCAGCGATTTTCCAGCCGGTCCTTGGCCGCCTCCATTAGCTCGGGACAGGCCGACAGATACCAATAGGTATCCCGGACTTCGACATGACCAAGGAAGGCCGACAGTACGGGTAGCCGCCGCTCCACGTCTTGCTTTTCCCGATACCATCGCACCACCGTCGAGATGGCAAAATGATGACGCTTATGCCGCGCGCGGCATAAGCGTCATCATGCCGACAACCGGATTATGCCGAGTGATCGGCAATCCTTTGCTTTTTTCTCTCCTAGTTTTGCCTAGTTACGGCCATAGCACGGTTTTCAGACGCGGCATAATCCGGTCATCTCTCCGGACTGACAATAGGGTCAGGAAGGAGAAGAGACATGCTCAAAGAGTTCTTAAAACAGGGCGATTTCCTCGAGCGCTTACACAGTAACCCGCTGCGGGAACACCTCGATTCGTTCTCGACCTCACTGGTCGAGGAAGCCTACGCTTCGTCGACAGTCCGATTGAAGCTTCTCTGGGTCGTCGAATTTGGTTGGTGGCTGCAAGAGGAGCAGCTCACAGCTGAGCAGCTCAGCGAGCACATTGTCGATCGGTTCCTGAAGGAGTTGCAGCGCCTGGGACAGCTGCAGCGAGGTCAAAGGCCGACCACCCTAAGGTTTGTTGCGTATCTGCAGAGTCAGGGGGTCATTCCGTTTCCTGAGCCGGTTTGTGACACCTCGCCGCTGGCCGAGCTCGAGCGCCGGTACGAGCGCTATCTGCGAACCGAACGCGGCCTGACCACGGCGACGGTGTTGAACTACCGGCCCGCTGCCCATGGTTTTCTGGTCCATCATTTCGGCGACGGCCCCTTGCGTATCGAGGAGCTGACGGGATCGGACATCTCCACCTACGTCCTTACCCACGCTCGCTGCCAAGGCGCAAAAAGAGCGCAGCTTCTAGTCACGGCACTGCGCTCGTTCTTTCGATTCTTGTTGCGCGAGGCGAAGACCCAGATCGATCTGGCCGCTTGTGTGCCGGCCGTCGCGGATTGGCGCTTGTCGTCCGTTCCCAAATTCCTGACCGCGGAGGAGATCCAACGCCTGTTGGATGGCTGCGATCGCACGACAGCGACAGGGAGACGCGACTATGCGGTCCTGGTCCTCCTCGCCCGCCTTGGACTACGTGCCGGCGAGGTCGTCGCCCTCGAAATCGATGACATCAATTGGCGAGCCGGCGAAGTGATGATTCGCGGGAAAGGCTTCGTGCATGAGCGCTTACCGTTGCTCACCGAACCGGGAGAGGCGATGGCTGCCTACTTGCGTCGGGATCGTCCCGAGACCCGCTCGCGCCGGGTCTTCGTTCGCATGAAGGCACCCCATTCGGGCTTCGCCGGGCCATCAACCGTCTCGACCATTGTTCGGCGCGCTCTGGAACGCGCCAGTCTCCAACCGCCTGCCAAGGGCGCCCACCTACTCCGCCACACCCTGGCGACGGAGATGCTCCGAGGGGGTGCATCCATGAGCGAGATCGGCCAAGTGCTCCGACATCGCTCCCCGAACACCACGGAGATTTACGCCAAAGTCGACCTCTCCGGTCTCCGCTCCCTTGCCCCACCGTGGCCGGACATAGGGGGTGGGCAATGAACCAGCTACGTGACGCTTTGGAGGAGTATCTTGCCGTGCGCCGGAGCCTGGGATTTGGCCTGCGGATACCGGCGAGCTTGCTACATAACTTTGTCTCCTTTCTGGAAGCCAACGAGGCGACCTATATTACCCGAGCGTTGGCGATTCGCTGGGCCGAACAACCCCGCGACGCGCAGCTAGCCACATGGGCGGGGCGCCTGGGAGTGGTGCGTCGCTTCGCCCGCTGGCGCAGCGTGACCGATCCGCGCACCGAGATCCCACCGGATGGCCTCTTGCCTTACCGCTACCACCGTAACCCTCCTTACATTTACACCGATGAGGAGATCGAGCGGCTCCTTGGCGCCGCCGCAGGGCTGCCTTCCGCCAATGGCCTGAAAGCCCGCAGCTACTTGACGCTGTTCGGCCTGCTTTCCGTCACGGGCATGCGCGTAAGCGAAGCACTCATGCTCGATCGTGTGGATGTCGATTTGGAGCAAGGAATCCTTACCATACGACGCACGAAGTTCGGCAAGTCACGGTTGGTGCCAGTCCATCGCTCAACCCGCGATGCGCTGGAAAGCTACGACACGCAAAGAACGCGTGTGTTTCCCCGCCCGGAAACACCGGCATTCTTTCTCTCCGAGCGTGGTCGACGCATCACGGAGTGGAGCGCGCGTTACACCTTCGCGAAACTCTCCCAACGGATCGGCCTGCGCGGCGCCGCGAAGGGTCACGGGCGCGGACCGCGGATTCATGACATGCGCCACCGATTTGCGGCCCGCACGTTACTGCAATGGTACCGCGCGGGGGTCGATGTCGAGCACGAGTTACCCAAGCTTGCCACCTATCTTGGCCACGTTCACGTGAATGAGACCTACTGGTATCTCGAGGCCGTCCCGGAACTCCTCCAGTTGGCCACCAAGCGCCTGATGGAGAAGGCCGAGGAGGTCCGCTCATGATCGCCAACAGCTTTCCCGCCATGCTTCAATCCTTTTTCACGGAGCGCCTATTTCGGCAACGCTGCGCCAGCGGACACACCATCGCTGGATACCGTGATGCCTTCCGTCTTCTTCTGCGTTACGCAGCAGAACGCCTCGGCACAGCGCCCTCGAAACTGCGGCTCGAGGATCTCGATGCGTCCTTCATCGGGCAGTTCCTCGATCATCTCGAACAGGAGCGGGGAAACAGCGCGCGCACCCGCAACGCCCGCCTGGCTGCAATCCATTCGTTCTTTCAATATGTCGCTTTGGAGGAGCCCGCCCATGCGCTGCTTTGCCAGCGCGTCCTGGCCATGCCGAACAAACGCCATGAGCGCCGGCTGATCGAGTTTCTCCACCGCGATGAGATCGATGCATTGATCGCCGCTCCAGACCCCTCCACGTGGATCGGCCGCCGGGATCGAACCTTCCTGACCGTGGCCGTTCAGACAGGACTGCGGGTTTCTGAACTGATCGGACTTCGCTGTCAGGACGTCGTTCTGGAAACCGGGGCCCATGTGACATGCCTAGGAAAAGGCAGAAAACAACGCGCAACACCACTGAGTGAGGAAGTTGCGGCCATGTTGGGCAGTTGGCTGCAAGAGCGTAACGGCTTGCCTCAAGAGCCAGTCTTTCCCAGCAGCCGCGGCGGGCCACTCAGCCGGGATGCGATCGAACGCCTGGTCGCAAAACATGCCAAGATAGCCGAGCAAAGCTGTCCCTCCCTGCGCCGCAAAAAAGTGACCGCCCATGTCCTGAGGCACAGCGCCGCGATGGACCTTTTGCAGCACGGTATCGATCGATCGGTGATTGCCCTCTGGCTGGGACATGAGTCCGTGGAAACGACACAGATGTATCTCCATGCAGACCTCCGCCTGAAGGAGCAGGCGCTGTCTCGCACCACGCCCCGAGGGATCGAACCGGCTCGCTACCGCCCCGACGACCAGCTGCTGGCATTCCTCGAGAGCCTGTGATTATGCCGACTCGAGGCACCGCCCGAGCGCCGCCAGCCGCTTTCCAGCAGCGCGATTCGGCATAATCCGGTTGTCGGCATGATGCCGCAGGTCCTGAATGCGCGGTGCCGGATGACCGCCGCGGGCGGTCCACTGGAGCCGTCGGCGCAGCTGGGCGAAGGCGTACTCGATATTTCGGGGCCGGGCTGGACGCCCGGCATCACCGACGAAGAAGGCCTCGCTGGGGGCGGCTCGCGGGTCGCGGTCCCGGATCTGCGCATAGCGCCGCAGAACCCGGGTCGTGGTGGGATGCAGGGGTACCCAGCGGGACTTGCCGAACTTGGTGTGCCGGATCAGCAGCACCCCTTGCGCGAGATCCACATCCTCACGGGTGAGTCCTGTGGCCTCCGAGAGCCGCAGGCCGGTGGCGGCGATGAGCCCAAAGATTGCCCGGCAACACAGGGCCCGCAGGCTACCCGGAGGGTGCAACTTCTTGGTGGCATTGAGCAGCGCGCGGATCTCGCCCTCGGTGTAGATATGTGGCGTCAGGCGGCGGTGGCCGCGGCCGAGAAGCCGCCGTGGCGGCACCTGAGTGCCGGGCTCGAGATGCTGCCAGAAGCGCGCGAGCCCGCGCAGGACCTCGAGACGCCGGGGTGCGGTCAGGGGGCTTGGCCGGGGTGAGGCCGTGGCCCAGCGCACGGCGAGGTCCAGGGTCAACGGCCCCTGATGGCCGCACTGCTCGGCGAACTCGGCGAAGCGCAGCAGCTGCTGGCCTTCGATGCGGAGCGCGTAGCCCGCGTGGCGGCGCTCGGCCAGGTAGCGCTCCACTCTGGCCCGCATGGTGACGGGCGCGTTCATGGCCGTCTCCCCGGCCAGGGCAGCGCCACCTTCTTCAACCCTTCGAGGTCGACTTTGGCGTAAATCATGGTCGTGTCGAGGCTACGATGGCGCAGCAGATCGGCGATGGCCTTGAACGAGGCACCGCTCTGGACGAGCCGACAGGCGATGGTGTGGCGCAGCACATGGGGCCCGGGGAGTCGCGTGGCTAGTCCACATCGCCGGGCCGCGTTGCGGATCGCCCCCCGGATGGTGGTGGGCGTCACCGGTCTCTCGAGGGGTGGGCGATGGCGCAGGAACAGGTCGCGGCGTGGCGTCGCGCGACGCCCGGAACGCAGGTAGGCCACGATGGCTCGAGCGGTCGTCGGCGGCAATGGCAACACGTCGGTGCGTCTGCCCTTCGAGCGGATCCGGATCTGGCCCTGCTGCCAGTCTAGGTCGTCGAGCTGCAGCCGCCCGATCTCGGCAGTTCGCAGCCCGAGATCCACGTAGCAGCGGGCAATGGCATAGTCCCGGCGCCCGTTCGCGGTGCGGCGATCGAAGGCCCCGAGGAGCTGCTCCACCTCCTGCCGCGAGAGCCCCCGTGGCAGCTGGCTCAGCCGCCACTGCGCCACGTGGGGCACTGCGCCGGCGAGGGACGCAGTGTCCATACCCTGGACAGCCTTGAAGCGCAGGTAGCTCCGCAGCGCGATGCAGACCTGCTTGACCGAGGTGGGCTTCCAGCCCGCGGTGTGCTCCGTCACGAACCGCGCAATGTCGTCCGGGGCGAGCGTTGCCATCTGAAGGGCACCCTGGACGAAGTGCGCGAGGAGGAAGTGATAAACGTGCTTCAGCTGACCCTGGTATCGGGTCACCGCCTGCAGGCCTCGGACATCGGCGAGATAGGTGTCGAAGGCTTGGAGCTCAGCCTCGATCGCTGCGGGGATGGCCAGGGCGCTCTCGGCGCTCAGTCCTTCGGTCCGGAGCTGGGCGAGCAGCTGGACCAATGCTGCGCGGACATCCGCTCTCGACCGAACGCAGCACGGCGCGCATCGGCATTGGGGCAGATGGTCGTCAACGAAGCGACGGACCAGCTCCTCGTCGATCTCCCCGATGGCATTCAGTCGCGGTGCGGACCAATGGGCGAAATGGGCAACGGCCCGCAGATAGCGGTCGATAGTGCCTGGGGCGTAGCCGCGTGCCTCCAGCCAGGCCACGTAGGGCTCCGCATGAGAATCCAGAACCGTACCGGCGAACCACCCTCGGGTGGCGCGCGATAACCGAGATGAGAACGAGAGGGACATGGCGGCACTCCTTCATGACGGATGAACCTCGAAGGAAAGCACCGCTGCTTATGCACGACAACTCAGCACCGAAGGAAGGTGACCGGTTAGTAAAATCAAGCCGTTAAGGTGGCAACGCGCGGCGAACCTTGCATAATCGAGAGGCTTACATAACGCCGGCCAACCGCAAACGGCCGGATGGCGTTTTCCGCCAGGGCATTGCTGATATGCAGCCGGCCATCGGCGCAGTAACCGACCAGCAGGTCCCACTGGTTGAGGGTGTACGCCATGGCCTTGGCCGTCAGGCTGTCTTTCGGCACGCGACTGATGTTGGCCTTTAACCACGTCTCCAGATCATCGAGCACGGGCTGGCTGAGCTGTTGCCGTTGCGCGGTCCTCTGCTCTGGGGGCAGATCCTTGATACGGACCTCGATACGATACAGCTTGCGGATCTTGCCAATGGCCACGTCCGCCTTGCTGACCTTGTCGCTTTTTCGGGTCGCCGGCGCAGCCTTGGCGGCTTCGACAAACTTTCGCCGCGCATGGTCCTTATCTGGATCTCGAGATAAGGACCATTATCCCGCGTCCCGTTTTATCCGGAGTCAGTGCTTGGCAGCCGTGGCGTGAAAGCGCGGCGGGAGGTTTTTGCTCCAGATAAAAAAGGTGCTGTGGAAAGCCCCAGCAGCTGCTCGCCGATGAATATCCGCTGCCGGGAGTGGTCAGAATAAGTGACGTTTGAAGGGACCTGCGTTGTGCGATGCAATTACGATTCAAGACCACCCTCAGCAGTCGTGAATACGTCACGCATCAAGCATGGCGGGATGCCGCTCTGGAACGCTGTCCGCTGCATCCAGATGGCGGGTGCTCCTTTGCCCGGCACGGCACCTATGGGCGCGTTGAACCGCCTGGCACCCGCATTCCTCGCTGGTATTGCCCCGAAGGTCACCGCACATTCAGTCTGCTGGCGGATTGCTTGGCCTCGCGGCTGCCCGGATCGGTCAGCGACCTGGAGCGGGTGGTCATAGAAGTCGAGCAAGCCAGGAGCCTGGAAGCGGCTGCCGACAGCCTGCGCACAGACGACATCTCGCTCCCAGCGGCAATTCGCTGGACGCGGCGCCGCGTCCAGCGGGTACATACCGCGCTCCGGATCTTGTTCGATCTCATCCCGGAATGCCTCTGCGGTTGTCAGCCCACTGTCAGCGCGCTTCGACAGTGGCTCGGTGTGGAATGGGTCCTTCCCGAGGTGCGGGAAATAGCCGCTATGTACCTCGGCGTGCTGCCGTCTCCGGTTGGTTTTGCCTCTCCTCAGGCAAGCGCCAATCACGGCGGACAAATCCAACACGATAAGGGGCCAGATCCGCCGCCCGGACTCCGTTAGTTTTTCGATCATCGCGTCTGTTGACGCGTTGCGCGAGAAGCGGATCACATGACCATTCCGACAAGCACCCAGCCGCGACGTACACAGGTGGTGCGGATCTGGCGGCAGAACCGCTGTCTGCGATCGAGCACGATCGGTGTGTATCTGCTTTGGGCGCAACGGTTCAGAGCCTACTGCCGCACACAGAAGCTCGTGGAGGTTTCGCAGCTCACCTTGGCTGGTGTCGACACCTTTGCGACCTGGTATGCCAGCAAACGCGGGATCGATCGCCGCCTGGCCTTCGAGGGCGCACGCAGCGCCTTGCGGGCCTGGGCCCTCGCCTTGGAGGCAATGGACTGTCCGACCCCGCCATGGGAGCCCGCGCCGAAAACAGCATCACCGTTCTGCCCGTTGCTGGAGGAATTCGAGGAGCATCTCGCCCGGCATCGGGGAAATCCGCCGGCAACACGAAAAAAGGGCTCTTCAGGAAAATTTGTGGGTAAAAACGTAGATAACTAGCACTCCAGGGATGCAAATTTAGATTTTATTAGGGGAAGCGCATCCTGCTCCCTAACCCGGCATAGCCGGAACCAAAATATCTCGGATCGCCTATCCTTATCCACAGCACCATCCAGGACAAGAGGGACAGGCCATGAATCCGTTCGTTGAACGTCACCAGAACAAGATCGCCGGTGTGCTCTCCTGTTTTGACCGGGTTGTCATCACCGGAACCCTTCCTGATATCGGTTATGCCGGCGCTATGGCGAGCTACCTCAGTTACCATAAGATCCGACTGTTCGACTACCCCCGGTGGGCAGAACCCCTGCGCGATGAGTTGCGCCACCATGCCGAGCAACTCGCCATCGAGGCCGGCATTGAGATCGAGTTCATCCGGCGCCACAAGGCCTTTCGCAAAGAAGACCGTATCAAGGCCATCATTGCGGAACGCGGCGGTCATCCCGGGCTGGTCCACATCTTCTCCGCCATGGAATCCTGCACCGCTTATCGCCCCTGGCATGACAAGAACACAGGCCATACCCTGCTCAAACCCACGTCAGGGAAATGCCTGCATTACTACTTCTACTTCATCGATGAGGCCTTTGGACTCTGTTACGTGCGGGTGCCCACCTGGGCGCCGTTCCGCCTGCAAGTCTACTTCAACGGCCATCACTGGCTGGCGCGCAGACTGGAAAAAGCCGGCATTCCCTTCGCGATGGCGGACAATGCCTTTCTGTCCATTGCCGATCCCGAGCAGGCTCAGACGCTTGCCGACCGGCTGGATGCCAAACAGCTTCACCGACGACTGAATCGATGGGCCAAACAGTTCTGCCCGGTAGCTCAGCGCTTTCGCTCCGGTTACCACTGGAGCTTGATGCAGGTGGAGTTCGCCACCGATGTCATCTTCCACCAGCAGGCCGAATTCCAGCCGCTCTACGAGTCCATCACCCGCACGGCGGTACAGGCCATTAAAGCCGACAATGTGGCCACCTTCCTTGGCCGTAAACTCGCCAGCACCTATCAAGGGGAGGTCGGTAACGATTTCAGCACCCGTATCCAGGGTACACGCATCCGCCACCAGATGGGGCCGGCCAGCATCAAACTCTACGATAAAGCCGGCATCATGGCGCGTGTGGAATGCACCACCAACGATGCCTCATTCTTCAAAATCCACCGCTGGGTGGAACAACGTGACGGCTGGCAACAGTGGAAACTGGCACCGCTACGCAAAAATATCTACAGCCTGCGCGATCTGCGCAAGCTGATGAACGCCGCCAATGAGCGCTATCTCGCCTATATGGCGGCAATCGACAATCCTGACGCCGGACTCAAGGACATCGATAAAATGTCCAGCCCCGCCAGGGACCAGGGCCGTTCATTCCGTGGCTTCAATCTGTTCCAGAAAAAGGACTATCATCTCTTCCTCGCCATCGGGCGGGGCGAATGGTCAATCAGTGGCTTCCGTGCCGCCGATCTGCGGGCCTCTATGCCCGATCTATCACCCAGTCAATCATCCTATCTACTCAAACGGTTACGAACCCACGGACTGATCAAGAAAGTGGGACGTCGCTACAAGTATTACCTTACAAAGTTTGGGCGTCGCGTCCTGGCTGCATCACTCAAGATGCGTGAATATTGTGTTCTCCCTGCACTCTGTGCTGACAGGGCATGAGAATTTCTTGGCATTCTTGTCCAAGATTTCAGTGGTAAGGTACTAACTCTGAGATGATGGAAGTACGACCAACCGTCAATCAGAAAAAAGGAGCGAGGATGCAAGTCAAGACTATCCTTAATCGAGTCCAGAAATTCAAATATTTTGTGTACGGCGCCATCCGTTGGGTAGATGGCACGGAGGTGCCGACAATCGAGGCCGAACTCCACCCTCGCGGTAATGGGCGGCCGGAGTGCTCGAGGTGCGGCCGGCGCAGGCCGGGTTACGACACACTGCCGGTTCGAAGATTTGAGTTTATTCCGGTGTGGGGTATTAAGGTGTTTTTTCTCTATGCGCCACGCCGCGTCGACTGTCCAAGCTGTGGCATCGTGGTGGAGCGGATGCCTTGGGCCGAAGGCAAACATCGCCTGACCGAGGCCTATGCCTGGTTTCTGGCGAGCTGGGCCAAACGCCTGAGCTGGAAGGAAGTCGCTGAAGCCTTTCGCACCAGTTGGGACCATGTGTTCTGCTCGGTCGAGATGGCTGTCACCTGGGGCCGGGAACATAGAGACCTGTCGGGCATTAAAGCTATTGGTATCGATGAGATCCAATGGCAGAGGGGCCACAAGTACCTCACGCTGGTTTACCAGATCGACGTTGGCTGTAAACGGTTGCTGTGGATCGGCAAGAAACGGAAGGTCAAAACTTTGTTGGGATTCTTCCGGTGGCTTGGCAAGGAACGAACCGCCGATTTGCGCTATATCTGCAGCGATATGTGGAAGCCCTACCTGAGGGTGATCGCCAAGAAGGCGGGAGGTGCACTCCACATCCTGGACCGGTTCCACATCTCTTCTGGTCGTATCAGTCGCCCTATTGGGCCGGTGAGTTCCTGGATAAGTGGTGTACGAAAACGATGCGTTCCAAGATTGAGCCGATGAAGAAGGTGGCCCGCATGCTGAGAAACCATCGGCCCCTGCTGCTGAACTGGTTCCGGGCAAAAAAGCAGTTTTCGAGCGGCATTGTCGAAGGTTTCAATAACAAAGCGAAACTGACCACCAGAAAAGCATATGGCTTCAGGACTTATCATGCGGCAGAAATCGCTTTATATCATGCGCTTGGAGCATTACCTGTCCCGGAAACCGCCCACGAATTTTTCTGACGAGGCGAAAAAAGAAGCTGGCTCACATCACGGCCTTCCTCGCCTTCCTGCGCGGCCGGCAGAGCGACATCGCGGAATTGGCTCTTGCTGACATCGATGCATTCATCGTTTCATGCCGGGAGCATTATGCGCGCACCACCGTGGCGGACATGGCCTCCAGCGTGCGGAGTTTCCTGCGCTTTCTCCACACCATCGGCCGCCTGGCATCGGATCTGGCTCCCTCGGTAATGGCCCCCATCGTGCGCCGCGGTGAGCGGCCATTGCGGGCACTGCCGTGGGAGAAGGTACAGCGGATACTGGGCGCCATTGACCGCTCCACGGCCGCGGGGCGGCGCGATTATGCCTTGTTGCTGCTCATGAGCGTCTATGGGCTGGGGGCCGGCGAGGTATTGGGCCTACGCCTGGAAGACATCGACTGGCGCGCCGACATTCTGCATGTCATCCGACCGAAGACCGGTGTGGCGGTGGAGCTGCCGCTGTTGCCGGCCGTGGCGCGGGTGCTGGTGGCCTACCTGCGCCACGGGCGCCCGCAACATGCGCACACGCGCCGCCTCTTCATCAGCCTGCGGGCGCCCCATGGGCCGCTGGGCGCTTCCTCGGCCGTGCGGCACATCCTGCACAAACACGCCCAGACTGCTGGCGTCTCGGCCGTTTATCTCGGCAGCCATGTGCTGCGCCACACCCATGCCTGCCGGGAGCTCGAGCAGGGGGTGCCGCCCAAGGTGATCGGCGACATCCTTGGCCACCGCCGTCCGGAATCGACCTCGGCGTACCTGCGCGTTGCCACTGAGCGTTTACGCGAAGTGGCCCTGGCGCTGCCGACATGACCCGGGTCATGCAAGCGCAGCTGGCCCAGGACATCGTCCAGTTCCTGGCATTCAAGCGCGCCCTCGGTTATCCCTATCGGCGCGGCGAAGCCATGCTGCGGAATTTCCAACGCTTCGCGCAAGCGCAGGCCGGCGCAGACGCGAAGATAGAGCTGGAGGCCATGATCGGCGGCTGGCTCTCGCGTATCGGCGGGCGCAAGCCCGTGACTGTCACTCTGGAGTTGGGGGTGATCCGACAGCTTTGTCTGTATCGGCGCCGGTCCGATCCCCAAGGCTTCGTGCCCGGTCGCGAATGGGCACCGCAATCCACCGAGGCGCACTTCCTGCCCTATGTCTTCTCCCATGCGGAGGTCCGGGCACTCGTCGACGCTGCAGGCAGGCATCGTCACCGCAATCTCACCCCCGGGACGCTGCGCACCTTGCTCCTGATCCTGTACTGTACCGGACTGCGGCTTGGCGAGGCCGTGCGCCTCATGCTGCAGGATGCGGACCTGGAGCGGGACCTGTTCATCGTGCGCGAGAGCAAGGGCAAGACCCGGCTCGTCCCATTCCACGGCGATCTTGCTCAGGTCCTTGACGAGTACTTGTCCGAGCGGGCGGCGATCGTGCCCAACGGCGATGAGGGACCGCTGCTGGTGCGCAACAGCGGTGATGGCCTGCCCGTCGGTGTTGCCTCCGAGGCCATCCGCCAACTCCTGCGCAAACTGGGGCTGAAACCGCCGCGCGGTCGCATCGGTCCCCGTCCGTATGACTTGAGGCATGCCTTCGCCGTCCATCGCCTGACCGATTGGTACCACCAGGGTGTGGACATTCACGCGCGCCTGCCTTGGCTCTCGGCCTACATGGGTCATGATAATGTCCTCGGCACCGAGGCCTACCTCACCGCCACGGCGGAGCTGATGGACTTGGCCAGTGAGCGCTTCGCCGCGCGCTTCCGGGACGCTGCTCGCCGAACATGACACGGCCTGCGAACAATCCGCTCCCGCACCTGGTTGAGCTGTTCTTCCGTGACCATCTACAACGTGCCCAGGGTGCCAGCCCCCACACGGTGCGCGCCTACCGCGACACGTTACGTCTGCTCCTCCTCCACCTGGCCGATACCAAGCACTGCGCGGTGGCCGATCTGCAACTGGATGATCTGCAGGTTGAGGCAATTGCCGATTTCCTCGCCCATCTGGAGTCGGCGCGGGGAAACAAGGCGGTGACGCGTAATTGCCGCTTTGCCGCCATCCGCAGCTTTTTCCGACACCTGCTCCGCCAGGACGTGGCCAACGCAGAGCAATACCAGCGTGTCTTGTCGTTGCCGACCAAGAAGGCCAGGGTGCCGCTCGCCACTTACCTGGAGCCGGAGGACGTGCATGTCATCCTGGAAAAGCCGGATCGCAGAACGGCCTTCGGGCTTCGTGACCATGCCCTCTTGCTGTTTCTCTACAATACCGGCGCGCGAGTCAGCGAGGCGCTTGCCGTGCAGGGCCGGGATCTCGACCTGACCAAGCCTTTCCAAGTACGCCTCCATGGCAAGGGGGGAAGAGATCGGATCTGTCCGCTCTGGGCGGAAACCGCCACCGCTCTGCAGCATCTGCCAACCGTGCGACAAGGCGGGCCAGGTGACACGATTTTCCTCAGCAGCCGCAAGAAACCGCTCTCGCGCGATGGTGTGGCCTACATCCTGGGCAAGTACGTGGCGTTGGCGGCGAACGATGTCCCGAGCCTCCGCCGGCGGCGCATCACCCCCCATGCCCTTCGCCATAGTTGCGCCGTCGCCTTGCTGCAGGCCGGCAACGACATCACCGTCATCCGCGATTACCTGGGGCACGCGAGCATTACCACCACCAGTCGCTACGTCACGACAAACCTCAAGATGAAACGCGAAGCACTCGAGGCGTTCTGGAAGCGTGCCGGCATCGCTCCGGCACGGGTCACGCCGTGGCAACCGAAACCGGACCTGCTCGCTTTCCTGGACTCCCTGTGATGCCTTCGTTTTATCTGGAGGGAAATGTCCCGCCCCGCCTTGTCATGCCACAGCAGCCAGTACCTGACTCCGGATAAAACGGGACGCGGGATAATGGTCCCAGCAGCCGATGCGGGTGATCGGGTTGTCACGACAGACCTGGTTGTAACCGGCATAGCCGTCGGTCTGCAGCACGCCTTCGAAGCCGTCGAGCAGGCGCAAGGGGACCTCCTCGCCGCGCGAGGTGTCGTAGTGAAACAGCACCACCGGTCGCTCGGGTGGTCCTCCGCGGACCAGCCACATCCATTTATCCGATGTGGCGACCTTGCCATCTTCCTTGAGGACTTGGATGCGGGTCTCGTCGGCCTGCAGGTAATCACCGGACAACTGCTGTTCGCGTAGCAGGTTGATCAGGGGTTTGAAGACATCATCCAGGCGGATGATCCAATTCGCCATCGCCGTGCGGCTGATGGGGCCACCATAGCGCTGCAGGATCTTCTCAAGGCGATACAGCGGCAGGGCATCGGCATACTTGGCCACCAGGATGTAGGCCAGCAGCGAGACGCTGGCGAGGCACTTGCCGAGCGGGTGGACGGGACGGGTCGCCGCCTTGACGAGCGATTTGCCCTCATCGTCGTGGTCATCGAACACGGCCTTCTCCTGCCAGTACTCGATGACCCGCGCCTGCGCCGGCACGATGTCCAGTTCTTCCTTAACCTTGGTGAAGAAGGTCTTGCTGGCCCCAACCTTCTCCTCATCGCGCAGCGCCAGCTCGACCCGCACGCGCGGCAGCCTGTCGGAGAACCCTTCGGCTTTCTTGCGTGGCGGCCGCGGCACCGGCGCGTCGGCCTTTTCCAACTCGGCCTCGACCTCGCCGAGGGCGACTTCCAATTCGGCCTCGTCAAAGAAGTCACCCTGGAAGGCGAGCTTCTCGCTGCTGGCACCGAAGCGTTTTTGCTTGGCCAGGCGCAGTTGCTCCTCCAGCAGCCTGAGCAGCTTCTGCTGCTCGGCAATGAGCCGCTCGTGCTTGGCGATCAGGTGGTCTTTCTGCTCAATGACGTCGAGCAGAGCCGGTATCGATACGGGCGTATCGGGAGCGGGTTTCAGCTGCGTTTTCTGCGCGTCCAACATGCGCGAAAGTATAACAGAAACAGCGGCCTATGGGTCAGAAAAGTGACTCGTAATGCAGCTTTTTATGCCCTTTCATCAGCCCGAGATCGTAGCCGTCGAGGAGCCAGTTGATCTGCTGTCCAGTCAATGGCAGCACCGCCTCCTCGGGGCGTGGCCAGCGGAAGCGCTCTTCGGCCAGTCGCTTGTAATAGAGCACGAAACCGTTGTCTTCCCAGTACAGGCACTTGATCGCATTGCGCCGCCGGTTGGTGAAGGCATACAGGCCGCCATCGAAGGGATTGTGCTCGAGTTCCTGCTCGACGATGGCGGCCAGCCCGCGGGGGCCTTTGCGGAAATCCACCGGATCCCGGTAAAGATAGATGGCCGGCATGTCGTAGGCTGGGCGCAGATAGCGGTTCATGACAGGCGCGCCAGCAGTTGCCCGACCAGCGCCAGGTTGTCAGCGTCTATCCCCTGCAGCTCGGCGCCATTGGGCAGCACCACCCTCAGACCAGCAGTCCCACCCGTGCCACCCAAGGCCACGGGCACGAAGCGCGACGCCGCACCGGCCCCACCCTGTCCCGGCTCACCCTCGAGCTTGCGCCGCCAGTAGCAGAACCGCGAGTACTTCAGCCCCGCACTTTCGCAGTACGCGCGCTGCGACTGCCCCGAGCTGCGCCAGGCTTCGAAGTGCTGCCGCCAATCCTCCTGCCTCAAAGATGTCTGCTGGTCCAACATGTGTGCCTCCTGTGCGTGATGACTTCGCACAGTGTTGGCCAGCGTGGCTCGGGAAAATAGGTGCCGGTTTGAGGGCGCTTACGATGTACTCACCCCCATGCCGGGTGGTGTGGTAGGTATTGGCCAAGTGATCTGGCCGCCCCTATCCCGATTCGCTGCTTCCTATATTCTTGCCGCCAGCGCGGCAGATCGGAGCCGGGGTACTGGCTAGGGTCGGTCGAGTCGGGGATGGAGAGCGGTTCGACCATGGCGAAGCTCCACAACCTCGGCCGGCTCAGCCGCGCCGGTGATGCGCTCCAGTTGCGCGTTCCACTGGCGCAGGGCCTCGGCGATCTCCTTCACATAGCGGTAACGGTTGTAGACGCGGGCGACGCCAGACACCTGGCCGCTACGGTGGTTCAACAGGGCCTCGATGATGTGGGGTGGGGTGCCCATCTCGGCCAAGCGGCTTGCAACCGTGCGGCGCAAGTCATGGAAGCGCCACGGCGCTACCTCGGGCCACCTGGCGGCATCGCTCTGGTGCATCTCCTTCAGGCGCTCGTCCAGGACACGCTTCGCCCTGCTGAACCCGCTAACCGGCGTCTTGCCGGCGCGCCCGCTGAATACAAACGGTCCCTTGAAGCGGGGGAGGGCATCCAGTTCCGCGCGGGCCATGGCCGGCAGCGTCACCATGTGGGGGGTGCTGTTCTTCGGGTCCGGGATACTCCACAGGGCGCCGTCCAGGTCCTCGTGGCGCATGTGCGCGGTCTCATTCTCCCGCTGCCCTGTGGCGGCCAGCAGGCGCACGAACGGGCCGAAGGGATAGCCCAGTTCTCCGGCAGCCTCCCAGACGGCGGCCAGCTCGCCGTCTGTCAGTACCCGGTCTCGGGAAGGGATCTTGGCCGGCAGCTTGAGCCCCGCAATAGGAGAGGCGGGCAGGATGCCGCGCTGAACCGTCCAGTTAAAGAACGCGGCCAGGATGCGGTGAGTCAATACGGCCTGCGCGGGGTGCCCGCTCCTTAGGTGGTCCTCGGTGATATCCAACACGTGGCGCCGAGTCAGTTTTGTAATCGGCTTGCTGCCCAGCTTCGCCTTGATGCGATTCAACTCGCGCTCGTAGCTGGCGGCAGTGCGGGGCTTCAACTTCACTTTGCAGTGGTAGGTCACATAGTCGGCCACCACGTCATCGAAGCTCTCCCGCGCGCCGTCGGGGATGGTCTCCGAAGGGCTCTGCCGCGGATCGTCGCCCTCGGCAACCTTGGTCATGGCCGCGCGGGCCGCCGCGCGCGCCTCGGCAAGCTTCACGCCCCGGCCTTCCGTCTCGGAATAATCCCCCAGGAGGAGCCGGGACTGTCTGCCGTTCACCCGGTAGAACACGAAGAAGGTCTTTCGCCCCTTGGTATTCACCCGCACGCCGAACCCTGGAAGCAGAGTGTCGAACACGTCAACGCGCCCTGCGGAGGGCGGCGCCAAGTGGGTAACAGTCTTGTCGGTGAGCCGTTTTTTCATAATCAGTCGCCCCAAGTGGGTAACAAGTGGGTAACAAAACGGGCTGTTTTTTGTTGTTATACGCCGATGTAGTTAGTTAGGCAAAAATGGCGTAACAGGTTGAGAAATAAAGGCGTACTTCTGGAATCGTGTTAGGGGGTGTTACCCAAAGAAAGGCCTCGGCTAATTATTTGTAATCAGTAGGTCGGGCGTTCGATTCGTCTCACCGGCACCATTATTTTCAATAAGTTACGAGTCTTATTCCCGGCTCCTTCGCAGAATTTGTGGGTGTAGAAAGGAGAATATCCTCTCGCTAAGACCAAGGTCGGGCTGTCGGGCTTCAGCCCGACACCAAACGCTGGCGGATGGTACCGACCCGTCGCGAGGTACGCGCGGCGGGTTTGAATGTCGGGATGAATCCCGACCTACATCCGTGCCAAAGAAAGGGCGGTGGGGGTGATGTGTAGGTCGGGCTGTAGATACTCCGTTTCCTGTCAAGCGGTTTGGAGATGCTGATCGCTAAACAGCTTGGAGGAGTCGAAAGGCTGATCATGCTGCATGCAGGCCCAGATTCCGGTGAGGTACTTGCGCATGACGGCGCACAAGGCTTGGATCCGCTTTTTGCCCCGGGCCACCAGAGCGTTATAGAACGCCTTGGCATACGGGTCATGCACGATCGCCACCATCGCTGGCATGTACAGGGCGCTACGCAGGTAGGCATTGCCGGTCTTGGCTAGGCGCCCGGGTCGATGGACGCTAGAGCCCGACTCATGCAGGCGCACGTCCAGCCCAGCATGACGAGCGACTTGTTTGGCCTTCAGGTCCCTGGGCAGTGTGGATAGCTCGGCCAGCAGAGCCAGGCTGCTGGCTGCCGCGAGGCCGGTGGCGGCACAGAGATGGGCCTGATGTTGCGCCAGCTCGGGGGTCTGCTGGATCAAGTCCTGGGCCGCTTGTTGCACCCGTTCGATGCGTTGGTCCAGTTGAGCGATGCTTTCCTCGGCATCCTCGATCAGCAGGGCTGGCGTGCCCCGTTGCGCCTTCAGGGCGTGCAGGTGGTTCTTGGCCTGGGTCCGCGCGTCCATTAGGCGGTTGAGATGCCGGCCGAAGTCGCGTAGGGCCCGATAGGTCGATGGCGGCGGGGTCCAGCGCCTAGGCGTCATGCGTTCGGCGTATTCGGCCAACAGGGCGGTGTCGAGCGGGTCGGTCTTACTGCCGCGCAGCGTAATTTCGGCGAAATGCCGGAAGCTGCGCGGGTTGATCACGGACACCGGCAGCCCGGCCTCGTGCAGGGCCAGCGCGAGGTCCAGGTAGTAGATGCCAGTGGCCTCCAGCACGATGCCCGCCGGTTGCAGCGCCTGCAGCTTGCGGATCGCCTGGGCGTGACCTTGGGCAGTCTGTGGGAAGGTGTAGACCTTACTGTTCTTGCCGTCACGACGGCAGAGCAAGTCGAAGGAGCGTGCGGCGACATCAATGCCGATATAAACGCTCATCGTTGTTCCTCCTTTCCCTTCTGGGGTCGGTTGCGTCACACTGATCACCGGTTCCCCGACCTCGCATTTCTTGCCGGTTCGACCTTGTGATACGAAGTCCAGCCAGGCTGGCTTCCCGATACTCCTCGAAATCGGCAATGAGGCGGGGAGCCCATCTACGCGCGAGGTCAGAAACTTCCTGCCTCCAGGTCGGGACGGCTTCCCCGGTGTCTGGCAAAAAACCTAACATGCCAGATAACTCCAACATACAAGGTCGGGCTTCAGCCCGACAGCCTGCGGATGATTTCGGCCCGGCCTGTGGTATCCGTGCGGGCTTTAAATGTCAGGATGAATCCCGCCCAGTCGCCCTTGTCCGCTGCGTCTGCGGCGGCGAAGGGTGTCATCGGGTTACGGTGCCCGCGACGCGTCGCAATTCCCTCCAGAGGCCTACAGGCGGCCTACCGTACTGCTGGAACTGGCGGATACGCCAGATCGTAGTTCAGGCCCTCACGGGGCTTGGCTGCGGTGGCCGCGGTCACTCCGGTGTCCCTCCGTAACAGGGAAGCAGCCCAGAGGCTGTATGACGAAAGGCTCGCTGAATATCTCGGGCGGCGATTGATCCCGACACTGTAGAGGTGCTGGCTGACTATGACAGCGGCGACATCATGGAGCGGTAAGATTGGGACGTTTTTCTGGCCGAGCGCTGCGGCTATAGCGTTTCGGCGCGCGCCTCGCGGTCGTAGGCCTGCCGCGGGTCAGGGAGCGGGCTGGCCGGTCGGGTAAGGGGCGCGCAGCCGGCGCACCGGGTCCTGGCGGTAGAAGGCGGCGAGCTGGCTGTAGACTTCGGGATAGGCATCCAGCAGGTCATGGGGCGTCTCGAAGAAGGCCTCGGTCGCCACCGCGAAGAACTCCTCCGGGGCCTGGGCGGCATAGGGGTCGATGGCCGTCGGCCGATCCGCTTCGACGTCGTCGAGCAGTAGCTCATAGGCCGCGAGGAAGGCCTCGCTCCAGGCCCGTACTCCCATGTCGCGGTGCAGCGGCGGCTTGCCGTTGATGTCGCCGTCGGCGCCGTCGAGCTTGTGGGCCACCTCGTGGAGCACGACATTGAAGCCGTCGAGTTCACGGCTCGCCTGCACGTCGGCCCACGACAGGACCAGCGGGCCCCGGTGCCAGGACTCGCCGCTACGGGCCTCGCGGATGCGGTGGACGACGCCGGTCGCCTCGTCGTGGTCGTCGAATTCGGCGATGAAGCTGTCCGGGTAGACGATGATGGTCGCGAAGTCGTCCAGCCATTCCACCCCCAACTCGAGCACCGGTAGCGCGGCGAGCAGGGCGATGGTCCGGGCGGCGCCCGGGGGCATCGCGGATCCCGCGGCAGGGGACCAGGTCTTCTCGTCGAGCAGCAGGGCCGCGATGCGGCGCAGCCTGGCGCCGGCGTCCTCATCGAGGCCCTCGAGCACCGGCAGGTCCGACCAGGCCTCGGCCCAGGCCAGTGGAGAGGTGTCGAGTCGCTCCAGGCGCCGTTGCCGGCGCCGGCGGCGCCACCAAGTCAACATGGCCCAACGGCCCAGGGGCCGGCGCTTTGCATCGCCCTGAACGAGGGGCTACAAAACGCGAAGCGCCACTCGGCCGGCTTCAAGTTTTCGAGGTTTGGATCTTCAGTCATAGGTGTTCGCAATGACGTAGGGTGGGTCAAGCGTAGCGGACCCACCGGTCAGGAGGGGGGCAATGACCCGGCGCCCAATGGTGGAATCGCTGCGCTTGTTCCACCCTACAATTGATTCACCATTCACCATTCACCATTCACCATTCACCATTCACCATTCCCCATTCACCAATCGTTCCGGGCATTGGTCTCGAAGGCGGCGAACCACTGGCCGGTGGCCTGGGGTGGGCCGGGGTCGTAGTGGAGGGAGCGCATGCGGAGGCGGCCGGTGTCGCCGAGTTCGGGGCCGAAGGCGGGGGTGTGGAAGGCCTCGCCGCCGAGGATGCGGTGGTTGAGGGTGAGGTAGAGGCGGGCCAGCACGCCGTCGGCCAGGGTGGAGGCCAGCATGCGGGGGCCGGTGAGGAGGTAGAGGCGGCGATAGCCCATTTCTCCCAGGGTGCGGGCCATGAAGGCGCCGTCCACCAGGGCCCCCGGGGCGCTGGCGATGACGGGGTAGCCCTGCCCGCGCCAGTAGTCCACCCGCCGGGGCGGGGCGTCGCCACCGGTGATGATGATTACGGCCTGGCCGTGGTGGGCCAGGGACGGCGGCAGGGGAAAGTCGAGGCTGCGGCTGACGATGGCCACGGCGGGCTGGTGGGTGAGGCCGCGGGCCTGGCGCCATTCGCCGATGTCCCGGGCCCGGGAGGAGATCCCCACCTGGAGGATGTCCCCCAGCCTGCCCTCGGCCAGGGCCCGCAGGTAGCCGCTGTGGGTCACGAGGCAGTCGGCGTGGGCCTGGAGTTCCTGGAACAGGCGAAAGTCGCGGGCGCTGGTGAGATACTTGGGCACGTGGGATCTGTCCCCGGGCTCATCCGCCAGGGCGATGCGCCCGTCCAGGCTGGTGACGAAGTTGGCGTAGACGAAGGGGCGCTCCGGGGAGCCCAGGGTGTGGATGTCCTCCGCCAGGTAGGTACCCTCGAGGCGGCGCCGGGCGCCTGGCTCCGGGTAGAGCTCCATGAGCTCGTCTACCATGGCTCCCCCTGCCACGTCCCTGCCCATCTATGGGCAGAATTGATGCCCCTTGTTTCGGCTTCCTCCGTACGCACCCAGCGGTCCCCGGCCATGGCTCAGCGCTGCAGGAACAGGGTCTGGGTGGGATAGGCGAACTCGATGCTTTCGGCCTCGAAGGCCTCGTGGATCTCCAGGTTGATGGCCTGCTGGATGTCCATGTACTGGTTGTAGTCCGCGGAGAGGACGTAGTAGACCGTCTCGAAGGTCAGGGCATAGTCGCCGTAGGCCTGGAAGTGGGAGCGGTCGAAGCGCACCTTGTCCTGGCGTTCGATAGCCTCGCGGATCATGGCGGGGATGCGCTTCAGCTTGTCGCGGGGGGTCTGGTAGGTGACGCCTATCTTGAACACCACGCGGCGCTCGAACATGCGCCCGAAGTTGCGGATACGGCTTTTCAGCAGGTCGGCATTGGAGAACACCAGTTGTTCGCCGGACAGGCTGCGCACCCGGGTGGTCTTGAGGCCGACGTTCTCCACCGCGCCCATGTGCTCGTCGATGATGAGGAAGTCCCCCACCGCGAAGGGCTTGTCGAGGACGATGGACAGGGAGGCGAAGAGGTCGCCGAGGATGTTCTGCATCGCCAGGGCCACGGCGATGCCGCCCACGCCGAGGCCGGCCACCAGGGCCGTCACGTCCAGCCCCAGATTGTCGAGCAGCAGGATCACCACCAGGGACCACAGCACCAGGCGGCCCACGAAGGCCACCGCGCTCACGGTGGTCACCGTGGCCGGATCGCTGCGGCGGCGGCGCTGGCCTTCGTGTTCGAGCCAGTGGAGCACTACCGAGTTCAGCCACAGGCCGCTCTGGATGATGAGGGCGATGGAGGCGGCGCTGTACATGATATGGCGCACGCGGTCCGGCAGCACCAGCACCAGGGAACCCGCGAACAGGGCAATGATGATGAGAAACAGACCGCGGGTGCGAGACAGGGCCTCGGTGGCGGCGTTGTCCCACTGGGTGGTGGTGTCACGGGCGAGGAGAGCGAGGCGCGCCATGCCGACGCGGATGAAGATCCGCATGAGCAGATACACCAAGATTGCCACAGCCACGGCACTCAGCCATTCCCGCAGGGTGTTGCCGGCGAGGGGATAGGAGAGGAGGCTGAGCCAGCGGTCGTCCATCATAGGGTGTCGTCCTCGTCAGTTTCTGCGGGTGGGGCGGGGGTTGGCGCCGATGGCTACCATGGCCCTTGCGTGACCGCCTATTATAGGTTTGGCCAGCTCCCTTGCCCACGCGACAGGAGGTGGACCATCACCAACCACATGCAGAGGATACCCATGCACATATTGAAAAGAGTGTTCATTCCTGCCGTCATGGCGGCAACGGTGTCGCCTACGGCCCTGGCGGCGGATCCCATGACCATCGCCCAGTCCCGCATCTCCATGGACGTGGCCAGCACCATCGCCACGGCGGCGGTGTCCGCGTGCCGCGACAAGGGGATCCCCATCGGGGTTTCGGTGGTGGATCGCAACGGCATCATCCAGGTCCAGATGCGGGATACCACCGCGCCCCCTATCACCCTGAATATCAGCCGCAAGAAGGCCTACACCGCCATCATGTTCAACGCCAAGGGCTCGGATCTGGAAAGCCGGGCCGGCAGTCAGCTCACCAACCTGGGTGAAGGCCTGGCCTTCATGGCGGGATCCGTGACCATCGCGGCGGGTGGCAAGATCTACGGTGCCGTGGGGGTGAGCGGTGCGCCGGACGGCATGGTGGACGAAGAGTGTGCCCAGGCGGGGCTGGACGCCGTGATCATGGACCTCGAGATGCTTTAAGATTTTGCTTTGAGGGATGGTCAGGGGGGATACCCTGTCAATTGGTATGTGAATATTCCACGTATCGTTTCGTGGCTCCATTTTCGTTCACAACGTTTCGTTAAGGTCCACCCTCGCGCCTCGTCGTCCCCGGTCGGCGGGGCGATCTCAACTTAATGGTTTAAAAGGGAAAAAGTTTTTTCGAGCAGGTTGGCACGCGTCTTGATACAACTTGGGCAAGGGCGGTAAAGACGCCCTTTACATCGACCCAAACACAGAGACGTAAGGAGTTATGCCATGAAAAAACTCACCACCCTGTTGCTCGCCGCTGCCTTCTCCACACCCGCCTTCGCCGGCGATGTCGTCGACTTCGGCATCGGTATCGATGAGGGGTATAAGGGCGGCGACAGTAGCTTCGCCACGACCTCGACTGTGCTCCGGTCCAGCGGGCCCGATGTCAGGGACGGCCATGTACTGGACTTCGGTCTCGGCATCGATGAGGGCTATGCCAGCCAGCGGGACTATCCGGCTGAGGAGGTACTGGTCACCGATGAGCGGGATTCCGGTGGCAACCGGCTCGACTTCGGCCTCGGTATCGATTCGGGCTACGAGGACTGCGTGTGCTGAGGGCCTGGGTTCCCGGCCACGCGGCAGGTAGTCGAACTATAATCTGAGTCGCTCGATGCTCTCAGGAAAGCCCATGGGCCGCCACCGGAACCGCAATGATGCGGTCGCCGGGGCGGCCTTTCTGCGTCCAGGGGCTTACTACACCGTTCCCCGTTCTCTTCTCGCGGCGGCGACCCGCCGCCCCAGCAGCACCCCATAGATGACCAGGTTCACCGCCAATACCCCGCCCCCCAGCAACCACTGCATGGAGGGCGTGAGGCCCGGGGGATAGAGCAGGGGCATGAGATAGTGCTCCACGAAGTCACCCTCGTAGCCGGCCTGACCGGCCATCCCCCGCAGCCATTGCTCCAGGGGCGTAAGGGGGCAGGGCCAGCCGCGAAACTCCAGCAGCACCACCCACACTACCGCCGGCAGATGGACCAGGGCGATCCAGCTCCGATACGCCACCAGCAGGCCTCCCAGCACCACGAAGGCCACGAAGACGAGGTGAAGGACCAGGACGCCGTCCGCGGCCAGCCGCGCCAGCATCAGCGCCGCCCCGCGGGGAACGCTATGCGGCGGTTGTGCCACGGTGCGGCCACCACCGTCGCCAGAGCTGCGGGTAGCAATAACACGTCTGCGGGGATCCCCAGCGGGAGGCCGCTCGCGCCCGCCACCACGCACCAGGCCACGGGCACTAGCAGCAGGTGCAGGGGGATGCGCCCGGTGGCCTGGAGCAGCAGGCCGAGGGTGAAGGCGGTGGTGGGGCCCGGCGCCAGGCCCACCAGCCGCAGGCCTTCGGCTGCGGCCAGGTAGTCCACCAGGGGGTAGCCCACCACGCCGTAAATCAGCAGAGCCACGCCGGTCCAGCCGGCGCCGTCGCCCCGGAAGGCCATGGTCGGGCGTCTGCGCGCCACGCCCTGCCACAGCAGCAAGGCAGCCTGCAGCACGAACAGCCCGGCATAGGCGGGGGCGGCGAAGTTGATGGTGGCGAAGTAGTGGAAATGGAACACCATCCCCGTCCACAACCAGCCGGCGGCCAGAACGACGGCCACGACGGTGGCCACCGGGCGACCATACCGGGTGGCGCCGCGCATGACCGGCACGAGGACCGCCAGGGTCAGCAGAAACAGGGGCACCGCCAGGGGCCACAGCTCGCGCAGGTGGCGGGCATGGAGGGCGTATAGCACCTCGGCGGTGTAGGGCACTACAGGCCCGCCACGTAGTCCACCATGCGCCGCCGCTGGGCGGCGTCGGGCAGGGGGCCCGTGACCACCGCCATGTTCTCCTTCATGTGGTCCACCCTGGAGGTGGCGGGGATGGCGCAGGTGATGGCGGGGTGGGAGACGATGAACTTCAGCAGGAACTGGGCCCAGCTGCGGGCCTCCAGATCGGCGGCGAATCCGGGCAGGGGATGGGGTTCGAAGCGATGGATGAGGGCCTTGCGCCGGAAGGGCCGATTGGCGATGACGGCGATCCCCCGTTCCGCCGCCAGGGGCAGCAGCCGCTCCTCCGCCTCGCGGTCGAGGATGTTGTAGGTGAGCTGAACAAAGTCCAGCGGCTCGTTTCTCATCACCGTCTCCAGTTCCCGGTGGCGGCTGCCGTGGGAGGTGGTGACGCCCACGTAGCGCACCCGGCCGGCCTCGCGCTCCCGGCGGATGGTCTCGAGGTGGTCCTCCCGGTTCAGGAGATTATGCACCTGCATGAGATCGAATCGCGGCACCCCCCACAGTTCGCGGGACTCGGCCATCTGCCCGTCCGCCGCGCTGGCCAGCCAGGTCCATACCTTGGTGGCCGAGAACAGGCTCCCGGGGTGGCCCAGTCGCTCCAGGCAGTGGCCGATGGCGGCTTCCGAGGAGCCGTACATGGGGGATGAATCGATCATGCCCCCACCCGCCGCGAAGAAGGCCCTCAGCACCTCCACCCGGTCGGCCAGCAATCCGGCATCGCCGCCCACGTTGAAGGTGACGTAGCTGCCCATGCCGATGACCGGGATCTTCTCTCCGGTGCGCGGAATGGGGCGCATATGGCGGGGCTTTCCGGCGGCCGCCGGGGCCATGCCGAAGGCGCCGGCGGCCCCCAGGGCCGCCAGTCCGCCCAGGAAGCGCCGGCGGCCCGGTGTGAAGGGCGCAATGGTTCGGTGGTTCATGGTCGGCTCCCGTCAGTTCAAGGTGTAGAGCGCGGCGTTCAGCACCGTGGCGAATCCCACCCACGCGATGTAGGGCAGGAACAGCAGACCCGCCACCCTGTCATGACGCCATAACAGCCCCATGGTGGTGATGATGGCCACGAGGAGGATGATGATCTCCACCAGCGCCGCAGCGATTGCCTGGAGGCCGAAGAACAGGCAGGACCAGGTGAAGTTGAGGCCGAGTTGCAGGGCCCAGGCCACCAGGGCCGGGCGGGTCGTCGGCCACGGAGCGCTACGCCAGACCCGCCACCCGGCCACTGCCATGAAAACAAACAACAGGGTCCATATCGGGCCGAAAAGCCAGTCCGGTGGATTGAAGGGGGGCTTCTCCAGGGCCTGATACCAGCCGCCCACGCTGGCGGCGGTAACCAGGCCGTTGGCGGCGTAGACGACAAGACAGATGCCCAGGAAGACGGCCAGGGCCTTGAGGTCACGATGACGGGTGGGTTCCATGGTGGTGATCCTTTTATCCAGGTCTTATGAGACGTTTCGATGCGCGTCGAGTTTCCACGGCGGCGGCACGAGCGGGCCTGATGTGGTCAACAGGCTGGATAGTGCGATAGAGAGGCCTGTATTCGAGGTCGCCCTGGCGACGTCCGCTGCGGTCGCACCCGGTCATTGCGGAAGCGTCCGCGTTCGGGGCCTCAACCCGGTCCCGGGGCGGCCGCTATCTATGTTCCAGCATGGACATGTTTCGCCCGACCAGTGGATAAGCTCAATACTCAGATCCTGCGTATCGTCCGTCACGAGTTGGCGACGGGGGAGTTGCGTTTGCCCTCCCTGCCCGACGTGGTGATGGACGTGTGGGAGCTGTTGCGTAATCCCAAGACTAGCGGTGACGAGCTGGCGCGGGCCATGCGGCGGGACCCGGTGATGAGCGCCCGCCTCATAGCCATCGCCAACAGCGCCTTCTACCGCCGTGCCCGGGCGGTGACGGACGTTCATCAGGCGGTGGTGGTGCTGGGCGACACCATCGTCAGGCACACGGTGGCGATGCTCGGCGTGGCCCGCCTCTACCAGGTGGGGACGAGTCCTGCGGTCAAGCCGTTGCTTCATCACGAGTGGATGCACGGCACCCTGGTGGCCAGCATCAGTGAGCTGCTGGCACGGGAGTGGGGACATCTCACGGTGGATGGGGCCATGCTGGCGGGGCTGATCCACCGCATCGGCGTGCTGCCGCTGCTCACCCTGGCGGAGCGCCAGCCCCGCATGGTGGCGGACGCGGCGATCCGCGAGCACATCATCGGCGGGCTCCATGTCCAGGTGGGAGTGGAATTGCTGAAGGGCTGGGATTTCCCCGAGGAGATGATCACCGTGGTGCGCGAGCACGAGGACCTGGCGCGGGTAAACCACGGCATGGTGGATTACGTCGATATCGTCCAGGCCGCCATCCTGGTGAGCTATCAGGGCACGGCACATCCATGGGCCCAGATGGACTGGGGCGCCGTGGGGGCGGTGTCGGCCCTCGGCATCAGCACCGCGGACGTGGACGATCTGCTGGAGTATTGTGGTCCCCATGTGGGTGAACTGCGTAGCCTGTTGACGAAGCCATGAGTGACAAGAGCACGAAAAACGCGGGTCTCAACCTGCCCCAGGTGGGGGATACCATCTCCCTCGGCATCGAAGGCGCCGAGCACCGCTACGAGGTGACGTGGCTGGGGTTCCTGTTCGAGCACAGCGTCATGGTCACCGCGCCACGGGCCGCCGGCACCCTGGTGCCGGTATACGTCAACGACCCCATCGCCATTCGCTATATCCGCGACAACCACATCCACGGTTTCAAGAGCCAGGTGCTGGTGTACAGCCGCAATCCCTATCCCCACATACACCTGGAGTATCCCAAGGCCATCGCCGACCACCGGGTGCGCGCGGCCCAGCGGGTGGTTACGGAGCTGGAGGGGAGCCTGGTGGTGGACGGCCAGGACGAGGCCGTGACCATCCTCGACCTCAGCGACAGTGGTGCGCGCGTCCAGAGCACCCGGGACGATCTGGCGGTGGATGCCGAAGTGGAGTTGCACCTGGCGGTGGAGTTTGCGGGTACCCGCGAGGACATCAGGCTCGATTGCGTGGTGAGGAACACCAACCTGCACGAGGAGGGCAACCAATTGCTGATGCACTATGGCCTCGCCTTCAAGGACATGGAACGCATGGAGCGCATGATGCTGAGCGGTTTCATCTACGAGCAACTGAGCCGGCAGCGGGCCAACCTCTAACCCGGACACCCATCCCTGCGTAGGCCGGACACCCACTCCAAGAGTGCGAGAGCGTAGGCCGGACACCCACTCCAAGAGTGCGAGAGCGTAGGCCGGAGCGTAGGCCGGACACCCACTCCAAGTGCGTAGGCTGGACCGGAGCGTAGGCCGTACGTAGGCTGGACACCCACCCCAAGGTGAGGTGCGTAGGCCGGACACCCCAAGCGTAGGCCGGACACCCACCCCAAGGCACATGGGAGCGTACGTAGGCTGGACACCCACCCCAAGGTGAGGTGCGTAGGCCGGACACCCCAAGCGTAGGCCGGACACCCACCCCAAGGCACATGGGAGAGTGCGCAGGCCGGACACCCAACCCACGGCCCTGTATATTGGTTCAATAGAATTTTCTAATATACGGAGCAGTAATCTTCGTTGGCGCGACACGCGGTGAACCCCCACACTGTGGGGCCAACACCGGGGACGGCTATCGGCCCCATACAGCGGAGAGAGACCCCGTGGACTACACGGCCAAGCAAACGCCCGCCCATCGGGAGGAGGTCAAGAACACCACCTGCTACATGTGTGCCTGCCGTTGCGGCATCCGGGTGACCCTGCGGGACGGGCAGATACGCTACATCGAGGGCAATCCCGACCATCCCCTGAACCAGGGGGTGATCTGTGCCAAGGGGGCCTCGGGGATCATGAAGCAGGAGTCCCCGGCCCGCCTCACCCGGCCGCTCCTGCGCAAGCGCGGGGCGGAGCGCGGGGAGAGCAATTTCGAGGCCATCTCCTGGGACCGTGCCTTCGAGATCCTGGAACGGCGCCTCGCCGGCATCCGCGGGGACGATCCGAAGAAATTCGCCATTTTCACCGGCCGCGACCAGATGCAGGCCCTGACGGGCATGTTCGCCAAGCAGTTCGGCACGCCAAACTATGCGGCCCACGGTGGCTTCTGTTCGGTGAACATGGCCGCCGGCATGATCTACACCATCGGCGGTTCCTTCTGGGAGTTCGGCGGCCCCGATCTGGAACGGGCCAAGCTGTTCGTGATGATGGGTACCGCCGAGGACCATCACTCCAACCCCCTCAAGATGGCCATCTCGAAGTTCAAGCGCGACGGCGGGCGCTTCATCACCATCAACCCGGTGCGCACGGGCTATTCCGCCATCGCCGATGAATGGATGCCCATCCGTCCCGGCACCGACGGTGCCCTGCTGTTGGCCCTGGTGCACGAGATCATTCGTCTGGGGCTCTACGATCGGGATTTCCTCATCGATTACACCAACGCGCCGGAGCTGGTGAATCTGGACCAGGCCTCCACCGAGCACGGCATGTTCCTACGCACCGAGGTGCCGGAGGAGGAGGGCTGCTTCGACCCCCAGAACAAGCTGTGGTGGGACCGCCATACCAACCGTCCGGTGCTGAACCGGGCCGAGGGCGCCGATCCCTTCCTCCTGGGAAGCTTCCAGCTGGACGATGGCACGCCCGTGAAGCCCGCTTTCCAGCTGCTCAAGGAACGGGTGGCCAAGTACACTCCGGAATGGGCCGCCGGCATCACCGGGATCAAAGCCGGCGACATCCACCGTCTGGCCCACGAGATGGGCGTCACCGCCCGCGACCAGCAGATCGAGCTGCCCATCCAGTGGACCGACGTGTGGGGGCGCGAGCACGAGTCCGTCACCGGCCGTCCCGTGGCCTTCCACGCCATGCGCGGCCTGGCGGCCCATTCCAACGGCTTTCATACCATTCGTGCCCTGTCCATCCTCATGACCCTGCTGGGTACCATCGACCGTCCCGGCGGCTTTCGCCACAAGGCCCCCTTCCCGCGCCCCATCCCGCCCTGCGCCAAGCCCCCGAAGGGGCCGCAGGACGTGCGTCCCGGCGAGATCCTGAACGGCATGCCCCTGGGCTGGCCGGCCGATCCGGACGACCTGTTCGTGGACGACGACGGCAGGCCGGTGCGCATCGACAAGGGCTTCTCCTGGGAGTACCCCCTGTCGGTGCACGGCCTCATGCACAATGTCATCACCAACGCCTGGCGGGGCGACCCCTATTCCCTGGACACCCTGTTGCTGTTCATGTCCAACATGGCCTGGAATTCCACCATGAATACCATGGAGGTCCAGGACATGCTGCGGGACAAGGACGAGAACGGCGAGTACCGCATCCCCTTCCTGGTGGTGAGCGACGCCTTCCAGTCGGAGACCGTGGCCTTCGCCGATCTGGTGCTGCCGGACACCACCTATCTTGAACGCCACGACGTCATGTCCATGCTGGACCGGCCTATCTCCGAGTTCGACGGCCCGGTGGACTCCGTGCGCATTCCGGTAAAGGAGCCCAAGGGGGAGTGCAAGCCCTTCCAGGAGGTGCTCATCGAGCTGGGATCGCGCCTCGGCCTGCCGGCCTTCGTGGACGCCGAGGGCAAGCGCAAGTACCGGGACTACCCGGATTTCATCACCCGCTACGAGACCGAACCGGGTTCCGGTATCGGTTTCCTCGCCGGCTGGCGGGGCACGGGCGGCGAGAAGTTCATGAAGGGCGAGCCGAATCCGCGCCAGTGGGAGATGTACGCCAACAACAACTGCTTCTTCCACTACGGGATGCCCAAGTCCTTCCAGTACATGCGCAACTGGAACGCCGGTTACCTCAACTGGGCCAAGCACCACGGTCTCACTCGTTACGCCGAGCCCATCAACCTGCACATCTACTCAGAGGTGCTGCAGAGTTTTCGGCTGGCGGCCCAGGGTAAATGGGACGGCAAGCAACCCCCGGACCACCTGCGCCAGCGCGTCGAGACCTACTTCGACCCGCTGCCCTTCTACCACGAGCCCCTGGAGACCCAGCGCATCGACACCCAGGAGTTTCCGCTGAACGCCGTGACCCAGCGCCCCATGGCCATGTATCACTCGTGGGACTCCCAGAACGCGTGGCTGCGCCAGATCCACGCCCACAATTATCTGATGGTGAATCCCCGGGTGGCCCGAGAGAAGGGCATCGCCGACGGCGACTGGCTGTGGGTCGAATCGGCCCACGGCAAGGTGAAATGCATGGCCCGCTACAGCGAGGCGGTGGAGCCGGGCACGGTGTGGACCTGGAATGCCATCGGCAAGTCGCCCGGGGCATGGGGTCTGCACCCCAAGGCCAACGAGGCCCGGCAGGGTTTTCTGCTCAATCATCTGATCAGTGAAGAGCTGCCTGCCGCCCAGTTGGATGAGCACCTGTCCAACTCCGATCCCGTCACCGGCCAGGCCGCCTGGTACGACCTGCGGGTACGCATCAGGAAGGCCGAGGCCGGCGAGGACAAGGCCACCTGGCCTGGCTTCAAGGCCGTCAAGCCGGTGCCGGGCCAGACCCACCGGCGGCCACGATGGCAGGCCTATGTGGCGGGGTTGTTCGGCAGGCGCTGAGGATGGCGGGAAGGTGATCGGGCCTGGCTGATGGCGGTTTTGGTGAATAGTGAATCGGGTTGGTGAATAGATGACTCAGTTGGCGTTAATTATCGATCTCAACGTGTGCGTGGGCTGCCATGCCTGCGTCACCAGCTGCAAGTCCTGGAATACCTCCGGGGTGGCGGGGCCCATGGTGGACCATGATCCCTATGGCAAGGACCCCACCGGCACCTTCTTCAACCGCGTCCAGACCTTCGAGGTGGGGGAATTTCCCAACACCGAGACGATCCACTTTCCCAAGAGCTGCCTCCATTGCGAGGATCCGCCCTGCGTACCCGTGTGCCCCACCGGCGCCAGTTACAAGCGTGCCGAGGATGGTATCGTGCTGGTGGATTACGACAAGTGCATCGGCTGCAAGTATTGTTCCTGGGCCTGCCCCTATGGCGTGCGGGAGGTGGACGAGCAGCAGAAGGTGATGAAAAAATGCACCCTGTGCATCGATCGCATCTACGACGAGAACCTGCCGCAGGCCGAACGCAAGCCCGCTTGTGTGCTCGCCTGTCCCACCAGCGCGCGCCTGTTCGGCGATGTCCATGACCCCGACTCTGCGGTGTCCGTGGCCATTCGCGAGGAGGGTGGCTACGCCCTCATGCCCGAGTGGGGCACGCGGCCGGCCAACCACTACCTGCCGCGGCGTAAGACCCGCATCAAGCTCCACGAGGACGAACTGGCGCGGGCCGACAACCCCCTGCGCAAGGAGGGCCCGCTGCCCGAGCCCGAGCCCGGCGCCCAGAGCCTCGACGACGTCATGAGTTGGTGACATGCATCCAGCCTTTTCAGTCATTTTCCTCACTACCCTCATTGGCGTCGGCCAGGGCCTGTTCCTGGCCCTCTACACCGGCCAGCTTTACACTCTGGCCAACCTGCTGCCACCGCAGCATGACCCCCGGTTCTACGCCGTGGGCAGCCTCATCGCCCTGGTGTTCCTGGCGGCCGGGCTGGTGGCCTCCATCTTCCACCTGGGGCGGCCGGAACGGGGCTGGCGCGCCGCCAGCCAGTGGCGCACCTCGTGGTTGTCCCGGGAGATCATCGTGTTGCCCCTGTTCGTGGTCCTGGTGGCCGCCTACGGTGCCGTGCACTACCTGGGCTGGACCCAGCCCTTGTTCGTGGTGTCGGACACCCTTCCGGTGGATGCCAGCCTCATCATCGGCGCCGTGGGCACCCTGACGGCGTTCCTGCTGTTCGTAACCACCGCCATGATCTACGCCTGCCTGAAGTTCCTGCAGGAGTGGCACAGCCCCCTCACCGTGTTCAATTTCATCCTGCTGGGCGGCGCCTCGGGCTTCACCCTGGCCGCAGCCTTCTCGGCCTACACGGGCGGTGGCCTGCTGGGCTTTTACGGCACCTGGGCGGTGATCCTCACCCTCGCCGGCTTCATCACCCGGGGCTGGTCGCTGCGGCGCAACCGGCGGTTGCGCCATAAGTCATCGCTGCAGACGGCCATCGGCGTGCGCCACAGCCATATCGAGCAGAAGGCTCAGGGGGCCATGGGGGGTTCCTTCAATACCCGTGAGTTCTTCCATGGCCGCAGCCCGGCGGCGCTAAGGACCATCCGCCAGTTCTTTCTGCTCATGGTATTCCCCCTGCCGGTGCTGCTGCTGGGCGTGGCCTACCAGATACAATCCGGGACCCTGCCCATGGTCGCCTTCGCCCTGCAGTACGCAGGCCTTGTCGCCGAACGCTGGTACTTCTTCGCCGAGGCCAGGCATCCCCAGAACCTCTACTACCAGCACATCTCCTGAGACTCACTACGGAGACGCCCACTCGAGCGGACCCACTACAGAGACACCCACTCGAGGGGATCCACTACGGAGACACCCACTACAGGATCCACTACGGAGACACCCACTACAGAGACACCCACAGGATCCGACATCTCAAGACGTTACCGAGACACCCACCGAATCCATCATCCCTGCCGAATTCGGGAAGCGGCACGGTAAGAGGTCCCCGCGTGGCCCATCGCGGGGTTCGCTCCGACACTTGAAATACATTCAATCGAGCCCAGCCTCCATGCTGGCCGAACGAAGGCTCGCCCAAGTACTCTGATCCTCGTGGATGATCTCTGGAGGCCCATCGTGTTGCGATTGTCTTGCATCCTGTTGCTTGCGCTGGCTCTGGCCGGTTGCAGCGCCACGCGGCTCGCCTACAACAACGTCGACTGGTTGATCGATCGGCGGGTGAAGGAATATATCGATTTTGCGCCCCGCCAGCGCGAAGAGTGGGAGAAAGACCTGGAGCGGGTTCACGCCCTCCACCGGCGTATCGAGCTGCCCCACGTGGTGGGCTTGCTGACGGCCATTGAGGCCGCCGTACGCGACGGTCTCGATGAGGCAACGCTGCAATGTCTCGTAGACGAGGGTCATGCGCTGGCGCGGCGTCATGGTCGCATAGCCGTGGAACTGGGCGCGCCGTTGCTTGCCGGGCTGGATCCGGCCCAGGTGAACCATCTGGAGGCCGCCATGGCCGCTCGCAATGAGGACTACCGCGACAAGTATCTGGCCGCGGACCCGCAACAACGCCGGGATGCCCGTGTGGAACGTATTCTGGAACGCATCACTCGGTGGACTGGCCGGCTGACCAACGAGCAGCGGGCGATGGTGGAGGCCGAGGTCGTCGCCATGCCGGATCTCGCGCAGCCCTGGTTCGATTATCGCAAGGAGCGCCAGGAGCGACTGCTCGAGTTGCTGCGCGCAGGTGCCGATGCCGTCGAGGTGGCGGAATTCCTCTCAGGTTGGTGGGTGGAGGGCGCAGCCCGGCCGCGGCCCCTGATACGGGCGACCGATGACACCCGGAGCTCCTTCCTGGCCATGCTGGTTCGCCTTTACGACGCCATGGAGCCGGCACAGCATCGCCGCACTGCGGCGCGTATCGCGGAACTGCGTGCCGACCTGGCAGGCCTCACGACGGGCCCCGAGTCCCTGCTGGCCGGGTCTTGCCGAGGGACGCCCACGGTGGTGCGTTGAAGGGCCGCTCAGGAAAGGACCGCGAGATTAGAGGACACAAAAGTGGGTGTCCTGATAGCACTCTCTGATAGCGCTAAAGTGGGTGTCCTTACAAAGAAAGGGGCATGCCTGTGGTAAATATCGATACCCCATGTCCTCTCGATTCCCCTGCCAATGGCCTTGGTGCACCGAGGGGCCATGCCGTTATACTCGGCACTGCGGTGCACACCGTACCGTGCCTTCTACTCGAGTAACCTCTGCCATGCTCCTGATACGCCTCGACAAGGCCTCCCTCGCCTTCGGCCACCGGCCGTTGCTGGACCACGTGGACCTGGAGGTGCGTCGCGGTGAGCGGGTGTGCCTGCTGGGCCGTAACGGTGAAGGTAAGTCCTCGCTGTTGGGGGCCATAACCGGGCGTGTGCATCTGGACGAGGGAACCGTATTCGTGCGTCCCGGGGCCCGCGTGGCCTGGCTGGATCAGGAAGTGGCTTTCGACGGAGAGGACGCAGTGTTCGATGTGGTGGCAGGTGGGTTGCCGGAGCAGGGCCGGCTGCTGGCAGACTACCATCATGCCGCCGCTGCCCTTTCCCATGACCCGTCCGCGGCCAACATGCAGCGCCTGGAAGATCTGCAGCATCGCCTCGAGGCGGCGGATGCCTGGCAGTTGGAACAGCGGGTGGAGGCGGTGCTGTCACGCCTGGGATTGGATGGCGACACGCCCATGGGTGACCTGTCGGGCGGTTGGCGCCGCCGGGCCATGCTGGCCCGCGCCCTGGCCTGCGATCCCGAGGTGCTGCTGCTGGACGAGCCCACCAACCATCTGGACATCGAGGCCATCACCTGGCTCGAGGAATTCATGACGGAGTATGCCGGTGCGCTGCTGTTCATCAGCCACGACCGCGCCTTCGTGCGCCGCCTGGCCACCCGTATCGTGGAACTGGACCGCGGTACCCTAAGCTCCTGGCCCGGCAGCTACGATGACTATCTGCGGCACAAAAGCGAGCAACTCGAAGTGGAGGCGCGCCAAAACGCTCGCTTCGACAAACGGTTGTCCGAAGAGGAGGCGTGGATCCGTCAGGGTATCAAGGCCCGGCGTACCCGTAACGAAGGCCGCGTGCGTGCCCTCGAGGCCATGCGTGACGAGCGCCGCCGCCGCCGTGAACGTAGCGGCACCGCCAAACTGCGTCTGGAAGCCGGAGAGGGTTCGGGCAAGATGGTGGCGGAGGCGGAGGATGTCAGTTTCGCTTACGGAGACGGTGATCCGGTGATCCGCGGGCTTACCACCACCGTGCTGCGTAGCGACCGTATCGGCATCATCGGCCCCAACGGCGCCGGCAAGTCGACGCTACTGAAGCTGTTGCTGGGCGATCTCGAGCCCACGGACGGCACCATCAAGCGCGGCACTCGACTGCAGGTGGCGTACTTCGATCAGCAGCGCGCCGTTCTCGACCCCGAGGTCTCGGTCATGGACTCGGTAGGCGATGGCCGGGAGACCGTCACCATAAACGGTCGCGACAAGCATGTGGCGGGCTACCTGCGGGATTTCCTGTTCCCACCCGAGCGCCTGCGCTCACCCGTGAGTACCCTGTCGGGCGGCGAGCGCAATCGCTTGCTGTTGGCGCGCCTGTTCGCCCAGCCCGCCAACCTGCTGGTGATGGACGAGCCCACTAACGATCTCGATGTGGAAACCCTGGAATTGCTGGAGGAACTCCTGATCGATTATCCCGGTACCCTCCTGCTGGTGAGCCATGACCGGGCCTTTCTGGACAATGTAGTCACCGGCACCCTGGTGTTCGAAGGTGGTGGCCGGGTGATGGACTACGTGGGTGGCTACACCGACTGGCAGCGCCAGGCCGCTGCGCGAAAAGTCGACAATGCGATCCAGGCCGCTGCTCCGTTGAAGAATGCGGCTTCCAGGGAGGGCCAGCCAAAGGCTAAATCCAGCACACCCAAACTATCCTATAAGGACCAGCGCGAGTTGGAGGCCCTGCCTGGGCGTATTGAGGCGCTGGAAAGCGAGCAGGCGAGCCTGGAAGCCACCATCTGTGATTCTGGATTCTATCAACAGACCAAGAACCAAGTAGATGATACTTTTGAACGCCTGGCGACCGTGAGGCAGGAATTGGAAGTCGCCTTTGAGCGTTGGGAGGCCCTGGATTACAAAGACTGATACCTGACCTGACCCGCACTTTACCCCTTTCCCCGGCTTTACCCGCGCCTTTTCCGCGCCTTTACCCGGAGGGGCTTTACCCGGACACCTGGGCTTTACCCGGACACCCACGTTACTCCCGGGCTTTACTCGAGGGCTTTACCCGGACACCCACGTTACTCCCGGGCTTTACTCGAGGGCTTTACCCGGACACCCACCTACTCCCAGCTTGGAAGAGGCTTTACCTGGACACCCACACTACTCCCAGCTTGGAAGGGCAGCAGGAAGTCGTACTCAACTCATTTAAGCGAGGGAGAACGCTTCCTCGTGGTTTCGGGTGGACAGGAGTAATCCCGGTGGCCAGCCCGGACGTGCGTCTACGGACATGGGCAGCAGATCATGCTGCCGGGGTTCTTGGTATGTTCAGGAGCCCGGCGCGATACGGCTTTGGTGTGCGGCCTAGGTTAGCAGGGTAGTGCAGGCACGGAGGGAAGGTGTTCGGTGATAGCCGAGTCTTTTGCAGACGGCTTTCAGGGTGTGGGCAGCACCCACGAGGCCCTTGAAGCGGCTTTCGAAGTATTGAGCCATGTAAAGCCAGTGTTCGGGCTCAATATGGAGACGTTTGAGGGTGGGAGGCACTTCGTCCGGATATGCCCCGTCACGGGCCTGGATGATGGCGCGACCGGTCCAGTTCACCAGGTCCAGGTAGTCATTGAGAGGCATGGGGAGACCCTTGGTGGCGTAAGTGTGAGAATTGTCGACGAAGGGCATCAATTCCCGGGGCTGGTTGTGGGGGTCGTTGGGATCATCGGAGGTGTGCGCTTTGACTATCCGTGCTTGCACCGAGGTGAAATCGGCGGATTCGGCGCGCGTGGTCATGCCGGCGCGCAATGGGTTCAGGTCCACATAACTCATGCAGGCGATGAGGGCCTTTTCATCCAGCAAGGCCTGGCTCTTGAATCTTCCTTCCCAGAACCGTCCGGTGCAATCGTCTTCCTGGTTGGCCCGCCGGGCGATGGGTTCGTTCAGGCAACGCATGAACCAACTGATATCGGTCAAGCGATAACGCCAATCGCGGGCGCAATGCTCCAATATCTCATGTTCGGACTTCGACAGTACCTCGCCGGCCAGGAAGCGTTGGGCCAGGGAGTTGCCCGGGAACAATCCACTCCAGCGTCTGGTGACTTCGTGTACCGTCCAGCCCGCCGCCATTTCCCGGTCGACGTGCAGCACCACGTGGACGTGATTGGACATCACGGCGTAGGCACACACGTCGACGGCAAAGATGTCGGCGAGCCTGATGATGCGATTTTGGATCCAGAGGCGGCGGTGCTCAAAGGATTGGCCTGTATGCGGGTCCATGCCGCACAGGAATGCCCGGCGGACACAGCGTGAGACACAGTGGTAATATGGGGTGGCATCGAGGCTCACCAGGGTTTTCCGTGGTTTGGGCATGATATCGGCTCCTTTTTTCGATACGGCTGAATTCGAATTTCAAATCAACTTGACTGAGTTCCAAGTTTGGGGCCGTCGAGTTGAAACCCCGAGAATGCATCCGGGGCACGGCGGCAATCGAGTGGGTCGGGTGATTTTGTGCCAGGGATAGGGACTCATCGACGGGCGGCCGCTCAGTGCTGTGTGGCAGTCACACGCGGCGTTTGAGGCGTATGCATGCTGCATCGTGTGCTGGTCTTTTCGCCGCCCGGCCTCCAGTAGTTATGGTCAATCGCGTTTTGGAATCTTCCCGATGCAGGTTTCCATTCTGCCCAACCCGCCCAGTCGAACCCTGAAGCCCATTCGGACTTCACCAGCAGGCAGTAGAGCAAACGCAGAGCATCGACTCGCTGGCGATGCTTCCAGCCCGTCAAGCGCGGCTCGCGGCTCGTATGGGCAAACCACTGCTCAAGGGTTTCCGGCCGCCGGTTCACCAGCCGTATATCAGGCGCGAAATCGATGAAGGCCTGCACATGCTTTCGGTACCAAGGTACCGCGTTTTCAGGTACTTGGCGTAGCCGAAGTGCCCCTACGTAGCGTTTCCAGAAACGTGCGATCCGTTCTTCCTGTAATTGGTCTCTCGACTCCATGAGAAATCTCCTCGCTAGCAACAGTCCTGATAGAGAACAAATATAGAACAATGGCCATTTGGTTTCAAATATCGCTCTTCAGGGTGCGAGTCCTTTGTTCCGTGAAATGGTCGTGAAGCCCTCCACCTGCCGATTTCTGTTAGCTCGTGCAGTGCCGCGCGAGTCGGTAACGGGGGCCCTGCCGCGCGGGTGTATAAGTCGCTGAGATGCGAGTTGAAGAGGCGTTCAGAGCAAGGACTCCGGAGTGACGACCCATGGCGTCGATAGTCGCGATGGATGTCCAGCGAGCGAGCAGCCGATGGCTGTCCAACGAGCGAGCAGACGTACGGTGGGTGTCCAGAGTTTCGCGGTGGGGAGTTTCGATGGGTGTCCAGCAGACGTAAGCGAGCAGACGTACGGTGGGTGTCCAGCGAGAGAGACGATGGGTGTCCGGCGAGAGGAGGTTCTGCCGGGGCCTCGGCACCCGAGGTGCTGGTGCAGGAGGTGCTGGACCGCCTGCGCGGATTGGGGGCCACCGTCACCCTGGATGACAGCGCCAACCGCGAGGATAGGGCGTTCTCGCTCCCCGGGAACTGGCTGCCGGCCGCCCTTGATGGCGCTCCATGCCATCTCTGGCGGCGATATCTTCAGGGGGTGGTTGCCGGTTTGTGTTCCCTAATTTCCACTCACATTGGCAGGCGCGCCCGCGTGCGAGGGAGGCATCTCAACGCAGCCATAACATCATCTCTTCAGCCTTCTTGCGGCTTTCGAAGTCCTCATGGTCCTTCAACACCCGTTCGAGGATGTCGCGGGCCCGCCCATGATCGCCGCCTTTGGCCAGGGCTACCGCGTAGTGGTAATGGATCTCAGCATTGTCGGGGGCCTTGGCCGCGGCCTGTTCCAAGAGGGTCAAGGCCTGCTCAGTCTGGCCGGCGGATAGGCGCAGCCACCCCAGGGTGTCCATGATGGCGGCATTGCCGGGTGCGGCAGCATCGGCGCGCACGGCGAGTTCCAGTGCCTCTTCGGTACGCCCCGCCTCATGGTGGATCCAGGCCAGGTTGTTGAGGGCGACCGGGTTTTCGGGATTCTGCTCCAGCAATTTCATGTATCCCTTGGTTGCCTCTTCATCGGCACCGGTGGTCTGTTGGCGGCCAGCGAGGGCCAGTCCCACCACTTGATCTTCCGGGTGCTCCGCGATCCAATCTCGCATCAGGCGGTTAGCGGTGGCCGCGTCGCCGTTCAGTTCCACCGCCCGGGCAAGGCGGAGCAGCGTTGTGCCCGCCGGCGCGCGTTCAAGGGCCGTGCGATAGGCGTTCACTGCTTCGTCGTAGCGTTGGGCGTTGACCATGATGTCGCCCCGCAAGCGTGAGACCTCGGCGGCGTCCGGATAAGCCTTCTCGAGGCGACGAACGTACTCCAGGGCTTGGTCGGTCCGGCCCTGGACCATGCCGATGCGGGCCAGTTGCATGAGGGGGGTGCCGGGATCGTCATCGGCGTCCTCGAGCAGTGATTCATAAATGCCCCGGGCCTCATCAAGCTTGTTCATTCCCAGCTTGGCCTGGGCCAAGTGGGTGCGCAGGGCAGGGTTGCCGGGATTGCCATCCAGCAGTCCCTGTAGAGTGGCCTCGGCGGCACCGAATTCTCTCCGTGCGAGTTGGATGCGGGACTGCTCCAGGAGCCAGGCGTGATGCTGGTGATGTTTTTCGGGCACGGATTCCAACAGTGCTGCCGCGTCGTCCACCCTGCCTTGGGCAAGGCGCAGGCGGGTCAGGTACAGGGTTACTTGAGGATCTTCCGGTGTATTGGCGTGAGCCTGCTGCAGGTAGGCCTCGCCTTGGGTAGCGTCGCCCGCCGCAAAGGTCAGCTCCGAAAGCCTCAGCAGTAGACGCGGATGACCCGGCTGGTGTTCCAGTGCCGCCTCGAGACGTTGGCGGGCGACGTCGGGCTTCTGTTGCCGGAGGTCCATGCGTGCCAGGTTGAGGACTGCGGGAACGAAACCCGGTGTAACCTTTGTCGCGGACTCGAAAGCGGAACGCGCCTCGTTATTTTCGCCCCGTACCAGATATACCGCACCGAGCATGTTTTGAGCGATGGGGCTGTCGCCATGCTGTTCCACCAAGCCTTTGGCCGCGGTGAGGGCGGCATCCAGTTGGCGTGCCTGCAGGTGAGAAACGACCAGCAGAAGTCCAGGCTGAATGCCGGCCTCATCGGCGGTTGCCATATTCTCGAAGTGGGCTATCGCCTTTTCGGCCGCCCCCGTGGCCAACTGACTTACGGCCAGTTGAGTCTTGATACGGGTATTGTCTGGTGACAGGCGCGCAGCTTTCTCAAAGTACTCCGTAGCCTGCTCGGTGTTTCCCAACCGAATGTGCGCGGTTCCCAGCAGAGAGTTGTATTGGGGATCCTCTTGGCCGAGTGCTTCCTTATCGACGAGGACTGCGAGGGCTTGGGTCACCTGATCTCGCGAAAGGAGTACGCCGGCCAGGAGTTTACGCGCCGGGAGGTTATTGGGCACCTTGTCCACATAGATCTGGAGGTGTTCTTGGGCCTGTTCGAGCTGACCCAGGGCGAACTTGGTGCTGCCGAGCAGCAGCAGCGTAGGCGCATGGTTCGGATCCACCTGAAGGACCCTCAGCAAGCTTTTCTCCGCCGCCGCGTAGTCATTACGAGCATAGGCGAGGGCCCCGGACAGGTAATGGGTCTGAGGGTTATCGGGCGCTATGTCCTTAAGAGCAGCCACATGGGATTCGGCCTTATCCGGTGCATTGAGGGCCAGATAGCTACGGGCCAGTCCGATATGAGGGGCGACCTTATCGTTGCCTTTCGAGTTTTTCAGTGCCCGCTCCAGGACCCCCACCGCCTCATCAAGTTGCCGAGACGCGACCAGCAGTTCGCCCTTGAGCAAGAGTGCCTGCCGATGGGATGGCTCCAACTCGAGGGCGCGGTCCAGGTGAAGGTGGGTTTGGTCCATACGCTGGCGTTCCATGGCAAGGATGGCCAACCCCACTGACGCCCGAGCAGGCGCCACGTTGGCCTCCAATCCGCGTTCAAATGCCTGTTGTGCGGCATCGGGACGGTCAAGGCCGAGGAACGCGAAGCCTTCGTCGGTGGTTGCCTCGATGCGCCGCTCCGCCGGTAGCAGTTCGATGGCTTCCAGGGCCTCGTCGAAGCGGCCGAGGCGTACCGACACCTCGATGAGATTGAGCACCATGGCGGGTGCCCGCTCGCCGAGTTCTACCGCCCGGCTCAGTTCCTTGCGGGCCCCGGCCAGATCGCCGGCCTCGTAATAGGCCTTGCCCAGCAGGCGCCGGGTGGCTACGGCGTCAGGGGCCTCCTGGAGGGCGTTCTTCAGCTCGATGATGGCGGCATTGACCTCGCCCTGGTCCAGGTGGGCCTGGGCCTTGGCCCGCGCCTCCTCTGGGCTCAGGCCGCCACCGCAGGCGGCGATGATCAGCGCCGTCAGGCCGGCCGCCGGGAGGCGGAGGATCGTGAGGGATTTCATAGGGGTCATCCTTCCGTAGCGTTCAGTTGGGTTCCAGGGTGGCCGCGGCCAGCTTGCGCTCCCAGGCCAGTGAGGTGCGGACGATGGTATCGAGATCATCGAAGCGGGGCGTCCAGCCCAGGCGCTCCCTGATCCGTGAGGCGTCGGCTACCAGGGCCGGGGGGTCGCCGGCGCGGCGCGGTTCTTCGCGCACATCGATGGGGGCGCCGTTGGCACGGGCCACGGCGTCGAGCACCTCGCGCACCGAGAAGCCGTGGCCGTAGCCGCAGTTCAGGGTAACCGACTCGCCGCCATCGTGCAGATAGTCGAGGGCCTTCAGGTGGGCGTCGGCGAGGTCCTCCACGTGGATGTAGTCACGGATACCGGTGCCATCCGGGGTGGGATAGTCGGTGCCGAACACCGATACGCCGGCCCGCTTGCCCACGGCGGCCTCGCATGCCACCTTGATGAGCAGGGTGGCCTCGGGGGTGGACTGGCCGATGCGGCCCTCCGGATCCGAGCCCGCCACGTTGAAATAGCGCAGGGCCACGTGGGTCATGTCGCCGGCGGCGCACAGGTCCCGCAGCATGGCCTCGCTCATGAGCTTGGAGGCCCCATAGGGATTGATGGGCGCGAGGGGAGCATCCTCGGTGACGGGGACGGTCTCGGGGATGCCGTAGACCGCGGCGGTGGAGGAAAAGATGAAATACCTGACGCCGTGGCGCTGGCAGCACTCCAGCAGGTTGCGGGTGTTGCAGGTGTTATTGCCGTAGTACTTCAGGGGGTCGCTCACGGATTCCGGCACGATGGTGAACGCGGCGAAATGCATCACGGCCTCGATGTCGTGGTCCGCCAGCACCCTTGAGACCAGGGTGGCATCGCCGGTGTCACCCTCCACCAGTTCGCCGTATAGCACGGCCTGGCGGAAGCCCTTGCTCAGGTTGTCCAGCACCACCACCCGGTGGCCGGCCTCTCCGAGTTGACGTACCACATGGCTGCCGATGTAGCCGGCGCCGCCCGTGACGAGGATATTCATTGATTGGGGTTCCCCCGGTCTGTTTCTGTAAAGGTGCGGTTGACCTGACTGGTTTTCGGAATATAGGTGCCCAACTTGAATGATGAGCGGGGGAGCGCCAGGCAAGGACGCCTACGAACGCTCCCGGGGCTGCCAGTCGCATGCGACCGGCTGGGGTGTCTGGTGGCCGAAGATGCGCTTGAAGGCGGGGGCGTCGAAGGCCTGCTGGGTGATCACCAGCCAGTGTTCGACCGTCTCATCGTAGAGGGTCAGCACCCGGGCGTCGTAACCGAGATCCGCGAAGCGCTCGAGCCGGCGTTCGACGGAGTCGGCCTGGCGGTATACCCCCAGGGACAACTGCCCCGCCAGTTCGCCGCTGGTCACCAGGGCGATGTCCTTGACCCCCTGGCCGCTAAGCCTGTCGCGCAGGGCCCGCGGGTTCGCGCCGCCCTCCAGGTAGACCTGGTAGGCGCGGGGCCGGCGCGACTCCCTGGAGTGGGTCTGATGAGCGATGTCCTGTTCCTCGAGCCAGACGGCGATGTTCCCCCGGGTGTTGGCGTCCATGGGCCCGAGGGCGAGGCAGGGTGTACCGCCGCCCGCCGCGGCTGCTGGTGCCTGGGGGGCCGCCTGGGGGGGGGCGGCCTCGACATCGCCGGCCACGGGTACCGGCGCCAGGCTGTCCGCCGGGCCCTCGGTGCCCGCTTCGGGACGGGCGAGCAACCCGCTCACCACGTCGTACTTGTCGCGAGCGCGCTGGTTCTTCCCCGGCAGGCGATAGGCTCGCTGGTAGGCCTGGGCGGCGAGTTTGGTATACACGTCGCCCAGGTTCTCGAAGGCGGTGTGATAGTCCGGCTGGAGTTCCGTGGCCCGCAGCAGGGCCTCCCGCGCCTTCTCCAGAGACCCCTTGGCGGCGTAGAGCACGGCCAGGTTGTTGTGGGGCTCGGAGAGATCGGGATAGTTCTCGGTGAGGTTGCTGAAGATGGCGATGGCGCGGTCGGTGTCACCCATCTGGGCATACACCACGCCGCGCAGGAAGCGGGCCTCGGAATTGTCTGGCTGTTGCCGTATCAGGGGCTCGAGGATGTCGATGGCGGTCTGGAAGCGGCCCCCGGCGATGGCCTCCTGGGCGGCATCCAGCTCGCCACTGGCGGCCCGCACATGGGCAGGGACGGCGCCGAGCACGCCGATGCCCAGCAACAGGACGAGGCGCAGCAATGGGGCCCGGAGCTGCCCGGTGAGCCGCTGCCGGCGCGAAGACAAAGCGAAGATCCCAAGCGTCATGAATGCCCGAAACGGTGGTCTATGGCACGAACGACGGAGTGTAACCCACCACCGGCACCGCTGTCCGGTGGCGCCGCGCCGGCCGCGGCCCTAAGATTGCGGCTTTCCACTGTGGCCCCTGACGCGGATGATACTCCTGACCGTGGGCAAGGTGGCGCTGGTGACTGCCATTGCCATCCCCATCCTCTACCTGCTCCATAGCCGCCTAGCCGGGCGCTGGCTGGCCATCGAGGCCTACCCCCTGCTGCTCTACATGAGTGGGGCCTTCCTGGTGATGGCCATCATGGAGGCATCCCTCGGCTACATGCACACCGAGGCCCTGGGCTGGCGCCTGTGGGAGTACCGCATCCTGCCCAATCATCACGGCTACGGCACCGACCTCGGTCCCATCACCTGGCCGTGGTACGGCTTTCACCTCTATCTGCTGGATCAGGTCCTCAGCGCCCGGCGCCTGCACGCCCAGGGGCCGGTGGTGCGTGGTGGCATGACCGGGGTGGACGGGCCGCTGCTGGAGATCTTGGGCAACGGCCTGTTCCTGCTCATCTTCGGCCAGTATGTCTTTTACTATTTCCCCGGGGACCTGGGGCATCTCACCTCCCTGCTGGTGATCCCCCATTACGCCCTGGCGGGCATGGTGCTGTATTTCATCATCCACGCGCTCAGGGACGCGCCCCGCAGCTGGTCGCTGCCGCCAGCGCTTTACTTCACGGGGGTGTGCTTCGTCGTGGTGGGGTAGGGGCGCGCGCCAATTTTGAATTATGAATTTTTAATTTTGAATTAACGAGCCGGCGCTGCTGTGCGCCGATTTTTTTAATTAATCGCGAGCGCAGCGAGCACCGCAATTCAAAATTGCTTTTTTAGGCTTCGAGGGCTGCTTCGGTGGCCGCCAGGGCCTCCCCGCGCCGGATGTCGGCACCCATGCTGCCGAGCACGGATTCCAAAGCGCTGGTGCACAGCAGCACGTTGGCGGGGCGGGCGCTGTGGCCCATGAGGCCGATGCGCCAGACCTTGCCGGCGAGGCTGCCGAGGCCGGCGCCGATCTCGAGGCCGAAGCGCTCCAGGAGCTGTTTGCGTACGGCGGCCTCGTCCACGCCGGCGGGCACCTTGACGGCGTTGAGCTGGGGCAGGCGGGCTGCCTCCGGCACCACGAACTCCAGGCCCATGGCCTCCAGGCCCGCCCGCAGGGCGAGGTGCATCCGGCGATGCCGGGCCCAGGCATTCTCCAGGCCTTCCTCCTGGACCATTACGAGGGCCTCGTGGAGGGCGTAGATGGCGTTCACCGGTGCCGTGTGATGGTAGGCGCGCTTGGCGCCGCTGCCCCAGTAGGCGGTGACCAGGTTGAGGTCCAGGAACCAGCTCTGCACCTTGGTCTTGCGGCTGGTGGCCTTTTCCATGGCGGCCGGGCTGAAGGTGACGGGTGAGATGCCGGGTACGCAGGACAGGCACTTCTGGGTGCCCGAGTAGACGGCGTCTAGTTCCCATTCCGCCACCTTGAGAGGGGTGCCGGTGAGGGAGGTCACGGTGTCCACGATGGTCAGGCAGCCGTGCTCCCGAGCGATGGCCGCCAGGGTCTCGGCGTCGGACTGGGCGCCGGTGGAGGTCTCGGCGTGGACGAAGGCCACTATCCTGGCATCGGGGTTGGCCCGCAGGGTGTCCCGTAGCTTGTCGGGGGTCACCGGCTGGCCCCAGTCGTCCTCCACCATCACCGCCTCGCCGCCGCAGCGCTCCACGTTTTCCAGCATGCGGCCACCGAACACGCCGTTGCGGCACACGATGACCTTGTCACCGGGTTCCACCAGGTTGACGAAGCAGGTCTCCATGCCGGCGGAGCCCGGTGCGGAGACGGGCATGGTGAGTTCGTACTGGGTCTGGAAGGCGTACTGCAGCAGGGCCTTGGTCTCGTCCATCATGGCCACGAAGGCCGGATCCAGATGGCCGATGGTGGGCCGTGACAGGGCCTCCAGGATACGTGGATGGACGTCCGAGGGGCCGGGGCCCATGAGGGTACGAATGGGGGGATTGAACGATGTGATAGCCATTGTTGAGTCTTTCTCTCAGGTATTAATTCCGTGCCAAGTATAGGGTCAGGCGGGATCCGGGGACAACCCGCCGTCTGTCAGAGCGCTCACCACGCCTCGTACATCCGCCCGGGGTTGAGGATCCCCGCCGGGTCGAAGGCGCGCTTGAGCCCCTCGTGGAGGCGGGCCACGCCCGGCTCCAGGGGATGAAAGACCTCGTCCCGGCTGCCCCGGGTACGCAGCAGGTGGGCGAAGCCGCCCGTTTCCGCCAGGCGCCGGCGGAGTTCGGCGCCGGGTAGTTCGGTGCGCAGCCAGCGCTGGCCGCCGCCCCAGTCCACCAGGGTCTGTCCGGGCAGCTCCAGAGGCGGGGTGGCGGGGCTCAAGGTGATGCGCCACAGGGGCGGCTCCGGGGCCTGGAAGAAGGACAGCTCGTGGTGGCGCAGCTGCTCCCAGAAGCCGTCTTCGTCCTCGTCTCCGCCGAGGCGCCGCCGCGCATCCGCCACGCCCCTCGTGGTGCCCGACAGGCGCACGCGCAACAGGCCTTCGTGGTGGGCCGCCGCCGACAGGGGCAGGGGCTGGCCGGCCCAGCGGTTCATGGTGTCGATGGCCTGATCCTCGGTCAACTCGAAGCCCAGGGTCTGCTCCGCCTCGGGTTTGGGCAGCACCTTGAAGGAGACGTCCAGCAGCAGGCCCAGGGTGCCCCAGGCCCCGGCCTGGAGCCGGAAGGCGTCGTAGCCCGCCACGTTCTTCATCACCTGGCCGCCGAAGTTCAGCACCTTGCCGGCACCATTGATCATGCGCACCCCCAGCAGAAAATCCCGCACCGCGCCGGCGTAGGGCCGCCGCGGTCCGGCGAGGCCGCAGGCCACCGCGCCCCCCACGGTGCCGCCGGCATTGAAGCGGGGCGGCTCACAGGGCAGAAACTGACCGGCGGCCTCCAGGGTCTCCTCCAGTTCGGCCAGGGGGGTGCCGCTGCGCGCTCTGACCACCAGTTCCGTAGGATCGTAGCTGATGATGCCCCGGTGGCCGGCGGTGATCAGGACTTCCCCCGCGGCCTCCCGACCCATGAAGGCCTTGCTGCCCGTGCCCCGGATCTCCACCGGGCTCGCGGTATGGAAGCGGCTTTCGATGGCCTCCTGGAGGATGGTGGTGAGGTCTTCGTCGGGGCTCATGGGTGCTGCGCGGGCGGGTTCATGGACGGGGGTAGTGTGGGCGATCCATGCCGTGAAGGACACCCGGTGGGGCAGTGCCGGGCGTCAGACGTAGAGATCGATGGCGGTGGACTGCCGCAGTTCCTGGACGTAGCCGGCCCGTTTTTGCACCTCGTAAGTCTGCACCGCCCGCTGGCCATCCACTTCGCCACCGTTGGCGAAGGCGCTCCGCAAAAGGGGGCTGCCGGCCAGCACACTGTCGCGGTCGGCATCGGCGCCATTCCGGTCCGCGCGTCCCGCCGACAACAGCTCACCGACCAGTATCGTGTCATCGACAGTCTGTCCGGTGGGACGGAGCGTGGTGCGGGCCGCGTCTTCGGCCCGGGCCGTCGTGCCACGGCGGCGCGTCTCGGCGGCGGCGCCGAGGACATCGGCCGAGGGAAAGAGGCCCAGGGACGAGACCAGTGTGGCGGCAGCTTCCAAACCTTGGGTTCCCCCCGGGCGCTTGAACGGTTATTGAACCATGGGTACCCACGTCATTCCAGCCACTCATCATGGCAGGCCCCGCCGGCGCCCGGTCTCCGGCGACGGGGGGCTGGCGTGGGATGGTATATTGGCGGTCTACCAGGCGTTTCAGGACCTTTCCCCCACCGCGCCCCATGGCTTGTCGTCCGCGAGTTTTTTTCTCCCCATCCCGATCCCCGGGGATCCCCGCCCGGCCGTGGCGACGACTGCTCCTCGTCCTGGCTTTCGGCCTGCTGGGGGCCTGTGGTACCCAGGAGGATCCGGCCCTGCGCTTCGGCCTCGCCGCCGCCCCCGTGACCCTGGATCCGCGCTTCGCCACCGATGCCGTGTCCACCCGCCTCACCCGCCTGCTCTACCAGTCCCTGGTGGACTTCGATGCCAACCTCAGGCCGGTGGCGGGCCTGGCCGGCTGGGAGCGGCTTGGGCCCCTGCATTACCGCTTCACCCTGGTGCCCGGCGACCACCGTTTCCATGACGGCACTCCCCTCACGGCGCGGGATGTGAAGGCGACCTACGACAGCATCCTCGACCCTGCGTCCGCGTCGCCCCACCGCGGCGGCCTCGACATGATCGAGGCCATTACCCGGGTGGATGACCGGACCGTGGATTTTCATCTCAGCCGCCCCGATGCCCTGTTTCCCGGGCGCCTGGTGGTGGGCATCGTGCCCGCGGCGGCCATCGCCGCCGGGCGCTCGCTGCAGCGCGAGCCCCTGGGCAGCGGGCCCTTCGTGTTCGGGGCCTGGCCGGCGGAGGGGGACCTCCGGCTGCTGCGGCGGCGGGATGGTGCCGAGGTGCGCTTCCTCAAGCTGGCGGATCCCACGGTGCGGGTGCTCAAGCTTCTGCGGGGGGAACTCGACGTGCTCCAGAGCGACCTCCCCCCCGAGTTGGTGGCGTGGCTCTCCGCCCGGGATGAGCTTCAGGTGAGCCACGAGAAGGGCACCAATTTCAGCTATCTCGGGTTCAATATGGAGGATCCCCTCACGGGCCAGCGGGAGCTGCGGCGCGCCGTGGCCCACGGCGTGGACCGGCAGGCCATCATCAGCCACGTGATGGGTGGCGCGGCGCGGCCCGCCGGAGCGCTGCTACCGCCGGATCACTGGGCGGGTCGCGCCGATCTCAAGGGATACGACCATGATCCAGAGGCGGCCCGAAGGCTGATTGAAAGGGTGGCCGCCAGGGTCGGGAGCACCCCGCGCATCACCTACAAGACCTCCAGCAGCCCCTTTCGCGTGCGCCTGGCCACCGTCATCCAGCACCAGTTGAAGGCGGTGGGCCTCGACGTGGACGTGAACAGCTACGATTGGGGCACCTTCTACGGCGACGTCAAGGCGGGCCGCTTTCAGATGTACAGCCTGGCCTGGGTAGGCATCAAGATGCCGGACATCTTCCGTTACGTGTTCCACAGCGACTCGGTGCCGCCGCACGGAGCTAACCGCGGCCGTTACAGCAGTCCACGCGCCGATGCCCTAATGGAGGCCGCCGAGCAGGCGGCCACCCAGGCCGAGCAGGCGCGCCTGTATCGCGAACTCCAGCACCTGCTTTACGTGGAATTGCCCTACGTGCCCCTGTGGTACGAGGACCATGTGGTGGTGGCATCGAAACGCCTGTGGGGCTACCACGTGCCGCCGGACGGCAATTACGACAGCCTGGTGGAGGCCACGTGGTGAGCCTGCGGGTGCACCTGCCGGAGCAATGGCTGGAACTCGTCCACGCCGATGGCCAGGTGACCCGTTACCCCGTCTCCACCGCCGCCAATGGCCCCGGCGAGGAGGACGGCAGCGGCTGCACCCCGCGGGGCCGGCACTACGTGCGGGCCAAAGTGGGGGCAGGGCAGCCTCTCGGCGCCGTATTCGTGGGCCGCCGCCCCACCGGCGAGATCTACACTCCCGAGCTGGCCCGCGCCCACCCGGCGCGGGACTGGATCCTGACCCGCATCCTGTGGCTGCGCGGCCGCGAGCCCGGCCGCAACCGTCTGGGTACCGTGGATAGCTTTCGGCGCTACATCTACATCCACGGCACCCCCGACAGCGAGCCCATGGGCGAGCCCCGTTCCCACGGCTGCATCCGCATGCGCAACGCCGACGTGCTGGAACTCTTCGACCAGGTCCCCGTGGGTACCGAGGTGGAGATCATCGACTAGGCCCACCGGCCAGGCCCAGCGGTTGGGCGGCGCTTCGCAACTTGCCTCCACAAGCCCTAACCCGGCATAGCCGGAACCAAAATATCTCGGATCGCCTATCCTTATCCACAGCACCATCCAGGACAAGAGGGACAGGCCATGAATCCGTTCGTTGAACGTCACCAGAACAAGATCGCCGGTGTGCTCTCCTGTTTTGACCGGGTTGTCATCACCGGAACCCTTCCTGATATCGGTTATGCCGGCGCTATGGCGAGCTACCTCAGTTACCATAAGATCCGACTGTTCGACTACCCCCGGTGGGCAGAACCCCTGCGCGATGAGTTGCGCCACCATGCCGAGCAACTCGCCATCGAGGCCGGCATTGAGATCGAGTTCATCCGGCGCCACAAGGCCTTTCGCAAAGAAGACCGTATCAAGGCCATCATTGCGGAACGCGGCGGTCATCCCGGGCTGGTCCACATCTTCTCCGCCATGGAATCCTGCACCGCTTATCGCCCCTGGCATGACAAGAACACAGGCCATACCCTGCTCAAACCCACGTCAGGGAAATGCCTGCATTACTACTTCTACTTCATCGATGAGGCCTTTGGACTCTGTTACGTGCGGGTGCCCACCTGGGCGCCGTTCCGCCTGCAAGTCTACTTCAACGGCCATCACTGGCTGGCGCGCAGACTGGAAAAAGCCGGCATTCCCTTCGCGATGGCGGACAATGCCTTTCTGTCCATTGCCGATCCCGAGCAGGCTCAGACGCTTGCCGACCGGCTGGATGCCAAACAGCTTCACCGACGACTGAATCGATGGGCCAAACAGTTCTGCCCGGTAGCTCAGCGCTTTCGCTCCGGTTACCACTGGAGCTTGATGCAGGTGGAGTTCGCCACCGATGTCATCTTCCACCAGCAGGCCGAATTCCAGCCGCTCTACGAGTCCATCACCCGCACGGCGGTACAGGCCATTAAAGCCGACAATGTGGCCACCTTCCTTGGCCGTAAACTCGCCAGCACCTATCAAGGGGAGGTCGGTAACGATTTCAGCACCCGTATCCAGGGTACACGCATCCGCCACCAGATGGGGCCGGCCAGCATCAAACTCTACGATAAAGCCGGCATCATGGCGCGTGTGGAATGCACCACCAACGATGCCTCATTCTTCAAAATCCACCGCTGGGTGGAACAACGTGACGGCTGGCAACAGTGGAAACTGGCACCGCTACGCAAAAATATCTACAGCCTGCGCGATCTGCGCAAGCTGATGAACGCCGCCAATGAGCGCTATCTCGCCTATATGGCGGCAATCGACAATCCTGACGCCGGACTCAAGGACATCGATAAAATGTCCAGCCCCGCCAGGGACCAGGGCCGTTCATTCCGTGGCTTCAATCTGTTCCAGAAAAAGGACTATCATCTCTTCCTCGCCATCGGGCGGGGCGAATGGTCAATCAGTGGCTTCCGTGCCGCCGATCTGCGGGCCTCTATGCCCGATCTATCACCCAGTCAATCATCCTATCTACTCAAACGGTTACGAACCCACGGACTGATCAAGAAAGTGGGACGTCGCTACAAGTATTACCTTACAAAGTTTGGGCGTCGCGTCCTGGCTGCATCACTCAAGATGCGTGAATATTGTGTTCTCCCTGCACTCTGTGCTGACAGGGCATGAGAATTTCTTGGCATTCTTGTCCAAGATTTCAGTGGTAAGGTACTATAATGCGCGCCCCGCGCCTCCAACCGCCGGGTCACGATCCACGACGACCCGCAGTCCACAGTCGCGGGTTGTACCAATCACCACCGGAGAGGTGCCGGAGCTGGCCGAACGGGCTTGACTCGAAATCAAGTGAACCCCATGGGTTCCGAGGGTTCGAATCCCTCCCTCTCCGCCAATAAATCAATAGGTTAGGTGTCAACCGTGTCTAATTTTAGGGGTGTTTTGGGGTAGTTTGGGCTCGAGTTAGACACGATTTCAGACACGATTTTGCGCCATACCGGCCATCCCCAGGTTCGGACGACCAGCGGGGCTTCCAACACGAGGAGCATGAGCTAAGTGGCGTCGAAGAACGGTCGTTGTCTCTTCCGCTCGAACGCATACGTTCTTGTAGAAGGGATCCCGCGCCGCGTACCCCGTTGTCGACTAGCACATCGTGAGAGCGGTCACCCGATTTGATGGACTGATTTTCACGATTGGTGATGGTTCCATCGACAGCGGTGACAGTGGCGTTGCCACCGCGGTCACGCGCACAGATCAGGACGAGGGGTCGAGGGGCAAGGTCAGTTGGTTATCGTGGGGGCGCTGTTCGTCGAGCACGGTGATGTCGCGCTGCGCGGCGGCCATGAGCAGTTCGGCGGCCATACCGATGAAGATGCGGTAGTTGCCTGCGGCGTGATCGGCGAGCGTGTGACGCTTATGCCGCGCGCGGCATAAGCGTCATCATGCCGACAACCGGATTATGCCGAGTGATCGGCAATCCTTTGCTTTTTTCTCTCCTAGTTTTGCCTAGTTACGGCCATAGCACGGTTTTCAGACGCGGCATAATCCGGTCATCTCTCCGGACTGACAATAGGGTCAGGAAGGAGAAGAGACATGCTCAAAGAGTTCTTAAAACAGGGCGATTTCCTCGAGCGCTTACACAGTAACCCGCTGCGGGAACACCTTCGATTCGTTCTCGACCTCACTGGTCGAGGAAGCCTACGCTTCGTCGACAGTCCGATTGAAGCTTCTCTGGGTCGTCGAATTTGGTTGGTGGCTGCAAGAGGAGCAGCTCACAGCTGAGCAGCTCAGCGAGCACATTGTCGATCGGTTCCTGAAGGAGTTGCAGCGCCTGGGACAGCTGCAGCGAGGTCAAAGGCCGACCACCCTAAGGTTTGTTGCGTATCTGCAGAGTCAGGGGGTCATTCCGTTTCCTGAGCCGGTTTGTGACACCTCGCCGCTGGCCGAGCTCGAGCGCCGGTACGAGCGCTATCTGCGAACCGAACGCGGCCTGACCACGGCGACGGTGTTGAACTACCGGCCCGCTGCCCATGGTTTTCTGGTCCATCATTTCGGCGACGGCCCCTTGCGTATCGAGGAGCTGACGGGATCGGACATCTCCACCTACGTCCTTACCCACGCTCGCTGCCAAGGCGCAAAAAGAGCGCAGCTTCTAGTCACGGCACTGCGCTCGTTCTTTCGATTCTTGTTGCGCGAGGCGAAGACCCAGATCGATCTGGCCGCTTGTGTGCCGGCCGTCGCGGATTGGCGCTTGTCGTCCGTTCCCAAATTCCTGACCGCGGAGGAGATCCAACGCCTGTTGGATGGCTGCGATCGCACGACAGCGACAGGGAGACGCGACTATGCGGTCCTGGTCCTCCTCGCCCGCCTTGGACTACGTGCCGGCGAGGTCGTCGCCCTCGAAATCGATGACATCAATTGGCGAGCCGGCGAAGTGATGATTCGCGGGAAAGGCTTCGTGCATGAGCGCTTACCGTTGCTCACCGAACCGGGAGAGGCGATGGCTGCCTACTTGCGTCGGGATCGTCCCGAGACCCGCTCGCGCCGGGTCTTCGTTCGCATGAAGGCACCCCATTCGGGCTTCGCCGGGCCATCAACCGTCTCGACCATTGTTCGGCGCGCTCTGGAACGCGCCAGTCTCCAACCGCCTGCCAAGGGCGCCCACCTACTCCGCCACACCCTGGCGACGGAGATGCTCCGAGGGGGTGCATCCATGAGCGAGATCGGCCAAGTGCTCCGACATCGCTCCCCGAACACCACGGAGATTTACGCCAAAGTCGACCTCTCCGGTCTCCGCTCCCTTGCCCCACCGTGGCCGGACATAGGGGGTGGGCAATGAACCAGCTACGTGACGCTTTGGAGGAGTATCTTGCCGTGCGCCGGAGCCTGGGATTTGGCCTGCGGATACCGGCGAGCTTGCTACATAACTTTGTCTCCTTTCTGGAAGCCAACGAGGCGACCTATATTACCCGAGCGTTGGCGATTCGCTGGGCCGAACAACCCCGCGACGCGCAGCTAGCCACATGGGCGGGGCGCCTGGGAGTGGTGCGTCGCTTCGCCCGCTGGCGCAGCGTGACCGATCCGCGCACCGAGATCCCACCGGATGGCCTCTTGCCTTACCGCTACCACCGTAACCCTCCTTACATTTACACCGATGAGGAGATCGAGCGGCTCCTTGGCGCCGCCGCAGGGCTGCCTTCCGCCAATGGCCTGAAAGCCCGCAGCTACTTGACGCTGTTCGGCCTGCTTTCCGTCACGGGCATGCGCGTAAGCGAAGCACTCATGCTCGATCGTGTGGATGTCGATTTGGAGCAAGGAATCCTTACCATACGACGCACGAAGTTCGGCAAGTCACGGTTGGTGCCAGTCCATCGCTCAACCCGCGATGCGCTGGAAAGCTACGACACGCAAAGAACGCGTGTGTTTCCCGCCCGGAAACACCGGCATTCTTTCTCTCCGAGCGTGGTCGACGCATCACGGAGTGGAGCGCGCGTTACACCTTCGCGAAACTCTCCCAACGGATCGGCCTGCGCGGCGCCGCGAAGGGTCACGGGCGCGGACCGCGGATTCATGACATGCGCCACCGATTTGCGGCCCGCACGTTACTGCAATGGTACCGCGCGGGGGTCGATGTCGAGCACGAGTTACCCAAGCTTGCCACCTATCTTGGCCACGTTCACGTGAATGAGACCTACTGGTATCTCGAGGCCGTCCCGGAACTCCTCCAGTTGGCCACCAAGCGCCTGATGGAGAAGGCCGAGGAGGTCCGCTCATGATCGCCAACAGCTTTCCCGCCATGCTTCAATCCTTTTTCACGGAGCGCCTATTTCGGCAACGCTGCGCCAGCGGACACACCATCGCTGGATACCGTGATGCCTTCCGTCTTCTTCTGCGTTACGCAGCAGAACGCCTCGGCACAGCGCCCTCGAAACTGCGGCTCGAGGATCTCGATGCGTCCTTCATCGGGCAGTTCCTCGATCATCTCGAACAGGAGCGGGGAAACAGCGCGCGCACCCGCAACGCCCGCCTGGCTGCAATCCATTCGTTCTTTCAATATGTCGCTTTGGAGGAGCCCGCCCATGCGCTGCTTTGCCAGCGCGTCCTGGCCATGCCGAACAAACGCCATGAGCGCCGGCTGATCGAGTTTCTCCACCGCGATGAGATCGATGCATTGATCGCCGCTCCAGACCCCTCCACGTGGATCGGCCGCCGGGATCGAACCTTCCTGACCGTGGCCGTTCAGACAGGACTGCGGGTTTCTGAACTGATCGGACTTCGCTGTCAGGACGTCGTTCTGGAAACCGGGGCCCATGTGACATGCCTAGGAAAAGGCAGAAAACAACGCGCAACACCACTGAGTGAGGAAGTTGCGGCCATGTTGGGCAGTTGGCTGCAAGAGCGTAACGGCTTGCCTCAAGAGCCAGTCTTTCCCAGCAGCCGCGGCGGGCCACTCAGCCGGGATGCGATCGAACGCCTGGTCGCAAAACATGCCAAGATAGCCGAGCAAAGCTGTCCCTCCCTGCGCCGCAAAAAAGTGACCGCCCATGTCCTGAGGCACAGCGCCGCGATGGACCTTTTGCAGCACGGTATCGATCGATCGGTGATTGCCCTCTGGCTGGGACATGAGTCCGTGGAAACGACACAGATGTATCTCCATGCAGACCTCCGCCTGAAGGAGCAGGCGCTGTCTCGCACCACGCCCCGAGGGATCGAACCGGCTCGCTACCGCCCCGACGACCAGCTGCTGGCATTCCTCGAGAGCCTGTGATTATGCCGACTCGAGGCACCGCCCGAGCGCCGCCAGCCGCTTTCCAGCAGCGCGATTCGGCATAATCCGGTTGTCGGCATGATGGCGCAGTTCCTGGGTCATGAGGCCGGTGTTGCCGGCGGCGGCGAGTAGGTGTTCTAGGCAGGCGAGGAGCTCTTCACGGGTTGCGACGCCGGTCGCGAGGCGTGTGCTGCACTGTAGGTGTTGATCGCGACGCCCAAGCGGTCAATATCGGCATCAAAGGTGCCTTCGTATGTGTCCCATGCTTGGTGGAGGACGGCGACCCAGTCCGCATCGTTTGGGGTGAAACTGAGGTCGCTCTTAATTTGGAGATGTAGCTTGCCGCGTTTGCCGTTCTCGAGAAGTCCAGTGACGATAATGTCGTCAAGAGGGTCATCGAACGCAGCACGTGGGGTAAGCGCCTGGACTGCATACTGGCCGGGAACTCCTCGCGCCGGTGATTCACCGAGTATGGCTGCCAAGTAATAGGCAACGACGCGCGCTTCAAAGTGCGTGCCGCCGCCACCTGTGGAATAGGGGCTTGCCATCTAGGGAGCGAGCCCTCGATCGTACGTGGACTCCTTCTTCAGTCGCTGGCCCATTTTCTTACAACCCTGTTGCCAGCGTCACCAGCGTCCTTCGGGATCCACCGATAGTAGACTCGCGCCGTGAACGTCCAATCCGTATGACCCATTTGCGCGGCAACCCACTGCGGCGACTCGCCCGCCATCAACGACATCGAGGCAAACGTGTGACGCATCTGGCCGGGAGGCCGGTAACGGACGCCAGCCCGCCGGCAAAGCGTATTCCATTGCCGAGTGCGAAGCGCCTGGTCGCCTGTCCACCGTTCTCGCGTATGAGGATTCTGGAAAACTTCAGCGCCCTTCAGAAACGTATGTTCCTTCTGGGCCTTCAGGGCGGCAAGAGCCGGTGGCAGGAGGTTGACCGTGCGCTCGCCAGCTTCCGTCTTCGTGTCCTCGATTTCCTCCGCGTCCTGAGTTAGCGCACCGTCCACGTAGATTCGATCGTTAATCCAGTCAACATTGCCCCACTTGAGGGCGAACAGCTCGGAGAGCCGTAGCCCCGTCCAGAACCCGAACTGGACCAGGTTCTGGAGCTGTCCCCTGGCGGCCCCGATCAGCGCAGTACGCTCCTCGTGGCTGAACGGGTCGATCTTGGACTTAGTGCTGGCTACCGATTCGCTCCGCGACTTTCGGCGGCGAATGACCTTGTTCGCCATCGGGTGATTGTGGATGAGCTCTTGTTCCACAGCCTCGTTGAGAGCCCGCCGCAGGACGCTGAGCTTGTTGTTCTGGGTCTTTCCGCTCCAGCCTTGGGACTTGGCCCAGTCGCGGATCATGTGCCACTTCAGATCCGTGAGCGCGAGCTGACCGAACTCGGGGATGATCTGGTTGAAGACGATTCGCTTGTCGACGGTGCGGGTAGAGGCCTTCAAGTCCTTTTCCTCACCGCGCCACCAATCGGAGAGGAAACGCTCGACGGCAATCGTCGCGCCGGGCTGGTCGCTGAAGAGCGGTGCGCTCTTTGATTTCGGGAAGGTGGTCGCGTAGTCGAAGGTGCTTTTTTCGATCGCATCTAGAATGGCAGCGCGATGGCGCTCGGCCCGCTTCAGGTTAGCGGGGGTGGGCTTGAGCTTGATCTTCTCGCGGCAACGCTTTCCCTGATAGGTGAAGGAGATCTCGATGGACGAGGCGCTGACTGCCCTGACACCCGTGCGAGGCTTTCTACCCAATGGTGATATCCATCCACGCTAATTAGAATTCTGCCGTCCGGGGCTTTGCTCCAAACCTGGCCCTCCAGCCATACGCCGTCCCTGAGTTTGGTGCGAATGGCATTCTCAGAGTACCCCGTCTCCTCTGAGAATTTACGAATTGTAACCCAGTTCACGGCCACCGGTTACACCAGCGATGGAAAAGTCGGTACCGATGGTACAAATATCACTTCACGGGGGGGTTGGTGGACGGCGCCTTCTTCGTAGAGACGGGTCGGTCCTAAGGTTAAATCGTTCACGGTAGGCTTGAGGTGGATTCATTAATCATCTGATTTTTAAAAGGTATTGCAGCAAGGCAGCGGTTCCGAGAGTAAAGTCAAGGAAGTTGGCGTAGGTCGGAAGGTAGACTGCTTAGTGCCTACGCTGACCGTACTCATGCTATCTAATCCAGGGTCGGGAAAAATTCTGGATAGCGGGCCAAGGAGAGTCAGCTATTGGCCTTGAATCTAGTCGATCCACCGGCCAAGAGCGTCGAAAGGACGCTCAGGTATGGAGATTCGTAATCAGTAGGTCGGGCGTTCGATTCGTCTCACCGGCACCATAGAATCAAAGGGTTACGGAAAAGAAAATTAGAAAATACTGAACTGGCTACCAAACTGGCTACCGGCCAACGTCGTCAGATAGCCAACGCAAGGAGGCGCGCCCACGTTCAGCCGCAGCATCGGGCCCAACCTTGTCCTCGAGGCCCTCACCCTGGCGGCTCACGCCGCCCCATACTGCGATATGCGGGGCCAAGTGGCCCGGGTGGTGGACGGCGACACCCTTCACCTGGCAGAGAGTCCCCAGGCGCAGCCGGTGAAGATCCGACTCGCCGATGTTGACACCTCGGAACACGATCAACCCTACGGCCGCGAGGCCACCCAGCTGCTGGCCCGGGTCGCCTTCGGCCGTCCCTTGTGTGCGACCACCACCGTGGACCGGGGCGCAATTTCGCGCTGGCGACGAATGGAATAACCGCGAACTCGGGCGACGTAGCAGCCTGGGTCTATCGGAAGTACGCCACGCCGACCTTCCGTTGGCAGTTCCTCGAGGCGGAAGCCGCAGTCCGGCATGGGGTTGTGGGGGTCGGGAGTTCGAATCTCCCCGCTCCGACCATATAATTAAAGCCTTACAGGCGGTTTATTCTGTTGAGTATTAAGTGAGTAGGTACCGCCGGTTCCGGTCCTACAATATCGCGAACGACCGGCCATCTGGGAGTCGGTAACGTGAGAAATCACGAATGTCGGTCGTCATGATCTCGCGTATCCCGGTTTCGTTCGCGACCCAATAGAGCGTCGCATCGGCCAAATCCATCTCGCGTTTATTGTCTGCGGAGTAGGTGTTCATCCAGGAAACCATGTCTCCCAGGTGGTAGGGGCTGAATGGATAGACGACAACGCCGCCCAGTTCAATCCACTGCAATAGTTCAAAACGCTGGGGCATCCCAAGCAAATAGCTGGCTTCGACGATGCAAGGCCAAGTCGTGAGCACGCGCAACCCGTTTGCGGAAAACTCCGAGATTAGCTGGTCGTAATGGTCGTGGTGTCTGTCGTCGACAGCGAACAGCGCAATCAGCGGGCCAGCATCAATCAGTATGCTTCTCACGCAGCTTTTTCCTCACCTTTTCGGATACCTGTTCAGACGCATCGCTGGTGCCAAGTGGCGTATTGCTGCGCACCTGGTGCAATAATTCGGCGGGATTTTTTAATCCCAGCACGCGCTCGATCGCATCCTTGACGAATTCGGATTTGCTGATTCCGAGTCGGTGTGCCTCTTCCTCGATGCGTGCTTCGATTGCCGGTTCGAGTCGTACGGACAAAGCCACTGGCTGACCCTCGTATTGATGTATTACGGTAATACTACACGGCGCTGATTCGTGCGGGCAATGCCGGATGTCGGGATGAATCCCGACCTACATCCGTGCCCCGGGAAGGGGCGATTGTCTTGTCTTCGTGGCCGGGCTGTCGGGATGAATCCCGACCTACATCCGTGCCGCCGGAACGAGCGGTGGGGGGTGTTTGTAGGTCGGGCTGTAGGTCGGGCTTCAGCCCGACAGTCCGCCGATGGGGATTCCAACCCGACGTGGGTGCATGGGGCAATGCCGGATGTCGGGATGAATCCCGACCTACATCCCGATAACGAGGCGAGCTGGTGGGTCCGCTGCGCTTGACCCACCCTACGTTTCTGCGCGCATCGACGTCATTGGAAGAGGCGTAGGTCGGCTGCCTTGGCAGCCGACGGAAACTCGGCGGTTTGTGGGCGCGGATGTCGGTTGCCGAGAGCAACCGACCTACAGACTGCTTGACAGGAAACGGAGTACATACATTCGTGCCGCCGGAACGAGCGGTGGGGGGTGTTTGTAGGTCGGGCTTCAGCCCGACAGTCCGCCGATGGGGATTCCAACCCGACGTGGGTGCATGGGGCAATGCCGGATGTCGGGATGAATCCCGACCTACATCCCGATAACGAGGCGAGCTGGTGGGTCCGCTGCGCTTGACCCACCCTACGTTTCTGCGCGCATCGACGTCATTGGAAGAGGCGTAGGTCGGCTGCTCTTGGCAGCCGACGGAAACTCGGCGGTTTGTGGGCGCGGATGTCGGTTGCCGAGAGCAACCGACCTACAGACTGCTTGACAGGAAACGGAGTATCTACATTCGTGCCGCTGGAACGAGCGGTGGGGGGGTGTTTGTAGGTCGGGCTTCAGCCCGACAGCTCGCGGATGGGAATTCCAACCCGGCGTGGGGGCATGGGGCGCGGCCGGATGTCGGGATGAATCCCGACCTACATCCGTGCCCCGGGAAGGGGCGATTGTCTTGTCTTCGTGGCCGGGCTGTCGGGATGAATCCCGACCTATATTCGTGCCGCTGGAACGAGCGGTGGGGGGGGGTGTTTGTAGGTCGGCTGCTCCTGGCAGCCGACGGGATCCTGGCGGGTGGCGGGCGGGGCCGTCCCGGTCCTCAAGATGAGGGCAACGGCATGTCCGCGGGCGGCGCGCCGTTCAGGGGCGTCTCGTGGACATGCAGCCAGCGCAGGGTGTCCGCCCGCTCGAGCCACACCGAGGCTACCACCCCCACCACGTCGCCGTCGTGGCGTTGCCACTCCTCGTAAGTGGCGAGGATGGTCTGGCCGGTCACATGGCGGATGCGGATGTCATGGACCGCGATGGCGAGCCCCGGGCTCGCGCCATGGGCCGCGCGGATCTCCCTGGCGAGGCCGTCGAGGTCCAGCACCGTTCCGGCGGAGGAGACGAAGGTGAAGCCCGGGTGGAAGTGGTCCAGGAATTGTTGCTGGAAGGTCTCGTCCCGGGCCGGCAGAGTGCCGCCGAACCACGCCGCGAAGAAGGCGTGGACGGCCTCCACCTGCTGCCGGACCCGGTCTATCAATGGATGTGCCATGGTGGTATTCCCGATGGCCGGGGCCGCGTTGGCCTGCTGCCCGTCGCCCCGGAGGATTCAACCCTACAATGACAGCCATGGTCCTGACCACCTCCATGTCCCGCGCTCGGCATCGGGCGGCGCGGAGTTCGTGCCCATGAGCCCCCACCATCCGGGCCGCTGTGGCGCCGTGGTGCTGGCCGCCGGCGGCTCCAGCCGCATGGGGGGGCGCAACAAGCTGTTGCTACCGGTGGCCGGCGTGCCCATGGTGCGGCGCGTCGCCGCCGCGGCCCTGGGCTCCGAAGCCGATCCGGTGGTGGTGGTGACGGGCCACGAGGCCGACGCCGTGGCCGGCGCCCTCGCCGGATTGGCGGTGACGATGGTGCACAACCCGGATTTCGCCACCGGGCTGGCGGGTTCGCTGGGCCGGGGCCTCGAGGCGTTGCCGGAAGACGTGACGGCGGCCCTGGTGTGCCTCGGGGACATGCCATGGATCGAGGCTCGCCATCTGGAGCGGCTGCTGGCCGCCCGGGACGGCACGGCTCAGGGCTCCGTGTGGGTGCCCACTTGGGCCGGCCGGCGGGGCAATCCGGTGCTGTGGTCCAGCCAATGGTTCCCCGCCCTCATGGCCCTGGAGGGGGATCGGGGCGGGCGGGCCATCATCGCGGCCCGTCCACCGGGGCTGCGGGAGGTGCCCATGCCCGACGACGCCATCCACTGCGACATCGACGCGCCGGGGGATCTGCCGCCCGATGCCGGATGAGGGGGGCGGATGTCGCCGGGCCCTCGAACTCAGGGGCGCGCGGGTACCCGGCCGTAGCGGGCGGCCACCAGCTCCGCGCTGATGGCGAGGGCGATCTCTTCCGGCTGACGTCCCCCCAGGTCGAGGCCCACGGGGCCTTGGATGCGCGCCAGGGCCCCGTCATCGAAGCCGCGGCGGCGTAGCCGTTCGAGGCGCCCCGCATGGCTGCGTCTACTCCCCAGGGCGCCGATGTAGAAGGCCGGTGAGGCGAGGGCGGCGGCCAGGGCGGGGTCGTCCAGTTCGGGGTCGTGGGTCAGGCACACCACCGCCGTGCGTTCATCGGGGACGAGGCCGGCGATGCCGGGGCCGGTGGCAACCTGGCGTATCTCGGCGCCCGGCAGGCGTCGGGGGGCGGCGAAGGCCGGCCGTGGGTCCACCACGGTGACGGCGAAGCCCACCTGGGCGGCCATGGGCACCAGGCTCTGGGTGATGTGCACGGCTCCCACGATGAGCAGTCGCAACGGTGGCGTCACCACCAGGGCAAAGGCGTCACCGGCGGGTGCGGCCAGCAGGCCACTGTGCCCCGCGGCCACGGCCGCCGCCAGCGCCGTGTCCTCCCGGGGGGTGAGGTCGAGGGATCCCGTGCCACTATCCCCCCGCACCACGGCCTGGCCCGGGTCCGCCAGGCGGAATACCAGGGCCGCCGGCGGGCCCCGCAGCAGCTCATCCACCACGGCAGGGTCCTCGAGCACCCGCACATGGACCCGCAGCCGGCCGCCGCAGGCCAGCCCCGCGGCCCGGGCGGTGTCGTCGCCGATGCCGTAGTCCAGGGTCCGGGGGGCACCGTCCTCCAGCACGTCCAGGGCCTCGCTCACCACCTCCGCCTCGATGCAGCCCCCCGACACCGAGCCCTCGAAGGCCCCCCGGTGATCCACCACCAGCAGGCTCCCTGCCGGCCGCGGCGACGAGCCCCAGGTCTCGATGACCACCGCCACCGCCACCCGTCGCCCGTCCCGGAGCCAGGCCCGGGCGGTGGCGAGTAGGGAGTGGGTGGGATTGGGCATGGGGGAGAGGAGGTGAATGGCGGAAAGGCTGGTGAATAGTGGTAGGGCAGTGAATGGTGAATGGTGGAAAAGCGGTGAATAGTGAATAGTGAATAGTGAATGGTAAAAACAGAATTTGCGGCATGGTTTTGAGGCTCTGATCCCTGCGCCTATTTCTTGGAGCCATCAGCCTCGCACGGTGTTATAACTATTCACTATTCACTATTCACCATTCACTATCTTCCAAACTATTCACCATCTTCCAAGTTCCTCCCTCATGAACGCCGCCGCCCGCAGCAGGGCATCGCGGGAGGCCAGGTCGTCGGCGAAGGTGCGTACGTCGGGGGGGCGGAAGTCGAAGCCGCGGCCGACGCCGGGGTACTCGATGAGGCGCACGTCGCGGCCGCGTTCCTTCATCACCTCCACGCCGGTCTCGATGACGCGCTTGCGCTGGTACTGCTCGTCCGCGCCCACGAAGATGAGGGTGGGCAGGGTCAGTTCCTCCATCTCGGGGGCGTAGCCGTAGACCTGCAGGGGCTCGGGGGCGTTGGGGTCCTGGAGGTGGGGATAGTAGGAGACATAGCAGGCGGCGGCATCGTCCTGACGCTTGAAGGTGGTGGCCACCTTGAGGGTGTAGTAGCCGCCGCGGGTGTGGGAGTAGAGGCAGGCGCGGCGGCTGCTGATGTCGTCCCGCGCCAGCAGGGCGTCCAGGCCCCGGTTCACGTCGGCCTCCAGGGCGTAGTCGTGGCGGATGGGATGGGTGCCGATGAAGTGGGCGGTATAGACATCGGGGGCCAGCACCACGAAACCCCGGGCGGCCAGGCGCTTCACATGACGGCGCAGCAGGTCGTCCAGGCCCCGGCGGCCGTGCTGGAACAGCACCGCAGGGTAGCGCTCACCGTCGGCGGGGCGGGCCACCATGGCCGGCACCGCCACGTCTCCGCTAGTATAGGTCACCTCCGTGGTGACCACCTCGTGATTCGCGGGCACCCGCATCACGCCCTCGTTCCACCAGGCTTCGTCCCACCACCAGGGCCTCTGGTCGGTCGCGGCGGCGGGGCCGGCCGCCAGCAGGGTGCATATCAAGAGCAGGATGGAGCGGGACATGGCGGCTTCTCGGGGATGGGTGAGCATGAACAATCATTAGCACACCCCCGCTCCGGGGCCAAGTCGGCGGCCCGCCGGGCGTTTCCCGGACCGTTTCCCCCCTGGCAGGGCCTTTTTTCACGCCATCCCTTGGGACTATGGTGGGGGCTATCCCATCCCCTGGAGACACCGAGAATCATGATCTTCAAACAGCTCGTGGAGGTGGATTCCTCCACCTATACCTATCTCATCGGCTGCGAGGTCACACGCCAGGCCGTCCTCATCGACCCGGTCCTGGATACCGTGGAACGTGACCTCCAGGTGCTGGGGGATCTCGGCCTCGAGCTCGCGGTCACCCTGGACACCCATATCCATGCCGACCACCTCACCGGCGCCCGCCGCCTGCGGCAGCGCACCGGCTGCCGGATCGCCTGCCCGCGCATGCTGGAGCTGCCCTGCGCGGACCTGGGGGTGCAGGAGGGTGAGACCTTCGAGGTGGGCTCCGTCACCCTGCATCCCCTGTTCACCCCCGGGCACACGGACCATCACCATGCCTATCTGCTGGAGACCCCGGTGCACAAGCTGGTGTTCACCGGCGATGCCCTGCTCATCGAGGCCTGCGGTCGCACCGACTTCCAGTCGGGGGATGCGGGCGCCCTCTACAACAGCATCCACAACAAGCTGTTCACCCTGCCGGACGAGACCCTGGTCTACCCGGCCCATGACTACGAGCAGCGCTTCATCTCCACCATCGGCCAGGAGAAAGCTCGTAACCCGCGCCTCGGCGGGGGGCGTGGCAAGGAGGATTTCGTGGCCCTGATGAACGGTCTGGATCTGCCCTATCCCCGCAAGATCGACTTCGCCGTGCCGGGCAACGAGGCCTGCGGGGAGTGTCCCGACAACGTGCCGGAGGCGTATCGCGGCCCCTGCGTGGCCAGCGACCAGGGCTGAGGCTAAGACGCCATGAGGGTGTCGTAGACGGCGAAGAACTGGCCCACGCCGTCATCGGCCCGGGGGTCGTAGTAGAGGGCATGGGGCTCGAAGGAGGGGGGCGGATCGAGGGGGTCCCCTTCCAGCATGGTGTCGAAGGAACGGCCCCCCAGCAGGCGGTGGAAGTGGGTCAGGTACAGGCGGTGGAGCACGCCGTCCCGCAGCAGGGTGTCCAGTACCCAGGGGCCGGCGATGGAATACAGGCGGCTCAGGCCTTCGCGGGCCAGCAGGTCCACCAGCACGGCGCCCTCCACGCTGGTGCCGCGCCCGGCGCTGAGCACCCGCACTCCCGCGGCCTCCACCCGCGGCAGCTCGGCCCGATCCGCCTCCGCCCCCACGGCGAAATACACCGGCCTCTCATAGCCCTCGCACATTTCCGCCAGGGCCGGGTCCAGGGTCCGGGTGAGGACCACCACGGCGGGCTGGGGCGGCAGCCCCTGACCGGCGCGCCATTCATGGAGGTCCCCATAGGCAGGGTCGCGGCTCACGGGCAGCACGTCCTGGGCCTTGCCGGTGGCCAGGTCGCGCAGGAACCGGGCGCTCACCAGCAGGGCATCGGCGCGGGCCGCCAGTTCCTGGAACAAACGCCAGTCCCGATCGTTGATGATGGTACCGGGCACGCTGTGGCCGCCGTGGCGTGGGTCCTCCACGGCGATGCGTCCGTCCAGGCTGGAGATGAAGTTGGTGTAGACGAAGGGCCGCCCGCTGCCGTCGCCATGGTCCATGGGATGCTCCAGATAGAGGCCCTCGAGGGCACACTCCCGGGTCGGCCCGGGATACAGTCTCAGCACTTTGTGCGATGGGTTCATGGTGTTTCCCTTCCGGGGTCAATCGGCAGCGGCGAACTCGGCGCTCAGGGAGAAGGCCACCACGTCTGCCGGTCCCTTCACCACCGTGGTCATGAAGTTCTCGATGGCCCCGGCGTAGAGTTCCGGTGAGTAAGGGCGGCGGGAGCGCTCCGAGTGGCCGTAGCCCGGCAGCTCGGGGGCGAACACCGGGCGGCGGCCGCGGTAATGGTCGAACAGCGGACGCATCTCGAAGGCGCTGGGGGCCGCGTTGATGCTGTGGAGGAGCACCAGGGGGTGGCCCGCCGGGCCCTCGTCCGCGTAGTAGGCGATGCGCCCCGCCCGGGGCGACCGGATCTCCGCGCGCCGGGTGTCCAGGGCCTCGGGCCGCCCGGCTTCCCATGCCGGGCGGGGCGGCATCAGTCGCCACCGCGGGCAATCACTGGATGGGTATGGAGGCGTAGCCCTGGGCGTGGTAGCCGGTGAGGGAGACGAAGGTGTTGCCGACGGGTTCGATGCCATCGAGAAGGGAGGCGCTGTCGACTTTGGACAGTCTCATGGCCACGGAGCAGGCCTCCATGCGGGCCCCGGCCCGTTGGAGGTCGGCCAGTTGTTCCGCGACGCGGTCCAGGTGCTCGAAGTCCGTTAGCTCCGCCTGTTCCCGATCCTCGGAGATGAGTTTCACCGACGGCCCACGAAACGCCAGTATGACGTCGGGCTCGACATCCTGGCGCCGCAGATCCGCGATGGTTTCCCGGATCACCCCGAGATAGAGGGCCAGCTTGCCGGGCTCGCCCATGTTGATATCGAACACCACTTTGCCCGTCTCGACACCCCGCAACGCGGCGTCATCCCCGGGCTTGGTTTCGGCGGCGGCCGTGGCTTGGCTGGCCGCCAGGAGGAGAGCGAGGCAGAGGCTGGTGAGGATTCTCATGACGGTTCTCCTTCGGTTTTGAAAAAGGGTTGGCCAATGCTTCCCAAGGAAGCGCAGGGTTTGAGCGCTGCGCCAGTATAAAGTGCCTTGGAACCCGTGAAGAGGGACTGGTAAAAGCACGCCCGGCATCACCGCCACCACCCTCCATGACGAATACCCCATCGCACGCCAGGACCTGTGGACGACGGTCCTCGACAAGGAGTTCGAACGCCTGGCGATGCATCCCAGCGATACCCGCTACGAAACCGAGCTCGGTCATGCATCAGGGTTTGCCGCGGGGGCCGTAGAGGGCAACGTTAATGGCGCAGTGGTCGGTGGAAGATTATTTCTATGAGGATTCTGGAGGTCCGACCCGCGCTCTCTGATGGCATCGGGTTGTGCTTGAACCCGCGGAGAACTTGCCGCATTTACTCCGCATCGTATGCGGAATAAGTCTTGACTCTGCGGAGAATACGGCGGATATTCTTATTATAAGTTGCGGAGTTTGAATGTATATCTGGGAACAAAAAGACTGGCCAAAGCTGATAGGGGACTGCAAAGCCCTGTCGCCGCTGCTTGCGCATGTCTCAAGGGCGCAGGGCCGTCTGCTGGGGCGGATGGAATCGCTGGGTTTTGCCCTGCGAACAGAGGCACATTTGAGCACCCTGACCCAGGATGTTGTGCAATCCAGCGATATAGAAGGGGAGAAGCTCGAACCCGAGCAGGTCCGCTCGTCCATCGCCCGGCGGCTTGGCGTCGATATTGGGGGCAGCATCCCGGCCGATCGGAATGTTGAAGGCGTGGTTGAGATGATGATGGACGCCACCGGCAATTATACCGCCCCACTCACCGAAGACCGGTTGTTTGGCTGGCATGCCGCGTTGTTTCCGACGGGACGCAGCGGAATGTTCAAGATCACTGTCGGTGATTGGCGTGATGATGCCAATGGTCCGATGCAGGTGGTCTCAGGTCCGGTCGGCAAACAACAGATCCACTATGAAGCCCCCCCGGCTGAACGGCTGCCGACCGAGGTTGCCGCTTTTCTGCGCTGGTTCGAGTCCGGGAAGGATATTGACCCGCTCCTGGCCGCGGGACTGGCGCACTTGTGGTTTGTGACGCTTCACCCGTTCGATGATGGCAACGGGCGCATCGCGCGGGCGATTGCCGATATGGCCCTGGCGCGCTCTGAAGGGACGGGACAACGCTTTTACAGCATGTCCGCGCAGATCCGGACCGAGCGCAATGCTTATTACGACATCCTGAAAACCACACAAAACGGCCCATGTGACGTCACGGTTTGGCAGACGTGGTTTTTGAACTGCCTGCTGCGCGCCATAGAGGGGGCCGACAGCATCATGGAAACTGTGCTGGCCAAGGCGCGATTTTGGGAGCGCTTTGCCAAAGCGCCGCTGAACGAACGGCAGATCAAAGTGCTGAACCGGGTAATGGATGGCTTTGAAGGCACGCTGACGACATCGAAGTGGGCCAAGCTGGGGAAATGCTCCCAGGACACGGCCTATCGAGACATCCTCGATTTGATCGTGCGCGGGGCCCTGCAAAAGGAACCTGGTGGTGGTCGCAGCACCAGCTACTCGGTCATCCTGCACCATGCGCATCCAACAACGGCCATCTAACTCACCCACACCCGTCCCCCTGAGCAGGAACCAGGGGCCGCGCAACGCCACCCTTTTAACGCCCCAGCCCGACAGCCTGCGGTGGGTTCCGGCTCGGCGCCGGGTGTAGGCGTCGGGGCCGGGATGTCGGGATGAATCCCGACCTACATCCGTGCCGTAGGAACGCGCGGCGCCTCGCACCGCTAGGTTGGACTTGTAGGTCGGGCTTCAGCCCGACAGTAACGCTTGTAAGTGCCATCTACAATGGAAAACAAGTCTGTTATCCATATGCGTATTCCATGGCCATTCGCCCACCCGTTCCAAGGACATCCGTCTTCAGGCGTCCGTTTCAAAGGAATTCGGGGAGTCATCCCGTGCCGATGCCGTAGTGGCGGAGGCATTCTGCCTCCCTGCCCCTCACCACTCGTTGCCCTTCCAGTGGTCCATGGGTCTCCGTCACCACGGTGTGCTGGCCCTCCACGTGGTGGTCGTCGTAGAAGTACACCACCACCCAGTCGTCGGTCCGGCCCAACTCGTGGGCGCGGGCGGTGTTGGAGTACATGGTGGTGAAGTTCCAGCCGTCCTGCTCGGTGTGGAGGATGGGGAGCCAGGCCTTGGCCTCGGGGTTGAAGCGCCGGGGGGCGATCTGCGGCAGGTGGCCGGTGGCGGCCTGGTCGCGGTACTGGCGGTCGATGGCGAGCAGCAGATCCACGCCGGGGGCGAGGACCGGAGGCACGTGGGTCTGGCGGCGGGTGCGGCCGAGCAGGGTGGCCAGGGTCGCCCGTAGGGCCGTGAGGCGACGGGTGCCGATGCCTGGGACCTGTTGCAGTCGGCCGTCCCAGGCGGCGTTCTCCAGGGCCTCCAGGGTGTCGATGTGGAGTTCGTCGTGGATGCGCTCGGCGAGTTCGGGGCCGATGCCGGGCACGGTCTGGAACAGCCTCGTGCCCTCCAGGGTGCCGCGCAGGCGGTCGAGCTGGGCCCAGCGGCCGGTGGTGACGATCTCCGAGATGGACTGCGCGATGCCGGCGCCCACGCCGGGCAGGGCCTCCAGGCCCTTGACGCCGCCCGCCGCCAGCAGCGTGTCCACGCCGCGCTCCAAGTGCTCCACGGTGTCCGCGGCGCGGCGGTAGGCGCGCACGCGGAAGGGGTTGGCGCCCTGCTGCTCCAGGACATCGGCCATCTCCATGAGGCGCATGGCCACCCTGGCGTTGTAGGGCAGGCTCACCGCACCGGCCCGGCGTCGAGTTCGATGGGGGTGATATGGGCATCCACCCGGGACAGGTCGGTGGGCGGGTGGCCGGCAGGTGCCTCGATGTCGGTGACGCCGAAGCGGGCCATGTCGGCCACGGGCAGGGTGTAGTAGTCGGGGACCTCGTAGGGCGGCATCTTGCCCACCCAGGCGAGGTGGCCGTCGACGCCGATGTCGGCGAAGAAGGCGTCCTCCAGGGCCGCCAGGCGCTCGGCCGCGACGCGGGCACGGGTCCGGGCGGTGGCCGCGTCTTCGCCGTGCCGCGCCATGCGCGCGGCGGCGTCGTCCCGCCACAAGCCGGTCTCCACCAGATGGCGGTAGCTGCCATGCCAGGCCACCACTGCCCCGGGGCGGATGACTTTGCGCCGGCCGGCGGGGAACACGTAGTTGGCGCAGGCGGACAGGCAGTGGCCGACCACCACCACGTCGACGCCGTGCCCGTGCACCCAGCGCCCGAGGGTGATGGCGGCCTCCACGGAGCCGCCCATGGAGGTGATGGCGAGTTCGGTCACGGGCCTGTCTGCGACACCCTCGAAGAAGGCGCGGTTGGCCCCGGCGTCGATGTCGCCGCGGTAGGTGGCGGTCCCGGCGATGGCCGGAGGGATGGCCGCAGTGGTGGCGAGGAGGGCGGTCAGCAACAAAGGCGGGATACGGGCCATGGTGATGGGTGGCAATCCGTTGGTCGAAGGTGGTTTGGGGCTACCAGGCCCAGTTTACCTCACGGCGCCCCGGGCGCAGGGCCCCGGCCCGCCCCTTGAACCCCCGGGTTCCGCCTATAGAATGCGCGCTCCGGCGGCGCAGGCCGCCTCGACCCTGGTGTGTTTACTGTAAGGAGATGGATTCATGACGAGCTGTCCTTTCTGCAAGGCCGACCCCAGCGGGCTCTTCTGGGAATCGGATCGGGTACGGGTGATGTGGGACAGCCGTCCCCTCACGGACGGCCATACCCTGGTGGTGCCTGTCCGCCATGTGGCCTCCTACTTCGAGACCACCATCGAGGAGCGTACCGCCCTGGCCGCGGCCCTGGACGTGGCGAAGGCGGCGGTGGAGGAGCGCTACCACCCCGATGGCTACAACATCGGCATCAACGACGCCCCCGCGGCCGGGCAGACGGTCCCCCACTGCCACATTCACCTGATCCCCCGTTACGAAGGAGACACCGCCGATCCCCGGGGCGGCGTGCGCTGGATCCTCCCGGACCGGGCCCGCTATTGGCAGAGCTGAGGCCTTGGTGTCGGCCAGGCAGAGGCCGAGCAGATGTTCTCTGATTGCCCCGCGATACCCCGCCTGGGCTTCAGGCCACCCGGTTCCTCACGGCCAAGTGCGGGATTGCCTGCCAGGCGCAGGGCCCAGTTCCACAGGGCCGAGTCCTGCACCGGTAACACCAGGAAGAAGTGTTCGAGAATCGCAAGCCTCAGTAGAGTGGCCACCAGGACCGTGGCGGTCTTTTCGAAGTCACCGGTACCCTCACCCGTGATGGTCGCCAGCACGAACTCTGGATCATCGGAGGCATGGCGTTGCTGGCGATGGGCGGAGTGGGCCAGGCCTTGACCACGGCGTGGGGGATTCGGTGGCGCGCACGGCCAAGCTGCTGGAGTGCCTCTATCGCTACCGCGCCCACGCCGCCGGCGGCGAATGACTACGGCCCAGGGTTGGCGGCCTCCTCGACCGACTGGGATAGGGCGATGTTGCACTCGAAGGCGTAGCGGGCCTCCGCCACCATCTCCGCCGTGTCGAGCGCAGGGGCGAGGCGGTCCAGGGCGGCGCGGTAATCGGCGATGCAACGGGGTACGTCGGGGATGGCGGGGAAATGGTAAAAGCCTAGTTCCCGGGTTGTGAGACCCAGGGTCTCTCCGAGCACGCGGCTGAGGATGCGCCCGCCGTTCAGATCCCCTAGATAACGGACGTAGGCATGGGCCGCGAGGCCGGCGGCGGACACCTCTTCGACGCGCTGTTGGTAGGCGGCGCCCGCCTCAAGCAGGGGGATCTCGTGGCGCCAGCGGGCCCCGGCCAAGTGCCGAAGGTCCCGTTCCAGGGCCGCGGCCCGGTAGAGACCGGGGCGGGCCAGTTCTCGCAGCGGGCCGTCGCCGGCCGCCTCGAGGCGCCGTTCCATGGCGGCGTAGACGGGCTCCAGGTTGCGCAGCAGCAGCAGGTAGGCGCCATGCCCGGCGGTGCCCGCCAGCAATTCGCGGATGACGCCTGTGCGTTCCGCCCGTTTATGGACGTCGCGGGTGGCTTCCCGCAGGGCCAGGGAGAGGGGACGGCCGTTCTTGACCAGGGCTGCGGGGCTGGGCTCGGGCATGGAGTGGGGTCGCCGGCGGCCGGGGATGAATGGCGTACAGCATAGCAGAGGGTGCGGTTGGGTCGGCCTTTCCCCTGGGCCGGGCATGGCGGGTGCGGGTGGCGGGTGGAGCTTACCAGGCGGGCGCCATGCGCACCTGTCCCGGAGTCTCGTTGTGCTTCACCGGCAGCAGATACAGGCGGCCGAATACCGTGGCGGCCCGCAGGGCGAGGATGCCACGGCGTGCCAGGGAGACCAGGCCGCCCCGTTTCTTGGCCTCGAGGACGGCGATGTTGACCATGATATTCGCGCCCTCGCCGCGGGCGATGACATCGATCCAGGGTGCCTCCGTGAGCACCTGCTGGTACATGAAGGTGGCATGGATTCCCTCATGCAGAAGAAAAACCCCGCAGGTTCCTTGAGGACCTGACCTGGGCCAAGCGCTTCCTGCTGCTGTTCCGCGCCGTGCAGTGACGGGCGGCGGGTGCGGCCATCACCGGCCGTTGTCGTCCTCCTCCTCCAGGAACCGTTCGTTGCCGGCGGTGAGGCGTTGGAACACGCCGAGCCCCATGAGCAGGAAGACCGAGGCCACCAGGAGGGCGGTGGGGTAGAGCAGGTTGGTCATGTTGGTGGTGCCGGTCTGGAAGATGAATACCAGGGCCTCCAGGGCGCTGGCGATGATGACGATCACCAGAAACTTGGTCAGGGTGCGCCGGGCCTCCCGGGCCGACCGTAACTCGCGGTCCCGCACCACCTGCTCCTCGAACAGGTACTTGGCGATGTCGAACACCGCCATGGAGATGACGATGAGACCGATGGCATCGAGGGAGACGTCGATGTAGGGTCGCCCATGGTACAGGGCATGGCCCACCTCCCACAGGCCGTAACCGATGAGCAGCAGGCTGATGAGCAGCAGGGCGATGCTGGCCAGCAGGTAGACCAGAGCGTTGGCGTAGTCGAGCAGCTTCATCATGGTCTCGTTGCCGTCTGTTGTCAGGTGCGCCACACCCGCCAGTAGGCACCCAGACGCTGGCGTAAGGTGGCGGGCTTCTCTGCATAGACGCGGCGGCCGAGGGCCAGGGCCTGCCGGCGCAGGGTGGCCTGGCGCTCCGCCACCCGGTGGCGCAGGCGGTCCAATTCTGAAGTTGTCGCCACGCCATCGGGCAGATGGTCCAGCATCGCGTTGAACACGGCCAGGTCGTGGTCGTCTCCCAGCAGATCCGACAGTTCCTTGAGGACACGGGCGCGGCATCCCATGATGTCCGGCCAGGTCTTTTTGAGCAGTCGACTGTGATACCAGTGGTCTTTCGCCCGTTTGCGCCAGTCATGGAAACGGCTATCGGTGGGATCCGTCATGGCGGCGTCCAGTGTCTTGCGGCCACGCCCGTAGGCGCGTTTGAGGCCGGGACCCAGCATCCCGAAGCCATGCCCTTCGAGGGGCCACTCGGTGACCGCCCGGCGGGCCTCTTCCAGGGCCTTCGCCACGTCCGCCTTGTGGTCGTCCAGGGTACCACTGTTTTGGTAGGCGGCATCCCGCGCGGCCACCAGATGGCCATGCAGGCCGGCGAAGGGCGGTACCGCGTGCTCCGCCGGCAGATCCTCGCGCAGGGCCTCGAGGGTGGCCACCATCACCTCGGCATCGCGGGGTCCAGACAGGGCGCGGCCGAGGTCGCGAAAGCGCCGGTTCTCGGCCCCGTAGCGGCCCTTGCCCAAGACCGGTCTCACCAGGCGCAGCAGGGCGCGGATCTTCTTCAGCCGCTTGCGCGCCTGATGAACCGCCGCCGCGGACGCCATATCCTCGTCGCCGAGTTCGTCCCGGGCCTGCTCCATCTGCTCCAGGGCAATACGCCGAACGCCGTCCGCGACGGACTCCTTGCGCTTCAGGTGGTAGGGCATGGAAAACGCTTCATGGGTCAGCTCGCTCATGTTCGGTGTACATCTCGAGGACACCCCATATTCCGGGCCATGTCAACGCCGGGGCGATCCTTCGCCCTTCATGCGGGTGGATCAAATGCAGCGGACCCGCCTTGCCTCGACCACCCGAGCACACCGGAGCCTTTGGGAAGCGACCATGGAGTGTACCGTCGGGTATCATCGTCCCGCGGGATCATCAAATGTGGAGGAGGGCGGCGGATGAAGAGGATTATAGTCGATGTAACATCGAGGGCTTGGTACCCGCCGGGGTGCGAGACCGGGCTGTGCAGGCGCCGTGAAGGTATGAAGGGCAATGGCACGAAGCAACGTCGCCGGCGGGGGGGCGAACGGCCATGACCTTTTCCATCGTCGCCATCGATCGCGACACCGAGGCCTTCGGCTCCGCGGTGGCCAGCCGCTCGGTGGCGGTGGGCGGCACGGTGGCCTATTCGCGGGTGGGAGTGGGGGTGGTGAACACCCAGAGCTACGCCCATCTGACCCTCGGGGAACGGGTGCTGGACGAGATGGAGAAGGGGGTCGCACCCCAGGATGCCCTTGCGCGGATCCTGCGCACCGACGCTCGGGCCGATGCCCGCCAGATCATCGCCATCGATGTGGCGGGGCGCCGCGGCGCGTGGTCGGGCTCCGACTGCAGGCCCCACTATCACCAGCAGTTGGGCATGGATTGCGTGGCCGCCGGCAACTGGCTGACCAGCACCGTAGTGGTTGACCGCATGGTGGAGGCCTTCGAGCACAGCGCCGGGCGCACCCTCGGGGAGCGTCTGATGGCCGCCCTGGAGGCTGGCGAGGCGGCGGGCGGCGACAGCCGCGGCCGCCAGGCGGCGGCGGTGAAGGTGAAGCCGGGACGCAAAGACAAGCCGGTGGCCATCAATCTCGATCTGCGGGTGGATGACCATCCACAGCCGTTGCAGGAACTGCAGCGGCTCTATCGAATCTTCAGGGAAGAGTTTCGTTGATGCGTTTCTTGGCGACCGAGGGTGCGTCATGTCAACCTTCCGGTGGGTCACCGGCCCCGGAAATCCCGCCCCGGCGGGTCGATAGCTCATCTGGTCAGTGAGGCCCGTAGCGGAGGCAACAGCCATGCAGGACAAGTCCATTCCGGCCGCCACCCAATTGCTGTGGCAGGGCCGCCAAACCGTGGAGGAGGTGCGCGGCCTGGTGGCATCCCTCAAAGAATCGGTGGCCGTCGAACTCCAGCTGCCTCCCGATCTACACCACACCCTGTATGCCAGGCTTTATCCCCAGGCCACCGGCGAGGCCGTGGAGGAAGTGGCGCTGGAGGGCGGCGCCGAGCTGTTGCGGCGCATCGAGGACCTGCCCGGCATCGACGGGCTGGCCGCGGTCCGTGAACTGGTGGAGCAGGAGGGTCTCAAGGTACGTATCGTCAGCCCGGGTCCCACCATCATCCTCTACTCCTGATGCCGGATGAGGAATACCCCACCGTGAGTCCATCCCCTCTGCCTTTGCCGCCGCGAACCCATACTGAACGGGGTGAACTGCGCCGCCTTGGCGTGGAACTGGAACTCACGGGCCTGTCCATCGACGCCCTGGCGGCCCTGGTGGCCGGGGAGACCGGGGGCCAGGTGGACAGCGTCAGCCGCTACGAGTCGGTGGTGGAGGGCGACCCGGCCGGCCCCTGGCTCATCGAACTGGACTGGGATTGGCTCAAGCGCAAGGGCCGGGAGCCCCGGCACCCGGACGGACTGCTGGACAACCTCGATGAGTTGGGCGAGGGGATCCTGCGGGCCGGCGCCGAGCGCCTGGTGCCTATGGAGGTGATCAGCCCGCCCCTGCCCATGGACCGCCTGGAGGAGGTGGAGGGGCTCATCGAGCGCCTGCGGGAGGCGGGCGCCCGCGGTACCACCGACGGGCTGGTGAACGCCTTCGGAATGCAGCTCAATCCCGAGGTGCCCGCCACCGATGCGGACACCCTGACCCGCTTCCTGAAGGCCTTTCTGTGTCTCTACGACTGGCTCAAATTGCGCGCCGAAGTAGACCTGACGCGGCGCCTCACGGCCTACGTGGACCCCTTCCCGCCCGACTATGTGCAGAAGGTGGTGAGCCTCGATTACCAGCCGGACCTCGATGCCCTGATGGACGATTACCTGTTCGCCAATCCCACCCGCAATCGTGCTCTGGACCTGCTGCCCCTGTTTGCCCACCTGGACGAGCGGCGAGTCCAGCGGGTCGTGGGCGACGACCGGGTCAAGGCCCGGCCGGCCTTTCACTACCGCTTGCCCAACTGCGAGGTGGACCGCCCCGGCTGGGGGATCCACGTGGCCTGGGGTGACTGGCTGGAGGTGGAGCGCCTGGCGGATGACGGGGCGCGGCTGGACGAGGTGTGCCGCCACTATGCGGCCTTCCTGGAGCGGCCCATGAGTGCCCTGTTCGAGGACTGGGCCCGACAGGTACAGCGATGGCTGCCGTCCATACCAGGCCCCTGATTGCCGTCACCGGGCCGACCCGCGGCGGTGCCGCGCCTCGGGTGCTGGTGCACCTGGCGCTGTGGCTGGCGGGCGGACGGGTGGTGCAGTTGAGCCCGCGGCGCAGCAGTTCTCCGGAGCCCTACCAGGGGGTGGTGGTCACCGGCGGCCATGATGTGGACCCGGTACTCTACGCGGCCGAGTCCGAGGTGAGGCCGCGCTACGACAGTGAGCGGGACGCCTTCGAGTCGCGTGTCATCGACAACGCCCTCGAGCGGGATCTGCCCCTGCTGGGGATCTGCCGCGGGGCACAGTTGCTCAACGTGCGTCTCGGTGGCAACCTGTTTCAGGAACTGCGGTCCCGGCGCCATCACACCTCCAACCGTTCCACCATCCTGCCCCTCAAGACCCTCGAAGTGGTGGAGGGCAGCCGCCTCCATGGCCTGCTGGGCGCCGACCGGGCGCGCATCAACAGCATCCACAACCAGGGCATCGACCGTCTGGGAGAAGGTCTGGTGGTCTCGGGCCGCGACCTGGACGGCATCGTCCAGGCCGTGGAGGCTCCCCGCAGTACCTGGCTCATGGGTGTGCAGTGGCATCCCGAGTTCCTGATCTTCGTAGCGCGCCAGCGGCGGCTGTTCAAGGCCCTGGTGGAAGCCGCCCGGGGTTGATCCATGGAGGCCGATGCCGGCCTGTTCCTGGTGTCCTTCCAGGCCGCCACTCTGTTGCCTGCCTATTCGGAAGTGGTGTTCGCGCGGCCTGCTGGCGGCGACGCCCTCACCTTCGTCGCCGGCTTCATGAAGGTGAGGTTCGACGTATTCATCCTCCTGACGGGCTGCGGCGAGGGCATGCGCTACGTCTTCCTGCCCGGTTTGGTAAACTGGTTCTATACCACCTTGTGAGGTGCCCGGGGGGCAGGCGCCGCCGGCCCCCCGGCCCCCCGGGCACCGCGCGCCCGCCCTTGTCCGCAACCCACCCAGAGGTAAACTGGATTGTCCGAGACTGCCCTGCATCATGAACTGTCGCGCCTCAATTTTCTCGCAGACGATGATTTCGAGATGCTGGACGAATTGCTCTCCCGGCGTCACACTCTGGCCGCAGGCGATCTCATGGTGATGGACGGGGATCCCATGGAACAGACCACGGTGGTGTTGGACGGCTGGGCCTTCCGTTTCAAGGATTTCCCCGACGGCCGCCGCCAGATCTTCAACTTCCTGCTGCCCGGCGATATCGTCGGTATGTTCGCCCTCATGTTCGGCAACGCCCGCTGTGGCGTGGAGGCCCTCACCGCCTTGGAAGTGGCCGCCTTTCCTTCCGCCCGCCTGGTGCCGGTGTTCCAGAACTGCCCGCGCTTGGCCCTCGCCCTCAGCTGGCTCGCCGGCCAGGACGAACGGCTCCTGCACGAGCAGATCACTCGCGTGGGCAGCCGCGCTGCCACGGAGCGCATGGCGCACCTGTTCATCGAACTCTACCTGCGATTGCTGCGGGTGGGTGTGGACGAGGAAGCCGCCCGCCGCCTGCCCCTTACCCAAGTCATGCTGGCGGAGACCCTGGGCATGAGCCACGTCCATGCCAATCGTTGTTTCCGCGAGCTGGTGCGGGCCGGTGCCGCCGAGGCCCGGAACAGCCATGTGTGGCTCCTCGACCCGGACTTCCTGGCCAAGCGCGGCGGTTTCGATGCCGGCTACCTGGAGCAGCAGGAGGTGCCGCAGCGGACCCGCAACGTGGCGGCAGATCACGACGTCGGCTCCAACTGTACCTGACCCGCACTTGGGCGCGGCGCCAGGGCGGCCATTATCAAATGTCAAAGCGTGGCGACGATGCCTGCCCCCATACTCTGATCCAAGATTGAAGGCTTGGCTGGGTGGGCATCGCCCCGGCGACGCTTGACTCTCAGCTATCCGCAACTACGAGCGGAGGTCCGCACGATGTTTCAGGGTCGACACCACCCTCTCGATGAACTGGAATCCCTGTTGGCCCTCGACCGGTCGCAGGTGGAGGTGCCCCTCGGTTCTCATGGTGATGGGGAAGAGGTGGACTGGATCCCGGCCGTCGATGTGGAGCGCGGCGAGGATGCCTATCGCATTCGCCTGGAGGTGCCGGGGGTACGCCATGAGGACGTGGCGGTGGCGGTCGCGGACGGTGTGCTCATTGCCCACGGCTACAAGCATGCCGCGGCCCGGGCCCGGGGCCAGGGTCGACTTGCGCGGCGGGAGTGCAGCTACGGGGAATTCATGCGCCGCTTCACCCTGCCCACGGCCATCGACGTCCGGGCGGTCCGGGCCGAGCTTGCCGATGGCCTGTTGGTCATCTCCGTGCCATGGCGCACGGGAGAGGCCGAAGACAGCGTGGAGGTGGAGATCGCATGAGCGTTAAAGACTCCCGATTCGACGGCGAGGGCTTTCTCAGGGACCCGGAAGCGTGGTCGCCACAGATGGCGACTGAGATCGCTGCCGCCGAGGGCATACGAAACCTCGGTCAGGATCACGTCAAGATACTGGAGGAGTTGCGCCACCGTTATCTGGACCGGGGTGATGTGCCCGCCATGCGCCACGTGTGTCGTGACGCCGGACTCGAGGAAAGCTGTGTCAGGGAGTTGCTGGTGAATCCCCTGCGCGCATGGCGCGTTGCCGGTCTGCCGGACCCCGGGGAAGAGGCCAAGGCCTACCTCGAGACCGCCCAGTAGAGCTGGGAAACGCTTTTCGCCAGGGTCCTCGAGGGGACGGGCAACAGGCAACCAGCGGAGGAATCCATGGGATCCAGAAATGCATACGAGCAGAAGGTGCAGGCGCGACTGGAGCGGATCCGGGCCGAGATAAGGCGCCTCCAGGCCAAGGCCCGGGAGGCCGATGCCGACACGCACATCGGCATGGAGGAGCAGGCGGCCCAGTTGGACGCGCGCCGGGAGGCCGTGCTGACCCGACTGGCCCTCCTGCGGGATGCCGGCGACGAGACCCTCGCCGAAGTGAAGGCGGGCCTGGAGGCCGCCCTGCAGGACCTGGAGGATGCCTTCGAGGCCGCCACCGCGAAATTCGAGAAATGAGCCCGGGAAATGAGCCCGAGAATTGAGCTCGCGGGGCAACCTACTCAGTAGAGGTAATCATGACCCAACGATCGATCAATCCCGCCACCGGCGAGCAGATGGAGGCCTTCGAGCCTCTGGGCCGTGGCGAGATGGAAGATGCCCTGGAGAAGGGCGCCGCGGCCGCCTCGCGGTGGGCGGCGGAGCCCTTCACGGAACGCGGTGGCCTGCTGGCGAAGATGGCCGGCCACCTGCGGGAGCACAGTCAAGAACTCGCCCGCCTCATGAGCCGCGAGATGGGCAAGCTCCTGGGCGAGGCCGAGGGCGAGGTGGAGAAGTGCGCCTGGGTCTGCGACCACTATGCCGAGCATGGTCAGGCCTACCTGGAGGATGAGACCATCGTGTCCGACGCCAGCCGCAGCCTGGTGGCCTACGAGCCTCTGGGCACGGTCCTGGCCATCATGCCCTGGAATTTCCCCCTGTGGCAGCTTTTCCGCTGTGCGGCGCCGGCCCTCGCCGCCGGCAATACGGTATTGTTGAAGCATGCCTCCAACGTGCCCCAATGCGCCCTGGCCATCGAAGGACTGTTCGACGACGTGGGGGCCCCGGCCGGCGTCTTCCAGACCCTGCTCATCGGCAGCGATCAGGCGGGGGACGTCATCGCCGATCCCCGGGTCCATGGCGTGAGCCTCACGGGTAGCGACGCGGCGGGCCGCAAGGTGGCGGCCCTGGCGGGCAGCCACCTCAAGAAGCTGGTGCTGGAACTCGGCGGCTCCGATGCCTTCGTGGTGCTGGAGGACGCCGACGTGGCTGCGGCGGCGCAGGTGGCGGTGCAGTCACGCTTCCAGAACTGCGGCCAGAGCTGTATCGCCGCCAAGCGATTCATCGTGGTGGAGGCGGTGGCCGAGGAGTTCATCGCCCGCTTCATGGAAGGGGCCACCGCCCTCGAGGCCGGTGATCCCCTGGATACCGGCACCACCCTGGCCCCCATGGCCCGCGAAGACCTGCGGGATGACCTCCACAAGCAGGTCACGGACAGCGTGGCGGCGGGTGCCGCCGTCCTCACCGGCGGCGCTGCCATCAGCAATCGGCCGGGCTGGTACTACGCCCCCACGGTGCTGGACAACGTGGGCCCCGGCATGCCCGCCTACCACGACGAGCTGTTCGGCCCCGTGGCCTCGATCATCCGCGCCCGCGACGAGGCCGATGCCCTGGCCATCGCCAACGACAGCCGCTTCGGCCTCGGCGGCAGCGTCTGGACCGCGGACACCACCCGCGGCGAACGTTTCGCGCGCCGCATGGCCTGCGGCAGTACCTTCGTCAATGGCCTCGTCAAGAGCGATCCACGACTGCCCTTCGGCGGCATCAAGGACTCGGGCTACGGTCGCGAGCTGTCGCGCCTCGGGATCCGTGAGTTCGTCAACGCCAAGACCCTCTGGGTCGCATAACACCGGGAGAGCCCCATGGACCACCATGTCACCCTGCTGATGTCCGAGTTCGTCACCCACGACGTGAAACGCTTCATCGTCAGCCGCCCCGAGAGCTTCAGCTTCGAGCCGGGCGAGGGCGTGGAACTGGCCATCGACCATCCCGACTGGAAAGACGAAGGCCGCCCCTTTACTCCGACCTCTCAGGCCACAGACAGGGTCATCGAGTTCGTCATCAAGGGTTACCCCGAACACGAAGGCGTGACCCGGGCCCTGCACGGTCTCGCGCCCGGTGCCGAACTCCTGATTTCGGAGCCCTTCGGCACCATCCGTTACAAGGGCCCGGGCGTGTTCATCGCCGGCGGCGCCGGGGTGACGCCCTTCATCGCCATCCTGCGCCGCCTGGCGCGGGACGGCGAAGCCGCCGAGCACAGCCTGCTGTTCTCCAACAAGACCCCCGCGGATGTCATCTGCGAGAAGGAGTTCCGTCACATCCTTGGTGATGGCTGTGTGCTCACCTGCACCGGTGAGGATGCGCCGGGCTATGAGCACCGGCGTATCGATCGGGACTTCCTGAAAGAGCACGTGGCGGACTTCGGTCAACACTTCTACGTCTGCGGCCCGCCCGCCTTCAACGAGGCGGTGAACGAGGCCCTGAAGGCGTTGGGGGCTAAGCCGGATCTGCTAGTGTTCGAGGAGTAGCGGGCCGTCATCCAGCCACGCCAAGAGGTAAAGACACCATGAACCGAATCGTGAGTTCCCTGATGCTCCTGGGCCTGATGGCCCTGCTGTCGGCTGGCGGCGCCGCTGCAGACGAGGAGGCGCCGTGGGGTGGCGCGGCGCCACCCAATGGCGACTATGCGCCCCAGAAGGTGGTCTATGACGTGGCGGTGGGTTCCGTCGGGGCCATGGAGTCGGTGCTGGACCGCGTGAGTTATCTGAACAATCTCTACCAGGCCGACCCCTTCGAGGCCTCCATCGTGGTGGTGCTCCATGGCGACGAGATACCCTTCTTCGCGGTCGAGAACATGACCCGTCACGGCGAGCTGATGCGCCGCGCCCATAGTCTCACCCTGGCAGGCCCCATCGAGTTCCGCATGTGTGCCGTGGCGGCCCGGGGTCATGGCTATGAGCCCGGGGACATCCATGGCTTCGTCATCATGGTGCCCATGGCGGACGGGGAGATCATCAAACTGCAACGGGAGGATGATTATGCGTATATGCGCTGACGCACGCTGGGGCGTGCTCATGGCCGGGCTGCTTTACGGCCTGGCGGCCGTCGCCCAGCCCATCGCCCAACCCATGGCCACCCCCTACGGGGTGGTGAGCCTGCCCTTCGAGCTGTACAAGGTGCCGGACGCCCCCATCTACTACGTCATCGGCCTCTCGGGTGTCCCCGGCGCCGACAACGAGGGCCACACCTCCAACGCCGGCTTCGTGGTCACCGGCGACGGTGTGGTGGTATTCGATGCCCTGGGCACCCCCGCCCTGGGCTACCGCCTGTTGCAGCGCATTCGCGAGGTGACGGCGCAGCCCGTGAGGCGGGTCATCGTCAGTCATTACCACGCCGACCACATCTACGGCCTGCAGGCCTTCAAGGAACATGCGGCGCACGCGCGGGCATGGGCCCAGCGGGGCGCCCTCGACTATGTGGGCGGGGCGGCGGCGTCCAACCAAGGCGAGAATGCCCGGCGGCGCCTCGAGCAGCGCCGCGAGGCCCTGTTCCCCTGGGTCGATGAGAATACCTACGTGGTGGCGCCGGACCTGACCTTCGAGAAGAGCCTCCTGTTCCGCCTCGGCGGCCTCACCTTCGAGGTGCGGCACATGGGGCCGGCTCACGCCCCCGGTGATGCCGCCCTGCTGGTGCAGGAGCACGGTGTATTATTCTCCGGCGACGTCATCTACGGCGGCCGCATCCCCTTCCTGGACAGCCCCGAGACGGACATCGACCAATGGCTCGCCGGGCTGGATTACATCGCCGGACTGGGCGACGAGGTGCGCTACATCATTCCCGGCCACGGTGGCGCGTCGCAGAATCCCCAGCAGGCCGTGGCCGCCACCCGCGACTACATCACCTACGTGCGGCACGCCATGGCCGCGGCGGTGCAGGACTTCGTGCCCTTCGACGAGGCCTACGCGAATACCGACTGGTCGGCCTGGGAGGACCTGCCGGCCTTCGATGCCAGCAATCGCGGCAACGCCTATCGTATCTACCTGGAGGAGGAGGAACGATCCCTCGGGGAATAGTCTGTTGGTACGGGGGCAGGACGGGGATGGGCATCCCATCCCATGACAGGCGACGACGGACGAGGGACGACATCCATGCACTACGGCATCATCATTCTGTTATGGCTGGTCGCGCTGGCGGCGGCCTACCCTTATGTGAAACGGGTACACAACCCGGACCAGCATCTGCTGGCGGCCTATCTGATCTTCATCACCATCTTCGGCGCCGCTTCCTTTTTCCTCTTCGCCCTCCTGACCCGGCTGGCGGCCATGCTGTGGCCGGAGGCCCTGGCCCAGATTGGACTATTGCTGCTCCTGGCGGTGCTGTCCCTGATTCCCGCCTTCTATCTGGCGCGCTGGCAGATCCGCAAGCCCGCCATGCAACGCCCCCCACCGCCCTGAGGAAAGCAGGCGGCATGAGCTTGCAAGCGCGGGCGCCGCGCCGTAGCTTTGCGGCTGGACCGCCGACGACCCGCAAGAAGCGCCATGCACAGCCATCCTCAGGGCAGCCACCATGACCATGATCATCACCACCATTCCGTAGAGGGCTCCCACCGGCGCCTGCTGGCGGTACTGGTCCTGACCCTGGGATTTGCCGCCGTGGAGGCGGTGGCCGGCTGGTGGACCGGCTCCCTGGCCCTGCTCGGCGATGCCGGGCACATGGTCACCGACTCCCTGGCCCTCGGTGTGGCGGCGGCGGCATCCCTGTTGGCCCTGAGGGGGCCGTCGCGACGCCATTCCTACGGTCTCGGGCGGGTGGAGGTGCTGGCGGCCCTCGGCAATGCCCTGCTGATGATCGGTCTGGTGGCCCTCATCAGCGCCGAGGCGGTGCAGCGCCTCGGCGACCCGCAGCCGGTCCATGGCGCCGGGGTGATGGTGGTGGCCTTCGTGGGCCTGCTGGTGAACCTGGCCGCCGCCTGGCTGCTGATGGGTGGGCGCGACAATCTCAATGTCCGGGCCGCGTTGCTCCACGTCATGGGCGATCTGCTGGGCTCGGTGGCCGCCCTGGTGTCCGGCGCCGTGATCCTCGCCACCGGCTGGACCACCATCGATCCCCTGCTGTCCCTGCTCATCGTGGTCCTGATCCTGGCCTCGGCGGTACGGGTGCTGCTGGACGCCCTGCATGCCCTCATGGAGGGTGTGCCCCCCCACCTCAACATGGAAGAGATCGGCTATGCCATGGCCGAAGAGCCCGGAGTGGTCTCGGTCCACGACCTCCACATCTGGTCCATCTCCTCCACCCGCGTCGCCCTGTCGGCCCATGTGGTGGTGGGGTCCCTGGCCGGCTGGCGGGAGCTGCTGGAGCGCCTGCGGGCGCACCTCGACCATGACTTCGGCATCGACCACGTCACCCTGCAGCCGGAGGAGGACGGCCAGCGCATCGCCGTGACGGCGATTCGGGGGTTGAGCGGCACCAGCCCTGCGGGGGACGGCGGTGGACCGGTCCATGATTGGTGAGGCGCACCCTCCGGGGTCGTCACCTGTAGCATTGGAGGGCCGTTACCCGGCGCCGCGGCGTATCCACCTGCCGCCCATCCTCGACTACCTCGCCGTGGGCCTGCTGGCGGCCATGATCATCAGCATGCTGTTCGCCGCCGTGATGGTGCGGGCCAACGGCGTAATCGTCCGGCGCCTGGCGCCGCGGGCCCTGCTGCGGGATAGCGCCGGCGCCTCCCGCGCCCTGCGCCACGAGACCGAGGGCCGCTCGAGCCACGTCATCATCGCCGGCTTCGGGCGCATGGGCCAGAACGTGGCGGCCCTGTTGCGCATCCTCAACGTGGAGTACGAGGCCCTGGACCTCAACGCCGAGGTGGTCCACGAGGCCCGCGACGCCGGCGAGCCCGTATACTTCGGCAACGCCGCCCAATGCCGCCCAACGCCGCCCAACGCAGGCTGCTGGGCGCCGCCGGTATTCAGCGGGCCCGGGCCATGGTCATCAGCTTCGACGACCCCCAGGCGGTGGAACGGGCGCTGGCCACCGCCCGCGACGTCAACCCCCACATCCATACCGTGGTGCGGGCGCGGCGCGACCGCGATTGCGAGGACCTGACCCGGGCCGGCGCCGACGCCGTGGTGCCGGAGGGCGGCCCCACGGCGCTGGAACGTGCCGAGCGCAGGCTGTTGGGGGGCTGAGCCGGGAGGCATTCATGTTCGAGCAGACCTTTCGCAACATCGACGACGTGCTCTGGAAGGAGGCCGGCTGTGCCACCGAGCTGGACTATACCGAGCAGACCTCGTGGATGCTGTTCCTGAAGTACCTGGACGACCTGGAATATCAGCGCGCCCAGGAGGCCGAGCTGGTGGGCAGGTCCTACCGGCCCATCATCGACGAGCCCTACCGCTGGTCGGACTGGGCCGCGCCGAAGACCGAGGATGGTGAGTTCGACCATGACACGGTCCTGACCGGCGCCGACCTCATCGCCTTCGTCAACGGCGAGCTGTTCCCCTACCTCGAGGGCTTCGGCGAGCGTGCCAGGGGGCCGGACACCATCGAATACAAGATCGGCGAGATCTTCGGCGAGATCCGCAACAAGTTCGCCAGCGGCTACAGCCTGCGGGATGCCCTGGAGCTCATCGACGGCCTGAGCTTCCGCTCCCAGGCCAGGAAGCACGAGCTTTCCCACCTCTACGAGGCCAAGATCCGCAACATGGGCAACGCCGGGCGCAACGGCGGCGAATACTACACCCCGCGCCCGCTGATCCGCGCCATGATCCGGGTAACCGACCCGAAGATCGGCGAAACCATTTACGACGCCGCGGCGGGCTCATGCGGCTTCCTGTGCGAAGCCTACGACTACCAGCGTTATGGCGATGGCCGCTACGCAGAATCCCCTCTCCCTCCGGGAGAGGGCCAGGGTGAGGGGATGAAATCACCCAGGCTCTCCACCCAGGATCTGGAAACCCTTCAGACCCGCACTTTCACCGCCAAGGAGAAGAAGAGCCTGCCCTACGTCATCGGCATCATGAACATGATCCTCCACGGCATCGAGGCCCCCAACGTCCTCCATACCAACAGCCTCACCGAGAACCTGGCCGACGTCCAGGAGCGGGACCGCTTCGACATCATCCTCGCCAACCCGCCCTTCGGCGGCAAAGAACGCAAGGAGATCCAGCATAACTTCGACATCAAGACCGGCGAGACCGCCTTCCTGTTCCTGCAGCACTTCATCAAGTACCTGAAGTCCGGTGGCCGCGCGGCCATCGTCATCAAGAACACCTTCCTGTCCAACAGCGACAACGCCTCCCGCGCCCTGCGCAAGGAGCTGCTCGCCAGCTGCAACCTGCACACCATCCTCGACTGCCCCGGCGGCACCTTCCTCGGCGCCGGGGTCAAGACCGTGGTGCTGTTCTTCGAGAAGGGCGCCTCCACCGACCCGCAGCATCTGGTACTACCAGCTCGACCCCGGCCGCAGCCTGGGCAAGACCAACCCCCTCAACGACGACGACCTGGCCGATTTCGTCGCCCGCCAGGCGGCGTTCGAGGCGTCGGATAACTCCTGGACGGTGAACGTGGCCGCAATCGACCCCGCCAGCGTCGATCTCTCGGTGAAGAACCCCAACAAGGCCGAGGCCGCCCCCCTGCGCGATCCCGAGGTGATCATCAACGAGATCGAGACCCTGGACCGGGAGAGCGAGGAGATCCTGGAAGGGATTAGGGGGATGTTATGAGGGAGGGGTGGAAGATCAGTGCACTTCGGGATTGCTGCCAAATAAAACCGCCAAAAAAGCAGGTCCGCGACTTACTATCGCCCGGTGACATGGTCTCATTTGTGCCGATGAGTGACCTTGGCATTCGGGAGAAAGGGTTGAACGCAACAGAAGATCGACCCTTTAGATCGGTTTCTGGCAGTTATACGTATTTTGCTGATGGTGACGTACTCCTCGCCAAAATTACACCCTGCTTCGAAAACGGCAAGCTTGGTATTGCGCAGGGACTTACCAACGGAGTTGGATTCGGCTCCAGTGAGTTTATCGTTTTTAGGCCAGATCGTTCGCTTGATGCCGCGTATCTTTTCTATTTCCTGTCACAAGACAATTTCCGAGACGCCGGTGCGAGCGTCATGTCGGGCGCTGTTGGTCATAAGCGTGTTCCGAAAGAATTCATCGAAGGTTGTCCAATCCCGCTCCCGCCTCTCCCCGAACAAAAACGCATTGTCGCCATCCTCGATGAGGCCTTCGCGGGGATCGACACGGCGGTCGCCAACACCGAAAAAAACCTCGCCAACGCCCGCGAATTATTCGAGAGTTATTTGAATTCGGTGTTCAGCCAGCGGGGCGAGGGGTGGGTCGAGAAGCCATTGGAAAAATTCGTTGATTCCATATCAACTGGCCCCTTCGGTTCCTTGCTCCACAAGTCGGATTATGTCTCGGATGGCGTCCCGCTTGTTAATCCAATCAACATTGTGGGGGACAAAATAGTTCCTGACCAAAGGAAAATGATAAACGGTGATGTAAGGAGAAGGCTGCAAACCTATGTTCTAAAGGAAGGGGATGTCGTCATCGCTCGCCGAGGGGAGATTGGTCGGTGTGCTGTGGTTACCGATCTCCAGAATGGATGGGTGTGCGGCACGGGATGCTTCTTTATAAGGCCAGTAGGAGCAACGGCCCCAACCTTTTTGGCGCATTTGCTCAGATCGGTCGGATACCGCAAGGAGCTTGAGCGGCTTTCTTCTGGCGCAACAATGTTAAATCTCAGCAATAAGGCGCTTTCCAACCTGCGGGTCTCGATGCCAGGCATTAGGGAACAGAAGAATGCTGTGGAGCAGGTCTCGGATCTATCGGCTCAGTGCCAAGCAGTCGAATCCATCTACCAACAAAAACTCACCGCCCTCGCCGAACTGAAACAATCCCTACTGCAAAAGGCCTTTTCCGGCGAACTGACGGCAGATCACAAGGATGTCCCCAACCCGGCCCTTAAGGAGGAGATCGCATGAAGCCGCAGAATGAAACCCCCATCGTCATTTTTGAGGGTGCCGACAAGACCGTCGAGGTGCGGCTGGATGCGGGCCAGTCAACCGTGTGGCTGACACAAGCCCAGATGGCCGGACTGTTTGACGTAAGGCCACAGAACATCACCTTGCACCTGAAAAACATCTACGGCGAGGGCGAGTTGGTGGAGGAGGTAACTTGTAAGGATTTCTTACAGGTTCAGCAGGAGGGCGACCGGACGGTCAAGCGCAAGCGCAAACACTATAGCCTGGATGCCGTGCCGTCCGTGGGATACCGGGTCAGTTCCGCGCGAGCAACCCGATTCAGAATCTGGGCCACCCGCATCCTGCGCGAGCACCTGACCCGGGGCTGGACCCTGAGCCGCCAGCGCCTCGAGGCCAATGCCGCGAGCTGGAGGCGGCCATGGCGCTAATGCGCAAGGCCGCCCAGAGCCCGGCCCTGGATGCCAGTAGCGGGCGTGGTCTGGTGGATATCGTGGCCCGTTACGCCCAGACCTTTCTGCTGCTCCAACGCTACGACGAGGGGCATGCTCAATTATCAATTGACAATTGTTAATTGATGAGCGCCCTACGTCACAAGTCTTTTGCCTTCGCATCGATAAAAGCTGACCTTCTGGAGCTACTCAAGCTTCTGACGAGCATCATAAAAACGACTCGGGCTACGAAGTGACCGATATCAATTATCCATTCTCAATTGCCCTTTGCCCCCAATGAACGAAGCCGAGACCCGCGCCGAGCTCATCGACCCCGCCCTGAAGGCGGCGGGCTGGGGCGTGGTGGAGGCCAGCCGGGTGCGGCGTGAGGTCATCAGCCTCGGCCGGTTGCAGGGCGCCGGCAAGCGCGCGAAGCAGGATATTGCCGACTACGTACTGATCTATCGCGGCCAGAAGCTGGCGGTCATCGAGGCCAAGAAGCGCGGTCTGGCGGCCACCGAAGGGCTGGCCCAGGCCAAGCGCTACGCCGGACGCCTGCAGGCCCGCTTCGCCTATGCCACCAACGGCGATGGCATCTACCGGGTGGACATGGCCACCGGCGCGGAAGGACCGGTGGACGCCTATCCGTCGCCGGATGGCCTGTGGGCCGAGACCTTCGGCGACCGGGACCATGGGCACAACACCTGGCGCGAACGCTTCGGCGCCGTGCCCTTCGAGGACAAGGGCGGTTTCTGGCAGGCGCGCTATTACCAGCACAACGCCATCAACCAGACCCTGGAGGCCATCGCCGCCGGTCGCGACCGTATCCTGCTCACTCTGGCCACCGGCACCGGCAAGACGGCCATCGCCTTCCAGATCGCCTGGAAGCTGTTTCATGCCCGCTGGAGCCTGGCGGCACGGGCCTCCGGTACGCCGGCCCGCCAGCCGCGGGTGCTGTTCCTGGCCGACCGCAACATCCTCGCCAACCAGGCCTTCAACGACTTCTCGGCCTTCCCCGAGGATGCCCTGGTGCGCATCGACCCCGAGGCCATCCGCAAGCGGGGGCGGGTGCCGAAGAACGGCAATATCTTCTTCACCATCTTCCAGACCTTCATGACCGGGCGCGACGGCGAGGGCGATCCGGCGCCCAATTTCGGAGACTACCCGCCGGACTTCTTCGATTTCATCGTCATCGATGAATGCCACCGGGGTGGGGCCAACGACGAGGGCAACTGGCGCGGCATCCTGGAGTACTTCCGGCCGGCCGTGCAGCTTGGCCTCACCGCGACACCCAGGCGCGCCCAGAATGCCGACACTTACGCCTACTTCGGCGAGCCCGTCTATATCTATTCGCTGAAGGAGGGCATCAACGACGGCTACTTGACCCCCTTCAAGGTGCGCCAGATCGCCACCACCCTGGATGACTATATCTACACCGCGGATGATCAGGTCATCGAGGGCGAGGTGGAGGCCGGCCGGCGCTATACCGAGGACGACTTCAACCGAGTCATCGAGATTGCCGAGCGCGAGCGCTATCGGGTAAGGCTGTTCATGGCCCAGATGGACCCGCGCGAGAAGACCCTCGTATTCTGCGCCACCCAGGAACACGCTCTGGCGGTGCGGGACCTGATCAACCAGCTCAAGACCAGCACCGACCCCCACTACTGCGAGCGGGTTACCGCCAACGACGGCAAGGAAGGCGAGCGTTTTCTGGGGTTGTTTCGGGACAACGAGAGGACCATCCCCACCATCCTCACCACCTCCCAGAAGCTCTCCACGGGCGTGGATGCGCGCAATGTGCGCAACATCGTCCTGATGCGCCCGGTCAATTCCATGATCGAGTTCAAGCAGATCATCGGCCGCGGCACTCGCCTGTATGACGGCAAGGACTACTTCACCATCCATGATTTCGTGAAGGCCTACGAGCATTTCAGCGATCCGGAGTGGGACGGCGAGCCCCTGGCCCCCGAACCTTGTGCGCGCTGCGGCCATACGCCCTGCACCTGCGCCGTGGTCGTGCCCGGGCCCTGCCCGGAATGTGGCCGGCAGCCCTGTGTCTGCAAAATTGCAGGTGAGGAGCCCTGCGAGGTTTGCGGTGAGCGGCCCTGCGCGTGCGGGAAGCGGCGCCGGCTCCGCATCAAGCTGGCGGATGGCAAGGAGCGCACCATCCAGCACATGAGCGCCACCAGCTTCTGGAGCCCCGACGGCAGGCCCATATCCGCCGCAGAGTTCATCCAGCGCCTGTTCGGCGACATGCCCGCACTGTTCAGGAACGAAGACCAACTGCGTGCCCTGTGGTGCCGCCCGGACACCCGCAGGAAGCTGCTGGAAGGGCTGGAGGAGAAAGGCTACGGTGGCGAGCAACTGGCCGAGGTGGGCAGGCTGATCGAGGCCGAAAACAGCGACCTCTACGACGTGCTGGCCTATATCGCCTTCAACCTGGCGCCAGTGACGCGGGCCGAGCGGGTCGCGTCACACCGCGAGCGGATCCTTCAGGGCCACGACTACCGCCAGCGGGAATTCCTGGGCTTCGTACTGGACCACTACGTGGCGCGGGGCGTGGGCGAGCTGGATACCGCCAAACTGCCCCATCTGATCGAACTGAAATACCACAGCGTAGGGGACGCCGTGAGGGAACTGGGCCCGGTGGGCAGCATTCGTGAGGTATTCGAGGGATTTCAGCGCCATCTGTATTGAGAGCCCCGCCCGCACGGCCCCCCTGGCCACATCGCCGCCCTTTCGCCACAATGGGGGCATGGACAAGTCCAGGCTTTCCCCGGGCGGAGCCACGCCTGACCCTCTTGAGCTGCGCGCCCTCGCCATGGCCACCGAGCAGCGCCAGCGCCGGGCGCGGGCAATGCTCCAGGAGCGTGCCGCCGCCTGCCGGGACCCGGCCCTGGGGCGGTTGCTGGCACGGGCCGCGGCGGGCAATCACCAGCGGGCCACGCGCACCGCCGCCTGGCTGGGCCGCGGGAAGGGTTTGCCGCCCAAGACGCCGCCCACCGAGGCCGCCGCCCGCCGAAATACGGAGGACCCTCTGCTGCGGGAGCGCATCGACGTTACCCCCGATCTGCTGATCCTGAGGATGGACCGGCCCGCCGGCTTCGAGTACCGGGCGGGCCAACACGTGAAGATGGGCGTGCCGGGGCTGCTGCGCACCTTCTCCCTGGTCTCCGCACCCCACGAGCCCCATCTGGAGTTCTTCGTCGAACTGGTGCCGGGCGGGCAGCTGGCGGAGCGGCTGCGGCCCTTGCGGCCGGGGGCCGCCATGGCCCTCGACGCCCGCGCCAAGGGTGACCTCAGCCTCGACCCCGCCCGGCCCCGGCACCTCATGGTGGCCACCGTCACGGGCATCGCCCCCTACGTATCGTTGTTGCGAGACCATTTCCACCGCGGCCCCGGCGACCGGCGCTTCATCGTCCTGGTGGGGGCCAGCCATGGCGACGAGCTGGGCTACCGGGATGAATTGGAGGCCCTGGCGGCCCGCCATCCCGGCGCCGTCACCGTCGTCCCCACCATCAGCCGTCCCCAAGACCCCCGCAACGCCGGCTGGCAGGGCGCCACGGGCCGCGTGGACGTCCTCGCGGCCACCGCCGCGGAGGACTACGGGCTCGCCCCCGGCGACACCGCCGTCTATGCCTGCGGCAACCCGGGCATGGTGGATGCCGTGGCGTCCCACTTCATGGCCGCGGGCTTTGCCGTGTACACCGAGCCGTACGACTGACGCCCGTCGGCGGGGTCATGGGGTCGGGTCTGGCTCATTCCAGCCATAACAGCCAGATGGCGACGCTGGTGACCACCATCAGCAGGGCATTGAGGGGCGCGCCCATGCGGGCGAAGTCGGAGAAGCGGTAGACTCCGGTGCCGTAGATCATGGTGTTGGTCTGGTAGCCGATGGGGGAAAGGAAGCTGGTGGAGGCGGCGAACATGATTGCCAGCACCAGGGGAAAGGGGGGCAGCCCGAGGGCCTCGGCCAGGGAGATGCCCACCGGCACCAGGATCACCACTGAGGCGTTGTTGCTGACGAGCTCGGTAAGCACTGTAGTGAAGAGGTAGAGGACCATCAGCACCAGCACCGGGTGCCAGTCGCCGGCCTGGGCGGCGAGCAGGCCGCTCAGCCACTCGGCGGCGCCGGATTTGGTCATGGCGATACCTAAGGGGATGACCCCGGCGAGCAGGAAGATGACGTCCCAGGACACGCTGTCATACATCTCCTCCTTGGGCATGCACCCGCTGAGCACCATCGCCACCACGCCGGCGATGGCGGCCACGACGATGGGCAGGGGGGTGAACGCCGCCAGCATGACGACGGCGCCGACGATGCCCCCGGCAAGCCACATCCTGCGGCGATCGTAGTCGTCCTCGAACTCCCCGAGCACCACCACGTCGGGGTGTCTGCGCAGGCGGTGCAGGGCGCTGTCGGATATCTCCACCAGCACCGTCTCGCCCACATGCAGTTTTTCCCTCTCCAGGCGCCTGCTGTCCGGCCGGTCCTCGGAGCTGATGCCGATGAGGCGCGCGCGGTAGCGCTCCCAGAAGTCCACCCAGGCGGCGGTGCGGCCGTTGAAAACGAAACGGTTGCGCAGCAGCACCGACACCAGGGCGGCGTCGCCACGCACGCGGTGGGGCTTGCCGAACTCCGACAGAACCTCCACCCGATCGGAGGTCATGAGATCCATGATCTGGCGCAGGCTGGCACGCACCTGCAGGATGTCGCCGGGGGCTACCTTGATGGTCTCGGCGCGCTTGTCGTGGCCGGTGTTTCCCCGCACCAGCTTGAGCACCTCCACCCCCGTCCTGTCCCGGAAGCCGGCGTCCTCGAGGGTCTGGCCCACCAGGGGGCTGGCCTCGTGGACGCCGAGCTCCAGCACGTAGGACTCCTTCTCCTCGTGGTCCACCGGCGCGGCATCCTTTGCCGGCAGCAGCCAGCGGCCGACGGTGATGAAGTACAGCAGCCCCGCGCCGAGGACGATGGCGCCGAGATGGGTGAATTCGAACATCCCGATGTCGCGGCCGAAGGCGGGCTCGTCCTTGAGGATGGTGGAGGCCAGGATGTTGGTGGAGGTGCCGATGAGGGTCAGGGTGCCGCCCAGCATGCCGAAGAAGCTGACGGCCATCAGCATGCGGGAGGCCTGGATGCCGCGCTGGCGGGCCATGCTGACCACCAGCGGGATGGCCATGGCCACGGCGGCGGTGTTGTTGATGAAGCCGGACACCGGACCCACTAGCAGGGCGATCACCAGCAGCTGGCGTATCTCCGAGGTGCCCAGCATGGGAAACAGCCGCTTGCCGGCCACGTGGATCAGCCCGGAGCGCTGGATGCCCGCCGACAGGATGAACATGCACAGCACGGTGACCGTCGCCGGGCTGGAGAGCCCCGACAGGCCCTCGGAGACCGTGGGGAAGGCGGCCTCGAGGTCGATCCCTCGGGCCACCAGCCCCTCGGAGTGGAACAGGATGGGAATACCCGTCACCGTCACCAGGATCACCAGCGCGGTGACATCCATGGGCAGGGCCTCGCTGGCAAACAGGAACAGGGCGGCGGCGATGAGGACGAATACGAGGGCGATCTCAAAGGTCATGGGCGCGGAGTGTGTTGAAGGGACCATTATTCGTGGCCTGGAGCGCTGCGGTCTCGGCCTGGAAGGCGTCGATGAAGCGCTGCGCGGAGCGGCCCAGGTAGCGGTCCCGCCGATAGGCGATCCGGGTCACCTCCCAGGGGAACAGATGAGCCAGGTCCCGTTGCGCCAGATCGGCGTCCGCCTCGGGCTGGTAGGCCATGGCGGCGATGATCCCGATCCCCATGCCCTCGCGCACGTAAGTCTTGATGACGTCCGTGTCGGCGGCCGCCAGCACCACCCGCGGCCGTAAGCCTTCCCTTGCAAATGCCCTGCTCAGGCTGCCGCGGCCGGTGAAGCCGAAGACATAGGTAATGAGGGGGTACGCGCACAGGGCCTCGAGGTCCAGACCCTTGCGAGCGAGCACCGGATGGTGCGGTGGGGTGATGAGGCAGCGGTTCCAGCGGTAGCAGGGTACCGCCACCAGGTCGCTGTGTTCGCCCAGCCCTTCCGTGCACACCGCCAGGTCGACGCTGTCCCGCAGCACCATGTCGATGAGCTGGGCGGGGGTGCCCTGATGGAGTTCGAGGGACACCTCGGGGAAGTCTGCGGTAAAGCGGCGGATCACCGGGGGTAGCACGTAGCGGGCCTGAGTGTGGGTGGCGGCGATGCGCAGCATGTCCGCCTCGTGGCCGGCGTGATCGCGGCCGATGGCCGTGATGCTGGTGGTCGCCGCCAGGGCCTCCCGCGCGTAGCCGAGCACCCGTAGCCCGATCTCGTTGAGGCCGGTGAGGCGCTTGCCCTGACGCCGGAACAGTTCCGTTCCCAGTTGCTCCTCCAGCTGCTTCAGGTGATGGGAGACCGCGGGCTGAACCAGGTGCAGGCGTTGTGCCGCCCGGCTGACGCTGAAGTCGCACTCGGCGACGGCCACGAGGGAGCGGAGCTGGCGAAGTTCCATATCATGAATCCTAATATAATATGTAAATGAATAATTTTACCTAATATATGAATGCGGCAACACTCTCCTGTGAGGGCATACGACCACCAAAGACAGGAGCAAGACCATGCACACCGACAATCAAACCTTCGACAGCGTCCAGCCGGTCACGGTGGTGCCCCTGGACGAAGACGGCTTTCTCGTCGAGGGCTCGTTGTGGAGCCGGGAACTCGCGGAGAGCCTCGCCGAATTGGAGGGGCTCGGCCCCCTGACCGACCGCCACTGGCGTCTGATCGACCATGTGCGGGAACGCTTCCAGCGGGTGGGTGGCGTATCCGCCTTGCGTCTGGTGTGCCGCGCCACCGGCATCCCGCGGGACGAGGTCAAGGCCCTCTTCGGGGATTGCCGGACCATCTGGTACATCGCCGGGCTGCCGAATCCCGGCGAGGAGGCGCGGACCTATTTCTGATCCCCAGGGGCGTGCCAGGGCCATGAGAAGCCGCGGGCGGTGCCCTTAGCGGCGGTCAGCGGGACGCGGGCACTGCCGTGATCAATCGATGACGTCGCCCAAGGCGCGTCGTGGCGTGGCGGGCAGGGTGTCGGCGGCATGACCGAGGCGCAGCAGGATTTGGGGCAGGCCGTCCCGGGCCAGGTAATCCTGGAGCCGGGGTCGCAGCTCCGCGACCTGGATGGGCTGGTTGAGGTAGGAGGCCTGGAGGCCCATGCCGTGGGCCGTCAACAACACGCGCTGGAGGGCCTGACCGGCCCTGAGCCAATCCAGCACCCCGTCGCCCGGGGTGCCCAGCACCGCCAGCAGCGGTGATTCCTCCGCCAGTTCAGCGTCTTTGGCGGCACGGCCGTCGCCCATGTCGAAGCGGCGCACCACCATATGGGCCACCGGTGCCAGGAGACCGGGAACGGTCAGGCCGTCGCCGCTGCGACGGGGGTGCATCCACATGGCCAGTTCGCGGCGCCAACTGGGGTTGGCCCACTGGATGGCATCGCCTTCGCCGACGAGGGCGGCCAGCTCATGGCGCTGGGCCACCCCGCTGTAAGTCTGGAGCCACGCCCATTCGTCGCGGGCGGCCTGCTGCAATGCCGCCACCTCCTGTTCCTGCACCTCCCGCGCCGCGAAGCGCCGCCGATAGGTGCGGCGTGGGGCGATGGCGCCATGGAGCCGGGCCTCGGCCGGCGTCGCGGGGGCGTCCTGGAAGCTGACGGTGGCCAGCAGATCTTCGTCCGCGCTCTTCGGGGTGTCGTCCACCACCGTGGCCAGCCCGCGGTGGGCCGCGGCCACCCGCAGGTTCATCAGGGCGCAGCCGCAGCTGATGGTGAGTTCCCGGTCCTCGGGGTCGTTGACGGGCAGGGCCCGGGTACGGTCCGCATAGAGATCGATATGGTCCGCCGCGACGAAGAAGCGCCACGGCTGAGTGTTGTGGTTGGAGGGTGCCTGGATGGCGCTGGCCAGCAGCTCGTTGATGGTGTCTATAGCGGGCCTGTTGGATGGGGCGTTGGCCATGGTGCCTCCTTGACTTGGGCGAAGGGTCGGCGGACCTCGGAACTCCGGGCTGTCGGTCGGGCCTACAGGGGAATTGTCACCGCGGGCCGGCGGGAGATCCAGCAGGGGTGGCCTGTCTACGGCGGGGAAGGGCCGTTGCCATGGCGTTGGGCAGGGCCGTGGTGAGGTCAGGGCCGTGAGCCGCCATGCACCAGGGCGACCCCGGTGGCGGCGACGGCGAGGCCCAGGATGTCGGTGGGGGTCACGGTGTCACCGAAGGCCAGCCAGGCCATGACCATGGTGACGGGGGGGCTGAGGTAGAACAGGCTGGCCACCCGGGTGGCGTCGCGGCGGGCGATGAGGACCCACATCAGGCCGTAGGAGCCGAGGGAGACCACCACCACCAGCCACGCCATGGTGGCCATGAAGGTGCCGGTCCAGGTGGTGGCGAGGCCTTCCACCATTACGGCGGGCAGGACCATGGCGATGGCCGTGGCGCCACTCTGGTAGAACATGGCCAGGTCCACGGGCAACCGGTGGACGGACTCGAAGCGATCCATGCGCCGCTGGATCAGGCTGGCGGTGGTGATGGCCAGCACCGACAGGAAGGGCAGGAGGTAGGCCACCGTGGGCACCTCCTCCTCCCCCGCCAGGCGCGCGCCCACGGCGATCACCACTCCCAGAAAACCCAGCACCAGCCCGGCCCATTGGCGGGCCCCGGTGGGTTCCCCCACCACGGGGCCGGAGAAGGCGCCGGTGAGCAAAGGTTGCAGCGCCGTCACCAGGGCGATCATGCCGGCGGGGGCCCCCAGTTGCAGGGCCAGCAGCACGCAACCCAGCCAGCCGCCGTGAGCCAGCACGCCTACCAGGGCCGCCAGGCCGGCGGCCGGAGTGCCGGGCCAGAGCAGGCGTCCGCGCAGGGCCAGTACCGTGGCGATGAGGCCGGTTAGGAGCAGGTAACGCCACAGCAGCAGGGTGAAGGCCCCGGCGTAGGGCAGGCCGTACTCGGCGCCGATGAAGCCCGAGTTCCAGGTCAGCACGAACAGGGCCTCCAGCACCAGGAGGGAACGCCAGGGGGGCTGGGACATCAGTCTGCCGCGGGATTTATCGGAACACCCCCCGGGGCCGTCACTGGGGGGCGAGGCGGGTGCCTTCCCGGTGCATGCCCATGATGCCTGCCACCACTATCAATACCGCGAATATCAATGGAGCGTAATAGATGGCGCCTGACGCGTAGCCATCGAAATCCATGAGCCGCCGCGTGGTCACCAGCCACAGGTGGTCGGCCAGATTGAGGCCTCCCACCAGGTGCAGCAGGCCGCTGCGGGGCGCCAGCCAGCCGAAGATGCCGTAGAGCAGATAGGGCAGCAGGCAGGCCGCCAGGACGCCTGCATCCAGGCGGTAGTGGTTGGAGTAATGGGGAACCACGGCCGCCACGGCGCTGGCCACTACTCCGACGATGACCACGGCCACGATGATGCCTCGCCCCGTGCCTGCGTCTGCGATTGTCATGCTCTTCTCCTCCGCAATAGTGGTTGCTTTCCGGTCACGGCCGCGGGTTGATCCGCCGGCCGTCGCTGGTCCTGTCAATCTAACGCCTGACGGGGATTTTGCAATGCGCAGACGGTGGGGCTATGGCCGTCCAGCCGCTGCCTGGGACCGCGGTCCCCTACGCGAACAGCAGGGTGCGGGCGTTCTCGGTGATGGCCGCCACCGCCGGGTGTTTGATGCGTCGCTCGGCGGAAATGGCGTAGTAGTGCTCCGATACCTCGCGGGTGCGTCCGATGACCTTCACCCCGTATTTGGCGAGCACGTCGGCCTCCACGGTGGTGGGGGAGGTGAAGATGCCGGCGGCGGCCTCGCCGAAGGCCTTCATGAGGGCACGGTCCTCGAATTCCGCCACCACCAGGGGGCGGATCCCCTGCTGCTCGAACCACAGGTCCAGGGAACGGCGCAACGCGCTGCTGGCCGTGGGCATCAACATGGGTGCCCCGTCCAGGCTCATCGGGAAGTGGCTCCGGTAGTTGGCGGCCTCGGATTCCCGACAGAAGAAGCTGATGCCGGAGTGGCCCAGGGAGTGGTTGTAGGCGCGAATGTTGAGGGCCGGGCTCAGGGGGCTGTCGGCGAGCACCAGGTCCAGCTTGTGCACCGACAGGGCTGCCAGCAGGTCCACCAGCGGAGCCTCGTTGCATACCAGCCGCACCGGCTCCTCCATCGCCAGCACCGGCTCCAACACCCGGTAGGCCAGCAGCTTGGGCACCACCATGGCCACGCCCACGTTGAAGGCAAGGGTCGCGTCCGGGGGGTGGCCGGAGAGCACGTCCTCCAGTTCGGTGCCCAGACGGAACATCTCGTCCGCATAGGAGAATACCAGGCGGCCGGTGTCCGTCAGCACCAGGTTGCGCCCGCTCTTCTCGAACAGTCTGGCCCCCACCTGGCCTTCCAACTCATGGATCTGGCCGCTGATGGTCTGGGGCGTGATGTGCAGCATTTCCGCGGCCCGAGCGATGGTGCCATGGCTGGCCACCGCCCAGAAGTAGCGCAGATGCTTGAGATTGAGCTTGGACATGGGTAGCCGCATTCCTCCGTAGAGGACGACTATATACCAGAGATGAATCGTACGAGGAGGGTGCGGGGATATTCAGAAGCGCGGTGTGCAGGGATGGCGAGGTCCCGTGATGCTCATGCGCCCGTCTGTGCAGGTGGCTCCCGATCCGCGCGCCAGATGTAGACCTCGAAGTGCCCGCCAACCGCCTCGCGTCGCCAGCGATAGCCCATGGTGCTGAGCATGGAATAGAGGGGGAGGGGGTCGCGCTCCAGCAGCACATGAAGGTGATCCGTGTCCGCCATGTCCGCCAGGGCATCGAGGATATGCTCCAGGGGTTCGGGCGGGGAAAGGCCACGGGCTTCCAGTGTATGTTCCATGGGCGTTCCCTGTGCGCCTGCTGGTGGATGGGCGCCGCGCGGATGGTTCGCGGCCTGGTGCGCGCCGGCCGATGGCGATGCCTGAGGCTACGGAGCGGTTTCGGCTTCCCCGATGCTGCGAGCTATTCCAGGGGAGCCACGGCCCCCGATCCTTGATAAAGGTCAAGGTTGATGGATGGGTGCGGTCCTAGCGTTGGGGCATCCACCGGGCCGCGTGGCCCTTCGGCAGTCCGGGATGGAGTGCATCGGCGGTTGTTCCTGGAGTTCCCGTTTCATGGTTTTCCACCGCATCATCGCCGCGCCTCTGGCGGCCCTGCTGGCCGTGGGCGCGGCGGCAAGTGTCCCCGAAGATACCCGCGGGCTGGTGCGTGAGATGTTCCCGGTGGCCGCGCAAGTGGAGGCTCCCACTGGGGATCCACCGGCCATGGCGGTCAGGGATGGGGCGGGCGGGCTGCTGGGCTACGCCTTTCATACCGTCGATATCCTGGCCATTCCCGCCTATTCGGGTAAGCCCATCGACTCCCTGGTAGGCCTTGGTACCGATGGCCGCATTCGCGGGGTGGAGATCGTGGCCCACGAGGAGCCCATCCTGGTGATCGGGCTGTCCGATGATGATCTCCATGCCTTCACCCGCCAGTACCGCGGCAAGACGGTGGCGCAGGACATCGGCATCGGCGGGCGCTCCACCAGCGAGCGCCAGGCCCTGGATGCCATCTCGGGGGCCACCATCACGGTGATGGTGATCAACCGCGCCGTCACCGTGGCGGCGCAACGGGTGGCGGACTCGCGGGGTATCCCCTTCGTCGCCGGTGGGCCCGATACCGGCCATGGGACGGCCCCGGCGCGGGCGCCGCCGGGGCCCCTGTGGGTGGAGAACTGGCGTACCAAGGTGCCCTACATTGCGGGCCTGGCGGCGGGGCTGGCGGTGTTGTTGTTCATCCTCCTGTTCCAGGACTGGGTGGCACGCCGGGCGCGACTGCTCGGGGTCCTGCGTACCGCCTTCCTGCTCTATACCGTGCTGTTCATCGGTGTCATCGCCCACGGCCAGTTGTCGGTGGTGAACGTGCTCACTTTCACCCACTCGCTCCTCGGGGATTTCAGCTGGCAGAGCTACCTCATCGATCCGGTGATGTTCATCCTCTGGGGCTTCGTCGCCTTCACCATCCTGCTGTGGGGCCGGGGGGTCTATTGCGGCTGGCTGTGTCCCTTCGGTGCCTTGCAGAAACTCGCCTTCCAGGCGGCGCGGTACTTCAGGTTGCCGCAATGGGAATTGCCGGCAGTGGTGCATGAGCGGTTGTGGGCCCTGAAATACGTCTTACTCATCGGGCTCTTCGGTGTGTCCCTGCACTCCCTGGTGCTGGCCCAGCAGCTGGCGGAGGTGGAGCCCTTCAAGACCACCTTCAGTCTTCGTTTCGTGCGCGACTGGCCCTTCGTGGTCTACGCCGCAGGGCTGCTGGTCCTCGCCCTGTTCATCCCCAAGCCGTTCTGCCGCTACCTGTGCCCCCTCGGCGCGGCCCTGACCTTTCCCGGGCGCTTCCGAATCTTCGACTGGCTGCGGCGGCGCAAGGAATGCGGCCGGCCCTGTCAGATCTGTGCCATCGAATGCGAGGTGGGCGCCATCAAGCCGACGGGCGAGATCATCGACACGGAATGTCATTACTGCCTCGACTGCCAGGTGACCTATTGGAATGATCGCAGGTGCCCGCCCCTGGTGGCCCGGCGCAAGAAGCTGGAGAAGCTCAGCCGTTCGGGGAGCAGTGATGCCCGGTCGGTGGCTGGGGACGGCGGTTGATATTTATCAAAGACCCCATGAAGCCTGGTTGTTTTACTCCCTACCGGTTCGCACGCCAGAGACCTGGTTCACACATGGGAGAACATCGATGAACGTCTACAGATCACCCTTCAAGGCCGTGCTGATTTCTACGGCCTTCGCCTTGACCACCTCCGCGGCCTTCGCCCAGGACAGCCAGCACCCGGGCACCAGCGAAGGCGAGTTGCGCTACAAGGGCGCGCCCATCCCCGAACAGGACATCAAACGGGTCATCACGCCGGGCGCCCCGGACATGACCGAGGGCGAGTTCAAGCGGGCCCAGAAGATCTATTTCGAGCGTTGTGCGGGCTGTCACGGTGTGCTGCGCAAGGGTGCCACGGGCAAGCCCCTGACCCACGACGTCACCCAGGAACGGGGCATCGAGTACCTGAAGACCTTCATGACCTTCGGCTCCCCGGCCGGCATGCCCAACTTCGGTACCGGCGGCGAGATGACGGAGGATGACATCCAGCTCATGGCCAAGTTCCTGCAGCACGAGCCGCCCGTTCCGCCGGAGTTTGGCATGCCGGAGATGAAGGAGACCTGGAAGGTGCTGGTGCCACCGGAGAAACGCCCCACGAAGAAGATGAACGATTACGACATCGAAAACATCTTCTCGGTGACCCTGCGTGACACCGGCGAGGTCGCCCTCATCGATGGCGACAGCAAGGACATCATCAACATCATCAAGACCGGCTACGCGGTCCATATCTCGCGCACCTCGGCCTCGGGGCGTTACCTGTATGTCATCGGCCGTGACGCCCAGGTCAACCTCATCGACCTGTGGATGAAGAAGCCCGACAACGTCGCGGTGATCAAGATCGGCCTGGAGGCCCGCTCCGTGGAGACCTCGAAGTACAAGGGCTACGAGGACCAGTACGCCATCGCCGGCGCCTACTGGCCGCCCCAGTACGTGATCATGGAGGGAGACACCCTGGAGCCCCTGAAGATCGTCTCCACCCGCGGCATGACCGTGGACACCCAGGAGTACCATCCCGAGCCCCGGGTGGCAGCCATCGTGGCCTCCCACCAGCATCCGGAGTTCATCGTCAACGTCAAGGAGACGGGCAAGATCCTGCTGGTGAACTACCAGGACATCGACGCCCTGAAAGTCACCACCATCGACGCCGCGCGTTTTCTTCACGACGGCGGCTGGGACTCCACTCGGCGTTATTTCCTGACGGCCGCCAACAAGGCCAACAAGATCGCGGTGGTGGATTCCAAGGAACAGGAGCTCGAGGCCCTGGTGGACGTGGAGAAGATCCCCCACCCGGGCCGCGGCGCCAACTTCGTGGACCCCGAGTTCGGTCCGGTGTGGGCCACCAGCTGCCTCGGCAACGACTGCCTGGCGCTCATCGGTACCGACCCCGAGGAGCACAAGGACAGCGCGTGGAAGGTGGTGCGTGATCTCAAGAGCCAGGGCGGTGGATCGCTGTTCATCAAGACCCATCCCAAGTCCCGCAATCTGTGGGTGGACAATCCCATGCACCCCGATGCCTCCGTCTACCAGTCGGTGGCGGTGTACGACATCGGCAACCTGGATGCGGGCTACGAGGTGGTGAAGATCGCCGCGGCCGCCGACCTGGGCGAGGGCCCCAAGCGGGTGGTGCAGCCGGAATACAACAAGGCCGGCGACGAGGTGTGGTTCTCGGTGTGGAACGGCAAGGAGGAAAGGTCCGCGATCGTGGTGGTGGACGACAGGTCCCGCAAGGTGAAGCACGTCATCAAGGACGAGCGCCTGGTGACGCCCACCGGTAAGTTCAACGTCTACAACACCATGAACGACATCTACTGAGTCGAGAGACGATGGGGCGGGCGGCCCGGCGCGTGCCGGGCCGCCTTGACCGATGCGGCGGCCGTGCCGAGGGCACGGCGCCGCCAGGGTCCAGGAGATGTGAGCAAGAGAGGTGAGACAGTGACGAATAGCGACGGCCTGGTATCGCTGGTGGGGGCCGGGCCGGGAGACCCGGAATTATTGACCGTCAAGGCACTGCGGCGCCTGCGGGAGGCCGATGTCGTCGTCTATGACCGTCTGGTCTCCGACGCCGTCATGGAGCTGGTGCCCCACGGCGTCACCCGCATCTACGTGGGCAAGGCCCGGGGCCACCATCATCTGCCCCAGGAAGAGATCAACCGGCTGCTGCTCAACATGGCCCGCGGCGGCTATCGGGTGGTACGCCTCAAGGGCGGCGACCCCTTCATCTTCGGGCGGGGCAGCGAGGAGGCCGCGGTCCTGGCCCGCCACGGCATGGCCTTCGAGGTGGTGCCCGGCATCACCGCCGCCACCGCCTGTTCGGCCTATGCCGGCATCCCCCTGACCCATCGGGGGCTGGCCCGGGGGGTCAGTTTCGTCACCGGCCAGTGCCGCGCCGGGGGTTCCGGCGACATGGACTGGGAGCGCCTCGTCCATGCGGATACCACCCTGGTGATCTACATGGGGCTGCAGAACCTCGATGATATCGTCTGGCGCCTGCTGGAGGCCGGCCTCGAGCCCGCCACGCCCGCGGCCCTCATCGAGAACGGCACCCAGGATGGGCAGCGCCGGCTGGTGACCACGGTGGCACGGCTACCCGCGGCGGCGGTGCAGGAGGCAGTGCGGGCGCCGGCCCTGGCCATCGTCGGCCGGGTGGTGAGTCTCGCCGGCTCCCTGGACTGGTTCCGGCCGGCCCGGGCCACGGACACGGATACGCGGGACAGGGACCATGCGCTTCAGGCCTGAACATGCCCTCCTGCCGGTGCTCGCGGCCGTGAGCGTCGCCGCCGCGGGGGCCCCCGGCGCCCAACGGGCGGTCGAACTGGAGGAACTGTTGCGCCACGATTGCGGCTCCTGTCACGGCTTGACCCTGGAGGGCGGCCTCGGCCGGCCCCTGGTGCCCGAGGCCATGGCGGCGCGCCCGCCCGCGGCGTTGCTGGCCACCATCCTCGATGGCCGTCCGGGCACGGCCATGCCGCCGTGGCGATCCCTGCTGTCGGTGGAGGATGCGCGCTGGCTGGTGGAGCGCCTGCAGAAGGGGGCGCGGCCGTGAATCCGGGATATCGTTTATGGCGGGGTCCATGGAGGGGTTCATGGTGGGGTTCATGGCGCGGCCTCATGGCGGGTGTCGCCGCCCTGTTCCTGCTGGCCCCTCCCGGCACGGCGGCGGAGGTGCTGCGGGGCAGCGGCGACCTGGGGGTGGTGATCGAACGCGCCGCCGGCACTCTGCGTATCATCGAGACCAGCGGCAACACCGCCATCGGCCGGGTGGAGGGCCTGGGAGACCTGTCCCATGCATCGGTGGTGTTCTCCCGCGACCAGCGCCATGCCTTCGTGTTCGGCCGTGACGGCGGCCTCACCAAGGTGGACCTGCTGGAGCAGCGCATCGTCAGGCGGGTGATGCAGTCCGGCAACAGCATCGGCGGCGCCATCTCCCAGGATGGCCGCCTGGTGGCGGTATCCAACTACGAGCCGGGGGGAGTCAAGGTGTTCACCACCGCGGACCTCGAACTGGTGGCGGACATCCCCGCTACCTTCGACGGCGAGCGGCGTTCCAAGGTGGTGGGGCTGGTGGATGCCCCCGGCAACCGCTTCGTCTTCAGCCTGTGGGAGGCGGGCGAGATCTGGGTCCTCGACCTCGACGATCCCGCCGTCCCCGCCGTGCGGCGCTTCGAGGACGTGGGACGCAATCCCTACGATGCCCTCATCACGCCCGACGGCCGCTACTACATCGCCGGCCTGTTCGGCGAGGACGGCATGGCGTTGCTGGACCTGTGGGACCTGGATGCCGGGGTGCGGCGCATTTTGCCGGGCTACGGCCGCGGCGAGCAGAAGCTCCCCGTCTACAAGATGCCCCACCTGGAGGGCTGGGCCATGGCCGGGTCCCGGGCCTTCGTGCCGGCGGTGGGCCGTCACGAGGTGCTGGTGATCGATACCCATTCCTGGCAGGAGGTCGGGCGCATCCCCGTGAAGGGCCAGCCGGTGTTCGTCATGGCCAGGCCCGACGGCCGCCAGGTGTGGGTGAACTTCGCCCTGCCGGACAACGACACGGTGCAGGTCATCGATGTGCCCTCCCTGGCTATCAGCCGTACCCTGGTGCCCGGCAAAGGCGTGCTGCACATGGAGTTCGAGCCCCGCGGCGAAGAGGTGTGGCTGTCGGTGCGAGACGAGGATCGGGTGGATGTCATGGACACCGCCACCCTGAAGCGAGTGGCGACCCTCGAGGCCGCCCGGCCCAGCGGCATCTTCCTCACCGCCCGGGCCCACGAGGTGGGCCTCTGACCATGGCGATGGGGACGGATTTCTCGCCCCTGGAGCGGGCGTTGCTGAACGACCACCAGCATGACTTCCCCCTGTGCCCGCGGCCCTTCGCGGAGCTGGCGCGGCGCCACGGGGTGGATGAGGACACCGTGATCCGGGTGCTGCAGGGACTCCAGGGCAGCGGCGCCGTGAGCCGCGTAGGGGCGGTGGTGCGGCCCAACCGCATCGGCGCCAGTACCCTGGCCGCCATGGCGGTACCGCAGGCCGACCTGGAACGGGTGGCGCGGCTGGTGAACGGCTTCGATGAGGTCAACCACAACTACGAGCGCCGCCATGAATACAACCTGTGGTTCGTGGTGGCCGCCCCCAGCCGGCAGGGCTTGTCCCGGGTGCTGGCGGACATCGAAGGCGCCACGGGCCTGCCCGTCCTCGACCTGCCCATGCTCGAGGATTACTTCATCGATCTGGGGTTTTCCATCCAATGGGAATAGCCGCGACCGCGCTGCCCCTGGCCGGGGAACTCGACTCCCGGGACGCGGCCCTGCTCGGGGCCCTGGAGAACGGGCTGCCCCTGGTGGCCCGGCCCTATGCCGCCGTGGGTGCGTTGCTGGACATGCCGGAGGCCGAGGTTTTGGCCCGCCTGGCCCGCCTGCGGGAGGTCCAGGTGATCAAGCGCTGGGGCGTGGTGGTGCGCCATCGGGAACTGGGTTATCGGGCCAACGGCATGGTGGTGTGGGACGTGCCCGATCATCGGGTGGCGACCCTGGGGCGGCGTCTGTCCCACTTCCCTTGCGTCACCTTGTGCTACCGGCGGCCGCGCCGCCCGCCGGACTGGAACTATAACCTGTTCACCATGATCCACGGCCGTGACGAGGCCGGGGTGCGGGCCAACCTCGGTCACCTGGTGGCCTCCTGCCGACTGGAGGGCGTGACTCACGAGGTGCTGTTTAGCGAACGGCGCTTCAAGCAACGGGGCGCCCGTTATCTGGGCGGCTACGCCGGGACGGCCGGTCGCGCGGTGGTGCCGTCATGAGCCACGGTCTGGATGACCTGAGCCGGCGCTTGGTCAACCGCTTCCAGGGGGGCGTGCCCCTGGTGGCCCGCCCCTATGGGGAGATGGGTGCGGTCCTGGGGACCTCGGAGGAGGACGTCATCGCCCGTCTGAAGCGGCTGCTGAGGCAGGGCATCGCCACCCGTTTCGGTCCCTCCTTCGACGCCAGTCGCCTGGGCGGGGCCCTCACCCTGGCGGCCCTGGAGGTGCCGGAGCATCGTTATGATGAGATCAAGGAGCTGGTCAATGCCTATCCCGAGGTGGCCCACAATTACCGGCGCCTTCATCGCTTCAACATGTGGTTTGTGGTGGCCACATCGACGCCCGCGGCCATGACCACCGTGGTGGATGACATCTCCCGGCGCAGCGGTCTGGAGGTGCTCCATCTGCCCAAGCTGCGGCAGTTCCGGCTCGGCCTGCACCTGGTGCTGGGGCGCGACGGCCGGGTCACCACCGGCCCGTTCCCGAACTCCCCCGCCGCCGCCGAGGCCCCGGCCGCGTGCGTGCCGGAAGCGGCCGACTGGCGGCTCATCGATGCCCTGCAGGCGGGTCTGCCCCTGGAGCCCGAGCCCTGGCGGGCCATCGCCGGGGCCACGGATATGGATGAAGGCAGTGTCCTGGAGCGCCTGGGGGCACTGCTTGCGGGCGGCGTGATCCGGCGCATCGGCCTGTTGCCCAACCACTACCGCCTCGGCCTGCGGGCCAACGGCATGTCCGTATGGGACGTGGCCGACGGCGAGATGGCGGTCCGGGGCGAGGTGGTGGGCCGTTTCGACTTCGTGAGCCATTGCTACGAACGCCCGCGGCGGCCACCCCATTGGCCCTACAACCTGTTCGCCATGGTCCATGGCATGGACCGGGCCGAGGTCCACGCCAAGACCGCAGCCATCGCCCGGACCCTGGGCGTGGCCTGCCGCAGCCAGGCCGTGCTGTTCAGCGACGGCATCCTGAAAAAGACCGGTTTTCGTTCCGCATGAGGGTTTGCCATGTTTCGTCTCACCCGATTCCTTGATTCCCTGACCCGTGACGCCGGGACTCCGGTGGTGCCGCCGGCGGTGGCCCGCAGCCGCGGGCCGGTGGTCATCTGGAACCTCATCCGGCGCTGCAACCTCACCTGTCGCCACTGCTATTCCACCTCCGCCGACATCGACTTTGCCGGCGAGCTCACCACCGAGGAGGTGCTGGAGGTGATGGATGACCTGAGAAGCTACGGCGTGGGGGTGCTCATCCTCTCCGGCGGCGAGCCCCTGCTGCGCCCGGATATCTTCGAGATCTCGCGGGAGGCCAAGACACGGGGTTTCTATGTGGGCCTGTCCTCCAACGGCACGCTCATCGATGCGGCCATGGCCGAACACATCGCCGCCGCCGGCTACGACTACGTGGGGGTGAGCCTGGACGGGCTGCGGGAGACCCACGATTACTTCCGCCGCAAGGCCGGCGCCTTCGACGCCTCCCTGGCGGGGATCGGACGCCTGTCCGAGAAGGGCATCAAGGTGGGCCTGCGTTTCACCCTGACCCGGGACAATGCCGCCGAACTGGGCGGGCTGCTGCGGCTGATGGACGAATACGACGTGGACAAGCTCTACCTGTCCCATCTCAACTACGCCGGGCGCGGCAACAGGAACCGCGGCGACGATGCTCTCCACGGCGTCACCCGGGAGGCCATGGACCTGCTCTTCGAGGACTGCTGGCGGCGCATCGGCGAAGGCCGGCCCAAGGAGTTCGTCACCGGCAACAACGATGCCGACGGCGTCTATCTGCTGCACTGGGCGGCGCGACGCATCCCGTGGCATGCCGAAGCCCTGGAGCGGATGCTCATGCGCTGGGGCGGCAACTCCTCCGGGGTGAACATCGCCAACATCGACAACCTGGGCAACGTCCACCCGGACACCATGTGGTGGGACTATCACCTCGGCAACGTCCGGGAACGGCCTTTCTCCGAGATCTGGGAAGACCGCTCCGATCCCCTGCTGGCGGGCCTGAAGGCCCGGCCGCGTACCATCGGCGGCCGCTGTGGCACCTGCGCCCATTTTGCCATCTGCGGCGGCAACAGCCGCACCCGGGCCTGGCAACTCACGGGCGACCCCTGGGCCGAGGACCCCGGCTGCTACCTCACCGACGCCGAGATCGGCATCGCCCCGCCGCGGGCGGCGGCGAGTGCCTAGCCAAGGCTTGGGAAGGCAATGGACATCACGGCGGCGCGGCGACGCGAAAAAAGGAAACAACGGCCGATATCTGCGGCCCTGGCCCTGCTGGCCCTGCTGGCCCTGCTGGCCCTCCTGGCTCCCCTGAGTGCACCGGCCGCGGAGGGAGCCACGGCCTATGCCGAGCACTGTGCCTCCTGCCACGGGGCCGAGCGGCTGGGGGGCATGGGGCCGGCGCTGTTGCCGGGGAACCTGAAGCGCCTCAAACGCGACGAGGCGGCGGCGGTGATCCGCCGGGGCCGGGCGGCCAGCCAGATGCCGGGCTTCGGGGAGATGCTGGACGATGCCCGGGTGGCGGCCCTGGTGGAGTTCATCTATACGCCCCTGGACTACACCCCCGAGTGGTCGGCGGAGCACATCCGGGCCACCCGGCGTATCATCAATGACGCGTCCGAACTGGTGACCGCGCCGGCCTACGGCGCCGATCCCCTGAACCTCTTCGTGGTGGTGGAACTGGGGGACCATCACGCCACTATCCTGGATGGCGATCGCTTCGAGCCCATCCATCGCATGAAGACCCACTTCGCCCTTCACGGCGGGCCCAAGTTCTCCCCCGACGGGCGCTTCGTCTACTTCGCCTCCCGGGATGGCTGGATCAGCAAGTTCGACCTGTGGGGCCTGGAGTACGTGGCCGAGGTGCGGGCCGGCATCAACACCCGCAACCTCGCCGTGTCCGGCGACGGCCGGGTGGTGGCGGTGGCCAACTACCTGCCCCACACCCTGGTGCTGCTGGATGCCCGGGACCTCTCCCTGCGGGAGGTGATCCCCGTGACGGACGGGGCCGGACGAACCTCCCGGGTGAGCGCCGTCTATGGCGCCCCGCCCCGGCACAGCTTCGTGGCGGCCCTCAAGGACATCCCCGAGATCTGGGAGTTGCCCGTGGACGGGGACGGAGGGTCCGGCCCCGTGACGCCGCGACGCATCGTGCTTGACGACTACCTGGACGACTTCTTCTTCACCCCCGACTACCGCCACGTCATGGGGGCGGCGCGCAATGCCCGGAACGGCCAGGTGGTGGACCTGAAGCGCGGGGTCAAGGTGAGCGATCTGGGGTTGGACGGCCTGCCCCACCTGGGCTCCGGCATCACCTGGACCCTGGACGGGCGGCGGGTGATGGCGACGCCCCATCTGCGCAAGGGCGAGGTCACGGTCATCGACACGGCGACCTGGGAGACCGTCGGGACCATCGAGACCCAGGGCCCCGGCTTCTTCATGCGCAGCCACGAGAACTCGCCCTACGCCTGGGTGGACGTGTTCTTCGGCCCCCACCGCGACGCGGTGCACGTCATCGACAAACAGACCCTGGAGATCGTCGAGACCCTGCGCCCGGCCCCCGGCAAGACCGCCGCCCACGTGGAGTTCGACCGCGACGGCCGCCACGCCCTCCTCAGCATCTGGGACCCCGCCGGTGCCGTGGTGGTCTACGACGCCCGCACCCTGGAAGAGGTGAAACGCCTGCCCATGAACAAACCGTCGGGGAAATACAATGTGTATAACAAGATCACGCTGTCGGAGGGGACTAGTCATTGAGGGGGGGATAGCGCATGGGGAATAGGGAATAGGGAATAGGGAATAGGGAATAGGGAATAGGGAATAGGGAATAGGGAATAGGGAATAGGGAATAGGGAATAGGGAATAGGGAATAGGGAATAGGGAATAGGGAATGGTGAAATGGGAAATGGGAAATGGGAAAAGGGAAATCGGGGATAGCGGATGGGGAATAATGAATTGCCTTCTCTTTTTTCGCTTTATTTCGTGTCTTTCGTGGTTACAGCTTTTCGCTGTCTCGCGCCGGCGATATGGCCCCGATGGATGAATACCGGGTTACTTGGTGCGGGCGGTGAACTTCACGTGTTGGGGGCCGGGCGTGGCCACGGAGTTGGGGACGTAGTGGGGCGGGCAGGGGTAGAGGAAGGTGTCCTTGAGGGAGTCCTGGGCCACGGCGCAGGCGTCGGCCATGCCCTGGAGTTGCTCCCGGTCGTGGAGGGTGACGCGATTGCCGTGCATCTCGATGACCTTCAGATCGCAGAGATTCTTGATGATCCTCGACAGGGTCTCGGGCTTCACCGACAGGCGCGAGGCGATGGTCTGCTTGGGGACGTCCAGCACCAGCTCGTCCTGGCCTTCCGGGGCGTTGGCCAGCAGATAGCCCGCCACCCGGCATACCGCCGTGTGCAGGCTGAGGTTGTCGATCTCGCGGATGAGGCCCCGCAGGCGCTGACTGAGATCGCCCAGGAGGATGAAGCAGGTCTCCACGGAACCCCGCAGCATGTCCGAGAAATCCGCCGCGTCCACGCTGATGAGTTCCGAGGGCTGGAGGGCCTCGGCCCCCACCGGGTAATAGGGGCGGTAGAGAAACATCAGGGCCTCGGCGAAGGTGCTGCCGGCGCTCACCACCTCCACCACCTTCTCGTTACCGGCGGGGGAGATGCGATAGAGCTTGATGAGGCCGCTGATGACGTAATAAAAGCGCTCCGCCTTGTCCCCCTGCTGGAACAGGGACTCGCCGGCGGCCAGCCGCACCCGCACCGCCCGGGTGGCCACCCGCTCCTGCTGGCTGGTGTCCAGACAGGCGAAAAACTGGCCTTTCCTCAAGTCGTCGATGATGGGCATGACCTTGGGCTCCGCCGGTGGCCGGTTCTCGGCCGGGCTCGTAATCAAACTTTTCTTATAAGCGTAGCCCTGCACGAGCCGAAAATCATGGGCTGCCCGGCGACGCCAATCCAAGAATATCATGCCACCCCCAGGACGCGGACATCGGCCTGAGGCGCGTGGTGCGGGACAGGAATTGCGGGTCGGGCCTCGGCCCGAGGGGGATATCCCGCGGCTACCGGAGTCCGGCCGGGCGACCTTCGCGCTCAAACCCACCGCGGGTGGGCCCCGGCATGCGCCGGCCGGGGGCGGCCGGCCGCCCGGAAGGCTATGCCGGGCCCGGGGCCGGCTCGCCGGAGACCCGATCCGGCTCGATCTCGTCCAGGTAGACCGGGGCCTTACGGGTCTCGCCCCGGCCCAGCGCCATGAGATCCCAGATCAGCAGCACCGTGCCGGCCGCGGTGATCCAGCCGAAGACCATGCGCCAGTTCATGGCCTGCACGAACCACACATTGGACTGGGCGGCGAAATAGCCCATCCAACTCGAACCGTTGATGGCGCGCTCGATCTGGGACTGGTCGTAGCCCGCCACCAGCATGGCGATGGTCATGCCCCAGACGCCGATGTTGAGCAGGGCCAGAGACCACTTCCAGCGCCAGTCGCCTGGCATGCCACCGGACATCCACACGTTGCCCCGGGCCTTCTGAATGGCGAAGTAGAAGAAGGCGATATTGATGGTGGCGTAGGCGCCGAAGAAGGCCAGGTGGCCGTGGGAGGCGGACCACTGGGTGCCATGGGTATACAGGTTGATCTGGGGCAGGGTGTGCATGAAGCCCCACACTCCGGCGCCGAAGAAGTTGCCGAAGGCATGGGCGATGAGCCAGGCCAGGGCCGGGTGGTTGGAGTTCTTCATCTTGTGGACGCCGGAGTCGTAGACGGCGTGCACCACCATGGCCACCAGGGGCACGGGCTCCAGGGCCGAGAACAGGCCGCCGATGCCGAACCAGTACTGGGGGGTGCCGATCCAAAAGTAGTGGTGGCCGAGCCCGAGGATGCCGGCGCCGAACATAAGGGCCACCTCGATGTAGAGCCAGGTGGTGACGATCTTGCGCCGTACCCCCAGGGTCCGCATCAGTCCGTAGGCCATGATGGCACCCACCAGCACCTCCCAGGTGGCCTCCACCCACAGGTGGATGACCCACCACCACCAGTACTGGTCCAGGGAGATGTTGGTGGTGTAGAACATGCCGGCGAGATAGAGGCCGGCCAGGGCCACCAGGTCCAGCACGATGACGCCGCCGATGCCGGTGAAGCGTCCCTTCATGAAGGTGGCGGCCACGTTGTAGAAGAACACCAGCAGCACCGCCACGATGCCGATGTCGGCCCAGCGCGGGGCCTCGATGTACTCGCGCCCCTCGTTGATGAACCACAGGGTGGTGTCGGTGCCAGGGCCCCACTGCACCAGCAGGAATACCAGCACCACCACGGTGACCGCGGCGGTCAGGATGTAGAAGCCGATTTCCCCCAGGCGCAGGCCTACCACCTCCGTCCCGGATTCGTCCTCCAACAGCCAGTAGATGGCACCGATGAAGCCGTAGAGCATCCACACCACCATGGCGTTGATGTGCACCATGCGGTTGACGTTGAAGTCGAGGACACCCCGCAGGAGGTCGGGATACAGGTATTGCAGGCCCGCCAGCATGCCGAACAGGATCTGGGCGGCGAACAGCACCACCGCCACAGTGAAGTACTTGACGGCCAGCCGCTGGCCGCCGTTGAGATTATCCAGGTTGATGACACCCACGGTACTCATGGCCTAGCCCTCCTGGGGAATCTGTTTGAAGTTATAGGGGAAGCCGTTGGTGTCGATAGACGACATCCACTTGAGGAAGGCGATGACCGCCTTGGCCTCTTCTTCGCTGAGATGCTGGTTCGGCATCTTGCGCCCGGTGCCGAAGGTGCGGGCGTTACCCTCCGGGTCCATGAGGAACTGGAGCATGAGCTGTTCCCGGGCCGCCTCGGCGCCCCAGGCCTGGTCCAGCCACGACTTGGTGAGGTCGGGGGCGTAGTAGGCGCCGTTGCCCAGGAGGGTATGGCAGTTCATGCAGTTGCGGCCCTGGATGATCTTCTTGCCATGGGTCACCACGGCCTCCGCCTCGTCCTCGGACAGCCTTTCCGCGAACAGTGGGGCATCGTCGCCGATAACGGGGATCTGGTAGTTGCGCTCCTCGTCGAAGACATAGGACACACGCTTGTTGATGACCGTGTACGCGGGCACCCGCTCGCTGCCCACGGAGATCTGCTGCAGGCTGTCCATGGTGAGGAATATGAGGGCCACGAACATGAGGGCGGTGACCCAGATGGCCAACTTCTTCCAGACGTCTTCTGCGGCCCACCAGGGCGTTGTGGACATGATCAGTTCCCTCCAGGTTGTCGAATCACGTTATCCGGCGTCGCGCCCCCCGCGGGCGCGGCGCCATCAGGCTGGTGCTCATGGGTGCCCTCGCACAGGTGCCAGATGCCGTGGGGCGCCAGCAGGTAGCCCACCAGCATGGCCAGCACCACGGCCTGCCACAGGCCGTCGAGATTGAGGGCGTAGGCCAGGGTCAGCACCGCTGCGGCGAGCAGGCCGTAGGCCCCATAGGCGGCGATCATGAGACGGGGCAGCCCGTGGACCCGGGAAAAGGCGAACAGCAGGGCGTAGAGGGCGCCCGCCATCACCACCATGGCACCGGAAAAGAAGGCGATGAAGAAGTTGTCCAGGTGAACGGGCTCGATCATGGTTGCCGCCTCGCTTAACAAGGCCCGGCAGTTTGGCGAGGGTGCCCGCTGTCGCCTTGACAAAGATCAAGCACGGCGGGCGCCCTTCGTGATAACCGGCTCCCCCTTTTCCCTGCCATCAGGCAGCCGGCTGCGACACCGGTTTTACCCCGTTGGCGTGCCCGGGACGTTTACCCCGGATGAGAGACAGCCCATCCACTGGAGTTCCCGCGGGAGAACGTCATGAAGAAACCTGTAATCATCGGCCTGGTGGTCGCGGTGTTGCTGGCCGCAGCCTGTGCCCCCACATCGAAAGAGGATACGGGATCCGCCGTGACGCCGGTGCCGGATGGCAGCGGCGCGCCGCCGCCGGGGGTGACGGTGGAGCCCGCCGCGCCCGGGGCCGGTGGCGTACGCCACGAGCTGGCGGTCACGCCGTCGCGACCCAAACAGGCCCACACGGCGCACCCGGCCGGTCGCCCGGTGGCGCGGGCCGACACCTTCGCCGCCGATCTCGCGGCCCTGCGTCCCCCCGCGGAGCCGGTGAATCGCGAGAACTACCATGGCTTCCATGACCATCCCCTGCGGCTGGCCGCGGAGGATCCCTTTTCCACTTTCAGCATCGACGTGGATACCGGCGCCTACAGCAATGTGCGCCGCCTGCTCCAGCGCGGCAGCATGCCTCCGGCGCACGCCGTGCGGGCCGAGGAGCTGATTAACTACTTCGGCTACGATTATCCCGCGCCCGCCGGTCGGGAGCGTCCCTTCCGGGTCACCACGGAGATAGGCCCCACCCCCTGGAACCCCCAAACCCGGTTGTTGCACATCGGCCTCAAGGGTTACGCGGTACCGCCTGACCAACTTCCCGCCAGCAACCTGGTGTTCCTGGTGGACGTGTCCGGCTCCATGCGCGCCCCCGCCAAGCTGGGCCTGCTCAAGAACGCCCTGCGGTTGCTGGTGGGTCAGCTGGACGGCGATGACCGCATCGCCATCGCCGTCTATGCGGGTGCTGCGGGCACGGTGCTGGAGTCGACCTCGGGGGACCACAAGGCCGCCATCAAGGCGGCCATCGACGGCCTCACGGCGGGTGGCTCCACCAACGGTGGTGCGGGCATTCGGCTGGCCTACGACCTGGCCCGCCAGGGCTGGATCGAGGGCGGCGTCAACCGCGTCATCCTCGCCACCGACGGCGACTTCAACTTGGGCATGGTGGACTTCGATGCCCTCGTGGGCCTGGTGGAACGCGAGCGCGGCAGCGGCATCGGGCTGACCACCCTGGGCCTCGGCGCCGGCAACTACAATGACCACCTGATGGAGCGCCTGGCCGACGCCGGCAACGGCAACCATGCCTATATCGATACCCTGGCCGAGGCCCGCAAGGTGTTGGTGGAGGAGATGAGCGCGACGCTGTTCACCATCGCCCACGACGTGAAGATTCAGCTCGAGTTCAATCCGGCGGTGGTGGCGGAATACCGACTCATCGGCTACGAGAACCGGGCCCTGGCGCGCGAGGACTTCGCCAACGACCGGGTGGATGCCGGCGACATCGGTGCCGGCCATACCGTCACCGCCCTCTACGAACTCACCCTGGTGGACAGCCCCGCCCGGCGCCTCAGCCCCGGGCGCTACCAGACCCCGGTGGTGGCGGACGGCGGCCGCGACGGCGAGGTGGGACTGCTGCGACTGCGCTACAAGACGGCCCATGACGGCGCCAGCGTCCTCCAGGAGAAGGTGCTGGCGGTGTCGGATAGTGCGCCCCTACTCGCCGAAACCAGCCAGGATTTTCGTTTCGCCGCCGCCGTGGCCGCCTTCGCCCAGCGCCTGCGGGGCGGCAAGTATCTGGAGGGCTTCGACTACCCTGAAATACTGGCCCTGGCCCAGGGTGCCCGCGGTGACGACCCATTCGGCTACCGGGGCGGATTTCTCCCCCTCGTGGCCCTGGCCGAGGCGCTGGAGTCGCCGCCGGCGGCGGGGGGGAAGTAGGGGAGTGAAAAGGGACCAGAAGCGAGGGAATGGACCAGAAGTGAGTGAATAGACTAGAAGCAAGTGAATGGTGAATAGACCAGAAGCAAGTGAATGGTGAATGGTGAATGGTGAATAGCAATAGCAATAGCAATAGCAATAGCAATAGCAAAAGCAAAAGCAAAAGCAAAAGCAAAGGCAAAGGCAAAAGGCGACGACGGGGGGGTGGCTGAAGGTGGGCGTTTCCGCTTTGGCTTGAGGGATTTGGTGCAAGCTGGCGTGCCTTGATGTTACTGCCCACGCCAACCAGGAGCCATACTCGCTGTACCATTCACCATTCACCATTCACCATTCACCATTCACCATTCACCATTCACCATTCACCATTCACCATTTCCCCATGCCCGTCCCCACCGACCCCACCGACGAATACCTCATGAGCGCCTACGCGAGCGGTGACGCGGATGCCTTCGACATCCTCTACGGGCGCCACAGGAACGGCGTGTACCGTTACCTGCTGCGCCAGTGCGGCGGACCGGAGGTGGCGGAGGAGTTGTTCCAGGACGTGTGGATGCGGGTCATCGGCATGCGCCGGCGCTACCGGCCCACGGGCTCCTTTCGGAGCTGGCTCTACGGTATCGCGCACAACCGGCTGGTGGACCATTACCGCCAGCAGGAGCGTTCCCGGCTGGTATCCGGCGATGGGCCCGAGGACCCCGACCCGCGCCCCGCCATGGACCATCAGGCCTTCATGGCGGACTGTCTTAAGCGCCTCATGGCGTTGCTGGACAAGCTGTCGCCGCCCCAGCTCCAGGCCTTCCTGCTGCGCCAGGAAGGGGGGCTCGGCCTCGAGGACATGGCCCGCGTCATGGGCGTGGGGGCGGAGACCGCCAAGAGCCGGCTGCGCCATGCCATGAGCCGGTTGCGCGGGGGGCTGGAGGATTGCCTGTGACAGGAAAGAGAGACCAGGAGTTGGCGGCCCTCTACAGAGTCGCCGCCATTGAGGAGCCGCCGGCCCACCTCGACCGTACCATCCGTGACGCCGCCCGGCGCGCCACCCGTTCCCCTCTGGCGCGCTTCACCCCCTTCAGCGGTCGCTGGCCCCTGGCCCTGTCGGCCGCCGCCGTGGTGGTGATGACCACTACCCTGCTGATCTACCAGGTGGATCCGGACCCGATCCTCGTGGACGAGGACATGGTGCCGCGCCAGGAGACGGCGGCGCCGGCCCCGGACGCCGTGCCGGCCCCGCCGTCCGCCTCCGACGCCGCCACTGAAAACCGGCGGCCCGCACCCGCGAACGGAGATCCCCCGGTACTGCTGCGGGAGGCCGTTCCCCCTCCCGCGCCTGCTAGCGACCGGGCCTTGCCGTCACGGGAAAAGGAAGGAGGCGGCACGCCGGCACGCCTGATGCACCTGCCGCGGAGCAAGGCCATGGACCAAGCGCATGACGACGATGCCGGGGCCGGCGGATTGCCGTCCGGGGCGGCGGCGGAACTGGCCGCCATCCGGCGGCTCGTCGAGACGGGGGAAACAAAGGTCGCCCGGCGCCGCCTGGAGTCCTTCGTGGAGCGCTACCCGGATTACGAGTTGCCTCCGGAACTGGACGCGTTGCTGCGCCAGTGATCCATGTCGGGATGAATCCCGACCCACATCCGTGCCCCGGGAACGGGCGGTGGTGGTGTATCTGGGGGCGGCTGTAAGTCGGTTGTAGGTCGGACTTCAGTCCGACAACCGGCTTCCGCCATCCGCCCGGACAGGCCCCCTGGCCAGGGTGGGCCGATCTTGTCGACAAACTTTACAGTTTCGCCGTGAAAAAGCTTGGCGCGCGCCATGAGTTCCTTCCCTGGAGTGTCGATTTTGGAGACGTAATGTTTCCGCTAACCGCAATATTCAACCGGTCTGACGAGCAGACTTCTGATTCCGCTGGCCTTTCGCTCGTCCGACCCCGACCAGGATCGGCCGATCCTGTCGGCGAACTTTACAGTTTCACCGTGTAAAGAACGGTATCGACTCGACCTGCCGGTCCTATGATATTGATTGTTTTGAGTATGCTGAACCCTGGCATGCGGTTTGCCTATTTAATGAGTGTTGCGTGTCCGGTCGCGGAAGGAGAGCAATGATGCGAGCATTGACATCGATTGTGTTATTCGGTTCGCTGCTGATCGCGACGCCAGCTTGGTCAGCCACCTTTCTGCTCCCCACCGACGGACTGGATCCGGCTGGCCAGGAAATCTTTCAGATCGAGGAGTCCATCTTCATTACCGGCCAGATCTCGCCGGGCTCGATCTCCGTCATTCCACCCATCGTCATCCCGGCCACCGCAAACGTCTACGTCGTGCCCAACGACAATTGGGATTTCGCCAAGCCGATCCCGGCGGATGTGACCCCAGGCGGTGCACTAAACTTGGCAGGCCTCGCCGAGACGCTGACTGGGGTGTTCATCGACGTTGAGTTGTGGCCCGCCCCACTTACGCCGGGCGAATACGACATCGTGATTGACGATGACTTGAATGGCATCTTCGATGGCGGCGTATTCGATTTCGTCTGGGGATCGGGTCCGGCGCCCGGTATTGTAGTGGTCGCTCCCGTTCCACTGCCCCCCGCACTCGTGATGCTGGCCCCTGCGCTGGGATTGCTCCTCGGTGCCAGACGGCGCGTGATGGATCCGAGGTCGACGAGGAACCCCGCTACAAGGTCGTAACCAGAGAAGACTTAATCGGAGAAGACTCATGAACAGACTCAAGACACTCGCAATCGTCGCCGCCATTATGGTTCCGGTGTATGCGCATGCGGTGGTGCTCGTAGAGACCAGCGATCCGGGCTTTTACAACAACAGCATCGGTACGCTGCTGAACAGTACCAACGGCGGGGAAAGCGGTCCGTTCCCGGTCTCCAACGATTCAAATCTCAACTTCCCGACCGCACCGGATCTGTCCACCGCCGATGCCGTGCTCGGCAACTGGCTTACCGATCCGTTGAATCTCAATGCCAACTGGGACCTCCTCGCGGCCATTCCCAACAGCTGGACCGTGGGTACCGAGGTGGCGGTCATCTATCAGTTCGATACGCTGGCGGCGACGAACGTGGTGGCGAACTTCGGCGTCGATAACGGCATCTTCGCCTGGTTGAACGGCACCTATCTCGGCGGCGCGCGCCGGGCCGGCGGTGTTTCTCTTGGCGAACACGTATTCAACGTCGGCGATCTTTCCGCGGGCACACACTTCCTCCAACTCTTGCTCGAGGACCACGGCTCGAGCAATGGCTATGCAGTGCAGATCACCGCGGATACCTTCGTCCCCGGTCCACCGCCGGGCGGCGGCGTTAACGGTGGCACGATCCCCGAGCCCGGCACGTTCGCCTTGCTCGCGCTCGGCGGCGCCGGTCTCTATCTGCGCCGCTCCAATAAACGCCCGCGGGGTGCGAGGCGCAACTGAGCCATGCCAACGCCGACTTCGGGATGACGGTGGTTCCGATCCCGCGGGCATTGTGACTGTGACTCAGGACCCGCCGCTTGATCGGCGACTTCTCCTATGAATGCCGCGACTCCGGCGACATCCGGCATGGGGATGTGGCGACACCCAGGGCCTCGTCGGCTGCCAAGAGCAGCCGACCTACCTTGCTGCTACACCCCCCCCTGGATCCCTGCCTCATCGAGTTCAGTAGCGAAACGATGGTGCGGTCGTCTGGGCGGTGTCCGGTTCGTGAAGGCTAATCTCGAGCACGGTCAGTTCTCTCAAGGGGGTGACCGTTGCTTCCAGGGGATGACGCGAGGCGCCGTCCACCGTGTGCACCTGGCCCCAGGCGAGGTGCGTGGCGCGGGGACTGTTCCACCTCCCTGTGGCGTCTTCGCGAACGGCCGGCTTGCCGTAGCGGTGCACCAGACCGTCGGTCGCGTCATCGGACTGTAGTCCCGTGACGACTTCGGCATACTCGATACGGTAAAGACGGGGGTAGCGGGTATCCGTGAACCACGCCTCGATGCACCGTGAGCCCGCCACGGCCCCGGAGGAGCGGGTCTGCCAACTGCCCCCGGGGCGACAGCCGTTCTCCTCCACGGCCAATCTGGGGCCGTCGTCGTACAAACGCGGCTCGGTGCCGAAGTTCGCGGCGATGGCTGCGCGGGCCGCATCCAGACTCATGCCCGGCTCGAGGCCCGCAATCATCAGCACCGGCGCCTCTGGTGACGGCTGCAATGGGGTGCGGTTGACGCCGCTCGCCCGTGGTGGGAGCGAGAGTTGGAAGGTCCGCTCGGGCTTGAGCATCCAGCCGCCCCTGCTGTGGGCCGTGGCGATGAATGTTTCCTCGGCGTCACCCTGCAGTGATCCGTGCACCGTCACCCGGGTGATGTCCGGGCACTGGAAGCGGATTGCCGCCAGTGCGGCATCCACCACGCGCTGGGCGTCGCCGGTGTCCGCGTCCAGTAGCGCCGGATCCGGGGTGGTCAGCCCGAGATGGATCGGCGCGCCGCAGTCCAGAGCGCTGGAGACCGTCGCATGGAAGGAGGGATCCTCGAGAAGCAGGCGCCCGCTGGCCGCCGCCGACGGAGCGCCGGCCACCATCGCCAGGACCACTACGATTCTTGCCGTGTTCATGCGACCTCCCAGGTGCCGTCTTCGTTGCGGCAGGTTCTGAACTTCTCCGAGGCCGTGCTGCCGTCCGGCATCGTCACCTTCTGGGTCACTAGCGTGCATTCCGGCTGGGCGAGCATGGTGTCGTCGAAGTCCTGGCCGGCGTGCTCGCGGATCGCGTTGCTGTCCGCCTGCTGTTGCCCGACGGGATTCAGCAACGTCGAATGAACGAATCCATAGCCGCGTCCGTTCCGAGCCAACATATACCAGTTCTCGCCCGACACCCGTCCGACGACGGGCACCTCTTGTTCATCCTCGATTTGGTCGATGACCGGATAGTTCGTACCTGGACCGCTACGCACATTACTTCGCGATGTCGCGGCGTACCATCCATTGATCATTTCGAGGGGCGGCGCCTGGGTCGGGCGGCTCGACGGCTCATCGTCGGCGTCCTGCACCTGTACCTCGGTGCGCACGCCGGTATCGGGATTGACCCATGTCTGCGACTCGCCAGTCTCTATGGCGGTGGCGGTGGAGTGAGCCAGGCCTTCACGATCTGACGCCTGCATGCGGCGCCCGACCTCGCCACCAAGCCAGTAGCCGGCCAGCGCGCCGACGATGGTGGCGGCTGTCTTGCCGGATCCAGAGCCCACCTGTGAACCGAGCACACCGCCGAGCACGCCGCCGACGCCTTTTCCCACGTTCTCTTTGGTCAGCATGTCGGTGATCCGACTCATGAAGTCATCCTGGCCGTGGTGCTGCGAAGCCGGATGCTCCGCCCTCGCCAGCGGTCCGGCGGCGAGCGTCAAGACGGTTGCGGCGACCATGACCTGTCGGGTATGGGATCTGTTCATTCTGGATAACCTCGTGAGCCTGGGTCGACGTCGTAGGACACGACGGGACCGGCGACTTGTTGATGGGGCGTGGAGAACGTCCTTGCGCGTGGACCGTGCGACATGGCTTCGTTGTCCCTGCATTGGGTCACGCTATGCCGATGATCCGGGCGGTGTCTGTTCGTTGGCACACAAACGTCTATTAACCGTTTACTGAGCCATGGGTGCAATGGGTCGGATTTGCGCCCACCGCTGTTTTGCCGGCCACGCCCGCGGCAAGAGAGAGCTGAGGGCTGTGTCGCACAGCGCTGGCCGGACGGCGACCTCGTCCCAGCGCAGCACCTCGGCCCCCCCGGTTTCATGGACTCTGATGGCATGGGGCATGGGTTACTCACTCTGGCATATTGCGAGAATCACTCGCCAGCCGAGGTGTTTTGCTGTTCCTCGACGACCTGGCCATTCTTCCACAGCACAATGCCCACACCCACTTGCCTGGCCTTCCGCCGGGCCTTCGCCGCCGCCCGTTTCATGGCGATTTCAGCCGCCGCCATATCGGGGTCACGTTCTTTCGGCTTGTTGCTGGAATCCATGAATTCTCCGCTCATGCGTTCACTCCTTCTTCAATCAGCGCCGGCTCGCCGCCAGAATTGTCGTACAGCGCCCACTCATTAACCACCGGTTTGTACAGGTTTTCGAAATTTCGCAGGCCAGCTACGAAGCGCCGCCGCCCGGCTCTGAAAGCTGCCCGTTCCGGTTCGAAGGGGGCGAGCCCGGCGGCGATGAGGTCGGCATTGACAAAGGTCGGGCAGTGGGCCTCATTCGGTAGAAACTCCCCGGCGAAGGTGGTTTTTCCCGCACCGTTAGGACCGGCAATAATGATGATCCGCTTATCCGGCGTGTTCATTCTCTTGTCCCGCGGGTTGCCAAACGCTCCTTGCCAATCTGAACCGATTATATTCCAGGGAGTATTGGCTCGGCATAGCGCGGTGCCCCAAGGCTGCAAACAGGTGGTCGGCGTTTCGGTCTTAGCGGTTTCGGGGGAGGCCATCAATGGCCCACGCTGAGCCTCTCCATGATGAAGAAGCCGCCGACGGTGAGGGCCATCATGGCGAGCCCCCAGGGGTAGTTCCAGCGGATGATGTCGCCGGCGCGGACGTGGTAGCGGCCCTGGAGGGCGAGGCCGACGCCGGAGAAGGGGCTGATGGGCAGGCCGATGGCCCAGCCGGCGAGGTAGCTCATGGCCAGCAGATGAGGGTTCGGCTCCAGGGGTGCCAGCAGGGTGCCGAAGGTGGCGATGGTGACCACCGGATGGATGCCGGCCACGGCCGCCGCCACGATGACCAGCAGGACCACCGTCGCCTCCAGCGGGCCGAAGGCCGTGAAGGGCAGCCAGCCGCCGAGGTTGGCGAACAGCACGCCGAGCCCGGCCGCCAGGACGCCGGCGGCGATGAAGAGCAGCAGTTCGTTCAACAGTCGCGGCAGGCCGGACTCCACGTGGTGGCGGAGAGCGGGAGCGGCGGCGGGACCCGCCCGGATCGCCAGCAGCAGCAGGCTGATGGCAGGGGCGCTGATGGCGATGACCGCGAGCACGGGGATGGGCGGCCACAGTTGATGGATGGTCAGCACCAGGGCCGCCAGCAGGCCCGGCACCCACAGCCCCGCGAAGTTCATGGGATAACCGTGGAAGTCGCTGTCGGCGGCGGCGGGCCGCTCCCAGACCGTGAGCAGCAGGCCCACGGCGGCCAGGGGCAGGCCGAGGGCCATGAGCAGGTCCAGGCGGGCGCCCTCGGCCCAGGTCAGGGCCGTGGCCATGGCGGCGAAAAAGGGGGACCAGTAGGCGGCCAGTACGAAGCCGCGGGCCAGCACGGTGGCACGGCGGCGTCCCAGGGTACCGTCCCGGGCGAGACGATCGCCGACGATGAACAGCATGGTGATGTTGATGACCGAGGAGAACAGGTGCAGGCCCAGCAGGGTGCGCCACAGGGCCCGGCGGCCGCCCGGCACCTCGCCATCAACGGTCCCGGCGTGGCTCACCAGCCGCAGGAAGCTCACGGCGATGAGCATGCCGATGAGCAGGGCATTGGCCCCCAGGGCCTGGCGCCAGGGTATGGGCGTGCCCTGGACCAGGAAGGGCGCCATGGCCAAGCCTCCCACCCCCACCAGCACCACCGACTGGCGGCGTGCCCGGGCGGGGATGTCGCGCCACATGAGCAGGGCGGCGAACCAGGCGGCGGCGCCGCCGGGCCAGCGGGGCGCCTCGGGCCACAGGGCCGGCGCCATGGCCGTCAGGAAGGTAATGGTGAGCAGCCCGCCTGCCAGCCGCTGGCGCCGAACCCCGGTCACAGGATGACGAACAGCACGGCGGGGATCACCGCCAGGGCCGCGATGAGGAACACCGGCACGCTGACCTGGAGCACCTCGACGACGAGGTTCACCGGCGATCCCGCTCCAGGGCGTGGCGCAGCAGCCGCACCACGGTGCGGGTGTGGGGGGCATCCTCCCCGGCCGCCCGGCAGCGGGCGATGACGGCGCCGCAGATGGCGTCCATCTCGGGCTCGCGTCCCCGTTCCCGGTCCACCAGCATGGAGGGCTTGATGGAATCGAAGGTGGAGATGAGGCGGTGCATCTCATCCACCGCCTCCCGGTCCAGCAGCACGCCGTCGGCCCGGGCGGCGGCCGCCGCCTCCGCCATGAGGTCGTGGACGAGTTCCGACAGGCCGGGATCGGCGAGCAAGGGCCCGGTCTCCTCTCCGAGGAGGGCCGCCAGGGCGTTGACGCCGTTGTTGATCACCAGCTTGCGCCACAGCTCCCGGTGGATGTCGGGGCTGATCTCCGTGGGGATGGCCGCCCCCCGCAGGGCCTCGGCCAGGGCCTCGATGGAGGCACGGGACGGGGCATCGGGGCCGCAGCGGGCATCGTCGGGCCAGCGTCCGAGTAGGGTCTCGGCCGGGCCGGTGGCCCACACGTGGCCGGGCGCGGCGATATGGGCGCCGATGCGCCGGGTCAGGCCGCCCACCACCCGCCGCGCGCCGAGAATGTCCGCCAGCACGGCCTCGTTGTCCACGCCGTTCTGCAGGGACACCACCAGGGGGCCGCCGGGGTCCTCCCGGCGCGGCATCAGGGCCGCGAGGTGGTGGGCGGCCTCCGCCGTGGCGGTGGATTTGAGGCACACCAGCACGTAGTCGGCATTCATCACCCGGGCCGCCGTGAGGGCGTCGCCGGATACGGTATCCACCGGCCCGGCATAGGGGTGTTGCGGGTGGTCGAGCACCAAGCCCCGGGAGGCGAGGGCGGCGCCATGGTCGCCCCGCACCACGAAGGTCACGCCGTGGTCCGCCTGCACCAGGCGGCTGCCGAAATAGGCACCGATGCCGCCCGCGCCGAGGATCAGGAATCTCATCGCTTCTTGTCTGTCATGCCTTCAGGTGGGGGTCGATTCTTTTCCCCGCCCCCCTTTGCGGATGGTTCGATCGGCTTCAGACGGTCAATCCGTTACCGCAGCGGGTTCCGCCTGGTATTTCTTCAGGCGGTAGGCCAACTGGGGCCGGGTCATGTTGAGCAGGCGGGCGGCGGAGCTGAGGTTGCCATTGCTGCGCTCCACCGCCTTGGTCAGCATGATCTGCTCGATCTGTTCGAGGGAGGTGCTTTGATTCAGGGCGCTTTCCACCATGTGGTCCAGGGAGCCCGCGGCTTCCCGGGGGGCCTCGCCGCCGGGGCCGGGGGCGGTGCCCGCCATGCCGCGGCTCAGATCCACGCAGGGGAATATCTGTTTGACGTCGATCTGCTGGTTGGGCCCCACCAGGATGACGCCGCGCTCGATCATGTTCTCCAGCTCGCGGATGTTGCCGGGCCAGTCGAACTTCATGAGGGTTTCCATGGCGCGCTCGGTGATGCCCGTGACCCGCTTGCCGTGGCGGGCCGAGTATTTCTCCAGGAAGCGGTTCACCAGCAGGGGAATGTCGTCCTTGCGATCCCGCAGGGGCGGCACGATGACCGGGAAGATATTGAGGCGGTAGTAGAGGTCGGCGCGAAAACGCCCCGCTTCCACCGCCTGCTTGAGGTCGACGTTGGTGGCCGCCACCAGCCGCACGTCCACCCGGCGGGTGCGGGTGTCGCCGATGCGCTCGAATTCACCATCCTGCAGGACCCGCAGGATCTTGGCCTGGGCGGATGCGGAGAGTTCACCCACCTCGTCCAGGAACAGGGTGCCGCCGTGGGCCCGCTCGAAGCGCCCGGGACGGGAATGCTGGGCTCCGGTGTAGGCGCCCTTTTCCACCCCGAACAGCTCCGACTCAATGAGTTCCTCGGGGATGGCGGCACAGTTGATGGGCACGAAGGTGTTCTTGGCCCGGGTGCTGATGCTGTGGAGGGAACGGGCGAACACCTCCTTGCCCACCCCCGTCTCACCGAGCAGGAGCACCGTTACCTGGCTGTCCGCCGCCTTGTGGATGAGTTCGCAGGTGTCGCGGAAGGCCGCGGAAGTACCGACCATCTCGCCCATGGCCACCTGGTCGTCTATGGAGTAGCGCAGGTGTTGCACCTCCTCCTGGAGCTGGATGATCTGGTCGGCCACGCGGATGGGCTCGAAATATCGAGCTTCTTCCGCTGCGTCTTCCCATTCCTCGATAGGCTTGCCGATGATGCGGCAGTGGCGATCGCCGCAGCCCGCGCATTCCACCTCCTTGTAAAGGATCCGCTTGCCGACGATGGCACTGGTGTAGCCGCAGGCATAACCGATCTGGATCCAGCACACGGCCTCGGGGGACAGGCCCATGGACTCCACGTGGACCTCGGCCTCGAAGGAGTCCTCCCACAGCATCTCCGCGTAGTACTTCTGGTTGGCGATGTCGATGTCCACCTTGAGCGGCGACACCCGCACGATGCCCTCCGCCGAGTGCATCATAGGCCCCATGAGGAGCAGATCGTCATCGGCGGCGTTGGGCATCAGGCGCCGGGCCATGCCGGCATCGAGTTCGCCGGAGACGAAGCCCATGCGGGTCAGCACCCGCCGCGCCCACTCCATGCCCAGGGTGTCGATGAGTTCCCGGCGCAGGGACCCCATGGCACCCGCGTGCAGCATGAGCATGCGGTGTTTCTCGAGGGTGATGCGCCCCTTCTCGAACTCCACGCTCAAGGGGGAGGGCATATCGACGTAGCTGTTCAGTTCGATGGACGGCATGGCCTTACCTGTGGACGGGTTAAAAACATCAATTTGATCTATTCATCAAGGGCATCGACTTGTGACGAGGCGTGCATAAGGTAAAATATCGCAAATATAGCGATTTGTCGATTTTAACGAGCGATAACCCCATAGGCGTGTTATTAAATGGTGAAATTCTTCTGAGAAGCTGAAGGGTTCATTATTTGATAAGGCCGTCCTGGCGTATTTTTAACCAGTTCAGCAAGGCGTGACTGGCGGCCATTCCTAACTAGCTGATAAATAAGGCGCTACAGCCATGGCACGGTTCCTGCTAACAGTCTTTCCCAATAACATTGGGTGGTGGAAGAAACGATGAAGCGAGACCGCAGGGTCCTCCCCCTCAAGCGGCCTGCCGGTGCCGGGGACGTGACCAAAGACAAGTACGTGTGCATACGTCGCATGCGGGACGATGGGTTCGTGGAGTTCGATTTCTCCATCGGGGACCCCGGTCTCTACGTGGAACTCATCCTACCCACCACGGCCTTCAACGAGTTCTGTAACGCCAACGGCGTGACCTTTCTCGATGAGGCCGATTCCGCCGCCATCGAGGCCGATCGCAAGCGCTGGCGGGAAGGCTTCATCTCCCAGGAGGGGGACGAGGTGAAAAAGGATGATAGGCCTTAGGTGGACGGGCCCCTAGATGGATAAGCGATGGCCCATGCCGGGGCGGCATGGGCTCGTCGGATACTCAATGCCAATCAACTGAAAGACCGGAGAGCGTCAGATGCAGATCGACATCAGGACCACCGACATCAAGCCTATCCGCCAGACCTTCGACAACGTGGCGCGGCGCATCGGCGAGGGCAAGACGGCCTCCCGCTACCAGGAGGCCACCTTCGATGTCCAGCCCATGGAGAACTTCCACTACCGGCCCTTCTGGGACCCGCAGCACGAACTCTATGATCCGCGCCGCACTGCCATCCGCATGGAGGACTGGTACGCCTTCAAGGATCCCCGCCAGTTCTATTACGGCACCTGGACCATCACCCGCGCCAAGCAGCAGGACAACGCGGAGCGCAACTTCAGCTTCGTGGAGAAGCGCGAACTGCTGGACCTCATGAGCGATGAGTGGCGGGCCCGCGTGGCAGCCGTGCTGCTGCCCCTGCGCCATGTGGAGTTCACGGCCAACCAGAACAACTGTTACATCGCCGCCTATGGCTACGGCACCGCCATGACCCAGACCGGGGCCTTCGCCATGATGGACCACCTGGGCATGGCCCAGTACCTGTCCCGCATCGGCCTGCTGCTGGACGGCAACAGCGGGGACGCCCTGGCGGAATCCAAGCGCCAGTGGATGGAGGACGAGGGCTGGCAGCCCCTGCGGCGCATGATGGAAGACATGATGGTGCTGGACGACTGGTTCGAGATCTATGCCGCCCAGAACTTCGTCATGAACGGCCTGTTGTATCCAATGATCTATGACCGCTTCGATCTCGCCGTCTCCGAGCACGGCGGGTCCACCCTCACCATGCTCACCACCTTCATGGTGGACTGGTTTGCCGAGAGCACCCGCTGCGTGGATGCCTTCATGAAGACCGCGGCGGCCGAGTCCGACGCCAACAAGCAGCAACTCGAGGCATGGTGCGCCCAGTGGACCGAACGGGCCCATGAGGCCCTCGCCCCTCTGGCCACCCTGGCCCTGGGTGACGAGGGACCGGGCGCCCTCGCCGACATGGTGGCGGAATTGAAGAACCGCGCCGCGAAGAAGTGCAATCTAGAATTCTAGGGGAGTCCAATGCCGAAAAACATGGTGTATATCGCGCTTCAGAACAACGAAGACGCGCGCGGGATCATCGAGGCCATAGAGCGGGACAATCCCCATGCCACGGTCAGTCATTTTCCGGCCATGGTGAAGATAGACGCCCCCGGACGGATCGTGGTGAAGCGGGAGACGGTCGAGGAGTTGATAGGGCGGGAGTGGGACCCTCAGGAGATCCACGTCAGTCTGGTATCCATCTCGGGCAACGTGGATGAGACCGAGGACGAGTTCATCCTCGAGCGAAACAACTGAACGGTTAGGAGATATTGATGGCCAAGAAACTCAACCTGCGTGACAAGTACGCCCTCATGACCCGGGATCTCAGTTGGGATCCCAGCTATCAGCCCTTCGAGAAACTGTTCCCCCAGATGGAGATGGAGGGCATCAAGATCGATGACTGGAGCAAATGGGAAGACCCCTTCCGCCTGACCATGGACGCCTACTGGAAGTACCAGGCGGAGAAAGAGCGCAAGCTCTATTCCATCATCGACGCCTTCGCTCAGAACAACGCCCATCTGAACGTGACGGACGCGCGTTACGTCAATGCCATCAAGCTGTTCCTGACCGGGGTTTCGCCCCTCGAATACCAGGCCCACCGGGGCTTCGCCATGGTGGGGCGCCAGTTCCCGGGGGTGGGTGCCCAGGTGGCCTGTCAGATGCAGTCCGTGGACGAGCTGCGTCATGTGCAGACCCAGATCCACACCATGAGCCACTACAACAAGTATTTCAACGGATTCCATGACTGGAGCCACATGCACGACCGGGTGTGGTATTTGTCGGTGCCCAAGTCTTTCTTCGACGACGCCATGACGGCGGGGCCCTTCGAGTTCATCACGGCCATCTCCTTCTCCTTCGAGTACGTGCTGACCAACCTGTTGTTCATGCCCTTCATGTCCGGCGCCGCTTACAACGGCGACATGGCCACCGTCACCTTCGGCTTCTCCGCCCAGTCGGACGAGTCCCGTCACATGACCCTCGGCCTCGAGGTCATCAAGTTCATGCTGGAGGCCCATCCCGACAACCTGCCCATCATCCAGGGCTGGATCGACAAGTGGTTCTGGCGTGGCTACCGGCTGCTGTCCCTGGTCTCCATGATGATGGATTACATGCTGCCCAAGCGTGTGATGTCCTGGAAGGAGGCGTGGGACATGTATTTCGTGCAGAACGGTGGCGCCCTGTTCGAGGACCTGGCCCGTTACGGGGTGCGCATGCCCAAGCACTGGGAGGTGTCCGTGAAGGAGGCCGATCGCCTGTCCCACGAGACCTGGAATGTGTTCTACAACTACGGCCACGCCGCCGCCTTCAACTCCTGGATGCCGAGCGAGGAGGAGATGGAGTGGTTGTCCGCCAAGTACCCGGAGACCTTCGACAAGTACTACCGGCCGCGCTTCACCTTCTTCCGTAACCTGGAAGAGCAGGGCAAGCCGTTCTCAAACCCCACCCTGCCCATGCTGTGCCAGACCTGCCAGGTCCCCATGTTCTACACGGAGCCGGATGATCCGACGACCGTCTGCTTCCGCGCCAGCGAGTACAAGGGCGACCACTACCACTTCTGCTCGGACGGCTGCAAGGACATCTTCGACAACGAGCCAGAGAAATACGTGCAGAGCTGGCTGCCGGTGCATCAGATCTATCAGGGCAACTGCGGTGGCGCCACCGTGCCCGAGGTCCTCGAGTGGTATCACCTGGTGGATGGTGCCGACAACGCCAAGTATCCCTTCTCGCCGGACTACGAGAACTGGAAGAAGTGGAAGGGACAGGTGGCGAAGGAAGACGATGCCGCCTGAGGCGGGCCGGACCACAGGAGGATTGAGCCATGAGCAATACCACGCCCGCGGGCTATGAGGGCACCCCCCTCGACAAGGTGGAGAACTTCCACGGCAACCAGTTGATCTATCTGGATTGGGAGAAGCATCGCATGTTCTGCTCCCCCATCTGCGTGCCGGTGCCGCCCGATGCCCCTTTCGGCATCGTGTGCGACGACATCACCCCCAACGCCTACGGGGAGCATCCCGACTGGCAACACATCGACTGGTCCGAGGTCCAGTGGACGCTGGACGACGAGCCCTTCCAGCCCGACATGGACAAGAGCCTCAAGGACCAGGGTATTCACCACAAGTCGGTGCTGCGTTTCTACCAGCCCGGTCTGGATGGCCTCGAGGGCACGGGTGGGTAAGGGAGGAGCCGGATAAGTGAGTTACCAAGTCACCATCGAACCCCTCGGCGAGACCGTCGAGGTCGAAGAGAACCAGACCATCCTCGATGCCTGCCTGCGGGCGGGGATCTGGCTGCCCCATGCCTGTTGTCACGGCCTGTGCGCCACCTGCAAGGTACAGGTGCTGGAAGGCGAGGTGGAGCATGGTGAAGCCTCCCCCTTCGCCCTCATGGATTTCGAGCGGGAGGAGGGCAAGTGTCTGGCGTGCGTGTCCATCCCCGAGTCGGATCTGGTCATCGAGGCGGATATCGATGAGGATCCCGACGCCGAGGTGCATCCCGTGGAGGACTTCACGGGACGCGTCGTTGCCCTCGAGGATCTCACCCCCACGGCCAAACGGGTGTTGATGGAACTGGACCGCCCCATGCCATTCCAGGCCGGCCAGTATCTGCAACTGGAACTGCCCGGCATCGAGCAGCCGCGCCCCTTTTCCATGGCCAATCCGCCTTCCCGGGAGGGCGAGGTGGAACTCCAGGTGCGCCTGGTCCCCGGGGGAGAAGCCACCACCTATATCCACGAGAGGCTGGCGGTGGGCGACGAATTGAAATTGACGGGCCCCTATGGCCGCTTCTTCGTGCGCAAGTCGGCGCCGGAATCCATGCTGTTTCTGGCCGGGGGCACGGGGCTGTCCAGTCCCAAGGGCATGATCCTCGATCTACTGGAGAACGGCGAGACCCGGCCCATCACCCTGGTGCACGGGGTGCGTAACCTGTCGGAACTTTACGACCGCGAGTTCTTCGAGGGGCTGGCGGCCGAACATGATAACTTCACCTACATCCCCGCCCTATCCGAACCCCGGGAGGATGACGCCTGGGAGGGGGCCACGGGCTTCGTCCACGATGTGGCGAGCGCCCGTTTCAATGGCGAGTTTCGCGGCAACAAGGCCTACATCTGCGGCCCCCCGGTCATGATCGACGCCTGTGTCACGGGTCTCATGCGGGGACGCCTGTTCGAGCGGGACATGTTCATGGAGAAGTTCCTGTCGGCGGCGGATGCCGCCCAGGACAGTCAGCGTAGCCCCCTGTTCCGCAAGGTCTGAGGACTGCCCATGGCGCGAGCTGGGGAAGAGGTCTATGAGGTGTTCATCACGGACACTGGCGAGACCTTCCACTGTGGAGCGGGGCAGACCCTGCTCACGGGTATGGAGCGCCTCGGGCGCAAGGGTATTCCCGTGGGCTGCCGGGGTGGGGGTTGTGGCGTATGCAAGGTCCATGTCACCGCGGGCGACATCCAGTGCCGGAAGATGAGCCGCGTCCATGTGAGCGTCGAGGACGAGGCCCGGGGCATCGTGCTCGCCTGCCGCTGCCGGCCCGCTAGCGACATCAAACTGGCCGTCATCGGCACCATGGACAAGGCATTTTTCAAGCACGCGCAGGCGGGCGATGCCCGATGACCGGCGCGGCTTAGGCGACGAGGAGGAGAACACAATGGCAATGACAGGCGTAATGCGGCCGGGGCATGTATGCATCCGGGTCCTGGATATGGAGGAGTCCCTGGTCCACTACAAGAACCGTCTCGGCCTCCAGGAGGTGGACTGTGACGACAGCGGCCGCGTCTACCTCAAGGCCTGGGACGAGCGGGACTGGTTCTCGGTGGTGTTGCGGGAGGCCGACGCCCCGGGGATGGATTTCATGGGCTTCAAGGTGGACGGCCAGGCGATCCTGGATACCTTCGAGCAGCGGCTCAAGGATGCCGGCAGCACCACCGAGCGCATCCCGGCGGGTGAACTCAACCACTGCGGCGAGCGGGTGCGTTTCGATTCCCCCACCGGACACGTGTTCGAGCTCTATGCCGAGAAGGATTACATGGGCACCGCCATGGGACTGGTGAACCCCGATCCGTGGCATGAGGAGATCACCCACGGCATGGCGGTGCAGCGCTTCGACCACTGCCTGCTCTACGGCGGTGACATCGACGGCACCGTGAAGCTGTTCGAGGACGCCCTGGACTTCCGCCTCACGGAACAGGTGATGGACGGTGAACTGCGGGTGGCGGCCTTCATCACCTGCAGCAACAAGGCCCACGATCTCGCCCTGGTGCGCCACGCCGAGGACGGCAAGTTCCACCATGCCTCGTTCCTGCTGGGCTCCTGGGAGGAGGTGTTGCGGGCCGCGGACATCATCGGGCGCTACAAGATCTCCATCGACATCGGCCCCACCCGCCACGGCATCACTCGCGGGCGCACCATCTACTTCTTCGATCCGTCGGGCAACCGCAACGAGGTGTTCCACGGCGACTACAGCTTCTATCCCGACTACGAGCCCATCACCTGGACCGCCGACGAGCTGGGCGGCGCCATCTTCTACCATGACCAGGTGCTCAACGAGCGTTTCCTCACCGTGGTGACCTGATGGCGGCCTCCATCGAGCAACGCTGCATCGAGTGGGCGACCGCCGGGCGGATCTGCCAGGCGGCCGCCGACCATGCCATCGAGATGGGCGTGAAGGTGAACGTGGCCGTGGTGGACCCCGGCGGCAACCTCATGGCCTTTCAGCGCGTCAACGGCGCCTTCCTGCATTCCATCGACATCGCCCAGGACAAGGCCTACTGTGCCGTGGGCTTCGGTTTTCCCACCGGCCAGTGGAAGGGGATCTTCGAGGAGGCCCCCCAGCTCAAGGATGGCCTGATGCTGCGCCCGCGGCTGGTGACCCTGGCAGGCGGCGTGCCCATCGTGGAAGACCGGCAGATCATCGGCGGCGTGGGCGTATCGGGGGCCAGCGAGGAAGAAGACACGGCCTGCGCCCTAGCGGGACTCCGGGCCGTGGGCCTGGATGCCGCCTGAAAAGCCTTTTAATGTGAAAGTCGCGAAGCACGATTTCCCCCTCTCCCGCTGGGACAAATCCGTCGGGAACGGATTTGAACGCGCCTTGGCGCGGCCCGCAGGGCGAAGGGCCGGATGCCCGGAGTACAGGGATGGGGTGAGGGAACGAGCATGGCGATACGCGCTCCTCTTTCATCATCTTGGGCGGGCGCGTATCGCCATGAGAGTTAACCTCCGCTTGGTGGAAGTGAGTCCCTATCACGGCGAGGACCGCGACCTGTACGCGGTTGCCGATGATGAGGGTTTCGCTTATGCCATGGATGATTTTAACCCCCGGGTCCTCCTTGGCTTCTGCGCTTACCCGGAGAGCGCTGGGCGCGCTGTCGGCGCGCATTCGCGGTTACCTGGCGTTTACGGGGCGTCCTGTCTTGCCTTTCTCTGTTCTTGCTTTGCTTATAACTTGCTGTTTTTGTTGGTGGAGCCGAGGGGGATCGAACCCCTGACCTTCGCATTGCGAACGCGACGCTCTCCCAGCTGAGCTACGGCCCCAGAGGGTGCGGAATATAGCCTATGGCGGGGCGCGGTGCCAGTGAGGAAAGACGGGCGGCGGCGGTCACTTGGACATCAGGCCGAGGGTGCGGCGCTTGATGACCCGGGTTCCCGGGGGCGCGAGACTGCCGATGGACGGTGAGTCGCGATACCATGGGACCATCGCCACAAGCTGCGGGCCGCCCCTCCGGTCTGTGGCAGTTTTTCCAGAGAGAGCCATGCGACCGACACTTTCCAGACTCAATCAGATCCCTTTTCCCGCCATCCGGCGCGGCCGGTTGGAGACCCTGCAGGTGAATCTCGGCTATCGCTGTAACCAGCACTGTTTCCACTGCCACGTCAACGCCAGCCCCAAGCGCCGCGAGCAGATGACTTGGGAGACCATGCAGGATTTGCTGGAGTTCGTGGATCGGGCCGGCGTGGCGGTGCTGGACCTCACCGGCGGCGCGCCGGAACTCAATCCCCATTTCCGTACCCTGGTGGAACTGGCCAGCGCCCGCGGGGTGCAGGTGCTGGATCGCTGCAACCTCACCATCCTGGAGGAGCCCGGCCAGGAAGGGTTGGCTGAATTTCTGGCGGAACATGGGGTGCGGGTGGTGGCCTCGCTGCCCTGCTACCTGGAGGAGAATGTCAACGCGCAGCGCGGCGACGGCGTGTTCGATGCCAGCATTCGTGGACTCCGCACCCTCAACGACCTGGGCTACGGCATGCCGGGCAGCGGCCTCGACCTGGAACTGGTGTACAACCCCCAGGGCGCCTCCCTGCCGCCGCCCCAGTGTGGCCTGGAGGCGGACTACCGGCGTGAACTGGAGGCCCGCTACGGCATCCACTTCAATCGTCTGCTCACCCTCACCAACATGCCCATCCAGCGCTTCGGTAGCACCCTGCTGTCCAGCGGGCAGTTCGACGACTACATGGATACCCTGCGCCAAGCTCATCGGGACGAGAACCTGGAGCAGGTGATGTGCCGTTCCCTGGTGAGCGTGGACTGGCGGGGCTACCTGTTCGACTGTGATTTCAACCAGATGCTGGACCTGCCGCTGGCGGAGGCCGGCGCGCGCCTCCATGTTCGGGACGTGGATGTCCGCCAGTTGGTGGACCGGCCCATCACCGTCGCCGGCCACTGCTATGGCTGCACGGCCGGGCAGGGCAGCAGTTGCGGCGGGGCCCTGGCCTGATGCGGAACACGCTGACCATTGTGGAAACTCCGGACAAGCCCTATGCGGGCTGTGTTCGGTCGGGCTCGCGCGGTGCGGATTATCACCCCGGGGTCCATGGTGGTCCGTAGGCTCTCCATCGTCATGCCGGTGCTGGATGAGGCTCCTCGCATCGAGCGCGCCCTGCTGGCCCTGGTCTCCATGCGGGAGCGGGGCCACGAGGTCATCGTGGTGGACGGCGGCAGCACCGACGGTACCGTCGATCGTGCCCGTGGACTGTGCGACCGGGTCCTGGCGAGTGCCCCGGGCCGGGGTCGCCAGATGGCCCTGGGGGCGCGTCATGCCACAGGTGATGCCGTGGTGTTTCTGCACGCCGATACGGAGCTGCCGGCCGGCGGTGATCTGCTGATCGTCGAGGCCCTCGCCCGCGGCGCGCCGTGGGGGCGCTTCGATGTCTGCCTCAGTGGCGGCAGTTGCGGGTTGCGCCTGGTGGAGCGTGCCATGAATCTGCGCTCGCGGCTCACCGGCATCGCCACGGGCGATCAGGCGATATTCGTGCGGCGCGACGTGCTGGAGGCGGTGGGCGGTGTGCCCGAGCAAGCCCTGATGGAGGACATCGAGCTCAGCCGGCGTCTCCTCGGAGTGAGCCGGCCCGTCTGCCTGCGGGACACCGTATGGACCTCCAGCCGGCGCTGGGAGGAGGGCGGCATGGTGCGCACCATCCTCACCATGTGGGCCCTGCGGGCGGCCTATTGGTCGGGCGTTCCCGCGCGGCGCCTGGCGGCCATCTACTATCCCCGCCGGCCTCAGCCGCGCCACCATGGCCGTCGTTCTCAAGATATTCTCTAAGGCCCCCGTACCCGGGGCCGTTAAGACCCGGCTGATCCCCGCCCTCGGCCCAGAAGGGGCGGCGCGCTTGCAGCGCTGGCTGACGCGCCGCACCGTGGCCCTGGCCTGCGCAGCCGGCTATGAACAAGTGGAGCTGTGGTGCGCGCCGCACAGCGGCCATTCCTTCTTCGGGGAACTCGCCCGGGCGTACCCCGTGGTCCTGCGCGATCAGTGGGGCATGGACTTGGGCGAGCGCATGCTGAACGCCCTGGGTCATGACCCGGGGGCCGGTGCCGGCGTGCTGGTCGGCTGTGACTGTCCCGACCTCGATACCGCCATGCTACGGGCGGCACGGCAGGCCCTGGAGGGCGACGGCGCAGCGGTGGTGCTGGGGCCCGCCATGGATGGCGGCTATGTGCTCATCGGCATGCATGCAGCCTTGCCGGAGTTATTCTCGGGGATGCCCTGGGGCACGGATGCCGTGCTGGCCCTGACGCGCCGGCGGCTGCGGGCCCTGGGTGTTCGCGCCTTGGAACTCGAGCCGGTGCGGGACCTCGACCGGCCCGAGGACCTTCACCTCCTGGAGGAGCACCCCGATTGCCCACCCCGGCTTGCCCCCGCCGTCCCTTCTTCTACCTGATCCCGGCGTCTCCCCTACGCGCGGCGGTCTCCCGCTCGCCGCGGGCCCCGGTCCACTGACTGCCCTGCGCCCGAGCCGGTGTATGGCCCGGGGCGTCCGCTGTTTCGATCGTGTCGTGGATGGAAGTGTTGTTCCACTCGATCCACGGCGGCGGGAGTGTATTTTCCCGCGCCAGATGTTTTAGTCATGCCGGCTTAAGTCATACTGTTTGTCGGGCGATAACAGTTAAGGGCGTGCCGAGTCGGTGGCGGCGGAGGCCCTCGGGGGCATGGACAACGGGATGATGAGATGAGCGAGTCGCAAGAGCTGCAGCAGCGGGTTTCGGAATCGGTAGAGGGCCTCGCCGAGCGTTTCGTCATGGCCGACCCCGGTGATGCCGGGTTTCTGGCGGATGTCGCATCCATCTTCGATGCCCTGGCGGCCGATCTCGGGGGGGGCTATCCCCGCTCCTCGGAGGTCGCACGGTCGGCGGCCCGGCGGCTCCAGGATACGGTGGCCCGGGGCGAGGCCCTGGCGGAGACGGACACAGAATTCGTCGAGCAGGCGCTCTCCGGATTGCAGCACTTCACCGCCCGTGGCCTGGAGGAGGCCGACGTGGACTACCCGGTGGCGGCCGCTGCCGGCGGCGACGGGACGCCCCTGGATGGCGAGCCGGACATCAATCCGGTGGCGGGGTTCGATAAGGAGATCATGGCCGAATACATCAGCCACCAGGAATCGGTGGTGTCGGACATCGAAGACCTGCTCCTCACCTACGAGACGGAGCCCGACCCCGATCTGCTGGTGCAGCTCAAGCGCCTGCTGCACACCGCCAAGGGGGAGGCCGGTGTGCTCGGCATCAACCGCGTGGAGGCGGTGCTCCACGAGGTGGAGAACTATATCGCCGGCGCCGGTGACGAGTTGAAGATCGACGCACTGCTCGAGTTCAAGGACTGGTTCGAGCACGTGGTGGAGGCCCTGCAGCAGGGGCAGCCCCTGCCCGACAGCGCGCCATTGATGGCGGAGTTGCGGGTGTTGCCGGAGGAAGACGCTGCGGCCGGAGGAGACGCCGCGCCCGTCCATGAGGGAGGCGGGCCGGTGGATGGGGCTGTCCCACAGGAAGAGGCCGCGGTTGGGGCCGGAGATGGGGCCGGAGATGAGGCCGGAGATGAGGCAATCATCGATGACGAGATCGCCAACCACATGGGCCCCGTCGAGATAGAGGATCCCGAGATCACGGCCGAGTTCATCTCCGAGATCAACGAGCACTTCGAGGTGTCGGACGAAAACCTCATCACCCTCGAGAGCGACCCGGAGAACGAGGAGGCCATCGCTTCTATTTTCCGGGCCTTCCACACCATCAAGGGCACCACGTCGTTCCTCGGCCTCATGGCCGTGTCCAAGCTGGCCCACAAGGCCGAGAGCCTGCTGGACGGGGTGCGCACCGGCAAGCTGGCCTTCGAGGGCGAGGTGGTGGACGCCACCTTCAGCGGCCTCGACCTCCTCAAGCGCATGTTCAAGGATCTGGAGGCCGCTCTCAATGCCGGCGAGCCCTTCACCCCCGATCCCGAGTTGCCGCAGGTGTTCAACCGTCTCAAGCAGGCGGCGGAAGGCCGGTCGAGGACCCTGCCTCAAGGGCCCGCACGGGCCCCGGCGGCGCCCGCAGTGGCGCCGGCCGCCGCGCCCCCGCCACCCGCCCGGGCAGCAGCATCGGAGGTCCCGCGGGAGGGCGGGGGCGGGAGCACGCGGGTGCGCCAGACCATGAAGATCGACGCCGATCGCATCGACCTGTTGCTGGAGATCATCGGTGAGCTGGTGATCGTGGAGTCCATCGTCTCCCAGGAGGTGGCGGGCTATCGGGCGGAATCCCGGGAACTGGAGTCCAATCTCAGCCAGCTCACCAAGATCACCCGCAGCCTCCAGGACATGGGGATGTCCATGCGTCTCATCCCCATCGACAACACCTTCCGCAAGATGAGCCGCCTGCTGCGGGACCTGGCGAAGAAGACGGGCAAGAAGATCAATCTCGTCGTGGAAGGTAAGGAGACGGAGCTCGACAAGGGCATGGTGGAGAAGCTGGGGGATCCCCTGGTGCACATGATCCGCAACTCCGTGGACCACGGCATCGAGGCCACCCCGGCGGACCGTGAGGCGGCAGGCAAGGATCCGGCGGGCACCATCACCCTGCGGGCCTACCATCAGGGGGGCAATATCCACGTGGAGATCGAAGACGACGGCCGCGGCCTGGACCGCGAGGCCATCGCCGCCAAGGCCCTGGAGCGGGGCCTCATCACCAACCCCGATAGTCTCACGGACGACGAGATCTACGGCCTGATATTCGAGGCTGGCTTCTCCACCGCGAAACAGGTGAGCGAGGTGTCGGGCCGGGGCGTCGGCATGGACGTGGTGCGCAGCAACGTGTTGAGCATGCGGGGGAACATCCGCATCACCTCGGAAAAGGGCCGGGGCACCCGGGTGACCCTGGTGCTGCCGCTGACCATGGCCATCATCGACGGCATGATCCTGCGGGTGGGCACGGACCGCTATATCCTGCCCCTGCTGTCCATCGTCGAGTCCTTCCAGCCCACCCCGGACATGATCACAACCGTCTACGGCCGCGGCGAGATGGTACCCTTTCGCGAGCGTCCGCTGCCCATGGTGAGGTTGGCCCGTCTGTTTGAGGTGGAGGGGGCCGAGGCCGATCCGACGAAGGCCATCGTGGTGGTCATCGAGGACTCGGGCCACCAGCTGGCGCTGCTGGTGGACGAGTTACTGGGGGAGAATCAGACGGTGATCAAAAACCTGGGGCGCGGCCTGGGGCGGGTTCAGGGTATCGCGGGGGCGAGCATCATGCCCGACGGGTTCCCGGGGCTCATCATCGATGTGGGCGGCCTGTTCAAGATGGGCGTCTGATGGCGGCGGACCATGGGCCGCGCATCTTCCGGCGATGCCGGGTACCATTCATCAATGGCGTGACGACCGAAAACGATAATGACAAGGATCCCCGATGAACGGTCCCGCCGTCCTGGATGATCACACCTTCGCGCGCTTCGCGGACCTCATTTACAGCGAGGCCGGGATTACCCTTGGCAGCCACAAGCATTCCCTGGTGGCGGCCCGTCTGGGCAAGCGGATGCGCAGCCTCGGGATCGGCCGTTTCGAGGACTACTTCGCCTACGTCAGGGAGGATGGGGCCGGCGGCGAACTGGTCATGCTCATCGACGCCATCTCCACCAATGTCACCCAGTTCTACCGCGAGGCCGTGCATTTCGAGATCCTGGACACCCTGCTGCGGCGATGGCGCAACGAAGGCCAGAGCCGTTTTCGTGTCTGGTGCGCGGCCGCCTCCACGGGGGAGGAGCCTTATACCCTGGCCATCACCCTGGCCGAGGCCCTGGGGGACGTCTCCGACGTCCGCATCCTGGCCACCGACATCTCCACCCGGGCGCTGGCGGCCGCCCGGCGGGGGCGTTACGAGGCGAAGAAGGTGGAGACGGTGCCGCGGGAGTTCCTGGGCAAATACTTTGCGTCGACCGGCAGCGGGAGTGAGCGTTTCTATCAGGTCAGGGAGGGCCTGCGGCGCATGCTGAAATTCGCCCGGCTCAACCTCGCCACCCCGCCGTTCCCCATGAAGGGTCCCCTGGACGTGGTGTTCTGCAGGAACGTCATGATCTACTTCGACCAGCGCGTGAGGCAACTGCTGGTGGACGAGATCCATCGCCTGTTGCGGCCCGGCGGCTACCTGATGGTGGGCCATTCCGAGAGCCTCACCGGCCTCGGCAACACCTTCAGGGCCGTCAAGCCCTCGGTCTATGTCAAGGACTGAGGGGGCGCATCTATGACCACCATCGTCGTCGATATCGCGGGCATGGAGATCTCCAGCAACCCCGAGGATGTCTTGATCACCTATTCCCTGGGGTCCTGCGTGGGGGTCTCCATCTATGACCCGGTGCTGCACCTGGGCGGTATGGTCCACTGCATGCTGCCCCTGTCCAAGGTGGATCCCGAGAAGGCGGCCCAGCGCCCCTACATGTTCGTGGACACCGGGGTATCCATGATGCTGAACCGGCTCTACGACATGGGCCTGAGAAAGTCGCGGGCGGTCATCAGCGTGGCCGGTGGGGCCCAGGTGCTGGACGACAAGGGAGTATTCAAGATCGGCGAACGGAATGTCACGGTATTGCGCAAACTGTTCTGGAAGAACAGTCTGCTCATGCATGTGCAGGAGGTGGGGGGCAAGACCTCCCGCACCGTGTCCCTGGAGATCGGCAGCGGCAGGTTCAACATCAAGGCGGCAGGCATCACGACCCACTATGACCCTTAATCCGGAAATCGAGCGCCATCTCAGGGAATTCCCGGGGATGCCGGCCTTCAGCCAGGACCTGGTAGTCTATCTGCAGGACCCGGAGGCTGACTTCGCCCGGGTCACCGAGATGATCCAGTACGACCCGGGGTTGACCGCAAACATCCTCAAGATGGCCAACTCGGTGGCCTATGGCGGCGTGCGTAAGGTGGACTCCCTGAGGGCGGCGCTGCCGCGGCTGGGGGTCAACCGCGTGCTGGAGATGGTGCTCGCCCTGACGGTCTCCACCCGTCTCGTCACCGACCTGCCGGGCATGGGCCTGGGGGGCGACGACCTGCTGCGCCATTCCATCTTCACCGCGGTGGCCGCCGGGGAACTGGCGCGCCTGCTGGGCATGCGGCATACCGAGATGGCGTTCACCATCGGTCTCATGCACGACCTGGGTATGGTGGTGCTGGATCCCTTCGTGGCCCGGCACAAGGCGCGTTTCGACGATCTGTTCCAGGCCTCGGATCGCTCCTTCGAGCAGGTCGAGCAGGAGGTCCTCGGCATCGACCACGCCGAGGCCGGGGCCCGCATCCTCGCCGACTGGCGCCTCAGCGACGCGGTGGTGACGGCCGTCAGGTGGCATCACGAGCCGGAACGGGTGGAGGCGCACCGGGAACTGGTGAACCTGATCCACCTGGCCGACATCCTGGCCTTCTCCCAGGGCATCGGCACCGGCGACTACGGCATGGGCTTCCGGGCCTCCTCCGACGCTATCAGTGCCCTGGGGTTGCGGCAGAAGCAGGTGGAGTACGTGGCGAGCGAGACGGTGGACAAAATGAGAGAGCTGGCCGGCATCCTGGGGTTGAGACCCTGAGATGGCCGGCCCGACGACGAACCGGTCGACGCCGGAGCGGGGACTAACAGGTAAGGGCCGGCCTTATGGCTAACAATGTTCTCATCGTGGACGACTCCGCCATCATTCGCAAAATGGTGGCCAGGAATCTCGCCATGGCGGATATCGATCTCGGCGAGGTTCATTTAGCGGCCAACGGCCGGGAGGCTCTGGAAAAGCTGGAGCAGCACTGGATAGACGTGGTGCTGGCGGATATCAACATGCCGGTGATGAACGGCCTGGAATTGATCGCCGAGATGAACCGCCGGGAACTTACCGCCACCATTCCGGTGGTGATCATCTCCACGGAGCGCAGCAAGGAACGGATCGCGGCTTTGAAGGAGATGGGGGTCAAGGCCTACATCAACAAGCCCTTCACGCCGGAGGAGTTTGCCACCGTCATCAAGGGTCTGCTGTGAGACGAGGAGCGGTCAGCGCCGGGCGCACCGGCCTGTCCGGCGCAGAAGGCGCCACTCAAGGCGGCACAAACAGGAGAACGGACCGGATATGAATGATGAAGACAGGGCACACCTGCTGAGATCCCTGGCCAGCGTTTTCGAGGGCCTGGCGTTCATGTTCGTCGATGAGGCCGATGATGACCTGGGGACGGCAGATGCCTTCATCGGTGCCGGCATCGAGTTTCGGGGGCGGGGCGTATCGGGGGAAATGGAGATCATCGTGCCCGCCGATTTGTGCAAAGAACTGGCCGAGAACATCCTCGGGACGGACGATGACGACGAGCCTCTGCCCGAAGACTCGGCGGCCGGTGCCCTGGCGGAGGTGCTCAACGTCGCCTGCGGCTACCTGCTGGTGCAGAAGCATGGCGATGACCATATCTTCGACCTCTCCATCCCCCACACGCGGCCCGTGACGGCGGGTGAATGGGATGGTCTGTCCAAAGACGACCGCTACGTGCTTTTCGCGGTGGATGATGCGCCGTTGCTGGCGCGGCTTTCCGAGTCGCCGGCCGAGTCGCCGGCATGACGGGGCGCCACGGCGGCTAGGGCGATGACGACGACGAAAGGGAAGATCCAGGTGCTGGTGGTGGACGACTCGGCCGTGGTGCGCCAGGTGTTGTCGCGGGAACTGGCCCGGGCGGAGGACATCGAGGTGATGGGGACCGCACCCGACCCCTATGTGGCCCGGGACATGATCGTGGAGAACCGGCCCGACGTGATGCTTCTGGACCTCGAGATGCCACGCATGGACGGCCTCACCTTTCTCAAGAAGATCATGAAGTACTACCCGTTGCCGGTGATCATCGTCTCCTCCCTGACCCCGAAGGGCGGCGAACTGGCCCTGGAGGCCATGAACAGCGGCGCGGTGGAGGTATTGTGCAAGCCCGGATCGGCGCTGTCGGTGAACGACATGTCGGCGGATCTGATCCAGAAGATCAGGGCGGCGGCACGGGCGAAAGTGGGGATAGCCCAGCCCCAGGCACCACCGGGCGGGGTGCGTCGGGAGATCCGCATTTCCCAGGCGGGGATGACCCACACCGTCATTGCCATCGGGGCCTCCACCGGTGGCACCCAGGCCCTCCAGACCCTGCTGATGGCCATGCCGTCGGGGTCGCCCGGCATCGTCGTGGTGCAGCATATGCCGGAACACTTCACCGCTTCCTTCGCCCAGCGCCTGAATCAGCTCTGCGATATCGAGGTGAGGGAGGCCAGGGACAACGACTCGGTGCTGCCGGGGCTCGCCCTCATCGCCCCGGGTAACTACCATGCCCTGGTCAAGCGCAGCGGCGCGCGGTTCTACGTGCAGGTCAAGGGCGGCCCGCTGGTGAGCGGCCACCGGCCCAGCGTGGACGTGCTGTTCAAGACCACGGCCCAGGCGGCGGGCAAGAACGCCCTGGGGGTGATCATGACCGGCATGGGACGGGATGGCGCGGCCGGCCTGCTGGCGATGCGCGAGAACGGTGCCAGGACCATCGCCCAGGACGAGCAGAGTTGCGTGGTTTTCGGCATGCCCAAGGAAGCCATCAAGCTGGGGGCGGCGGAGTTCACCCTGCCCCTGGGCTCGATTGCCAACAAGGTGGTGGACCTGGTCAACACGAGGGCGGCGTGAGATGCGTGCCGGTCGTGCCCGGTGCCGGCGGTATCTACAGGAAAGGGGGCGGGACAACCATGATTAGATGGAACCACGAAACGGGTCGGTTCGAGTTCGAGGCGTCGGACCTCGCCGGGATAAGGAACCGCAACGAAGGGCGCGTGGCCGCGGCCATGGCCGAGGTGCTGGAGGAGTTTCCCGGCTTTGGGCCCGAGGTGATGGACCTGCAGGACGTCTACGCCCTGGCGCTGAACGCCCTGCCGCCCCGCTACGTCCAGCGCGAAGGCATCGTATTGCGCGAGCCGGTGACCGATAACGATGTCCGGGAGGCGGTGCGCGAGGCCGTCCGGCGGGTCATGGAGAGACCGAATTACTGAAACCAACCAGGCTGTCGGGCTGAAGCCCGACCTACAGCCCGACCTATACAACACCCCCCACCGCCCATTCCTTCGGCACGGATGTAGGTCGGGATTCATCCCGACATTCAAACCCGCCGCGCATGCCTCGCGCCGGGTCGGTACCACCGGCAGGCTGTCGGGCTGAAGCCCGACCTACAGCCCGACCTATACAACACCCCCCACCGCCCATTCCTTCGGCACGGATGTAGGTCGGGATTCATCCCGACATTCAAACCCGCCGCGCATGCCTCGCGCCGGGTCGGTACCACCGGCAGGCTGTCGGGCTGAAGCCCGACCTACAGCCCAACCTACACAACACCCCACCGCCCATTGCTTAGGCACGGATGTAGGTCGGGATTCATCCCGACATTGTACTTTAATAAATTCCCTGTTTAAGGTACAAAGCGGTTGCCAGCCGCCTGTGCCTAACCGGCCGAACGAGAAGCCGAATCGTCGATGTTCAATGACCAACAGGTGACAGGAGATGGAAATGCAGTTCGACGAGTCCCGGGTTCTGACCCGGGTCAGCGTGGATAATTACGGCTTCACCCTGACTGAGGAGGTAACGGGTGGTGGACGGTGCTTTATCTTGTGGGTGAAAGAGGAGCGCTCCATGGTGTCATTCCTGCCCCTCGGCAGGTTCAGTGCCTTCGACAAGAGAAAGACCCTGGATTTCATCGTGCGGTATGTGTCCAGCCCCGCCCTGCGGGAGGAACTCGCCAGGAGGCGCTTCGCCCACCACCTCGACAGCCTTTCCCCGGACTACTTCAAGGACCTCTGCGATTCCCTCGAGGGTCTGAGCGATAACGAAAAGGTCGTTGCCTTCAAGGACCTGTTTGTGTTGGACTCGGAGATAGACGCCCCGGTCGACCTCAACTGGAAACGGCGTTACATGGCCAAACGCTTTCACCCGGACAAGGGTGGAGATCACGAGAAGATGGCGCTCATCAACGAAGGTTACCGGATACTGAAGGAAAGCGATCCCTTCTCGCCGGTCTGAGGTCAGAACCTGCGGATGGGCGTGAGCCTTGGTGCGCCACCGAGATGCTCAGCCGGCATTGCGCCAGCCTCGCCAACCACCATTGATTGTGAGGAAAGATGGCTCTAGACAAAGAAACCAAGATCCTGGTGGTCGACGACTTTTCCACCATGCGTCGCATCATCAAGAATCTGCTGAGGGACCTCGGCTACACCAACGTGGACGAGGCGGATGATGGCACCACGGCCCTGCCGAAGCTGAAGACCGGCGCCTACGGATTTCTTATATCCGATTGGAACATGCCGGGTATGACAGGGCTCGATCTGCTCAAGGCCGTCCGGTCCGATGACAAGCTCAAGGACCTGCCGGTGCTGATGTTGACCGCGGAGGCCAAGAAGGAGCAGATCATCGAGGCCGCCAAGGCCGGCGTGAGCGGCTACATCGTCAAACCCTTCACCGCTCAAGTGCTGAACGAAAAGATCGATAAGATATTTCAGGAGTGAGCACTTCGGTGAGCCGCAGGCCTGCCACCATCCTCCCCATGTAAAGGAGCAACGATGGACCACGGCCCGGAGTACACCAATGATGTCTTCATCTCTGAGCTCAGGGAAGTGGCCGGGATCCTGGTGGACAAGCTCGAAGGCGACCATTACGAAGAGGCCATGGAGGTAATAAATCGCCTGGTGGAGGTGCGTGACCAGAGCGTATTCAGCGCCGTGGGTAATCTCACCCGGGCGCTCCACGAGGCCATCAAGAACGTGGGGCTCGAGTCGAATTCCGGGAGCGATGGCACCCCGGCGGCGCCGGAGATGACCGATGTCTCCGACCGCCTGAGCTATGTGATCGACCTGACCCAGGCCGCGGCCGACAAGACCCTGGAGAAGGTGGAGGCCGCCGTGCCGGTGGCCACCGCCCTCGGGCGTCACGCCAATGACCTGCGGGACCAGTGGCGCCAACAGTCCACCGCCGGCGGCACCGATACGCTGGATCCCGCCGTCCAGCACAAAGTGGAGGAGTTCCTCGCCGAAGTGGATACGGGGACCTCGGATCTGCGGGGCCTCCTGCAGGACATTCTCCTGGAGCAGGGTTACCAGGACCTCACGGGCCAGGTGCTGGCGCGCGTGATCACCCTCATCAAATCCGTGGAACACGACCTCGTGGAACTGGTTAAGATCGCCGGCCAAGTGGAGTACCTCACGGGTCAGGTGCAGGCCGTCGGCGCCGGCGCGGCGCGGGAGTCTACCATCGACGCTACCCGGGCCGAGGGACCCAATGTCCACGGCGACAGGCGCCAGGATGTGGTGCATAGCCAGGACGAGGTGGATGACCTGCTTTCCCAGTTGGGTTTCTGAACGCCGGCTCTCTCCCGTCCAGCCGCTATCGTCGGCATGCGCGCCACCTCGGCGCCGCCGCCACAGCAGTCGCCTGCGCCGCCAGGGCATGGCCGTGGTGCCTTGCATACCGAAGCGCCGCACGCTTCATCGGCGGCCGGGCGCCGGTAATCGGTTAATCGGGTCCGACCGTCGCATGTCACCGGGTTCGTTGGAAAGGTTGCGATTTTCCGATTGACCCAGATCAGCCTTTCGGTCTGTCTCCCACCCGCCGTCGAAAGCACCCTGACGCCCTTGGTAAGCACTTGGAGCACAGCTCCATGCGGCGCCGCTCCTGCCTTTGGAGAATGTCTTTAACTTATTGAGTGGGCGCATAAATCTATTCTTTTTTGGGTCATGCGCGAGGCCGCTGCGGGGCATTGGAGTACGGTGCCGCACCATCGGCAGGCCCGGCTCGCACGTCCCCGAACTACCCCAGAGCTCCTCTCCAGGCCGATCTGCGGTCTTCGATACGCACCCGCTTCCTAAAGCTAAGTCCTGACTGGCCGTTGACCCTTACACCGCGGGAAGCGATGGACGCCGCCCGTTCCACGCCCGCTTTCGAGTCGCCAACTTTTTGAGGCAGCAACGATGAACATGACCGTCGGCAAACAGATCTTTGGCCTGGTCCTCACCTTGCTCATTTTTCTCGCCGTGGTGGCCGCGGCAGGAGTATGGGGCCTCAAATCGGTGGTGGGTTCATTGTCGAACACCGTCGGCGATGCTCAGGAGGTGATTTACGGTAACTCCCTGGAAGCAATCGTCAGCCAGCGCGAGGTGGACCACCTGATGTGGGCCGGGAAACTGAACACGCTGCTCACCGACAGTAGCATCCAGCAGCTGGAACAGCTGGGTATCGAACTGGACCATCGCCAGTGCGGACTCGGCCAATGGCTCTATGGCGAGGGACGCCAGGAAGCGGAGCAGCGCATCGAGGATCCCAAATTCGCTACCCTGGTGAAGGCCATCGAGGCGCCCCACGAGCGACTCCATCAGTCGGCGGTCAGAATCGGCGAGGCCTATCAGCAGCCTCATCCCGGGCTCATGACGAAGCTCAATAGCCGCCTCGCGGAGCACGTGTTGTGGGTGAACCAGGTGGCGGACAGTCTCGCCACCGAGGCCGGCGGCGTGGATGTCATGCGCGAGATGCTGGAGAACGCCGTTGGCCAGGCGGAGACGGTTCTGGCCATGCATCACGAGGAGGCCGCGGCCAACCCCGCGGCTACGGCGGACATCCAGGCGGAGGTGCTTGCCATCGTCACTGCCATGCGTTTCGGCCCGGACAAGCAGAACCGCTTTTTCGTGCTCAATAGCGCGGGTGAGGTGATCATCCACCCCGCGCGGCCGCAGCTCGTAGGCAGTCGCGCCGACAACGTCAGGGGCGCGAAGGGAGAGGCCTACTTGGAGCGGCTGCTCGACGTGGCGGCGGCGCCGGAAGGGGGCTATGCATTTTATTACGAGTCCCACGGCGCCGGGGGCCAGCCCGGCCCCCGGCTGGGTTATGCACGGCTCTTCGCTCCCTGGGGCTGGGTGCTGGCCACCGAGGCCGAGCTGGATGCCGGCAATCAAGCCCTGGTGGAGCGTACAGCGGCCTATGTCGCCGGCGAGTCCTTCTCCCTCGGGGTCCAGCTCGACCACACCCAATGTGCCTTCGGCAAATGGCTGGACAGCCCGGAACTCGACAAGTTGATCCATGCACCGGGTTTCGGAAGTTTCGCCGCCGCCGTTGCCGCAGTGCATGCACCCCACGAGGCCTTGCATGAGGCCGCCGCGACGATCGAGACCCTGGCCAACGATGACAGGATATTCGATGCCCAGCGGGTCTATCAGAACGATGTGAAGGGACACCTGGCGGAAGTATCGTCCCATTTCGACGACATGATCGCCGCCGAGAAGGAACGGTTGGATGGCAGCGCTGCGGCCAATGCCATATATGTCGCTGACACCACCGGCTCCCTGAAAGAGGTCCAGAGCCTGTTGCACCAAGTGGCGGCCAACGTCAACAAGAACATCCTCAGCGAGGAACATATGTTGAGCGAGGCGGAGCAGGGCGCCCAGGCGGGTGGTCGTACTCAATGGTCCGTGGCCATCGTGGCCCTGGTGGCCCTCTTGGTGGGCGCCCTGGGCGCCACTCTGACGGCCCGGCGCCTGGTGCGGCGCCTGTCCGGCATTGGTGAAAGCCTGCAATCCGGCGCGGCCCAGGTTTCGGCGGCGGCGGGCCAGGTGGCGGATTCCAGCCAGCAGCTGGCGGAGGGGGCAAGCGAACAGGCGGCCTCCCTGGAAGAGACGTCTTCGGCCCTGGAGGAGATGGCGGCCCAGACGCGCCAGAACTCGGACCATGGCGAACAGGCGGATCGCACCATCAAAGACACGGTGCATGCGGTGGAGGGTGGGGTGGCCTCCATGGAGCGCCTGAGTACAGCCATCGACGAGATCAAGAATTCATCCAAGGAGACCTCGAAGATCATCAAGACCATCGACGAGATCGCCTTCCAGACCAATCTGCTGGCGCTCAACGCGGCGGTGGAGGCAGCCCGCGCGGGGGAGGCGGGCAAGGGCTTCGCGGTGGTGGCGGAGGAGGTGCGCAACCTGGCCCAGCGCAGCGCCGAGGCGGCACGCAACACTTCTGAACTCATCGAGCGTTCCCAGGGCAACGCGGACAACGGCGTCACCATGGTGGAGGAGGTGGCGAGACAGCTGGAGGTGATTAAGGAGGGGTCGGTGAACGTGAGCACCCTGATCGGAGAGATCGCGGCGGCCTCGAAGGAGCAGGCGGAGGGCATCGGCCAGGTCAACACCGCGACGGCGGAGATGGACAAGGTGGTGCAGCAGAACGCGGCGGACTCGGAGGAGTCGGCGAGCGCCGCGGAAGAGCTGTCGGCCCAGGCCGCGGAGATGACCCGAGCGGTGGCCGACCTGGAGATGCTGGTGAGTGGCCGTGTGTCGGCCGACAGCGAGGCCGAAGCCGGGCAGGGGCCCCGTAAACCGTCCAGGCGGGCGGCCGGTCTGCATAAACCCCGTCTCGGGCATCACGATGAGCGTCAGGCCGGTGGCGGCCATGATGCGGGATCACGGGATAAGGCGGCACGGAAACCGAAGGGCGAGGGGGAGCGGGTCATTCCCCTGGACAATGACGACTTCTCCGAATTCTAGGCTCAACGGAAACCTTGAGGCGTGGATCATGACAATGGAAACCCTGGAACACTCCGATACCCTGGTGTCGCTGGCGGGCAAGTACCTTACCTTCAATCTCGGCAACGAGGGTTACGGGCTCGAGATCCTGAAGGTGCAGGAGATCATCGGCATGCAGAACATCACCTCGGTCCCCACGACCCCGGAATACGTCAAAGGGGTGATCAACCTGCGCGGCAAGGTGATCCCGGTCATCGACCTGCGGCTCAAGTTCGGCATGCCGCCTCAGGAGACCACCCGCAAGACCTGCATCATCGTGGTCCAGGTCCATGGCGACGAGTCCGATCTCATCATGGGCATCGTGGTGGACGAGGTGTCCGAGGTGCTCAATATCGCCGCCGACCAGATAGAGCCGGCTTCCGCCCTAGGGTCGCGGCTGGATTCCCAGTTCATCCTCGGCATGGCCAAAACCGAAGCGGCGGTGAAGATCCTGTTGGATATCGACAAGATACTGGCGCCCGATGAGATACTTGAACTGAAGGCTTGATGATGGGGGAGAAGGGAAAAGGGAAATGGGAAATGGGAAAAGAAAAGAGCTTAACTACGAAAGACGCGAAAGGCGCGAAAAAGGCAGAAGGTTAGGAGGTTTCGATTACCCCTGTAGGAACGACGCCCTCGTCGCGATTGCCAGACTCCAATCGCGGCGAGCTGGCGCTTCCACCGTCATCTGTTTGTTCTTTCGCGTCTTTCGCGTCTTTCGTAGTTAACAGTTTTTTCGCTTTTCGCTTTTCGCTTTTCGCTTTTCGCTTTTCGCTTTTCGCTTTTCGCTTTTCGCTTTTCGCTTTTCGCTTTTTGGCGCCGGCGCAGCACCGCTCCAGGGTGGGTGGTATCAACGGTCCCGCCGGTGCTTGATGCGGCGGCGATCGATGTCGGCCACCAGCTTGCGGACGGCTTTGTTATTCTGTGGTTCCATATCCACGAAACGCCCGCCGAGCCTCAGGCGCTGGCGGATGGCGGCCTGACCGACGAAGCAGATCTCCAGGGAGCCCGTGATTTGCTCGCCGTCGCGCAGGCGGATGGTGCAGGTGCCGATACGTTGCCCCTTCTCCACGTCGACCACCGGCCGGCGCACCAGTTCGAGGCCGAGCCCACCCACGGAGATGTCCCGCAACTCCCCCTGGAGCAGGCCGCCGCCTTCGGTCTGCAGGAACACCGGAATGCGTTCGGAGAGTTCCACCTCGGCGCGATAAGCGGCGCGGCGTGGCTGATAACGCAGAATGGTGGGGAAGGCGGCGGTGTATACCGCGATGCCCCCGGAGCTGTCGATGTGAGTCACCTGGGAATGGAAGCTGATATCAACACCGTGGTGACGGGTGATGAGGCGGAACTCCCGTATTCGCGTGAGCCGTTCATGCCCGCCGCGGGGATTGAGTTCATCCAGCTCCAGGGTGGCCGTGCCCGTGTCCACCTGCAGGATAGAGCTGGTGAAAGTCTCGTCGGAGCCCTCCAGCAGCATGGTGACCTGCTTGCGGGCATCCAGAAGCTCGTGGAGCACGCGGCCGATTTGCTCGGAGGTGTTGAGCCGCTCCGGATCCAGGGATGGCCGCGGGCCGGGTTCGCCGCCTTTCCCCGAGAGGAGTTTTTCCAGGAGTCCCATGGTGGTTAGCGGATAAACGCTCGCAAGAACATCATCGCCCGCCAGGGCCGCCCGGTGTGGCGACAGGACTCAGGCCTTGGCAAGGTAGCCCGAATGTCCCGCACCCTGACGGCGCCCCTGGGGTCCATACAGGTGGGTGCGGGAATCCGTGCCGTGCAGGATGTCCAGCAGGCGTTCCGCCGAGCGCTGACTGATGGCGATGACCCGCCCGTTGGCCAGGTTGAGATCGCGGCAACGGTTCACCCGCGCACGGAAGTCCAGCCAGGCCGTGGCCAGCCCAGCCAGGCCTCGGGCCTCCAGGCCGCGCTCTACGGCATCCTCGCCATGATGGTGTATGCCCAGCTCCGTCAGGGTCTGGGCAATGCTTCGGCCCACGGCATCCAGGGTGCGGGATTGTTCCTGCTTACGCTCGGCGATGGCGCCGATGGCGGCGCGGTCGCGGTGGGCCAGGGCATCCCGTTCCTCTTCCAGGGTGGCCACCAGGGTACTCGTGGCGTCGCCTGCGGCGTCGAGGAGTCGGCTCAGGTTCGCCGTCGGGTCAGTTGTGTGCATGGGCCACCACCGTACGGTTCAGCATCAGTTCGAAACGGATGAATTTTTCCGCGGTGCGCTCAGGATTCACCTGGTAGCTGCCCTTGGACAGGGATTCGCGGATGGATTCGACGCGATGGGCGTCCACTATGGGTATCTGGGCCATCAGGCGCTCCATGTTTTCCAGGCTCACCGCGGTCTGGGTGAGGGACACGGTCTCGCCCCCCGGTGGCCGGGCGGTCGCGCCTTCCCGCCGCGCAGAGGACGGTTGGCTGCCCACCTGTCGCGGCGTCAGGGTGTTGCCGGCGATGCCTTTGATGTCGATTGCCATGGGCTTCTCTCCCGTGTGCGTGGATCAGTCCCGTCTCAAGTCGTAGCGACCCGGGAGCCGACCGCCTTTATCCCCGTTCACAGGCGGGCTTCACAATTGTATACGTACCTTGCCGTCGGGTGTGACCCGGCCCTCCACCACACGGCTCGAGCTGGTGTTTTCCACCCGCACCCGTTCGCCGGCCGCGGCGTCCGCGAGGGCCCGGCCATGCATCTGTACAGAGAACCCCCGGGCGCCCGATATCAACAATACCCGCTCGCCCCGCTTTACCAGGTTCGGCCGCTCCAGGTGGCGATGGCTCACGACGCCGCCGGCGGCCAGGGACAGGCGCATGCGCATGCCCACGAGGGCCTCGGGGTCGTCGAAGTGGCCGGCGCGCAGGGACGTCGTGTCCCGCTCCTCCATGACGAAGTCTGCCCGTTCCAGGATCTCGCCCCGGCTCTTGGCGCGCGCCAGCACCGCCACCGGCTGCATCACCTTCACCGCCACCGGCACGTACAGGGACCAGGGCCGGGCGCCGGTGCAGCGCACTCCCACCGTGACGTTGCCCGGGCCGATGCTGCCGTTGGGCAGGAAGGCCTCGAGGGGCTGGGTACACCGATTGAGACGCAACCGGCTGTCCAGGGCCGTGGCTTCCACCACTACCCTGCCTGCGAGGCCGTCGAGGTTTTTAATGACATAGTCCCGCGCCGCCCCACGGATGGTATCCAGGGCCTGGGGCTCGGCCGCTGCTGGCGGCAGGATGGTGACCATCAAGAGAGTGATAACGAGTGCTCGAGTCATGCTGGCTGCCTGTGTTCGCGGGACTTGCCATGGGAAGATGCAAAGCACATGCCGTTCTGGGGGCGATGGGCGATGGGCGATGGGTGATGGGCAATGGGCGGCGCGCCTCGGGCCGGATGAGCCGCCGGCGGGCATGGCGTGGGCTCCAGGACCGGTTTTGAGGGGACACCGCTTGCCGCCCGACGGCAAACACCTGCCGACGCCGGGGATCCGCGGGACGCCGGGATCTTGCCACCGTCCGCCGGCGCCACGGCCAAACGGGCCGGGGAGCCCCGATAATGGGGGTCCCGCAGCCGCCGGGTCGAACCTGGCACGAAACCTGAATGATCCCCGCCGAGTTCCGATTTTCTGTAGGGAGATGGCCGTGGCAATCAGCATAGACAAGGCATTTGGCATTCACGAGGCCGCGGTAGTGACCCGGGCGCGCCGCGCCGGCCTCATCGCCACCAACCTCGCCAACGCCGACACCCCCGGTTACAAGGCCCGGGACATCGATTTCCGCGAGGTCCTGAACGAGGCCACCGCGGCCCGCGACGCCGGCCAGCCCCGGCGTACCCACGAGCGCCACCTGGGGGGTGGTCCCGCCACCCTCGGAGTGGGCGGTCTCGAGGGTGTCAAGTACCGCATACCGCTGAATCCAAGCCTGGACGGCAATACGGTGGATATGAACGTGGAACAGGCGGCCTTCACCAAGAACGCCATGATGTACCAGGCCAGCCTCCATTTCCTGGATCGCAGGGTCAAGGGCCTGACCCAGGTCATCAAGGGAGAGTAGCCATGTCCCTGTTCAAGATCTTCGACACCGCCGCCACCGCCCTGGCCGCCCAGTCGGTGCGCATGAACGTGACGGCCAGCAACATGGCCAACGCGGATACCATCAGCAGCAGCGTGAATGAGACCTATAGGGCCCGTTATCCTGTGTTTCAGGCCGTGCTGCGGGAGCAGATGGCTTTCGGTGATGATCACGCCGCCGAGGGCGTGAGGGTGCTGGGGATCGTGGAGGGTGCCGCGCCGCCGCGGGCCGAATACCGCCCCGACCACCCCCAGGCCGATGACGAGGGCTACATCTTCAGGCCCAACATCAACATGGTGGAGCAGATGACCGACATGATATCGGCGTCCCGCAGCTTTCAGAGCAACATCGAGGTGATCAACGCGTCCAAGCAGATGATGCAGCGCACGCTGCAACTCGGCCAGGGCTAGCGGACGACGAGGTAGGGGACCATGACCAAGACGGGTGATATCGGCAACGACCTGGTGAAGAACCTCAGTATCGCCAACAAGCAGCAGACGGACAAGGCACGCAACGAGCTGGGCCAGGACGAGTTCTTCAAGCTCATGACGGCGCAGCTCCAGAACCAGGACCCCTTGAAGCCCCTGGAGAGCAACGAGTTCCTCGCCCAGATGGCGCAGTTCTCCATGGTCAGTGGGGTCCAGGAGATGCAGCAGACCTTCTCGAGCCTGTCCAACGCGCTGCAGTCCAGCCAGGCCCTGCAGGCCTCCACCCTCGTGGGACGCAGCGTTCTCATCCCGGGCTCGCGCGGCACCCTGGATGCCCAGCAAGGGCTGCAGGGTGCGGTTGAGCTGCCCCAGGCCTCGCCGCAGGTCACCCTCAGCATCGTCGACGATCTGGGGCAAACGGTGCGCCGCATCGATCTCGGGGCCCAGTCGGCGGGCCTCGTGGACTTCACCTGGGATGGGCTGACCGATGGCGGTGAGCAGGCCCCACCGGGTAGCTACACCGTGCGTGGCGCTTACGATGCCGGTGACGACGCCCTGGCGGCGGAGACCCTGGTGGTGGCCCATGTGGACAGCGTGACCCTGGGTCGGGGCGGGCAGGCGCCCGAGCTCAATCTCTCGGGGCAGGATTCGGTATCCCTCGGCGTGGTGCGACGGATCCTTTAGACAGTAACCAGAATAACAGGAGAGCGAATCATGGCATTTCGCGTTGCAGTGAGCGGCATCCAGGCGGCCACCAAGGATTTGAATGCCACCGGTAACAACATCGCCAACTCCAACACCACGGGCTTCAAGCGTGCGCGGGTGGAGTTCGCGGACATCTTCGCCAATTCCAACCTGGGCTCCGCCCAGGATGCTTCGGGGCAGGGGGTACAGGTCACCCGCGTGGCCCAGCAGTTCTCCCAGGGCAATATCTCCTTCACGGACAACAACCTCGACCTCGCCGTCAACGGCGAGGGCTTCTTCGTGGTGGAGGACAACAACGGGATCTTCTATACCCGGGCGGGGGCCTTCGGCGTGGACCGCGACGGCAACGTGGTCAACGGCACCGGCCAGCGTCTCCAGGCCTTCCAGGCCGCCGCCAACGGCTCCATCACCGGCGCCGTGGGGGACCTGCAGATCGATACCTCGAACATCGCGCCCGAGGCCACCACGGCGGTGGAGGCCCGCGTCAACCTGGATGCGGGGGATGACACCAACGTCCATCCCAGCCTCACCTTCACGTCGTTTTCCGACTTCCAGAATGAGGATGGCTACACCTTCGATCTCACCGATGGCGCCGGCAACACCGAGACCGTAGAACTCGATTTCCTCTCCGAGGGCCCCGATCCCACCACGGCGTCCCGAACCGAGGTGGCCGAGTACATCTCCAGCAAGGTGAACCAGACCACCCATTTCGATGCCGAGGTCAATGGCAGCAACGTGGTGCTGACCGCGGCCCGGCGCTCTGCGAACAAGATCGACGTCACCAACCTGGTGAACGCCCCGGCCGCCACCACCCCGCCCCCACCGCCCTCCCTGACCGTGGATACGGGTAGCGGCGTCGGGATCGACCCTGCAGACGATCTGGACCTGAATTTTGGTGCGGGTGACGATCTCACCACCACCTTCACCGATCCCTTCCCCTTCAACCCCAACGAGCCGCGCAGTTTCAACAATGCCACCTCGTTGACGGTATTCGACTCCCTCGGCCAGGAGCACCTGCTGAGCACCTACTATCGCAAGGTGGAGGCCAACCTGTGGGAGGTGCACGCGCGCATCGACGGCGACAACACCCAACTGGTGGGGGGCGGCACCCCGCCCACCATCAGCTTCGACAGCGGCGGTAACCTCACCACCGCCACCCCCATGCCCATCAACTTCGGCCAGTTCACGCCCACCACCGGCGCCGCGCCCATCGATGTAAGCATCGACTTCACCGGCACCACCCAGTTCGGCGCCGCCTTCGGCGTCAACGCCCTGTCCCAGGACGGCTTCAGCACCGGCCGCCTGAGCGGCGTGGACATCAGCGACGACGGGCTGGTACAGGCCCGCTTCTCCAATGGCAAGAGCCGGGCGCTCGGACAGGTACAGCTCGCCAACTTCGCCAATGTGCAGGGTCTGCAGCCCCAGGGCGACACCCTGTGGGCGGAGACCGCTAACTCCGGCGAGCCCCTGCCGGGGGCGCCGGGCACCGCCAGCCTGGGACTCGTCCAGGCCGGTGCCCTGGAGGAGTCCAACGTCGAACTCGCCGACCAGCTGGTGAACATGATCGTGGCCCAGCGCAACTTCCAGGCCAACGCCCAGATGATCCGCACCGAGGACGAGGTGACCCAGACCATCATCAACATCCGCTGATCCTGAGCGGGCGATGAGGATACGGCAGCATCACGGCAGCGCAGAGGTGAGATGAAATGGATAGGATGGTCTATGTCGCCATGACCGGTGCCCGCGAGGCCATGCACGGCCTCGCGGTCAATGCCAACAACCTGGCCAATGTCACCACCCCCGGCTTTCGCGCCGACCTGGCCCAGGCCCGCAGCATGCCCGTGTTCGGCCCGGGTCATCCCACCCGGGCCTACGCCATGACGGAGCGGCCGGGCCATGACCTCAACCCCTCGACCATCCACACCACCGGCCGGCCCCTCGACGTGGCAATCGGCGGCGCGGGCTGGCTGGGGGTGCTGGATGCCCAAGGCAACGAGGCCTACACCCGGCGCGGCGACTTCCAGACCACCGTCAACGGCATCCTGGTCAACGGCGCCGGCCAGCCGGTGCTGGGTAACGGCGGCCCCATCGCGTTACCCCCCGCCCAAGCGGTGGAGATCGCCGGCGACGGCACCATCAGCATCCTGCCCATGGGACAGAACGCCAACGCCCTGGTGACGGTCGACCGCCTGAAGCTGGTGAACCCGCCCGGCGCCGAGATGGAGAAGGGCGAGGACGGCCTGTTCCGGCGTCGCGACGGCGTGCCCGCCGAGGCGGATGCCGCGGTCCAGGTGGTGTCCGGGGGCCTGGAGACCAGCAACGTCAGCGCCGTCGCGGCGATGACGGAAATGATGACCCTGGCCCGCAATTTCGAGTTCCAGATCAAGGTCATGGAGACGGCGAAGGAGACCAGCGAGCGCGCCGCCACCATCCTGCGTCTCAGTTAACACGCATAACACGCAACACCGCAGGGCCGTGGGCAGACCCCCCTTGCGAGAACCGAGGAGCACAGCGTCATGAGCAGTCAATCCATGTGGATCGCCAAGACCGGCCTCGAGGCCCAGCAGACCCGGCTGGCGGTCACTTCCAACAATCTAGCCAACGTGGCCACCACCGGCTTCAAGCAGGGGCGGCCCGTCTTCGCCGATCTGCTCTACCAGACGGTGCGCCAGCCCGGTGCCGCGTCGTCGGAGAACACCCAGTTGCCGTCGGGGCTGATGATCGGCACCGGGGTGCGCACCGTGGCCACGGAGAAGCTGTTCAAGCAGGGCAACATCACCCAGACCGAGAACTCCCTGGACCTGGCCATCAGCGGCAAGGGCTTCTTCGAGATCCTGCTGCCCAACGGCTCCGTGGCCTATACCCGCGATGGCGGCTTCCAGGTGGATGGTGATGGCAATGTGGTGACCGCCACCGGCTTCCTGCTGCAGCCCAACCTTACGGTACCCGACGAGGTCACCGCCCTCACGGTGGGCCAGGACGGCACCGTCACCGTCCAGGTGGCGGGGGATACCGCCCCCACCGAGATCGGCGAGATCCAGCTCACCGAGTTCATCAATCCGGCCGGGCTGCAGCCCATCGGCGACAACCTGTTCATGGAGACCGCCTCCTCGGGGGCGCCCCAGCAGGGGGTGCCCGGCGAGGACAGTCGCGGCCAGTTGATCCAGGGCGCCCTGGAGAGTTCCAACGTCAACACGGTGGAGGAACTGGTGAACATGATCGAGGCCCAGCGGGCCTACGAGATGAATGCCAAGGCCATATCCACCGCCGACCAGATGTTGGAGTTCGCGGTCCAGCTCCTGTGATGACGCAACCGGCCGGGGTGCCGGGAGGAATACGATGAAAATGCCAACGCGCCTGTTCATGGCGGCACTGCTTCTTGCCCTGCTGGGCGGCTGCCAGACCCAGCCTACCCGTGACCCCGCCTTCGCGGCGGCGCGGCCGGAACCCCAGCCGGCCCCGGCGCCCACCGCCGGCGCCATCTTCTCCGTGGCCCATACCGGGCCCCAGTTCTACGACGCCACCTTGTTCACCGACACTCGGGCGCGCCGCGTCGGGGATATCCTCACCATCCAGCTGGTAGAACAGACGACGGCGGAGAAGGAGTCCGAGACCATCATCGAGCAGGAGACCATCTTCGAAGATGACAATCCCACCATCTTCGGTGGCAGCCCCAGCATCCCCCGCCTGCCGGTGGTGCGTAACGTGCTGGACGCCGGGGAAGATCGGCGCTTCAGCCTCGCCAACAGCATCAATTCGAACAGGGAGTTCGAAGGCCTCGGCGAGACCACCCAGTCCAACCGCATTCGAGGCGAGATCACGGTGACGGTGGCCGAGGTCCTGCCCAACGGCAACCTGGTCATCCAGGGCGAGAAGGTCATGACCCTGACTCGCGGCAACGAGTACCTGCGCTTCTCCGGCATCGTGCGCCCCATGGACGTGACCGCCGACAACACCGTGCCCTCCACCCGCGTCGCCAACTCCACCATCCACTACGCCGGCGACGGCGAGGTCGCCGATTCCAACGTCATGGGCTGGCTGGCCCGCTTCTTCGTCAGCGCCCTGGTGCCGTTTTGATGGGG